>NZ_CP019607.1:600634-1201268 GCF_001998865.1 Tessaracoccus flavescens
AGCACTTCCCCGGTGGCGGCGCGGTCAAGGACGGTGAGGACTCCCACTTCCCCTACGGCGCGGAGGCGGTCTACCCCAGCGGTAGCCAGGAGGCCCACCTCTCGCCCTTCCCCGCAGCCATCGCCGCAGGGGTCAGCGCCGTGATGCCGTACTACTCCAAGCCGATCGGCCTGACGCTGCGCGGGATCGAGGCGGACGAGGTGGGCTTCGGCTACAACCGGGCGATCATCACCGACCTGCTGCGCGGCGAGCTCGGCTTCGGTGGTGTCGTGCTCTCCGACTGGGAACTGGTAAACGACAACCACGTCGGCGACCAGGTGCTGCCCGCCCGTGCCTGGGGGGTCGAGGATCTCGACCCGGCCGGTCGGATGCAGTTGCTGCTCGAGGCGGGGTGTGACCAGTTGGGTGGCGAGGAGTGCGTCGAGATCCTCGCCGGCCTCGTCGCGGACGGCCGGGTCAGCGAGGCGAGGATCGACGAGTCGGTCGGGCGCCTGCTCCGGGTCAAGTTCGAACTCGGCCTGTTCGACGATCCCTATGTGGATGAGGAGAAGGCCGCAGAAGTGCTGGGCGAGCGGGCCTCGCACGCCGAGGGTCTTCGCGCGCAGTCGGCGTCGGTCACCGTGTTGAAGGGAAGCCTTCCCGTCACCGCTGGCAGGGTCTACGTCGAGGGGCTTGACCGGGCGGCAGCGTCACGGCTCGGCGAGGTGGTCGACCGCCCCGAGGACGCCGACGTGGCGGTGATCCGTCTGCAGGCACCCTTCGAACCCCGCGACGACCTGTTTCTCGAGTCATGGTTCCATCAGGGATCGCTCGACTTCCCCCCGGGTCTCGCCTGGCGCCTGGCCAGGATCGCTCGTCACTGCAGGCTCGTCCTCGACGTCTTCCTCGACCGGCCCGCCGTCGTGACCGGGCTGCTGGAGGTCGCCGACGTGCTCGTCGCCGACTACGGCACGAGCGACGAGGCGCTGGTCGATGCGCTCACCGGTGAGGTCGAGGCCGTCGGAAGGCTGCCCTTCGACCTTCCGCGGTCGATGGACGACGTGCGGGCGCACCCCGAGGACCGGGTCGGCATCGAGGACCCGCTGTTTCCCGCGGGCTTCCGCGCCAGCTAGTCGACGTCGGCCGAGGCGGCGGTCCAGGTGTTGCAGTTGCCGAGGGTCCCCGAGTACAGGCCCCGGATGCCCCAGTACGCGTTTGAGTCCTTCGAGCCGTGGATGCCGTCCTCGATCAGCGCCCGCAGGAAGGGCTCGAACTCCTCGAACTTGCGCTCGTCGATGTCGACCGAGGTGTCGTGCGAAAGGGACGCATAGCCCCAGCAGGTGGCCTGCAACTCGATCCGCCTGGCCGTCTCGTTGTCCGCGCCGACCGCGTACTCGGCGTGGAACAGGCCTGCCTTCGCCTGCAGGTGGTGGCCGTACTCGTGCCCCGCGACGTCCTTGGTGCCGAAGTCGACCCAGCTCGCCCCGTTGAGGGCGTCCTCACCGAAGTAGATGGCGCCGCCCTGGGCCGAGCAGTACAGCGCGGGGGCCGCCACCTCACCGCAGGGGGTGTCGACGCTTCTTCCCTCGTAGAAGTAGATCGGGATCTCGCTCGAGTCGTAGCCGAGCTCTTCCAGGATCGGGCGGTAGGCCGCCTGCAGGCAGTCCATCTGTGCGGTGGCGATCCGTTCCAGGTCGGTCAGGTTCGCGGCCAGCTCGAGGTCGGGGCACCCGTCGATCACCGGCACCTCCATGGCGTACAGAGGGCTCTGCTGCAGCGTCATCCATTCGGGGTCGGTCGAGTCGGGTGGGAGCAGGGCGTCCCACTGGCGCTCCGGGAGGCCCTCCGGCTGGACGGTGGTGGGCTCCCCGCTGACCTCGTCCGGGTCGAGCGGTTCCGGGCTCGGCTCCTCGGGCGGCGTCACCACAGGCTCCGAGGGTCGCTCGGTGCGCACCGACTCCGCCTCGGTGACCGCGCGGTAGACCTGCGCTCCGATCACGAGGCACACGACAACGGCGAAGATCACGAACAACACCCCACCGAAGCCGGAGCGCTTCTTCGGCGGCCTCCACTGGGGTGGAGGGTAACCCGGCTGGAATCCCTGCTGGAAGCCCGGTGGCTGCTGATAGCCCTGCTGCTGATAGCCCTGCTGCTGCAACCCCTGCTGGGGGCCGGGGGCCCGCCAGGGCTGCCCCCACTGCGCGGGAGCCTGCGGGTTCTGCCACCCCTGCGGCTGGTTCCAGCCCTGTCCGGGACGGTTCCACTGGGGGTGTCCCTGCGGTCCGGGCCAGTTGCCCTGCGTCACGCGTTCCTCCTCATGAAACGTCCTCGGCCGTGGCGACCCACGTGTTGCAGTCGCCAACGGTCTTCGCGTAGAGCCCTCGGGTGCCCCAGCTCGTCAGCGAGGCCCGCGAACCGTGAACCCCGTCCTCGCGCATGGTCTCCAGGCGCTGGTTCCAGGATGCCAGGTCGGCCTCGTCGAACTCGAACGACCGGTTGTGCCAGGTCTGCATCGCCGACCAGCACGTCGCCTGCAGTTCGGCGCGGCGCTCGCTCTCGCTGTCGCCTCCGAGGCTCAGCTTCGTCGCGGTGATCCCTGCGAGCTTCTGGAGGTGGTGCCCGTACTCGTGGTTGACCATCTCGTTGATCGAAAGGTCCCAGGCCGTGGCCATCTCGAAGTGCTCCTGCCCGAAGTACACCTTCCCCTCCCCCGCCGAACAGTAGAAGGCCGGGGCCGACAGGTATCCGCACTCGCTGTTCGAGCCGCTTCCCGGGTAGAACAGCACCTCCGGTTCGGTCACCGACCAGCCGAGCTGCTCGTAGACGGGGACCCAGGCTGCGTGCAGGCACGACCACTGGGCGCTGACGGCGGCCTTCCACTCCTCCTCGGTCGGCGTCGTCGCCGGCTCCGGGCATCCGGTGAGCGTCACTGGCGGCAGGGCGTCGAGCGGGGTGACCTGGGCGGCGTACAGCGGCGAGTCAGGGTCGGGGGCAGGCAGCGCGGGCCACGTCATGGGTGGCAGCTCCCATGAGCGCGCGCCGGGATCGGCGGCGACGGTGACGCTCGGCACGGTTGTCGGCGAGGGTGTGGGGGTCGGCCGCGGCGAGGGCGTCCAGGTCCGCTCCATCGACGGCGTGGGCGTCGGCGCGACGGTCGGGGTGCTCGGCGGTGGCTCGACGCTCTCCCGGCCGCGCCTGTCGGCCACGACGAGCCCGACTGTGATCACGGCGGCGACGACCAGCACCGCGGTGGCGAGGATGCCGACGCGCATCGCGACGGTCGGGCCCGGCTCCGGGGGTGCAGGCTGCCAGGCGAGTCGCTGGTGCGAGGAGGGGGGCGGAGGGACCCAGGCGGGCGGCCTGCCCGGCGGGTTCTGCGGCGGAGCGCCCCACTGGATACCCGAGACGGGCGGGGGCGCGTTGGGCGGCGGTGGCCGGTCCAGAGAGGGTCCGGGAGCCGCC
This sequence comes from Tessaracoccus flavescens, assembly GCF_001998865.1. Lineage (NCBI taxonomy): Bacteria > Bacillati > Actinomycetota > Actinomycetes > Propionibacteriales > Propionibacteriaceae > Tessaracoccus > Tessaracoccus flavescens. The sequence continues at coordinate 604,076 of NZ_CP019607.1, forward strand.
GGAGGGGGTGCATCATCGGCCTGGTGCGACCAGTTCTGCATCGCTGAGCCTCCTAACCCTCCGTCCAGCAGGGTTACCTTACCTGCTCACAGGATCAGAAGATCAGGACGGCGACGAGGATCGCGATGATCGCGATCAGCACCACGCCGACGCCCGCGACCGCCAACCCCATGGGGGCGAGGTTGCGCGACTGGGTGACCTCGCCGGCGGGCAGGTTGCCCTGCTGCACGATGGCCGGGGTGTTGTCCGCCGCCGCGGGCAGCTGCTCGATCACCGGCACCAGGTCACCCAGGGAGCGCGCCGCGTAGACAACATCCATCGCCTCGGCGTACTGGTCGTGGGTGATCCTGCCGTCTGCGAAGGCCGCGTTGAGGCGCTGGGTCAACGACTCGCGTTCGGCATCATCGACGGTGTCGGCGGAACGTTGCAGGTACTTGGAACTCGGGGGCAGCGCCATGCCACCCATCATAGGTCAGCGTCAGTCAGCCAGCGGAGCGAAGTTCGCGCCGAGCAGCGAGGCCCCGCCGTCGGGCTCCGTGAGCACCCATGCCCCGCCGGGGGTGACGGCGACGGTGTTCTCCCAGTGCGATCCACGGGAGCCGTCGCGGCTGACCACCGTCCAGTCGTCGTCGAGTTCGAGGGTCTGGTGCGTGCCGGTGGTGAGCATCGGCTCGATGGCGATCGCCATGCCTGGCCGGAGCCGGGGCGTCGGCCGCGGCCGGTACCAGTTCGGCACGTCGGGACTCATGTGCATCTCGGTGCCGATGCCGTGCCCGGTGTACTCGCGCAGCGTCCCGTAGCGCACAGGCAGCGACTTGACGTAGCCCTCGATGGCCTTTGATACGTCGCCGACCCGGCTGCCCTCGTGCGTGGTGCGCGCGCCCGCCCAGAAGGCCTGCCTGGTCGCCTCGATCAGGGCGACGTCTGCCGGGTCGGGGGTGCCGACGATGATCGTGCGGGCCGCGTCTGCGTGCCAGCCCTTCACGATGGCGCCGAAGTCGATGGAGACGACGTCACCGTCGGCGAGCACCCGCTCGCCAGGGATGCCGTGGACGAGTTCGTCGTTGACGGAGATGCAGGCGACGCCCGGGAACGGCGTGCCGTACTCGGCCCCGTAGCCGAGGAACGACGAGGTGGCCCCGTTGGCTGCCAGGATCTCGCGGCCGATCGCGTCGAGCTCCCGGGTGGTCACGCCTACCGCAGCGGCGCCGCACATCGCCTCGAGACCCTTCGCGACGACGAGCCCTGCGGCCCGCATCAGGCGGATCTCGTCGCTCGACTTGATCTCGATGTGGCTCATGCCGGGGGCTCAGGCCTTGACGTGGGCGTCGACCAGGTCGAACATGCGCTGGCGCACGTCCTCGACGGTTCCGGTGCCCTCCACCTCGACCAGGAGGCCGCCGCGCTCATAGTGGGACAGCAGCGGCGCCGTCTGGCCGGCGTAGACCTCCATCCGGCGACGGATGGTGTCCTCGTTGTCGTCGGCGCGGCCCTCGATCTCGGCGCGGTCGAGCAGTCGCTGCACCAGCGCCTCCGGCTCCACCATCAGGGACACGACGGCGTCGAGCTTCTCGCCGCGCTCGGAGAGGTAGCGGTCGAGGAAGTGCACCTGGTGCATGGTCCGCGGGAAGCCGTCGAGCAGGAAGCCCGGCTCGCAGTCGGGCTCCGCGAGCCGTGAGGCGACGATCTCCTCGGTCACATCGTCGGGGACGTACTCGCCCGCGTCGATGATCGCCTTCACCTTGACGCCGAGCGGCGTCTGGTTCTTGATGTTGTACCGGAAGATCTCACCGGTGGAGATCGCCGGTACGCCGTAGCGCTCGGCCAAGGCAGTCGCCTGCGTGCCCTTCCCGGCACCAGGCGCTCCCATGATCAGAAGTTTCACTTCAGGAAGCCCTCGTAGTTGCGTTGCTGGAGCTGGCTCTCGATCTTCTTGACCGTGTCAAGACCGACGCCGACGATGATCAGGATCGAGGTGCCGCCGAATGGGAAGTTCTGCTGCGCGCCGACGGCCATGAATGCGATGGTCGGGATCAGGGCGATCACGGCCAGGTACAGGGAGCCCGGGGCGGTCAGGCGCGACAGAACGTACGAGAGGTACCGCTCGGTGGGCTTGCCTGGGCGGATGCCTGGGATGAAGCCGCCGTACTTCTTCATGTTGTCCGCGACCTCTTCAGGGTTGAAGGTGATGGACACGTAGAAGTAGGAGAAGGCGATGATGAGGACGAACTGCACGAGGCTGTAGACCCAGGAGTAGACCCCGGTGCCGGTGAAGTTCGCGGTGATCCACTGCGACACGGCGCCCTCGGGCCGGAAGGTCGCGTAGAGGACAGGGAGGTACATGATCGACGAGGCGAAAATGACCGGGATGACGCCGGACTGGTTGACCTTCAGCGGGATGTAGGTGGTGGAACCACCGACGAGGCGACGGCCGACCATGCGCTTGGCGTACTGGACGGGGATGCGACGCTGACCCTGCTCGACAAAGATGATGCCGAGCATCACGAGCAGGCCGATGCCGATCACGACGAAGAACAGCACCCAGCCGGTGACGCCGGGATGGCCCTGCTTGATGGACCAGAGGCCGGCGGGGAAGCTGGCGGCGATCTGGGTGAAGATCATGATCGACATGCCGTTGCCGACGCCGCGCTCGGTGATGAGCTCACCCATCCACATGATGATCGCGGTGCCCGCAGTCATGATGAGGATCATGGTGATCAGCGGGAACAGCTCCTGCGAGTAGAGGATGCCGTCACAGCCCTGCAGGAGCTGGCCGGTGCGAGCCATGGTGACGAACGCGGTGGCGTTGAGCACGGCGAGGACCAGCGTCAGGTAGCGCGTGTACTCGGTGATCTTGGCGGTGCCGGAGGCACCCTCCTTCTTCAGCGCCTCGAGGCGCGGGATCACGACGGTGAGCAGCTGCAGGATGATCGAGCTCGTGATGTAGGGCATGATGCCGAGCGCGAAGATGGTCAGCTGCAGCAGCGCGCCACCCGAGAACAGGTTCACGATGTTGTAGATGCCTGCCTGGTCGCCGGTGCTGGCGATCGCGACACACTGGTCGATCCTGGCCATGTTCACGTTCGGCGTCGGGATCGACGAGCCAAGTCGGAACACGGCGACGATGCCCAACGTGAAGAGGAGCTTCTTGCGAAGGTCCGGTGTCTTCAACGCGTTAGCGAGAGCGGAGAGCATCCAAGACTACTTTCGACTAGTGACATGACACGGCGACGTGCGAGGCACGGCAACCACCGCAGCCTACCAAGCACTCCCCCACCACCAAAACTCCCTTCCCAGTCTCAGTGAGCGCCGGACGGGCGGGCATGCGAAAGGGTGGGGCCGGAGAACCGGACCCACCCCTTCAGATCTTGCTGATCAGATCGCGTTGGCGGAACCGCCAGCGGCCTCCAGCTTCTCCTTTGCGGAGTTGGAGAACGCGTTGGCGCTCACCTTCAGCGCGACGGACACGTCACCGGTGCCGAGCACCTTGACGAGCGAACCGTCACGCACGGCGCCGGCCTCCACGAGGTCGGCGACGGTGACGTCGCCACCCTTCGGGAAGAGCTCGGCGATGCGACCGACGTTGACGACCTGGTATTCCACCCGGAACGGGTTCTTGAAGCCCTTGAGCTTCGGCAGGCGCATGTGGATCGGCATCTGGCCGCCCTCGAAGTTCTGAGGAACGTTCTTGCGCGCGCCGGTGCCCTTGGTACCGCGACCCGCGGTCTTACCCTTCGAACCCTCACCACGGCCGACACGAGTCTTCTCGGTCTTGGCGCCGGGGGCGGGACGCAGATGGTGCAGCTTGAGCGACATGGTCACTTCACCTCTTCCACGGTAACGAGATGGGCAACCGTGCGGATCATGCCACGGACCTCGGGACGGTCCTCGCGCGTCACGGTGTCACCGATCCGCTTGAGGCCGAGGGTACGCAGCGTGTCACGCTGGTACTGCTTGCCGCCCACCCCAGACTTTGACTGGGTGATCTTGAGCTCTGCCATTACTTGGCCACCTCTTCCTTTGCTGCGCGCAGCAGGGCGGCGGGGGCCACGTCTTCGACGGGCAGACCGCGACGCTGAGCGACAGCCTCGGGGGTCTCGAGCTGCTTGAGCGCGTCAACGGTGGCGTGCACCACGTTGATGGCGTTCGAGGAACCGAGCGACTTCGACAGGACGTCGTGGACGCCGGCGCACTCGAGCACCGCACGCGCGGAGCCGCCTGCGATGACACCGGTACCGGGCGAAGCCGGACGCAGCAGCACGACGCCGCCGGCCTTCTCACCTTCGACCGAGTGCGGGATGGTGCGCTGGATCAGCGGAACGCGGAAGAAGTGCTTCTTGGCCTCTTCAACGCCCTTGGCGATGGCGGCCGGCACCTCCTTCGCCTTGCCGTAGCCGATGCCGACCATACCCTCGCCGTCGCCGACGACGACCAGCGCGGTGAAGCTGAAGCGACGACCACCCTGGACGACCTTGGCGACGCGGTTGATGCTCACCACGCGCTCGAGGTACTTGCTTTCTTCCTTCTGAGCCTGGCCACGACGATCGTCACGGCCACGACGCTCACCCGCGCCGGAACGGCGCTGCTGGGTTTCACTCATCGTGAATTCCTTTCGTCGTGTTAGAAGCCGAGCCCGGCCTCGCGGGCGGCGTCGGCCAGGGCCGCGATCCGCCCGTGGTACTTGTTACCTGCACGGTCGAAGACGACCTGCTCGACACCGGCGGCCTTGGCACGCTCGGCGATCATGGAACCGACCTTGCGGGCCTTCTCCGACTTGTCTCCGTCGGCCGAACGCAGGTCGGCCTCCATCGTCGAGGCGGAGGCGAGCGTCTTGCCCTGCTTGTCGTCGATCACCTGAACGAACAGGTGGCGCGACGAGCGGGTGACGACAAGGCGGGGACGGTCGGCCGAGCCGTTGATCTTCTTGCGTGCACGCAGCTGACGACGTGCGCGTGAAGCGGTCTTCGGAGCAAGCGACTTGGTGTGCTTGATCGAGATGGCCATTACTTACCAGCCTTTCCAGCCTTGCGGCGGACGTGCTCGCCCGCGTAGCGGACGCCCTTGCCCTTGTACGGCTCGGGCTTGCGAATCTTGCGGATGTTGGCCGCGGTCTCGCCGACAAGCTGCTTGTCGATGCCCTTGACCGAGAAACGGGTGGGGGTCTCGACAATGAACTCGATGCCCTCAGGCGCGTCCACGATCACCGGGTGCGAGAAGCCGAGCGCGAACTCGAGCTGCTTCGGACCCTTGGAGATCACGCGGTAACCGACGCCGACGATCTCGAGCTTCTTCTCGTAGCCCTCGGTGACGCCGAGCATCATGTTGTTGACAAGGGTGCGGGTCAGGCCGTGCAGCGAACGCGACTCGCGCTCGTCGTTCGGGCGCGAAACCTGCAGCTGGCCGTCTTCGCCCTTGGCGATGGTGATCGGCTCAGCGACGGTGAGCGTCAGGGTGCCCTTCGGGCCCTTGACGTCGACCTTCTGGCCGTCGAGCTTGACGTCCACACCGGACGGAATGGCGATGGGGAGCCTGCCAATTCGTGACATTTTGTGTTTCTCCTTACCTTCGCCGGATCACCAGACGTAGGCGAGCACTTCGCCGCCCACGGACTTGGACTTGGCGTCGCGGTCAGTCAGCAGACCGTGCGACGTCGAGATGATCGCGATGCCGAGGCCGTTGAGCACCTTGGGGAGCTCGTTGGACTTCGCGTAGACGCGAAGGCCCGGCTTGCTGATGCGGCGGATGCCGACTATCGAGCGCTCGCGCGACTCGCCGTACTTGAGCGTCAGCTTCAGAACCTTGCCGACCTGACCCTCGACCTCGGTGAGCTCGTAATCGGCGATGTAGCCGTTGGCCTTGAGGATCTCGGCGATACCGACCTTGATCTTCGATGACGGCATGGACGTGGAATCCAGGAACGCCTGGTTGGCGTTGCGCAGACGCGTGAGCATGTCTGCGATCGGATCAGTCATCGTCATGACTTGTTGCCTCTTTTCTTACACCGGTTTCCGGAACCCGGACCTGGTGTCAGTTGAATGGAATGCGGGGTCGGGTCACCAGGACGACTTGGTCACACCGGGGAGTTCCCCAGCGTGGGCCATGTCGCGCAGGCAGATGCGGCACAGACCGAACTTGCGGTAGACCGAGTGGGGTCGACCGCACTTCTGGCAGCGCGTGTAGGCGCGCACACCGAACTTCGGCTTGCGGGACTGCTTGACCTTGAGTGCTGTCTTAGCCATGGACTAATCGCCTCACTTCTTCTTCTTGGCGTAGTAAGCGGGGCCGCGCTTGGCCTTCTGCTTCTTCGGGTCGTCGACAGCCTTGAAGGGGAAGCCGAGGTGCTTGAGCAGCGCGCGACCCTCCTCGTCGTTGTCGGCGGAGGTGACGAACGTGATGTCCATGCCGCGCACGCGGTCGATCTTGTCCTGATCGATCTCAAGGAACACGACCTGCTCGGACAGACCGAAGGTGTAGTTGCCGTTGCCGTCGAACTGGCGGCCGTTGAGGCCACGGAAGTCGCGGATACGCGGCAGCGCCAGCGTCAGGAGACGGTCGGCGAACTCCCACATGCGATCGCCACGCAGCGTGACGTGACAGCCGATGGGCTGGCCCTCACGCAGCTTGAACTGTGCGATCGACTTGCGGGCCTTCGTGACCGACGGCTTCTGGCCGGTGATCGCGGTGAGGTCCTTGATCGCGCCCTCGATGATCTTCGAGTCGCGCGCAGCCTCGCCGACACCCATGTTGACCACGATCTTGGTGAGACCGGGGATCTGCATGACGTTGTCGTAGCTGAACTCTTCCTGCAGGGCAGGAACGATCGTCTCGCGGTACTTGGACTTGAGACGGGGCATCGTGGTGGTCGAGGTCTCGCTCATCAGATCTCCTCACCGGTCTTGCGGGCGATGCGCACGGAGCGCTCGGCCTTGTACTCGGAACCGTCGGGACGACGCTTGGTCACCTCGACGCGCTTGTAGCCGACACGGGTGGGAACTTCCTTGCCGTCGACCTTGACCACCAGCGAGACGTTGCTCACGTGGATCGGGGCCTCGACGTTGATGATCCCGCCCTCGACCTTGCGGCCGGTGGCGGTCTGCGACTCGCGGCGGTGCTTCTTGACCAGGTTCACGCCCTGGACGGTGACACGCTCGTTGGCCGGGTCGACGGAGATGACCTCTCCGGTCACACCCTTGTCCTTGCCCGAGATGACCAGAACGCGGTCACCCTTCTTGATGTTGAGGCCTGCCATGTCAGATCACCTCCGGTGCGAGCGAGACGATGCGCATGAAGCGCTTCTCGCGGAGCTCACGGGCGACGGGGCCGAAGATGCGGGTGCCGCGGGGCTCCCCGTCGCTCTTCAGGATGACAGCCGCGTTCTCGTCGAACTTGATGTAGGAACCGTCGGCGCGGCGACGCTCCTTCTTGGTGCGGACGACGACGGCCTTGACCACATCGCCCTTCTTCACGTTGCCGCCAGGGATGGCATCCTTGACGGTGGCGACAATGGTGTCACCGAGGTAGGCATAGCGACGCTTGGATCCACCGAGAACACGGATGCAGAGGATTTCCTTCGCACCAGTGTTGTCGGCGACCTTAAGCCGCGACTCCTGCTGGATCATTACTTCTCCTTGCTCCACCGGTTCCGATGAAAGGCCTTGTGGAACTAGAAACGAACCTCCTGGATTTTGCCAGAAGGCAACCCCCAGCTCGAGGGAGAGGGGGCCACGGTCGTCGCCCGGGAAAGGTCCCCCCGAAGGGGCACAGACCCAAGACAACTTGGACAGTCTATCCCACGGGACCTGAGCGGGAAAATCGCGGTGACAGGCGTCGGCGTCACTCGCTGCGCAGGGCCTCGACCGGGTCCTTGCGCGAGGCAGCCGAGGCAGGGATCAGGCCCGCGAGCGAGGTCAGCGCCATCGAGATAAGCACGAGCACGATCGCGGCCTGCCATGGCAGCCGGGCCACGTTCTCGATGTCGAAGTTCGAGTAGACGATGGCGTTGGCCGGGATGGTGAGCAGGAAGGTGATGCCGACGCCGAGCGCGCCGGCCACGAAGCCGACGATCAGGGTCTCGGCGTTGAAGACGCGCCGGATGTCGCGCTTGCTCGCGCCGATCGAGCGCAGGATGCCGATCTCCTTCTTGCGCTCGAGCACGGAGATGTAGGTGATCACGCCGATCATGATCGACGAGACGATCAGCGAGATCGCGACGAACGCGACGAGGACGTAGCTGACCATGTTGACGATGTCGGTGACCGATCCCATCAGCGCGCCGACCAGGTCGGTGTAGTTGATCACCTTGTCCTCGGCGCCGTCGGAGCGCATGCGCTCGTTGTACGAGTCGAGGATCTCGATGACGCGCCCCTTTCCCTCGAAGTCCACCGGGTAGATCTCGATGGTGGAGGGGTCGGCCGGGTCGGCGTAGCCGAGCTTGCGGAGGTTCGACTCCACCGAGTTGAGCTCGGTGGTGGCCATCGACATGAGCAGCTGGGTCAGCTCCTCCTGGTTCTTGTTCAGGGAGAAGGCCTCGGTGAAGGCATCCTCATCGATGCTCATGGCTTCGCTCATCTGCTCGGTGAGCTGGCTCATGGAGTCCTCGAGGGCCGCCGTGATCTGGGTCTGCAGTGCGTCACCGATCTGGCTGCTCACCTCCCCCATGTAGGTGGCCATCACCTCCTCCATGTACCCGGTGATGGCGCCCTGCAGTTGCGCCTCGAGGCTGGAGGTGTCGATCAGCCCCATGGCCTCGCTCTGGAGCGCCTGCCCCGCGTCGGAGGCGAGAAAGTCCTGCATGCCTGCCCCGACGTCGGCCACCTCGAGCCCGTTGGCGGTGGCGTGGGCGAGGTAGCCCGTGACGAACCGCGTGACGAGGCCCGGCTCAGCGGTGGGATCGGTCGCGGTGAGCAGCCGGGCCGCCTTGGGAGAGGCGAGGAAGGCTGGGAAGTTGGTCGCGGTGTCCGCAGGGTCGGCCCCCGCTGCCGTGGTGAAGTCCAGGTAGCCCTGGAGCAGCCCGGCCACCACCGCACCCGCCTGGCCCGCGTCGGCCTCGAGGTTGTCCGGTGGGCGCACGAGGGTGGTCAGGTCGATGTCGCCCATGACAGCGGAAAGGTCCAGCTCCGGCATCGCGGAGGGGTCGAGCTCGATCTCGGGCATCGAGAGGTCGTCGAGTCCGCCGAGGTCGAGCTGGAGCTTCGACTCGTCGAAGACGAACGCCTTCTCGATGGCCGCCTCGTCGACGGTGATCAGGGAGGCAAGGTCGAGTTCCTCCGGGTTGGCCTCGTCCTCGGCAAAGCTGCGGCCCGAGAAGACGTTCACGTCGCGGTGTTCGAGCTGGCTTCGCACGATCTCGGTCTCCGCCGCCCGCTCCATCAGCTGCCGGGTGAGCGCCGAGGTGTAGTAGATGCCGGGCCGCAGCACCGAGTTGTCCCCGTTGGGCTGGACGACCCCGACCACCCGCAACGTCTCCCCCGCCTCGACGAGGCTTCTCATGTGCGCGGCGTCGCCACTTCGGTCGGTCCAGACGCCGTACTGCTCGTCGTAGCGGTAGCGGTCGGTCGCGGCGATCAGGCGGAAGGTGACGTCCATCACCTCGTCGTAGCTGAAGCCGAGCGCCTCTTCAGGGGTGCTCACCTCCTCTTCGTTGACGACCTGCCTGACCATCTCGTCGAGTTCGGCGGAGTCGCGAAGGCCCATGGCGTAGAGCGCGAGGTCGGAGATGCCTGCGTTGTTGCTGAGCACGACGACGGTCTCATCGGGGCCGGTCGGCCAGCGGCCCGCCTTGACGTCGTACTGGGTGTCGACGAGGGAGAGGTCGTCGACGAGTTCGGAGAAGACGCTCGAGCTTCCCGCCGAGCCGAGCAGCGATCCCCCAGCCCCCGAGGGTGCGAGGCCGAGCGAGGACATGGTGGTGTCGGGGTTGACCTGGCGCACCCCGGCGCTGACGTCGGAGGCGAAGATCTGCGGCGTGACGTCATAGGAGTACTGGATCGAGTTGACCGATGAGTCGATCCCTCCCCCGTCGCCGTCGAGGTAGGTCTTCAGCGAGCGGAGGTCATTGGTGCCGATGCCGTCGAACATGGTGGAGAGCAGTTGCACCTCGTGCACGTCACCCTCGGGCGTGCTGCCTTCATCGGAGCCGCCGTCCATCAGCCCGGCAGAGGCGGCGAGCATCGAGCCGATGTCGAACCCCTGGCTCTCGATGGCGAGCGGGTACATCGAGAGGGTGTCCTCCTCGACCCCCTTGATGTAGGCGTTGACGCCGTTGGCGAGGGCGAGGATGGCGGCGATCCCGATGATGCCGATGCTGCCCGCGAACGACGTCATCAGGGTGCGACCCTTCTTCGTCATCAGGTTGTTGAACGACAGGGCGATCGCCGTCAGGAAGGACATCGAGGTGCGCCGTGCCTGCGATCTCTCCTCCTGGGCGGCGTCATCGGGGACGAACGGGTCGCTGTCTGAGGACACGACGCCGTCGCGAAGCTGCACGATCCGGGTCGCGTACTCCTCGGCCAGCTCCGGATTGTGGGTGACCATGATGACAAGCCGGTCCTGGGCGATGCTGGTCAGCAAGCCCATGATCTGGACGCTTGTGTGCGAGTCGAGCGCACCGGTCGGCTCGTCCGCGAGCAGGATCTCCGGGTCGTTGATCAGCGCGCGGGCGATGGCGACGCGCTGCATCTGCCCGCCTGACAGCTGGTTCGGTCGCTTGTGGACGTGGTCGCCGAGGCCCACCTGCTCGAGCGCCTCGACCGCCCGTCGCCTGCGTTCCGCGGGCGAGACGCCCGCGAGGGTGAGGGCCAGCTCGACGTTGGCGAGCACAGTCTGGTGCGGGATCAGGTTGTAGCTCTGGAAGACGAACCCGATCCGGTTGTTGCGGTAGGTGTCCCAGTCACGGTCGCGGTAGCGGGAGGTCTCCACGCCGTCGATGACGAGGTTTCCCGAGTCGTAGTGGTCGAGGCCGCCGACGACATTGAGCAGGGTGGTCTTGCCCGAACCGGAGGGACCGAGGATGGCCACGAACTCGTTGTCGCGGAAGCTGATCGACACGTCATCGAGCGCGATCTGCGTGAAGTCGCCCGTCGTGTAGGACTTGCGCACCTCGCTGAGTTGCAGCACCTGGTACCCCCTCTCTTCGGCTCGCGGGTCCGGGTCGGCTGAGCCCACGCAATCCTACGTCGGGCCCCCGGAGGCCAACGGTCGGGCCCCGGATGGGGGTTGACTCAGGGCCGTCCCCTGTGGTGCAGCCACTGGCCGGCTGGCATGCTGGACGCATGAAGTTCCTCACCAGGCTTATCGTCACCGCCATCGCCACCGCCGCCGCCGTCTGGCTCATCCCGGGCATCGATCTCACCGCGGCCGACACGAGCGACAAGGTGATCACGCTGCTCGTGGTCGCCCTGATCTTCGGAGTCGTCAACGCCATCGTCAAGCCCGTCGTCACGGTCGTGAGCACCTGCCTCGTCGTGCTGACGCTCGGGTTGTTCCTGCTCGTGATCAACGCCCTGATGCTGCTGCTTACCTCCTGGCTCTCGACCCAGTTCGGTCTCGGCTTCCACGTCGACGGTTTCTGGCCCGCCCTGTTCGGCTCGATCGTGATCTCGATCGTCGGCTCGCTGCTCGGCGGCCTGCTGAACGTCGACAAGGAGAAGTCGCGCAGCTGAGCTCAGCCCTTCACAGCCCCGCCGAGCCCGGCTCCGCTCAGGAACAGGCGCTGGAAGGCGAGGAAGAGCGCGACCGGCGTCAGGGTGGCGATGGAGGGCGGCGCGAGGAACACGCCGGTGCGCCAGGACATTCCGGCGAAGGCAAAGGCCGCGGTCGACGCGCTGCTCGCGCAGATCTCCGGCGCTGAGGCGCCGCCGAGGTCCGCCTCCCCGTCGAACTGGCCCGCCGTGGCTCCGTCGGGCTCGCCCCGACTGCCTGAGCCGTAGTGCTGCGGGGGTCCGGACTCGCGTCCACGAGCGTCAGCCCACGACACGACGAAGCGGCCCGCCCCTGAAAGGGACGGGCCGCTCGAAAAGGTGCCTTACTTGGCGCGCTCGATGATCTCGACCAGGCGCCAGCGCTTCTGCGCCGACAGCGGCCGGGTCTCCATCACGCGAACGCGGTCGCCGATGCCGGCTTCGTTGCTCTCGTCGTGGGCCTTCAGGCGCTCCGACTTGGTCATGACCTTGCCGTAGAGCGGGTGCTTCACGCGGTCTTCGACCAGCACGACGATCGTCTTGTCCATCTTGTCGGACACGACAACGCCCTGGAGGACCTTGCGACGGTTGCGCTCTTCAGTGGTGGTGATCTCTTCGCTCATGTTCACTTCTCCTCAACGGCGGGCTCGTCCACGATGCCGAGGTTGCGCTCCTGCAGCACGGTGTAGATGCGGGCGATGTCCTTACGCACGTTGCGCAGACGGCTGCTCGACTCCAGCTGGCCGGTGGCCGCCTGGAAGCGAAGACCGAACAGTTCCTCCTTCAGCTCAACGACCTTTGCGTTGAGCTGATCACGCGACAGACCACGAAGGTCGTGTGCGGCGAGAGACTTACTCATCAGTTGTCACCTGCTTCGCGCTTGATGAAGCGTGCCTTGAAGGGCAGCTTGTGGATGGCCAGACGCATTGCCTCGCGGGCAACGTCCTCGGGGACGCCGGAGAGCTCGAACAGGACGCGTCCGGGCTTGATGTTGGCGACCCACCACTCGGGCGAGCCCTTGCCGGAACCCATGCGGGTCTCGGCCGGCTTCTTGGTAAGGGGGCGGTCCGGGTACACGTTGATCCAGACCTTACCGCCACGCTTGATGTGACGGGTCATGGCGATACGGGCTGCCTCGATCTGACGGTTGGTCAGGTAGGAGGACTCCAGCGACTGGATGCCGTAGTCGCCGAAGGCCAGCTTCGTGCCGCCCTTGGCAGCGCCGTCCCGCTTGGGGTGGTGCTGCTTACGGAACTTAACTCGACGAGGAATCAGCATGACTTATGCTCCTGCGTTCTCAGTTGCGGGCGCAGCCGGGGCCTCGGCCTGGGCTGCGTCGGCGCGACGGCGACCGCCGCGCTCGGGACGATCTCCACGGTCACCGCGGGCCGGACGACGGCCCGGACGCTGACGACCGGACGGCGCGTTGTTGCGGGCGGCCTTCTGGGCTGCACGCTCGGCGCGGGTGCCTGCCACGTCTCCCTTGTAGATCCACACCTTGACGCCGATGCGGCCGAAGGTGGTGCGGGCCTCGTAGAAGCCGTAGTCGATGTCGGCGCGGAGGGTGTGCAGCGGCACCTGGCCGTCACGGTAACCCTCGGAGCGCGACATCTCCGCGCCGCCGAGACGACCGGAGCACTTGATGCGGATACCCTTGGCGCCCGCACGCATGGCGGTCTGCTGGGCCTTGCGCATGGCGCGACGGAAGGCGACACGGGCGCCGAGCTGCTCGGCGATGCCCTGGGCGACCAGCTGAGCGTCGATCTCGGGGTTCTTGACCTCGAGGATGTTCAGCTGAACCTGCTTCCCGGTGAGCTTCTCGAGCTCGGCGCGGACGCGCTCCGCCTCGGCGCCGTTGCGTCCGATGACGATGCCCGGGCGGGCGGCGTGCAGGAAGATGGTCACGCGCTCGGAGCGACGCTCGATCTCGATGGACGAGATGCCTGCGCGCTCGAGAGTCTTGGTCAGGTACTCACGGATCTTGACATCCTCACCGACGTACTGCGAGTACTGCTTGTCGCTGTACCAACGGGAGGTGTGGTCGGTGGTGATGCCGAGGCGGAAGCCGTTCGGGTTGATCTTCTGGCCCATTGTCAGGCTCCCTTCGTCTCGCGAGGTTCGACGACCACGGTGATGTGCGAGCCGCGCTTCAGGATGCGGCTGGCCGATCCCTTGGCCCGGGGGCGGATCCGTCGGAGGGTGACACCCTCGTCGACGAACGCCTTGGAAATGTACAGGTCATCAGCGCGCATGCCCTCTGCCGTCTCCGCGTTGGCCACGGCCGAGGCCACGACCTTGTAGACCGGCTCGGAAGCGGCCTGCGGGGCGAACTTGAGGGCGACAAGGGCGTCCTTGACGTCCATGCCGCGGACGAGGTCGATGACGCGACGAACCTTTGTGGGGCTCATGCGGACGTGACGCGCGATGGCGTACGAGCCGTCGCGATCGCCCAGGAGGGCCTCGCGACGACGGCTGTTGCCGTTCTCGTTGCTCATAGTTGAATCAGTTCCTTATCTCGCGCCTCAGCGGCGGCGGGCCTTCTTGTCGTCCTTCACGTGACCCTTGAAGGTACGCGTCGGAGCGAACTCGCCCAGCTTGTGACCGATCATGGACTCGGTGACGAACACCGGGACATGCTTGCGACCGTCGTGCACCGCGATGGTGTGCCCCAGCATGTCGGGGATGATCATCGAGCGGCGCGACCAGGTGCGGATGACGTTCTTGGTGCCCTTTTCGTTCTGAACTTCCACCTTCTTGAACAGGTGGTCGTCGACGAAGGGGCCCTTCTTCAGGCTGCGTGGCATTGTTCCTCAGGCTCCCTATCAGCGCTTCTTGCCGGTCTTGCGACGACGGACGATAAGACGGTTGCTCGCCTTGTTCTTGTCGCGGGTACGGCCCTCGGGCTTGCCCCACGGCGACACGGGGTGACGACCACCGGACGTGCGGCCCTCGCCACCACCGTGCGGGTGGTCGACGGGGTTCATCACGACACCGCGGACGGTCGGGCGGATGCCCTTCCAGCGGTTACGGCCGGCCTTGCCCCAGTTGATGTTCGACTGCTCGGCGTTGCCGACCGTGCCGATCGTGGCGCGGCAGCGGACGTCGACCATGCGCATCTCACCGGAGGGCAGACGCAGCGTGGCGTACTTGCCTTCACGGGCGACGAGCTGGATCGCGGACCCGGCCGAGCGGCCGAGCTTCGCACCGCCACCCGGACGCAGCTCCACGGCGTGGACCGTGGTGCCGACGGGGATCTGACGCAGTTCGAGGTTGTTGCCCGGCTTGATGTCGGAGCCCTCGCCCGCCGAGATGACGGTGCCCTGGGTCAGCCCGTTGGGGGCGATGATGTAGCGCTTCTCGCCGTCCGCGTAGTGCAGCAGCGCGATGCGGGCGGTGCGGTTGGGGTCGTACTCGATGTGAGCGACCTTCGCCGGCACGCCGTCCTTGTCGTAGCGCTTGAAATCGATGATGCGGTAGGCCTGCTTGTGGCCGCCGCCGATGTGGCGCGTGGTGATCCGGCCGGTGTTGTTACGACCGCCGGTCTTGGTCTTCGGTGCGAGCAGCGACTTCTCCGGAGTGGAGCGCGTGAGCTCGACGAAGTCGGACACGCTCGAGCCACGACGGCCCGGCGTAGTCGGCTTGTACTTACGGATACCCATGAGTCAAATTCCTTGCTTCTAAGAGGCTCCCGGTCAGCCGACCGGACCCCCGAAGATGTCGATGCTCTCGCCCTCGGCCAGGGTGATGATCGCACGCTTGGTGTCGGCCTTCTTGCCGTAGCCGTAGCGCGTACGACGACGCTTGCCCTGACGGTTGAGGGTGTTCACGGA
Source organism: Tessaracoccus flavescens (assembly GCF_001998865.1). Lineage (NCBI taxonomy): Bacteria > Bacillati > Actinomycetota > Actinomycetes > Propionibacteriales > Propionibacteriaceae > Tessaracoccus > Tessaracoccus flavescens. The sequence continues at coordinate 619,584 of NZ_CP019607.1, forward strand.
CGCGACCTTGACCCCGAAGATCTGCTCGATGGCGATCTTGATCTCGGTCTTGTTGGCGTCGGGAGCGACGACGAAGGTGTACTTGCCGTCGTCGAGCAGGTTGTAGCTCTTCTCGCTCACCACGGGACGCAGGATGACGTCGCGATGATCGCGGATCTTCAGCGCAGTCGTCACTTGTCCTTCTCCTCGTTGTTGTTGGCGACGGCCGGGACGAACCCGGCAGCCTCGGCGGCCTCGGTGCTGTTGAACCAGACCTCAGCCTTGGTGCGGCCGTACCAAGGCGACTCGGGCGTGTGGTACTTGCCGGAATCGGCGTTGCCCTTGATGTCGTAGCCGGCAGGCGGGTTGTCGCCGCGGTACTGGCCCTCGGCGGTCTCGGCCTCATCGGCCGGAGCCTCCTTGGCCGGAGCGGCCTTGGCGGCGGGAGCCTCGGCGGCGGCCTCAGACTCGGTGGCGACGGCCTTGACCGACTTACCGGTCGCGGGGCCGGCGACGAACGCGGCAAGCGCTGCCGAGGTGAACACGACCTTCTCGTTGACCAGCACGTCGTAGGTGTTGAGCTGGTCGACGGCGAGGGCGTGCACGGTGGCCGCGTTGCGCAGGCTCAGCCAGGCGACGTCCTCGAAGCGGTCGAGCACGACGAGCACCTTGCTGATGTCTCCGGCAACCTTGGTCAGGCTCTGGATCGCGGCCTTCGTCGAGGGCTGCTCGCCCGAGACGATCTCCGAGATCACGAACACCTGGCCGTCGCGGGCGCGGTCCGAGAGAGCGCCACGCAGAGCGGCGGCGATCATCTTCTTGGGGGTGCGCTGCGAGTAGTCACGCGGGGTCGGGCCGTGGACGACGCCACCGCCGGTCCAGATCGGCGAGCGACGCGAACCGTGACGTGCACGGCCGGTGCCCTTCTGGCGCCACGGCTTGATGCCACCGCCGCGGACCTCGCCGCGGGTCTTGGTGTCGTGCGTGCCCTGACGGGCGGCGGCCAGCTGGGCCACGACGACCTGGTGGATCAGGGGGATGTTGGTCTGCGCGTCGAACAGCTCCGCAGGCAGCTCGGCCTTGCCGGCCTTCTCGCCCTTGGCGTCGATCACGTCAACGGTCAGATCGCTCATGCTGCGTCACCCTTCTTAGCTGCGCTGCGGACGACGACGAGGGAACCGGTGTTGCCGGGGATGGCGCCGCGCACCAGCAGCAGGCCACGCTCCGCGTCGACGGCGTGAATCTTCAGGTTCTGGACGGTGACCTTGTCATTGCCCATGCGACCCGCCATGCGAAGGCCCTTGAAGACCCTGCCGGGGGTGGCGCAGCCACCGATGGAGCCGGGCGAGCGGTGCTTGCGGTGCACACCGTGCGAGGCGCGCAGGCCCTTGAAGCCGTGGCGCTTCATGACACCGGCGGTGCCCTTGCCCTTGGAGGTGCCGGTCACGTCGACGACGTCGCCGCCGGCGAAGACCTCGGCGGTCAGCTCCTGGCCCAGTTCGAACTCCGACGCATCAGCGGTGCGGAGCTCGACCAGGTGCTTACGGGGGGTGACGTCAGCCTTGGAGAAGTGACCAGCCTCAGGCTTGGTGACCTTCTTGGCCTTCACGGCACCGTAACCGAGCTGCACGGCGTTGTAGCCGTCGACCTCGGGGGTGCGGACCTGCGTCACGACGCAGGGACCGGCCTGGATGACCGTCACAGGGACGACCTTGTTGTTCTCGTCCCAGAGCTGGGTCATGCCGAGCTTGGTGCCCAGGATGCCCTTCACAATTCGTTCACTCATTTCAGCAGACCTCACGGAAGCTTGATCTCGATGTCAACACCGGCAGGCAGGTCGAGACGCATGAGCGAATCGACCGTCTTCGGCGTCGGATCGAGGATGTCGATCAGCCGCTTGTGCGTGCGCATCTCGAAATGCTCACGGCTGTCCTTGTACTTGTGGGGCGAACGGATAACGCAGAACACGTTCTTCTCCGTCGGCAGCGGCACCGGGCCGGCCACCTTCGCACCCGTGCGAGTCACGGTGTCGACGATCTTGCGCGCCGAGCTGTCGATGACCTCATGGTCATACGCCCGCAGCCTGATGCGGATCTTTTGTCCAGCCACAGTCGTTCCTTCTTCTCGTCCCTTTGGAAATTTCAAGTTCCTACGGGGTAAAACCCCTTGTCGCCCCGACCCCCGCGCTCGGGAGTGTCGCACTAGCCGCCGCACGTGAGTCCGCCTTCCTCTTGGCTTTCGCCGTGGACGGTGGCCTCATTCCGCGCCCGGGCAGAAGAGCCGCGCTCGTGGGGCGGCCAGGCGCTTCCACGCCTCGCACCCCTCGCGGAGCAACCGGTCCATTCTGGCACGAGCCCCGCCAGTGACCAAATCGAGGGGCCCGTTCCCCTCGGAACGGGCCCCCCAGGTCGGTGTGACTACTTCGTTGCCGCGACGAAGTCCTTGAGCGCCGCCTCGGCTGGCCCCGGCGTCTCCGAGCTGAACATGACGGCACCGTTCTCGTAGACGGCGAAACAGGAGGTCGAGATGATGCCCGAGTACTCGACGTCCGTGCACGTCATGCCGGCGCCGACCTTCCTGGGCTCCGGCACGTCCATGCCCTCGAAGTCGCTCGGGACTGCCGTGGGGTCGGGCATGTCGTCCGGATCGGCCTCGACCCGCATGGCGGTGACGGAGTCGCCGCCCTTCTCGTAGGTGTCGCCGAAGCTGATGCCGAGATCGTCCTCGGAGGGTTCGGTCTTCGACCAGCCGCCGAAGCTCGACGGGAGCGCCGGGACCTCCTTACCCGCGTACTGGCCTCCGCCGAAGATCCCAGGGGCGAAGAGCCACACGAGCACGCCGATCACGACGACCCCGAGCACCGCAACGGCGATCCACTGCCAGAGGCTGCTCTTGGGTGGCTGATTGAACTGCTGCTGGTTGTAGCCACCCTGCTGCTGGGTGTACGCACCGTTCTGGGGGCCGGGCTGGCCGTAACCCTGCTGCGGGTTGTACCCGCCCGGCTGCTGGCCGGGCTGACCGTAGCCCCCGTGGGGCTGCTGCGCCTGTGGGTAGCCTCCCCCCTGCGGGTTGAAGCCACCGGACTGCGGCGGATAGGTCATGTGCCCTCCTCGATCGACGCTTGGCACACTGTAACCGCCTGGCGGCCGGATCCGTCAGTAGGTCAGCAGGCTGCGGGAACGGAAGATCTCCCGGACCGCCTCGACGGCGTCGGCTTCCGGGGGCCGGGTGTCTGCGAGTTCGTAACGCATCCCGATCTCCGCCCACTTGTCCTGGCCCATCTGATGGAAGGGCAGCACCTCGACCCGTTCGACGTTGCCCAGGCCCGCCGCGTGGTCGGCCACGAGCGCGACGTTTGCGGGGTCGTCGGTCAGGCCCGGGACGAGCACGAAGCGGATCCACGTCGCGATGCCGAGCGCATCAAGCCGGTGCGCGAACTCGAGGGTGGGCGCGAGGTCGCGGCCGGTGACCCTCCGGTAGGTCTCCGGATCGCCCGACTTCACATCCAGCAGGACGAGGTCCACGTCCGCGAGCAGTTCGTCGCTCGCGTTGCGCCCGAGGAACCCGGAGGTGTCGATCGCGGTGTGGATGCCCATCGCCCGGGCACCGCGCAGGATCCGGGCCGCGAACGCCGGCTGCTGCAGCACCTCTCCGCCGGAGAGGGTGATGCCTCCCTTAGTGGCCAGGAAGACGCCGCGGTAACGACGGATCCTTGCCAGCAGGTCCTCGGCTCTCACGGGGACTCCACGGTTGGCGGACATCGTGTCCGGGTTGTGGCAGTAGAGACAGCGCAGCGGGCACCCGGCAAGGAAGGTCGTCATCCGGGTTCCCGGACCGTCGACGGCCGTGACGAGCTCCCAGGAGTGGACCGACCCGATCTCACCCAGGCGCTGCGCGGCCAGCAGCTCGGAGCGACCGAGGCCCTCGGCGACGGGGATGCCGCCGAGCATGGTCGCCCTCGTGGCGGGAGGGGTGGACGACCCGGAGCACCGCCCCGGGACGTCCAGCAGCGCCTCGCTCACGTCAGAGGGCCTCGTGGAAGGTCCGGGAGAGGACGTCGAGCTGCTGCTCGCGGGTCAGCTTCACGAAGTTGACCGCGTAGCCGCTGACGCGGATCGTGAGCTGCGGGTAGTTCTCCGGGTGTTCCATGGCGTCGATCAGCGTCTCGCGGTTCAGCACGTTGATGTTGGCGTGGTAGAGCCCCTCCGCCATGCCCGCGTCGAGGATGCCGACCAGGTTGTCGATCCGCTCCTGCTCGGTGCGACCGAGCGCGGTGGGGGTGATCGTGTTGGTGAGCGAGATGCCGTCGAGGGCGTCGTCGTAGGAGAGCTTTCCCACGCTCATCATGGAGGCGAGCATGCCGTGGGTGTCTGCACCGTTGGCCGGGTTGGCGCCGGGCGCGAACGGGGTGCCCGCCGCGTGTCCGGAGGGGAACGAGCCGGTGGCCTTGCCGTAGACGACGTTGGAGGTGATCGTCAGCACGGACTGGGTCGGGACGGCGTCGCGGTACAGCCTGATGCCGCGGATCTTGTCCATCACGGTGGACACGACGAGCTTCGCCAGCTCGTCTGCCCGGTCGTCGTCGTTGCCGTACTTCGGGAAGTCGCCCTCGGTGATGTAGTCGATCACGAGGCCGGACTCGTCGCGCACTGGGGTGACGGTGGCGTAGCGGATGGCGGAGAGTGAGTCGGCCACGATCGAGAGGCCTGCGATGCCGCAGCCCATGGTGCGCACGATCTCGTCGTCGTGCAGAGCCATCTCCATCGCCTCGTAGGCGTAGCGGTCATGGCTGTAGTGGATGATGTTGAGCGCCTCGACGTAGGTCTCGACCGCCCAGGTCAGCATCTTGTCGTAGGCGGCCCAGACGGTGTCGAAGTCGAGCGGCTGGTCACCCGTGAGCGGGGCGTAGCCTTCGACGATCTGCCTGCCAGACATCTCGTCGCGGCCACCGTTGATGGCGTACAGCAGCGCCTTCGCGGAGTTGAGCCGCGCCCCGAAGAACTGCATCTGCTTGCCGACCGCCATGGGCGAGACGCAGCAGGCGATGGCCGTGTCGTCGCCCCAGTGGCTGCGGATCTCTGCGTCGGACTCGTACTGGATCGCGGAGGTTTCGATCGAGATCAGCGAGCAGAACTCCTTGTACCCGGCAGGCAGCGCGGGGTCCCAGTAGATGGTGATGTTCGGCTCGGGCGCCGGGCCGAGGTTGCGCAGGGTCTGCAGCAGGCGGAACGACGTCTTGGTGACGAGGGTGCGCCCGTCGTTGGCGAACCCGCCGTCGGACCAGGTGGCCCAGTAGGGGTCGCCAGAGAAGATCTGGTCGTAGTCGATGGTGCGCAGGAAGCGCACGATACGCAGCTTCGTGACAAGCGCGTCGATGATCTCCTGGGCGCCGGACTCGGTGAGCGTCCCCGCGGCCAGGTCACGCTCGGCGTAGACGTCGAAGAAGCCGGAGAGGCGGCCGATGCTCATGGCTGCACCGTCCTGGCTCTTGACCGAGGCGAGGTAGGCGAGGTAGGTCCACTGGACCGCCTCGTGGAAGTCGGCAGCGGGGCGGCCGAGGTCGAAGCCGTAGCTCTCTCCGAGGTTCTTGAGCTTCTTCAGCGCCTTGATCTGCTCGGAATGTTCCTCGCGGTAGCGGGCCCAGTTCTCGCTGAACGGCTGGTCGGCGACGGAGTCCTTGTCCGCCTGCTTGGCTTCGATCAGCCGGTCGACGCCGTAGAGGGCGACGCGGCGGTAGTCGCCGATGATGCGCCCGCGACCGTAGGCGTCGGGCAGACCGGTGATCAGGTGGGAGCTGCGGGCGGCCCGGATGCGGGGAGTGTAGATGTCGAAGACGGCCTCGTTGTGGGTCTTGCGATAGCGGGTGAAGATCTCCTTGATCTGCGCATCGGGCTCGAGTCCCGCCTCGCGGGTGGCGGTCTCGACCATGCGCCAGCCGCCTGCAGGCATCATCGGACGCTTCAGCGGGGTGTCGGTCTGGAGGCCGACGATCACGTTGTCGTCCTCGCAGATGTAGCCGGCGGGGAAGGCGTCGACGTCGGCGGGGATCTTCGTCTCGACGTCGTAGACGCGCTTGGCGCGCTCGACGCTGAGGTAGTCGCGCTGCAGCGTGTCCCAGACGTTGAGGGTGCGTGCGGTCGGGCCGGCAAGGAAGGCGGCATCGCCTTCGTAGGGGGTGAAGTTGGTGAGGATGAAGTCACGCACGTCGATGGTCACGCGCCATGCGCCGGGGACGAAACCTCCCCACGGGTCTTCGGGCACGATGGATTCGCGGGTGGGGGCCGAGGCCGTCATATCGCTCCTGAGCAGAGGTGTCTGTATGAGGGCGTGCCGAACGACCGCCCGGATACCCACCTCCCGGAGGTGGCCGACCTGGCGTTACGGTACGTCGCTGTGGGCTTAATACTACCCCTTGTAGGAGGCAGGATTTACCACCGGGCCCGCCGTCAAGGTTGCGCTCAATGACGATGAGCGATCCGCGCCCGCGGCGCCGCCGTGACGCCCCTCACGACGGCTGACGCGGCGTCACCGCGCAGCGAAGGTGAGCGACCAGGCGGCCGCTCGGGGACGCCGCTGGTACTCGGGCCGCACGTCGGGCCCGCAGGAACGCGAGCCGAGTCCGTGCTGCTGAGCGTCCAGGTACAGGTGGGTGGCCGTCGAGCGGGGCAGCTCGTACGGGTGCGCCGCCGCCGTGACCTCGGCCACGTCGTGGGCCCGCAGCGCGAACCCCGGCAGCTTCCCCGCCCTCCTCGTCGCTGTGACCGCGAGGCCGGGGAGCAGCAGCTCCCCAAGCTCGGCCCGATGCCCGCTCTCCTGGGGGACTGGCGTAGTCGACGACCAGGTCGTCCACGTCGGACTCGAAGCGTCCGACCCGGGCCGCCGCGCGGGAGTCGGCATAGTTCTCCTCCGGCCCTGTGCCGAACCATTCGACCCGCCCGAGGTCTGCCGGGAGCTCGAAGTGGAGTCCGATCCGCGGCCATGTCCCCTTCCACCCCATGGGTCGGGTCGGCTGTCGCCTCGAGGTGGAGCGCAACTGCGCGGAGCGTCCAGGTCAGCTCGACAAGGACGGCCTCGCGGGAGGCGGCCGGGGCGTAGCGGTGTCGCACGACGAGCCGGCCCGGCTCCGCGTTGACGGCGAGCACTCGCCGATGCAGCCGGTCAAGCCCGTGTGCGCGCCACTGCTCGGCCGACGACGGCGCCGGGGCACCCCTTCCACGGGTCGCGTCCGGCTCGGCGTCGACATAGGCGGGGAACGACCCGAGCGAGTCGTTCTCGGTGGGAGCGCGCCACAGCTCGAGGCGCGGGCCGCTGACCTGACGCCCGTCGAGCTCGGTCAGGTCGCCGGTGCGGGCGTCGAAGCGGGCGGTGCCGAAGACGATCGTCGCCCCGTCGAGTGCCGGAGCCTCGTCCGCGGTCGCCACCGACGGGCAGGTCGCACCGTCGGCGAGGTGGACCTGCGTGCGGCTGACGACGTGGCCCTCTTCCGCCCAGGGGGTGGCGGCGACGGTGACGGCCTCGACGGTGCGCCACAGTTCGCCCTCGCGCGGCTCGAACCCGGGAAGCGAGACGGTGCAGCTCTCCCCTGGCTCCAGGTCGGGCACAGACAGGTCGCCGGTGCCGATCCGGCGGCCGTGGAGCTCGTCGTGCCAGGTGAAGCGCAGGTCGGAGGTGTCGCCGTCGTGCCGCCGGTTCTCGATCGTGACCTTCCCTGCGTCAGCGGTGAGCTTGATCGGGGTGGTGACGGCGGCGAACTCGGCGAGCATCGGCGTGGGGGTGCCGTCCGAGAGGACCATGCCGTCGCAGACGAAGGACCCGTCGTGGATCTCCTCGCCGAAGTCTCCACCGTAGGCGTAGAACTGCCTGCCGTCTTCGGTGGTCCTGCGCAGGCCGTGGTCGCGCCATTCCCACACGAAACCGCCGTGCCACTGGGGCAGGCTGTCGAAGCGGCGCTCGTAGTCGGCGAGCGTGCCCGCGCCGTTGCCCATCGCGTGCGCGTACTCACAGAGGATCATGGGGCGCTTCGCCAGCTCGGCGTTGCGGCCGGGCGAGGCCCACGTGTTGTCGCCGGTGCCCGCGGACATGTCCTCCATCTCCTCCACGGGCGCGTACATGCGCGAGACGATGTCGGTGTAGCGGCCCTCGAAGTCAGGCTCGAAGTGCACCGGTCGTTCGGGGTCGCGGCGGTGCACCCACGCGGCCATGGCGGCCGCGTTCTGGCCGGTCCAGGATTCGTTGCCGAGCGACCAGGCGATGATCGACGGGTGGTTCTTGTCGCGCTCGACCGTGCGCTCGATCCGATCGAGCAGCGCATCGCGCCAGCGCGGGTCGTCGGTGGGGTTCTCGACCCAGCCCGCGAACTCGAACCCATGGGTCTCCAGGTCGCACTCGTCGATCACCCAGAACCCGAGCTCGTCGGTCAGGTCGAAGAACAGCGGATGCGGTGGGTAGTGCGAGGTGCGGATGGCGTTGATGTTGTTGCGCTTCATCAGGTGCAGCTGCGCGCGCACCGACTCGACGTTGAACACGCGACCGTTGTCTGGGTCGTACTCGTGCCGGTTGACGCCGCGCAGCCGCAGCTTCCGCTATACCCATGATCCGGTCGGCCGGGTGCTGTCCGAACATCAGGACGGGGCCGAGCTGCTGCACAGCTATTCCGAACGCGGTATGCGGCTGACCAGCGTGCTGCCCGATGGCCGCTTCATCCGCTATGGCCATGACCGCAACAACGCGCTGGATGCCATTCATTACGGCGACCGGCAGATTCTGGACATCCGCCGCGACCGGCTTGGGCGCGAGCTGCACCGGCAGGCGGGCACCCTCGCGCGGCAGACCGATTATGACCCGCAAGGCCGGATCCGGCGTCAGGCGGCTTATCGCACCACCACGCGCGAGCAGGTCTTCGCGCGCGGCTACAACTATGACAGCGTGTCGAACATCACCTCGATCGAGGATGCCACCCGCGGCGAATTCGCCTTCCGCTATGACGAGCGTGACCGGCTGCGCAGCGCCGCCTCGGCCGATCACGAGGAGCGGTTCGCCTTCGATCCCGCCAGCACGGTGCTGGTCGGCGTGGACAATCCGCGCGATGCCTCGGTCGAACATGGCCTGCTGCGGATGCGCGGCGATTGCCATTACGACTACGACGATGCCGGCAACCGCATCGCCATGCGGCGCGGGCAGGGCGGGGCGCATCAGTTCCGCTATGTCTATAATGACGACAACCGCCTGATCGAGGTCCACGAGACCCGTGGCCGCACCCGCCGCCTGACCCGCTTCGCCTATGACGCGCTTGGCCGGCGCGTCAGCAAAGCCCACCGCGAGACGATCGAGGCCGCCAACACCCCGACCGCCCCCGGCATCGACAGCAGCGCCGAGCTGGTCCGTGATGACACCATCTGGTTCCTGTGGGATGGTCCCGTCCTGCTGGCCGAAGGGCGCGGCAATCATGACGGCGCCATCGACCCGCTGGCCATTGTCTATGTCCACGAGCCGGGCAGCTTCCGCCCCGCCGCCCAGATCCGCCGCCATTCGGCCGAGGAGGAGGCGCGGGTGCTGATCTATTGGCTGGATCATCTGGGCACCCCGCAGGAGCTGTCGAACGACAACGGAGAGCTGGTCTGGCAGGTTGCGCTGAAGGCCTGGGGTCGCGTCGACCGGATGCTGATCGGGCGGGTCGAGCAGAACCTGCGCTTCCAGGGCCAGTATCACGACGCCGAAACCGGCCTGCATTACAACCGCTTCCGCCATTACGACCCAGCGGCGGGGATCTATCTGAACCAGGACCCGCTGGGCCTTCTGGGCGGCACCAATATTTACGCCTACCCGACTGACCCGCTGTCGGGCATCGACCCGTTTGGGTTGGTTGAGTTGGATTACAAGGGCGCGGGAGGCAACGGTTACACCGTCTATGGTTTGGGTGAGTTCGACAAGAGCGGTAACCTGATCCGCACCGTCTATGTCGGACAGACCGAAACGGACCGCTATCATACCCGCATGCAAGAACATAAAGATTCCGGCAGATATTACCGTGGCCTGCGACATTACGAGATCACCCGCGTCGATACCTACGCCGAGGCGCGCGGTGCCGAGCAATATCACATTGAAAACGTCAATGATGGCAAGGGAAGTCTCGACACGTCGCAACGCGGCGGCTGGTACGATGAAGCCAATGGCAAACGCTATGGTCCCGGTCTTGAAGCCAACCGTGTCAACTCGTACAATCAGGACCGGGTTCTGTCTGGCGATGATAAGCGTGCCAAAGCGTTCAACAAGGCCTACATACAGGAACGCGACCGGATGGCCACGACCACCAGTACGTGTAAGTGATCGAGGGGTGATCCCATGCAAGACGGAAGACGAACCGCGCGCAATGGCTATGATTGGTTCGGACGCAAGTTCAAAGGAGTGGAGGCGGGTAGCGTCTTCGCTGTGCCGCTGCCGGATGGGACTTATGCCTTTGGGCGATTGATGAACGCCAAGGATGGTGCAACCATCGCCGAGTTTTTCCGCGCGCGTCGTAAGACGCCCGAGTTCGCACCAGAAATTCTGCAATCAGGGCGCTTGTTCGGGCCGGTCGGGGTTTTGATTGGCGAGATCGAAGGCCCTAACCGCAAACGGCCATGGAAGGTGATCCACAAGGATCCCGAATATTATCCGTCTGACCTTTATGATATTCCGTTCTTCCGCGGCACCGGGGCTGGGACTTGGCGGTATTTCACGCTCAACGATGATCGTGAGATCCTCGGACCGGTTGCCGACAAGGATGTCGGCAGTTGGAAAGTCGCATCGGTGCTGCCGCAATATGCGGACGAGATCACGGACATGATCGTCTGGAACATGGAGCAGCAAGGCCTCTAGCCTCACCGAAACACTGTTGGGGGGCAACTCCGATTGGCAGCACGGCATCTGCCTTCCGACCCCCTTTTGCGGCTCTTCACAGAAGTGAGTGGATGAGGGGTCTGAATCCGCCGGCGTCGAGTAGGCAGCGGGCGATGTAGTTGACGATGTTGCGGAACCCTCTTGCGGTGCCGCGGAGGTGTTCCAGGAGGCCGTTGATGGCCTCGGTGGGACCGTTCGAGGTGCCGGGGTGGTCGAAGAACGCGAGGATGTCATCTCGGCGTCGCTGGAGGGTCTGGCCCAGCGACCTGAGTTCGTCGAGGCCGACGGGGACACCGGTCTTGAGCTGGTCGATGACCCGGGTCATGATCGTCTTCCCCTCGGCCGGCTGGTCGGCTTGGTAGGCGTCGATCACTGTCTGGTAGACGATCCAGGTGATCTGAAACGCGACATGCCGATCATCGGTGAGAACTTTGGCTTGGCGGCTCTTCACACTTCCGGTGGGGGTGGCGGGGTGAGTCCGCCGCCGATGAGGAGCATGCGTAGCCGGTAGTTGTCTCGGTTGCGGAAGCCTCTGGCGATGCGTCGGTGGAGCTCGATGAGCCCGTTGATGCTCTCGGTGCCGCCATTGGATGCGCGGCCGGTGTCGAAGTAGGCCAGGAAGGCGTCTTTCCACTGTCTGAGGGTGCGGCCGAGTCGGGCGATCTCGGGGATCGGGCAGGAGGGGAACCCGTCGACGACTTGCTCGGCAATCTGGCGGCCCTTGGCTGGGTCGGGGTGGGCGTAGGCGGCTCGAACCTTCTGGGCGCACTGCCAGGCGACGTGGACGGCGTCGTGGCGCTCGTCGGCGGCGATCGCCGCGGCGAGGCGGGCGTGTTGCTTGTCTGTGAGCCGTTCGGCCGCGCAACGCAGGATGTTACGGATCCCGTAGAGCGGGTCGCCGGAACGACCCCGGTGGCCGTGGATCTCCTGCTGCACGCGGCGGCGGACCTCATCGACGGCCCGGCTGGCCAGAGCGACCACATGAAACGCATCAAGGACGGCGGTGGCGTCGGCGAGCTTGTCGTCGATGGCGTTCTTGTAGCCGCGGAACGGGTCCAGGGTGGCGACCTCGACCCCAGCCTTGAACGCCGTGCCGCGTTGGTCGAGCCATGTCTTGTACACGGTCCCGGAGCGGCCGGGTACGAGGTCGAGCAGCCGGGCTCGCACGCGTCCGTCCTTGTCACGGGTCAGGTCGACCATGCCGGTGAGTTCCTTCGGGCCGCGCTTGCGGGGACTCACGTGGTGCCACAGGTGTTCGTCCACCCCGAGGGTGGTCACGCCGGCGAACCGGGCCTCGTCGTCGGCCAGCGTCGCCAGGATGGGTTGGATCGAGCCCCATACCGTCTTCCACGCCACCCCCAGCTGCCGCGCGAGTCCGTGGATGGAGGCGTGCTCGCGGCGGACCTGCTCGATCACCCACCGGCACGCCCGGGTGGTCAACAGCCCGCGCGGGCGGGCTATCTGCTCGTCCTGCTCGGTGAACACCCTGGTCGGGCACGCCGGCTCCAGGCACCGCCACGTGCGTTTGCGCCACCGCAGCCGGGTCGGCCGGGCGAAACACGGGATGTCCACCAGCGTGGTCGTGCGTCGGCCGCGACTCTCAGCGACCACCCCACACGTCGGGCAGCCCATCACCGTCGGCGCGGACTCCATCGTGACCACGAGCACTCCATGGCCGGTCTTGTCGACGTCGACCACGTGCAAGCCGTCCAGGCCGACCAGCAGGTCGCAATGGTCACAGTACGAAGGGGTCGTGGAAGCGCAGCAGCACCCCGTAGGCTCGGACACGTCGAGGCCTTCCGGTCAGGTTGAAGAGACGCTTCCGATCCTGAAGGCCTCGACCCCCAACCACCCTCACCCCGTGCTCTGGCGTGTCGCGCTCACCCCCACCTCAAGGTTGAAGAGCCGGATTGCGCCATCTCGGGCACCGCCATTCTGGGGAATTTCGACGCAAGGCTGGGGGTGGTCGATCTGCCCTATCTGTGGGCCGATTACGACCATGTTCATCGCGTGCTGGACGGCGCGGTCGGCGATCAGCTGGCCGACGGCCTGCGCGAAGCCGGGTTCGAGGTGGTGGCCTGGCTGGACAGCTGGGGCTATCGCAACGTCGCCACCAAGGCCCCGGTCGCCAGCGCCGATGACTTGAAGGGCCTGAAGATCCGCACCATCCCGACCGACACCTATGTCCAGACCATCAACGCCATGGGCGCCAATGCCACGCCGATGGCCTTTGGCGAGATCTATACGGCGATGGAAACCGGCGTTCTGGACGGGCTGGAACACAGCGCAGCACTGGTTCAGGCCAACAAGTTCAACGAGGTCGCGGGCAATTACACCCTGACCCGGCACCTGTTCGGGCCGGTGGCCTTTGTCTGCTCGACCGCTTTCATGGGTCGGCTGGATGAGGATCAGAAGGCGCAGGTGCTGGCGGCGGCCGAGCTCCGGAACCCGGACGGTCACCGGATAGGCGAAGCGTCCGGCGCGGATCTCGGGCAGCAGCCACCCGGTCCCGGTTGCCGCGTCGTAGTCGGCGCGCAGCCAGATGTCATCGATGCCGTCGGCCGGCCGGGACACGACGGTGACCTCACGGAAAGATGCCGGGCAGCCACCACTGGTCCTGATCCTCCACGTAGGTGGCCGCGGACCACTGGTGCACCCGCACGTGCAGCACGTTGCGCCCCGTGACCGCCTCGTCGGTCACGTCGAGTTCCTGGGCGAGCCTGCTTCCCCGCACGATGCCGACCTGGACGCCGTTGAGGTGGACGATGGCCAGCGACTCGACACCATCGAAGCGCAGGAACACCCGCTCGCCGAAGTCGGAGGGCAGGTCGAAGTCGATCCGGTAGTCGCCGGTGGGATTGTCGTCGGGCACGAAAGGCGGCTCGACGGGGAACGGGTAGTTGATGTTGGTGTAGATCGGGGAGCCCCAGTCCTCGCGTCCCTGCAGCACCCAGTGGCTCGGCACCGTGATGGTGTCCCAGCCGGAGTCGTCGAAGCCGATCTGTTCGGCGCCCTGCGGCGCGAGCTCCGGTCGCGGTGAGAAGGCGAACCGCCAGGTCCCGCTCAGGTCGTATTCGACGGCGTCGGAGGCGAGCCGGGAGCGGGGCCTCACGCGGCGACCGGATCCGGGTGCGAACGAGGTGATCTCCGACACATTTCCTCCATCGGGCTGGGCGTCCGGCCATCCTAGCGACGGCCCCGGGAACCGGTCACAGGGCGGGTCAGGCGAGGATGTGGAGCTCACCGTCCCAGCCACGCAGCAGCCTTGTCGCGAGCTCGGGAAGCTCGGGCGGAAAGACCTCGACGTCGACGGCGGACAGTTCGTCGAGTCCCAACCAGCGCAGACCGTCCATGGAGGCCCGCTCGAGCTCGGTCCAGCGGGACCGGTCGAGCCGCACATAGCCTTCCAGGCGGGCGAAGTAGTACTCCTCCTCCTGGCGGACGGTTCCGGAGGCGAAGTCGAGCAGCGCGCTGCGGGTGGCCACCGGTCCGAGCAGCGCGTCCGGGTCCAGCTCGATTCCGGTCTCCTCCTCGACCTCCCGCACCGCAGCCGTGCGGGCGTCCTCGCCTGCCTCGATGCCGCCGCCGAGGGTGAACCACCACGACCTTGAGAGGTCGTGCAGGTCGTGCGAGGTGGCCAGCAGCAGCCTGCCGTCGGCACTGAAGAGGAGCACGCGGGCCGCGCGACGCCAGGGCACGCCGTCCTCGCCGACCTCCCAGTCGGCCCCGGGCAAGTCGAACGAGGTCACGAGTCGATGCTACCGACGCCGTCTATCCTGCAACCACCAGTCATGAGGGGGACCCGTGAAGCACCTCCTGTCCATTCTGCTCGCTGTCATCGCGGCGTCGATCGGCTACCTGATCGTCTGGTGGGTGGGCTGGAACTCGCTCGTGAGCCTGCAGCGGGCCTTCGCCGCCTCGTCGCTGTTCCAGACCCTCGGCCTCATCCTTCCGGGTGCCCTGCTGCTTGCTGTGGCAGCGGCCTGCGTCCGGCTGTCACCAGCGGGCCCGATCGTCGCCGGGTGGCGAATCACAGCCTTGGGATTTGGCCCCCGGCTGACTAGAGTGGCGCACCGATGTCTTCGTCCGCTCTGGAAAACCTCTCCCCGGCCTTCCCCCAACGCGCAGCGTGGGGGACGGCTTCCTCGCTGCGCGCATGGCAGCAGGAGGCGATCTCTCAGTACGAGCGTGACCAGCCGCGCGACTTCCTGTGCGTCGCGACGCCCGGGGCAGGCAAGACGACCTTCGCCCTGCGCGTCGCGCTGATGCTGCTGCAGAGGCGGGAGGTGCGCCGGATCGTCGTGGTCACCCCCACCGAGCATCTGAAGGTGCAGTGGGCAGATGCGGCCGCCCGCGTCGGGATCCAGCTCGACCCCGGGACAGGAGGCTCATCGAGGAAGGGCAGGTCGAAGGAGTACGACGGCTCGGCCATCACCTACGCGGGCGTCGCCGCCCGCTCCTACGTCTATGAGGCGCTGTGCGTCTCGAAGGACGTGCTCGTGATCTTCGACGAGATCCACCACGCAGGCGACTCGAAGAGCTGGGGCGAGGCGGTCCAGTACGCCTTCACCAACGCCAAGCGTCGGCTCTCCCTGACCGGAACCCCGTTCCGCTCCGACGACAACCCGATCCCCTTCGTCGCCTACGACGAGCTGGCACCCGGGGTGAAGCAGTCGCGCGCCGACTACACCTACGGCTACTCCGAGGCGCTGGCCGACCACGTGGTGCGTCCTGTGCTGTTCATGAACTACGGCGGCCCGATGCGCTGGCGCACGAAGTCGGGCGACGAGTTGGCCGCCGACCTTGGCGTTCCGATGACGAAGGACCTCACCTCCGCCGCCTGGCGCACCGCGCTGGCCCCGCAGGGCGAATGGGTCGGCGCCGTGCTGCGGGCCGCAGACCGCCGACTGACCGAGGTGCGCCGCCACATCCCCGATGCGGGAGGGCTGGTCATCGCGACCAACCAGACCACCGCCCGCGCCTATGCGAGGCTGCTGACCGAACTCACCGGGACGAAGCCGTGCGTCGTGCTCTCCGACGACTCGAAGGCCAGCGGCAGGATCGACGAATTCTCCGCGTCTGAGGACCGGTGGATGGTGGCCGTGCGCATGGTCTCCGAGGGCGTCGACGTCCCCCGGCTGGCGGTGGGCGTCTATGCGACGGCGACGTCGACCCCGCTGTTCTTCGCCCAGGCCGTCGGGCGGTTCGTGCGGAGCCGCCGCAAGGGCGAGGTGGCAACGGTCTTCCTGCCGACGGTGCCGGTGCTGCTCGCCCACGCCGCCACGATCGAGCGCCAGCGCGACCACGTGCTCGGTCGCCCGAAGAGCGACGAGACGGACATCTGGGCCGAGACCGAGGCGCTGATGGAGCAGGCGAACCGCTCGGAGTCCGCCTCCGACGATCTGCTCGGCGAGTTCGAGGCCCTCGAGTCGCAGGCCACCTTCGACCACGTGCTGTTCGATTCGCAGCAGTTCGGCATGCACGCCGAGCCGACCTCACAGGACGAGGCCGACTACCTGGGCCTGCCAGGCCTGCTCGAACCGGCCCAGGTCAGCGCCCTGCTCGCCGACCGTCAGCGCCGTCAACTGAAGCGGCGCGAGCGCCAGGACCGCAAAGCGGAGCCGGAGGTGGCGCTGCACCGCGCGCTCGCCTCGAAGCGCAAGGAACTCAACTCACTCGTCGCCCAGTACGCGCGGCTGAAGGGGATTCCCCATTCGCACGTGCACGCCGACCTGCGCCGCGAGTGCGGCGGCCCCAAGCTCGCCCAGGCGAGCCAGAAGGAGGTCGACGAGCGCGTCCAGACCATGCGCGGCTGGCTGCGCAGCTAGCATCGGCGCCATGACCTGGCCGCCCGTCCCGCTCAGCGCACGGCTGTCGGAACTGGTCGGGTGCCGGTTCGCCGTGACCGGCAGGGGCCCGGACGGCGCAGAGACCCTCGCCTACGTCCAGGTGAACCGCAGGCTCGCCTCCAAGCGACTCCTCGTGACGATCAGCGACACCGCCACCCGCACCCCTCTGCCGAGCATCGTCTCGGTGACGGTCCCGGCCGACCTGACGCTCGCGGAGGTGCTGCTCTCCCACGCCGACATCTCCGCCGGCGTCGCCGCGCTGGTCCCCGGCCTGCGCTGGCCGATGGGCGCAAACCCGGTGCTGCGGGACCTCTGGTGGATCGGCCTGGTCGTCCCGATGGCGTTGGCTGTCGCCGCGCAGTCACCGATTCCGCTGCTGCTCGTCTTCCTGACGGGGTTGGTCCCCTTGGCTCTCGGGGCCCGCAGGCGGGTGACCCGCAGCGGCGTGCAGATCCCTGCGACCGCCGTCGACGAGGCCGGGCGCGAACTTCTGCCGAGTCGGGTGCGCCCCCTGCTGCCCGACGCGGAGGCACTCGCGTCCGCCGGCCCCACCCCGTCGGACAGGGTGGGGCTCGTCCGGGACCGTCTCGCCGATCTGCGCGACGACATCGTCTACCAGATCGGCAACTCGGCTCTCTTCGATCCGGCTCACCCGGCGACGGAGCGGCTCGAGCTCGCCCTGCTCGCCTGGGCGCCGGGCTCGCCTGCGGCCGACGAGTTGGCCACGGAGGTGGAGGATGCCTTCGAGGCCGCGCGGAGAAGCGCCGAGGAGCTGGGCTTCGACCACCTTCCGCAGACGGCCCGGCCGACGGCGCGCAGAGCGCAGAGCGCGGCCCGCACCGCGCTGTCGGCGAGAACGCGGGAGGAGAGGACCGCCGCGGCAGCAAAGGCGGCCGAGTTGCTCTCCTCCCTTGCCCTGTACTACCTGCCAGGCATCGACGCCGACGCCCCTGGGTTGATCGCGCCGCGCCGGATGATCGAGCCGCGATGAGCGGGTCGGCGCCGTCTCCCCGGGACGATCGGCTTTCGCTCCAGGGACTGCGACCGCTCGGCCTGGATGCGCCAGTCAGCGACTACACCGGCGGCCTCGCCATCGGGATCGCCGGCGCCGACATCCTCGCCGCGACGACGCAGGTCGACGAGGTCAGCGTCTTCGGCCAGGTCCGCCGGGCGCGCTCCGTGATCACCTGGCGCAACTCCGGTCCGATCCCGCGTCGGCGGGTGCGCACCGTTGCCGACTTCTCCACCCTGGCGTCGCTGGCCCTCGAACGCGACCTCCGCCTGGAGCGCGCCTTCCTCGCGGCCGAGTGGCGCTGGGGCGTCACCGGCCCACGGATCCTGCTCGAGAGCGGGGAGCACCTCACCCCCGGCGAACTGGTCGCACGCCTCCCTTCCCCCGACGCGGCCCGTGATGCGGCGCTGGCCCGCGTGGCCGACGTCCGGGCGCTCTACGGCCGGATGCTGAGCGATGTCGCCTACCGGATCGAAAACTCAGCGCTCTTCGACTCGGCGGTCCCCCTCACGAGCCGGTTCGAGACCGCCCTCACACTGTTCTCCGACGCGACCGACCAGACCACCGATGCGGAGCTCACGCGCAGGGCGGGTCTTGTCCGGGTGACCTTCGACGCGGCAAGGGCCAACGCAGAGACCCTCGGGCTCGGGCACCTGCCGGTCACGGCCCGCGACGACGCCAGGCGTGCGGCGGGGGCCGCGCGGCTCGCCGCGGGCGCCGCCACGGAGGCGGAGCGCGCGGCGGCAAACGCCCAGGTGGTGCGGATCCTCGGATCGCTCGCGCTGTACTACCTGCCCGACGTCGGTCGTGGACAGCTGGAGCGCTGAGCTCAGCCGATCCAGGTCCCCTCTGCGGAGGCCATCAGCGAGGCGAAGGCGGCGGGACCCGCGACGGCTGGCGCGAGCGTGTCTGCGACCTCGGGGGTGGGCGCCTTGTCCGCGCGCCGCTCCGGGTAGGCCTGCGGCTCGACCCCCTCGATCTTCGCCGCCTCCATCTGCTGTGCCGCGAGGCTCGCGTACAGGCCGCCGAGGGCGAGCAGCTCGGCATGGGTGCCCGACTCCACGATGTGGCCGGCCTCGATGACGTGGATCACGTCGGCGTTGACGACGGTGGACAGGCGGTGCGCGATGCTGAGCGTGGTTCGGCCCTCGGCGACGTTGTCGAGCGCCTCCTGGACGACGCGCTCGGACACGGTGTCGAGGGCGCTGGTCGCCTCGTCGAGCAGCAGCACCGGCGGGTCTTTGAGGAGGACCCGGGCGATGGCGATGCGCTGCTTCTCTCCGCCGGAGAGGCGGTAGCCGCGCTCACCGACGACCGTGTCGTAGCCCTGCTCGAAGCTCGAGATGATGTGGTGGATGTTGGCGGCGGTGCACGCGCGGCCTCGATGTCCTCCTGGGTGGCGTCCGGCTTGGCGTAGAGCAGGTTCTCCCGGATCGTGGCGTGGAACAGGTACGTCTCCTGCGAGACGATGCCCACGTGGTCGATGATCGACTCCTGGGTGAGCCGCCGCACATCGGTGCCCGCGAACTCGACCACGCCGGCGGTTGCCTCAGAGCCGCGGTGCGAGGTAGAGCACCGTCGACTTGCCCGCCCCGGACGGGCCGACGAAGGCCACGTTCTGCCCCGGCTCGGCGACGAAGGTGAGCGTCGGCCTCGTGTCGGGAGCGGCGTCCGGGTACCGGCAACACACGTCGCGGAAAGCGATCCGTCCGGGCGGGCCGGGTCCCTGTTCGACGCTGATCGCATCCGGTGCGTCGGAGATCGCGGGGGTCATGTCCAGGTACTCGAAGATGCGGGCGAAGGTGGCGCCGGAGGTCTGCAGGTCGAGCGCGACCCGCATCAGGCCCATCAGCGGCTGCAGCAGCCGGGCCTGCACCGTGGTGAAGGCCACGATCGTGCCTGCCGTGATGGTGTCGGCTCCGCCGGTGACGAGGTAGCCGGCCACGAGATAGATCACCGCAGGAATGCTGGCCGTGATCACCTGCACGACGGCGAAGAACCCCTGGCCGCTCATCGCGCGTCGGACCTGGAGGGCGATCTGGTTGGAGTTCTCCTTCTGGTATCTGGCCGACTCGGTGCGCTGCCGGTTGAACGCCTTCGACAGCAGGATGCCGGAGACGCTCAGCGTCTCCTGCGTGATCGAGGTCAACTCGGAGAGCGACTCCTGGGTCTGTGTCGCGATCCGTGCGCGCACCTGCCCGACGCGGCGCTGGATGAACACCAGGATGGGCATCAGGACCAAGGCGATCGGCGTCAACCGCCAGTCGATCAGGATCATCGCGACGAGCGCGGAGATCACGGTCACGACGTTGCCGAGGATGCTGGTGACGGTGTTGGTTAGCACGCCAGAGACGGCCCCGACATCGTTGTGCAGTCGTGACTGGATCACGCCGGTCTTCGTCCTGGTGAAGAAGCCGAGTTCCATCGCCTGAAGATGCTCGAACAGCTTGACCCGCAGATCGCCTGTGACCCGGTTGCCGACAGTCGAGGTAAGCCACGTCTGCAGCACCCCGAGCGCCGAGGACAGGAGGTAGAGGGCGATCATGGCCACCACGAGGCGGACGAGCAGACCCATGTCGGGCCCGCCATCGACCGGGAACAGCGCGTCGTCGAAGCCCGCTGCACGATCAGTGGAGGCACGACGGCGATCGCCGCGCCGAGCACCACGATCAGGCCGGTGACCACGATCTTGCCGAGGTAGGGCCTGAACAGCGCCACGATGCGCTTGCCGAGATCCTTGATCTGCGGCGCCTCCGCGTTCAGCCTCCGCTGCGCCGCCTCGTCAACACCCCTGAAACCGCGGCCTCCGCCGCCTCCTCCAACAGACATGGGCTCAGGTTAGTGACCAGCCGCAGACCGCGGGGGCGGACCCACCCGGCGCAGCCCTTGGCCGATGAGCACTCCGGCCAGCCAGACATCGCGTGGAAGGCGGCCGAGACCGCCCTCGCGGCAGAGCATCCGGGAGAGCGGGAAGCGGCCGGCAGGTCGGCCGCGCAACTGCTGGCCTCGCTCGCCCTGAACTACCTCCCCGTCGTCGACCCGGCCGTCGCGTCGCTGATCGGTGCGCGCAGGGCCATCGACACGGGGCACGCCCGTCCCGGCGAGCGACTAGCGTTGGGGCATGAGCGAGAACGAAAAACACGGCAAGGGCGGCGTCTACTCCGTCAAGGGCGAGGAGTTCGACCGCGACTCCCGCTACATCCCCACCAGGATCGTCAAGGATCCCGCACCGGGCAGCGACGACTACCCCGTGGAACCGGGCAGGTACCGGCTGGTCGCCGCGTACGCCTGCCCCTGGGCCAACCGCGCGATCATCGACCGTGACCTGCTCGGCCTGCAGGACGTCATCTCGATGGGCAACCCAGGTCCCACCCACGACGCCGACTCGTGGACGTTCGACCTCGACCCCGGCGGCGTCGACCCCGTGCTCGGCATCCCGAAGCTGAAGGACGCCTACCTCAAGCGCTTCCCCGACTACTCCCGGGGCATCACGGTCCCGGCCCTCGTCGACGAGACCACCGGCGAGGTCGTCACCAACGACTTCCCACAGATCACCAAGGACCTCTTCTTCGAGTGGAAGGACTTCCACAAGGACGGCGCCCCCGACCTCTGGCCCGAGGACAGGCGCGAAGAGATGGAGGCCGTCATGGAGCGCATCTACACGGAGGTCAACAACGGCGTCTACCGGTGCGGCTTCGCGGGTTCCCAGGAGGCCTACGACGCCGCCTACGAGCGCCTCTTCACCGCACTCGACTGGCTCGAGGAGCGGCTCGCCGACAGCCGCTACCTGATGGGAGACAAGATCACCGAGGCGGACGTGCGGCTGTTCACCACCCTCGTGCGCTTCGATCCGGTCTACCACGGCCACTTCAAGTGCAACCGCAACAAGCTGACCGAGATGCCGAACCTGTGGGGATACGCCCGGGACCTGTTCCAGACGCCCGGCTTCGGCGACAATGTCGACTTCCAGCAGATCAAGGACCACTACTACAAGGTGCACACCGATCTGAACCCGCTCGGCATCGTCCCCCTCGGCCCCGACCTGAGCGGCTGGACCACACCCTCCGGCCGTGGCTGACCCCTCCATACCGGCCCGGACGCTCGTCTCGACCGAGGCACCGGTGCGGCTCTTTGAAGGAAAGGCATTCGTGGCTGGGATGCCTGGTGGGTCGCTCTGCTCGGCGCTCTTCGTGACCCGGTTTCGCGCACATAGGAAGGTCCACAGGCCCCCAACAGCGGTGCTGCACGAAAACCACCGGGGCTGGGCGGGCCCCGCTGAGCCCGTATTCTGGGCACGGTGGCATCGACTCCCCCACCCCTTGACCTCAGCCCCGTGCGCTTCGCGACCACGCTCGCTGAGCTGACCTCGCCGGTCGTGATCGAGTCGGAGGACGGCTCCATCACCGTCCTTGAGGTGCTCGGGGCAGGCAAGGTGCGGCTCAGCCGGGCGGACAAGGCCGATCCCGAGTACCTGAACGGGCGCCCGATGGCGACCGAGGTGGGCGATCTCGCCGTGCTCGAGTGCCCGTCCAGACCGGTCAGGGCCTTCGCGCTGCCTGCGGGAGCCATGCAGGTGCGCCACAGGCTCACGGTGATGCTGGCGACCTCGCTGTTCGCGCTCGCGATGCTCGCCGTGATCGCCCTTGTCCTGCTCAGCGGCCTGAGCGACGCCATGAAGGTGTTCTGCACCGTTGCCCTGATGACGATCGCGGCGGTCGCACCGCTGCTGCGCGCCCGGCTCCGCCCCTCTGCGAAGCACAGCTACCGCACGGCCGGCGGCGACTACCCCCTCGACCGGCTGCTCGACGCCCGACCGGCGGGTGGCCGCCGCGGCCGCACTCGTCGACTCGATCAAGGAGGAGTACGGGGCGCTGTTGTCAGACCTGTGCTACCGGATCGAGAACCCAGCGCTGTTCGACCCCGCAGACGATGCCGCCCGCCGGTTCACGACCGCCCTGATCCGCTGGGACAGCCGCGCCGCGGAACTCGAGGCTTCCGAGGTGTCGACGCTGGCCGCGGAGGTGCGGGTCGCCTTCGACGCGGCCAGGTCCCACGCCGAGACCCTCGGCATGGACCACCTCCCCGCCGCGTCACGACCCGAGGCGGAGCGGGCACTCGAGACCGCACGCCTCGCTGAGCGCGCAGCGACCCCCTCGGAACGCTCGGCTGCCCTGACGAGGGTCTCGGAGATCCTCGCCTCGCTCGCGCTGTACTACCTCCCGAGCCCAACCGAGGCCACACAGATGGTGGAGGGTCGACCCGTCCTCGCATTGCCGGAAGGATCCCGGCCGGTACGCTCCGTCAACGCCTCCGCCCTCGACTCCCCGCCCGTCCAACGCGACCTGTCCGGCGGGACCCTCGCCGACGTCGTCCGACTCGTCTCCCGGGGTACAGGCCACGAGGCCATCGCCCTTCCGCCCGTCGACTGGGCAGGCCGGGCCGAGGGGTTGCGGCTCCAGTGGCCCGGCACCATCCTCGTGGGCGTCATCGTGACGGTCCTCCTCATCCTGCCTGGTCTTCCCGTGTTGGCCGGGTCCGCGATCCCCATCGCGGCTGCGGCCGCCGCGATCACCTGGTCGCTGCTGCGTCGGCGCCGGCCAACCAGAATCCGCACCGCAGGCGATCTCCGGCTCGACTCGTCCAACCTCGTCGACTACGCCATCGCGCGGCGACTCGGCGAGCGGCCGGAGGCACTCACCGACGACCAGCGACGCGGACGCATCACCGCGAGGATGGACGCCGTCCGGGCCGAGTACGCACGGCTCTCCGCCGACATCGTCTACCGGATCGAGGCGTCGGCGCTGTTCGATCCGGCCTCGACCCCGACGAAGTCGTTCGAGGTCGCCCTCGTCCGTGCGGAAACCGAGGCAGGATCGCTCACCCTCGATGACCTGGACGAGATGGCCACCGAGCTCGAGATCGCATTCTCCGTGGCGCGCGACCACGCGGAGACCGTCGGCATCGGACATCTCCCCGCGACCGCACACGAGGACGCGCGCCGCGCCTCGAAGGCCGCCCGGCTGGCCTCGCGTGCAGCCACCGAGGGCGAGCGCGAGGCGGCGCTGGCCCGGGTGGTGCGGATCCTCGACGCGCTCGCGCTGCACTACCTGCCGGCTCCGGACACCGCCCGGCGCCAGCTGACGACGGGTGCTCAGTCGAGCGAGACGGCCGCCTCGGACGTGTAGTCGAGGAACGTGAACGTCTCCTGCAGGTAGAGCGTCACGCTTGCCAGGTCGTGGGTGAGGTAGCCGATCTCCACGTCGGAGCCCAACTGCAGGTCGAAGTCACCGCCGCGCGTGGTCAGCACGAAGGCGCCGTCGATCGCCGGGGCCCAGATGATCTTTCCGTCGACCAACCGCTGGATGTGCTCGAGGATCGGGTAACCGTGATCGGAGGTCTCCGCGACCGCGGTGTAGGCGTCGGCCGAGAGCAGCACGCTGTAGGGGCCCTGCACTCCGGCCAGCCGCAGCTCCGTGATCGCGCGCGCGATCACGTCAGGGATGTCGATGGCATCCGCCGGCAGCTTGAGGGGGGTGTTCGAGGCGGACTTCCTGATCCCCTCGATGCCTGCGGCCGCATAGCCCTCGAAGATGGCGCGGTCCTCGGCGAAGGCCAGCTTCTTCGCCGCCTCCTTCACCGGATCCCAGTCGGAGTCCTGGCCGCCACGCTCACAGTTGTCGATGTCCTCGCGGCCGACGGTGAACGGCACCCGCAGCCGGACCATGGGCTGGGTGACCCGCAGGTTCGCCTCGATCCCGTCGCCGGGCGGGTCCGCGGGCGCGAGGTGGCCGGTGTTGGTGGCGGCGGCCTCAGGGCCGTGCGGGCCGTTGACGTCGACGACGCGTCGCCCTGCGATGTGACGCTTGAAGGTGCGGGCGGCCTCCTCCTCGATCTGGGCCCAGGCCTCGGAGGTGACGGGCGCGAGGTCGCGGTACAGGTTGTTCATCAGTTCTGTCCTTTCAGGCTGCCGATCGAGAGGGAACCGCCCTGAGCGGGCGGCGCGGAATCAGTGGATGGCTCGGGTGCGGAGGCGACGCTGTCCGCACCCGCGAACGGGAGCGGATCGTCGAGGAACGCGTCGGTGGCGACGTAGAACATGCAGCCGGTGACGGCCGTCGAGAAGTCGAGGATGGCGTCGGTGTTGCCAGGAGGGTCGCCGATGAACATGTTGTCCAGCATGCGCTCGGTCACGTCGGGGTTGCGCGAGTAGCCGATGTAGAACGTGCCGAACTCGCCCTTGCCGACGTCCCCGAACGGCATGTTGAGCCGGACGATCTTGAGCTCGCGGCCCTGCTCGTCGTCGATGGTGTTGAGCACGATGTGCGCGTTGGGCTTCTTCTTGTCATCGGGGATCTCGATGTCGTCGAGCTTCTTGCGCCCGATCACGTTCTCCTGCTCCTCGACGGTGAGCGCCTTCCATGCCGTCATGTCGTGCAGGTACTTCTGGATGTGCACGTAGTGGCCGCCCGCGAACCGCGGGTCCTCCCCGCCGATCGTCGTCGACGACTCGGCGAGCTCGCCGGTGGGGTTCTCGGTTCCGTCGACGAATCCGAGCAGGTCGCGCTGGTCAAAGTAGCGGAAGCCGTGCACCTCGTCGACGACGGTGATCGCGCCGTCCATGGTGTCGGAGATGCGGGTGGCGAGTTCGAAACACATGTCCATCGTGTCTGCGCGGATGTGGAACAACAGGTCGCCTGGCGTGGACGGCGCGACGAAGCGGTCCCCCTTCACCTCCTTGAAGGGGTGCAGCTGCGAGGGTCGCGGGCCCGCGAACAGCCGGTCCCACGCATCGGAGCCGATGCCGACCAGCAGCGTCAGCTCCCGCTCCGGGTACCGGAATCCGACGCCGCGCGTCAGCCCGGAGAGATCCTCGAGCGCGTCATGGACGGTCGACTCGCCGCATTGGTTGATGGTGGCGACCAGGAACATGGCCGCGGGGGTGATCCGCCAGGTGTCAGAGTGAGAGGAAACCACGCTTCAACCTTAACGCCCGGAGTCGGAGGCTGTGTGGATACGCTCTACTCGACGCGAGCAGGCAGAACTTCAATCATCTGCCCGCGCGCGACACTAGGCTGACGCCATGCCCAGGCGACAGTATGAGGTCCTGCCCGGCGGGCACGGCTCCCGCGTCAAGATCAACGCTCGTGGACGCGCGATTCTGCGCAACCCCCGGATCAACCGTGGGACGGCCTTCACCCAGGAGGAGCGCAAGCAGCTTCAACTGGTCGGGCTCCTGCCGACCCATGTCACGCCGCTGGAGGCCCAGCTTCGCCGCGCCTACGAGCGTTTCCGCAAGGCGGAGACGGCACTGGAGCAGTTCGCCTACCTCCAGGCGCTCCGCGAACGCAACACGGTGCTCTTCTACCGTCTGCTCAGCGACCACCTCGCCGAGATGATGCCGATCGTCTACACCCCGACGATCGGCGAGGCGATCAAGGAGTTCAGCCTCTGGTACCAGGCAGTCAACGGGGTGTTCCTCTCCATCGACCAGCCCGACCTGCTGGAGCGGGCGCTCCGCTCCAACGTGCACGGACCCGACGACGTCGACCTGCTGATCGTGACCGACTCGGAAGGCATCCTCGGCATCGGCGACCAGGGCGTCGGCGGCATCCAGATCTGCATGGGAAAAAAGTCGATCTACACGGCGGCCGCAGGTCTCGACCCCGACCGGATCCTCGCCGTCGTGCTCGATGTCGGCACAGACAACCTCCGCCTGCTCAACGACGAGCTGTACTTGGGCGAGCGTCACGGCCGCGTCCGCGGGGCACGCTATGACGAGTTCATCGAGCAGTTCGTCGAGGCGGCCTCAAAGGTCTACCCGCACGCGATGCTGCACTGGGAGGACTTCGGAGCGGGCAACGCGCACCGCCTGCTCGAGACCTACCGCGACCGGGTGTGCACATTCAACGACGACATCCAGGGCACCGCGGCCGTCGTCGCGAGCGCCATCCTGGCAGGTGTCAAGGGCAACCGGGAGCGCCTGCGCGACCAGAAGTTCGTCATCCACGGCGGCGGCACCGCGGGGGTCGGTGTGGCCGGCCTGCTGGTCGACCTGCTGATCAAGGACGGCCTCACCGAGGACGAGGCGAGGTCCCGGTTCTGGATCACCAGCAGCCGCGGCCTCGTCACCGACGACGCGACGCAGAAGTTCCGCGACTTCCAACGTCCCTACGCGCGCGGCATCGGCGAACTCGAGGAGTGGGAACTCGACCAGCCCGGGCACTACATGCTCGCCGACATCGTGCGCAACGTGCATCCCACCGTGCTGATCGGCACGTCCGGGCAGCCAGGGTCGTTCACCGAGGACATCGTGCGCGACATGGCCGGCCACGTCGATCGCCCGCTGATCCTCCCGCTGTCCAACCCGACCGCGCTCGCCGAGGCCGTGCCGTCCGACCTGATCGAATGGACCGACGGGCGCGCCATGATCGCCACCGGCTCCCCCTTCGCCCCGGTCAGCTACCAGGGCGTCGCCTACACCATCGCCCAGGCGAACAACGCACTCATCTTCCCCGGGATCGGTCTTGGCGTCGCCGTCTGTCGGGCCAACCGGGTCACCGACGGCATGGTCGCGGCCTCCGCGGAGGCGGTGGCCTCGCTGTCGGTCGTGCAGATCCGCGGCGACTCGCTGCTTCCCAGCGTCAAGGACCTGCGCCGGGTCTCGGCGACGGTCGCGCTAGCCGTGGCGGCGGCCGCCGAGCAGGACGGCGTGGCCGAGCGTCCGCTGACCGATCCGGTCGAGCAGATCTACGACGCGATGTGGCAACCCGTGTACCCCGAATTGATCATCGAGAACTGAAGGTGCCTGGCACGGGACGGGGGCCGCGACGACCGCGTCCTGATCCGCCCTCACAAACCGTCGCCGCTTCACGAAAGACATAGGGACACCCCCCTCGGCCCCGCAGGGTACTCGCCGCCCGGCTGCGTGGCGGAACGGCGATCGTGCTCGCCTCGAGGCGTCTGGTCGCGGTCGATCGCGACCGGTGCTGCATGGCGAGCAGGTCCGCGCGGTTCTCCTCGACGGTGAGGTCGTCCGCCGGCCAGTCGGACTGGCTCCACAGGCGCAACTGCGTCCGCGCGTCCATCACCGCGGCGTGGTCGGCCTCCGCATCGTCGACGGTGACCGGGCGCAGCACGAACTCATCGATCACCAGCCGCTCGGGGAGGACGCGGTCGGGATCGGTCAGTCGCATGAGGCGCACCGCATGCCCTACAGCTGGGCCCGGAGCGAACGGAGACGGGTGAGCGACGAGTCACGGCCGAGGATCTCCATCGACTCGAACAGCGGCGGGGAGACCCGACGACCCGACACGGCGACGCGGATCGGGGCGAACGCGAACTTGGGCTTGATCCCCATCCCCTCCACGATCCGCTCGCGCAGACCCGCCTGGATCGACTCGGCGTCGAAGGCGACGTTCTCGGTGACGGCGATCGCCGCGTCAAGCACCTCGGCCGCGTTCTCGGGCAGAGCCGCGATGGCCTCCGGGTCGATGACGAGGTTCGCGTCGGACCCCAGCAGGTAGTCCAGCTGCGGCACGGCGTCCTTGAGCAGCACGAGACGCTCCTGGATGATCGGCACCGCCTGGCGCAGCACCGCGAGCTGCTCGTCGTTCGGATCGACCCACTGGCCCGTGTCGCTTGCGAAGGCCGCGATCCGGTCGGCCAGCTCGTCCGCGCTCAGGGAACGGATGTAGTGGCCGTTGAGCCAGTCCAGCTTCTTCAGGTCGAAGATCGGGCCGACGGTGTTGACCTTCGACCATGCGAAGTTCTCGACGAACTCCTCGAAGGTCGAGACCTCGCGTTCCTCGTCGCCCGCGTAGCCGAGCAACTGGAGGAAGTTGCGCACGGCCTCCGGCAGGTAGCCCTGCTCCTTGAACCACATGAGGCGCGCGGCGGGGTTCTTGCGCTTGGAGATCTTCGACTTGTCCGTGTTGCGCAGCAGCGGCATGTGCGCGAAGGCAGGAAGCTCCCAGCCGAGCCAGCGGTACAGCAGGATGTGCTTCGGCGTGGACGAGATCCACTCCTCCCCTCGGACCACCGTGTTGATGTCCATGAGGTGGTCGTCGACGACGACGGCGAGGTGGTAGGTCGGAAAGCCGTCCGCCTTCAGGATCACCTGATCGTCCGGGCGGGGAGCCTTTACCGTGCCGCGGATGATGTCGTCGAACTCCAGCGGCGCATCGTCGGGGATCAGCATCCGCACGACGGGCGTCTCGGTGAAGCCCGGCAGCTCGGCGCGCTCCTCGCGGGTCTTGCCGACGCACAGCCGGTCGTAGCCGGTCGTGGACAGCTTCTGACGGTTCTGCTCGTCGCGCAGCTCGGCGAGCCGCTCCTGCGAGCACCAGCAGTAGTAGGCGTGGCCCTGCTCGATCAGCTGCTCGACGAATGGGCGGTAGGTCTCGAGACGCTCCGACTGCTTGTACGGGGCGAACGGCCCGCCGACCGCTGGGCTCTCGTCCGGGGAGAGGCCCAGCCAGTCGAGCGACTCGTAGATCTGGGCCTCCGAGCCGGGAACAAGGCGGTTCTGGTCGGTGTCCTCGATCCGCAGCACGAACCGCCCACCCGTGCGCCTCGCCCATGCGAGGTCGAACAGCGCCATGAAGGCGGTGCCGACGTGGGGGTCCCCGGTCGGGGAGGGGGCGACGCGGGTGCGGGCAGGCTGCGGTGTTGTCATAGTGGTGCCCACTCTAGTGTCGAGCGGCTGATGATGTCCCTGCGACAGACCCTGCCCACCCGGCGCCGACGACCCCCAGGACGGCAGTTCCCGCCGTAGAGGCCGCCGACCCGGCAGAATTGGTCCATGGTCTCCGAGAAGAAGTCCGACGCCCTCGCCAGGCGCGACGAGTCAGCCACACCGGCGCCCGTCGAGAGCCCGACCGATCCCATCGCGGCAGCCCGCGAGGAGGCCGAGCGCGCCCTCGCCAGCGAGCGGCCCGCGAAGGCCACGCGGATGCTGACCTACGTGCTCGAGGATCTCGTGCCCATTCCGGGCACGAAGTACCGGGTCGGGATCGATCCGCTGCTCAGCCTCGTCCCTTGGGCGGGAACCGCGGCCGGTGCCGTCTTCGGAACCGTGCTCGTGTTCGACGCGATCCGGCTCAAGGCCCCGATTCCGGTGTTGGCGCGGATGCTCGGCAACTGGGTGATCGACTGGGCCGTCGGGCTCGTCCCGTGGGCAGGGGCGCTGCTCGATGCGGTGTGGCGGTCGAACAACAAGAACCTGAAGCTGCTCAACCGCACCATCGACAACCGCCAGCAGGTGCACCAGGCCTCGGTCAGCTACTGGATCGCCGTCGCGGCCATCTTGACCTGCATGGTCCTGCTGACCATCGCGGTCCCGGTCGCGCTGATCGTATGGCTCGTCTCCCGGGGCTGAGCACCACGCCCGAACCGGTAGCATGACGCCATGACTGATCCCGCCATGCCCAGCAACTTCATCTACGACGCCGTCGCCGACGACGTCGCACAGGGGAAGCGTGGCGGACGGGTCCAGACCAGGTTCCCACCGGAGCCCAACGGCTTCCTGCACATCGGCCATGCGAAGGCGATCGTGGTCGACTTCGGGGTCGCCGACGACTTCGGTGGCATCTGCGTGCTCCGCCTCGACGACACCAACCCCGAGACCGAGGACGTGTCCTTCGTCGAGTCGATCGCCGACGACATCCGCTGGCTCGGCTACGACCCGGCAGACGAGCGCTTCGCCTCCGACTACTTCGAGCAGCTCTACGCATGGGCGGAACAGCTGATCGAGGCAGGACTCGCCTACGTCGACGACCAGAACGGCGAGGAGATCTCCGCCAGCCGCGGCGGCTTCGGCAGGCCCGGAGTCAACTCCCCCTACCGCGACCGCACGGTCGAGGAGAACCTCGACCTTTTCCGCCGGATGCGCGCAGGCGAGTTCGGCGACGGCACCCACGTGCTGCGCGCCAAGATCGACATGGCACACGAGAACATGCAGATGCGTGATCCCGTGATGTACCGCATCCGCCGCGCCCACCACCACCGCACCGGCGACTCCTGGGCGATCTATCCGACCTATGACTGGGCGCACGGCCAGTCCGACGCCATCGAGGGCGTCACCCACTCGCTCTGCACCCTGGAGTTCGAGTCGCACCGCCCGCTCTACGACTGGTTCCTGGAGAAGCTGGGCATCCCTGACGCGCCGCGCCAGTACGAGTTCGCCCGGCTCGAGCTGACCCACACCGTCACCTCGAAGCGCCGACTCGCGAAGCTCGTCTTCGACGGGGTCGTCGACGGCTGGGACGATCCCCGGATGCCGACGCTGCGAGGCCTCCGCCGCCGGGGCTACCCCGCGAGCGCGATCCGGGCCTTCTGCCGCGAGGTCGGCACCACGCGGACCAACTCCCGGCAGTCCATCGAGTACCTCGAGAGCTACGTCCGCCGCGACCTCAACGCGACGGCCCAGCGCCGGATGGCGGTGCTGCGCCCGCTGAAGCTGCGGCTGACCAACTGGCCGACCGACGAGAACGGCGACCCGGTCGTCGAACACTTCGAGATCGCCAACAATCCCGAGCGGACCGAGGACGGGACCCGTAAGGTGGCCTTCACCGGCGAGTTGTGGATCGAGCAGGAGGACTTCCAGGAGGTGCCCCCTCCGAAGTACTTCCGTCTCTCCCCCGGCCGGGAGGTCCGGCTGCGGGGTGCGTATCTCGTCACCGCGACCGACGTGGTCAAGGACGACGAGGGCAACGTCGTCGAGGTGCACGCCACCTACGACCCGGAGACAAAGGGCGGCAACGCCCCCGACGGTCGACGGGTGAAGTCGACGATGCACTGGGTCTCGGCCCCACACGCCGAGGACGCGACGGTCGCCCTGTACGACCGACTCTTCACCGCGGAGGCTCCCGGCGAGCGCACGGGTGAGGCGCTGGACGACCTCAACCCCGAGTCGCGTGAGGTGCTCTCCGGTTGCAAGGTGGAGGCGGCACTCTCCGACACCGCACCCGGCGACGTGGTGCAGTTCGAGCGGCTCGGCTACTTCGCCGCCGACACCGAGCAGCCGATGCTCTTCCACCGCACGGTCGGCCTGCGCGACGAGTGGGCGGCGATCCAGAAGCGCGGCTGATCCATCCCTCCCGGCCGGTCCACGCCGACCACCATCGACGAAAGGGCCCCCGGTGCGAAGCCGTCGTGGTGCTTGAGGGTCAGGATGCCCATCTTGAAGCCCTGGTCGCGCAGGGTCTTCACCCAGGCGTCGACGTCGACCTCACCGGTCGGATCGAAGCGGTGAAGGCCCGCGTCTGGGCGCCCTGGTTGGCCTCGTTGCCGAAGGCCACCGAGCCGCGCGCGCCCTGGCGGCTGAGCAGGTTGCCGGTGACCTCCGCCTCCTTGTACCCGTCGAGCCACAGGGTGTGACTGGCAGCGATACATGGCGGGCTTCTGGTGACGCTGAGTGGCACCCAGCTCGGGGCCGGCATCGCTGGGGCTAGCGGACCTCTGCTCCTCAGAAGATCGATCTCGAGCTCCCTAGCCGTGGGGTACTCCTGCCGTCCGGCGCCTCGCAGTTACACGCGGTCTTCGAGGGAGGCCAAACGCCCAGCCTCAGGGGCGGAACTTCGCCCCCATGTCCCGCGGGCAAGAGCCCGACCCAGCGCAGACCGGTGAGCCGGCACTACCAGTCGCTTCATGATGCGGCGGTTCTCGCGACCGAGGATCTGCTCGATGTCCGCGACCTGATCGGCGAAATCTGCGGTGCGGTCGCGATGGGCGCCATCTATGGACCGTCGGGGACCGGCAAGTCGTTCGCCGTCGACGAGGCCGTCGCCGACCGCGCCGAACATGACCACGTGCGCACCGACTTCCGCGCCCGGCCGACGATGCGTTACGTCCGGCAGGAGCTGGGGCGGCTGCTCGGTGTGGCTGCGACGTCCAGCGCGTTCGATGCCGACTGGGCGTTGAAGCGGGCCCTGTCGGAACGATTCCGGTTGGTGATCATCGACGAGGCCCAATGGCTGAACCGGGAGTGTTTCGAGTATCTGCGGCACCTGCACGACGACCCCGACACCACCTTCGCCCTGCTGTTCGTCGGCGGCGACGGCTGCTACGAGGTGCTGCGCCGCGAGCCCATGCTGGACTCCCGCTTGTATGCCCATCACAGGTTCGCGCCGTTGACACCAGCCACGGTGGTGAAAGCGATCCCGACGTACCACCCGATCTACGCCGACGCCGACCCTGCCGTGCTGCGGTTGGTCGACGACACGTGCGGGCACGGCAACTTCCGCTCCTGGGCCAGGTTCACCTGCCACGCGACACGACTCTGCCAGCGGACCGGCCGGACCGTCTGCGACGAGGAGATCGCCCGCAACGCCTTCCGAACCCTCGGCGGCGGTCGTGGCCGCTAACCAGGCCACGCGGCTGGCCCCTCGGGTGACGGTGTGTGTCGATCTGGACGACGACGTCGCCGTCATCCGCGGCATCCACCGCGCCTGCGTTCTCGACCGCGGGCATCTCGTTCTCACCGCGGCCCCAGCCAGCAGCGCTGATGACCTGGTCCGCGCGATGCTCATCACCTTGAACGTGTTGTGGCGGCTGCCCGCCAGGCTGCGACCCGGCGGAGTCTCCCTCAACGATGTCGGCCGAGACATCGCCGAGTGGGAGATCTCTTGGGCGCTGAGCCGAGTCGGCATCACCAGCTTGTGGGTCATCGACGCCGACCGGGCGAAACTGTTCGCCTGGCTCTGGCTCCGCCACACCGCTGAGCGCGAAGACCTGCGCCTGGTCCTGCACACCACGACCGTCCCCGATCACTGGCAAGCCGCCGCGCTGACCGGATGCCGCGTGCGGACCATCAGCCCCGAGCAGCTGCTAAACCCGCGGAACCTGTCCCTGACTCGCCGGCACGCAGGTACTGATAGACGGTCTCGCGGCTGATCCCGAACTCACGCGCCAGCTCAGCTTTCGCCCGACCCGCGGCGGCACCGGACCGCAGCCGGTCGACCTGCTCGGGAGTCAAGGACCTGCGCCGCCCCCGGTAGGCGCCGCGCTTCTTCGCCAGGGCGATGCCTTCCCGCTGACGCTCACGAATCAAAGCCCGCTCGAACTCGGCGAACGCGCCCATCACCGACAACAACAAGGTGGCCATCGCGGTGTCCTCGCCGGTGAAGAGGAGCCGCTCCTTCACGAATTGCACCCGGACCCCGCGGGCGGTCAGTCCGCGGACGGTGCCGCGGAGGTCGTCGAGATTGCGCGCCAGCCGATCCATCGAATGCACCACGACGGTGTCGCCGTCACGGACGAACCGCAGCATGTCCTCGAACTCCGGCCGGTGCAGGTCCTTGCCCGAGACATGGTCGGCGAACACCCGGTCCACCTCGACACCGTCGAGCTGCCGGCTGGTGTTCTGCTCCAGCGTGCTCACCCGGGTGTAGCCGACCCGCTGACCCGTCACACGCCGCCTCGCTCTAACCAAAGTGTCAGGTTGAAATCTAAGACCAGCTGCGGCGAGTGTCAATCAAACACGCAAGAGACCCTAACCTGACGCTGGCCCGCCGAGTCGTCCTGACGTCAGCTTGGGGTGTACCTCAACCGGACATGGCGCCCTAATCAACCGATCCCGATGCTCTTCCGCTCGCGGCATCCAGTGAGACCGGAGACGTTCCTGCTGGAGCGTCTCGCAGGACCCGACGGCTCACGGGAGTTTGGAACGTTCGGACAGAGGGACGATCATGCAGACGCACGACAGCGACGTCGGCGGGGACGATCCGGCCGGCTGCGGCCAGGGTGGCGAGTGCCCCGAGTGCGATTCGATCCGAGCCGCACAGGATCGCCTCGATGTCGGGATGGCGCTCCAAGAGGTCACGGGTAGCCGCCGCGCCACTGACGGAATCCCAGCCTGAGAAGACGACCCGGCTGTCGGGGATTTGGGCACCAAGGATTTGACGGTAGCCGCGAAGTCGGTCGGTGGTGGCGGGGGTCGACTTAGCAGGTGAGCGAATCCGGTTGTTTGGTGATTGCAGGGG
Organism: Tessaracoccus flavescens; assembly: GCF_001998865.1. Classification (NCBI taxonomy): domain Bacteria; kingdom Bacillati; phylum Actinomycetota; class Actinomycetes; order Propionibacteriales; family Propionibacteriaceae; genus Tessaracoccus; species Tessaracoccus flavescens. The sequence continues at coordinate 654,281 of NZ_CP019607.1, forward strand.
TCGCGCGTACGCGGCTGCCACTCTGCCCGTCCGAACCATGGCAGAGGTCTGTCCAGTGAGTTCGGACGTTGCGTGGTGGACCGCAAGGGTTTTGCGGGAGGCACCTTGGCCCGACGCGCTGGTCGGCAGCTACAGAACTGCTTGCCTATTTGACGGCGCCTTCGGTGAGTCCGCCTCGCCAGAACCGTTGCAGCACGATCATGGCGATCGCCAGCGGGATCACCGACAGCAGCACGCCGGCGATGGTCAGCTGGTAAAATTCGGGCAGGCGGTTGGTCTGGCTGAGCCAGTTGTTCAGGCCGAGGGTGATCGGGTACAGCTTCGTGTCCGAGAGCATCACCAGCGGCAGGAAGTAGTTGTTCCAGATGCCGACGAGCTGGAACAAGAAGACCGTGACCAGCGCGGGGGTGAGCACGCTGAGCCCGACCGAGTGGAAGATCCGCAACTCGCCCGCACCGTCGATCCGGGCCGCTTCGAGCAGGGCGTCGTCGACAGTCGCCTCCGCATAGATCCGGCACAAGAAGAGCCCGAACGGTGACACCAGCGAGGGCAGCAGGACAGACAGATAAGTGTTGGTGATGCCCAGTTGGCTGAACTGCAGGAACAGCGGCAGGGCGATCGCTGTGCCGGGCACGAGCACGCCGCCGAGGACGGCGCCGAAGACGGCCTCGCGACCCCGGAACTTGTACTTGGCGAGCGCGTACCCGCCGGCCGCGGCGAAGTAGGTGGCCAGGGCCGCCCCCACACCGGCGTAGAACACGGAGTTGAGGAACCACCGCACGTAGATGCCGCCGTCGTAGGTGAGCACCTGCTGGATGTTGCTGAACAGGGCGAAGTCGGAGGCGAACCAGAAGCCGTTCGTGGAGAACAGGTCCTGGGTCGTCTTGGTCGAGGCGACGATGACCCAGTACACCGGCATCAAGAAGTACACCGCGACGACGATCAAGATGCCGGTCACCAATATGGTGGACCCGCGGGTGGCGGTGGCCCCGTGGACCGTGCGGTGCGAGGGCCGCGTCTTGCCCGGGGCGGCGGTGGACGCCTTTGCGGTGGTGGTCACTTCGACCTCCTGTTGGTCAGGCGAAGGAAGGCGAACGAGAGGATGAATGCGACGAGCGCGATGAGCACCGCCTGGGCGGCGGCGACGTTGTAGTCGTTGTAGGCGAACGCGGTGGTGTAGGCGCTCAGGTTGGGCGTGTACTCGGAGTTGATCGCCGGCGAGACGCTCTGCAGCACCTGGGGCTCGGCGAACAGCTGCAGCGTCCCGATGATCGAGAACACGGTGGTCAGGATCACCGCCGGTCGGATCAGTGGCAGCTGGATGCTGCGCGCCACCCGCCAGGAGCTGGCGCCGTCGACCTTGGCCGCCTCGTAGACCTCGTTGGGGATCGTCTTCAGCTGGGCGACGATGATCAACATGTTGTAGCCGGTATAGCTCCAGGTCACGATGTTGGCGATCGACCAGAGCACGGTGTTCGGGCCCAGGAAGTCCAGCTCGATCCCGAACTGCGCGGCGATGTCGATCAACGGGCTCAGCCCCGGGACGTACAGGAACGACCACAGGATCGTGGCGATCACACCGGGAATCCCGTACGGCATGAAGTAGGACGCCCGGAAGAAGGCGGGCCAGCGGGCGGAAGCGCCTTCCAGCAGCAGGGCCAGGATGATGCAGAGCACCATCATGACCGGGACCTGGACGATACCGAAGAGCAGCATCCGGCCGATCGAGGCGATGAAGTTCTGATTGGACAGCGCCTGGGCGTAGTTGGCGAATCCGGCGAACTCGGTGGTCACGCCCTGCTCGCCGAACACGCCTTGGCGCGTTACCTTGGTGAAGCTCTGGGCGACGGCGGTCAGGATGGGGATCGCGAACGTCAGGATGAACAGCAGCAGGAACGGCGCCAGGAGCGCCCAGGGCGCCCAGGCCTTGCTGTTCCTGCGGTGTCGGCCCGGGCTCGGGACGAGGAGGGCGGCGGGCTTCTCGGCGCGCCGGGTCGTGGTGGTCACTAAGACGTCTCCTTCCGGATGGTCAGCCCCTTGTTGCGGAACGCGTCGATGATGTTGGCCTCGGACGCGCTGATGGCGTCGACGAGCGTGCCGCCCGACGCCTTCTTGCGGAACTGGTCCGCAATGATGTTGAACGACTGCTGGGTGATCGGCCACCACGTCCAGTCGGGGTTCTGCTCCTTGGTGGCGGGAAGGAAGATCTCCTCGTTGTAGCTCTGGCCGCCGAAGAACTCCGAGGGCTGCTGCCGCTGCGCCCCGATGTAGTCCGGCAGCGGCGACCAGCCGATGCCGCAGTACTTGATCAGGGCGTCGATGCCTTCCTTGCTGGTCTGCATCCAGATCGCGAAGTCGAGCGCCTCCTTCGGATGCTGGCTGTTGGCCAGGATGGCGGCGGTGGAACCACCGATGTAGCTGGAGCCGAAGCCGCTCGAACCCCACCGCGGCATGCTCGCGACCCGCCACTTGCCCTCGGCTCCGCTGACCCCCTCGAGCAGTGCGTCGCCCCAGCTTGCGCTGGTCAGCGAAGCGATCTGGTCGGCCGCCGCGGCCGCGAACCATGGCGTGGAGTACTGACCGAACGCCGTCGTCACCAGGTCGTCGTCGATGGCCTTGTCGAAGAAGCGGGCCGTTTTCATGGTGGCGTCGTCGGTCATGTTGATCACCCAGCCGTCGCCGTCCACCTTCAGCCAGCTCGCGCCGGCCTGGGTCGCGATCGCGGTGAACCAGGATGGGTCGGCGAGCGGGAAGCAGTCGATGTAGACCTGGTTCTTGCGCAGCTCGCCCGCGACGTCGGCCCACTCGTCCCAGGTCTTGGGCGCCTCGGCGCCGACCCGCTGCAGCAGGTCGGGCCGGAAGTAGGTGGCCATCGGGCCCGAGTCCTGCGGAATCCCGTACACGCCGTCGACGAAGCTGACCTGGCTCCACAACGTCTTGTCGAAGCGGTCCGCGTAGTCGTGGGCGCCGTAGCGGGCCAGGTCGACCAATCCGTTGACCAGGATGAACTCGGGGATGGTCCGGAACTCGATCTGTGCCAGGTCCGGTCCGGTGCCGGCCGCGAGCGCCGAGTACATCTTCGGATATCCGCCGCTGTTGCCGCTGGGGATCCAGATCGCCTCGACCTGGACCTGCGGGTTGTTGGCGTTCCAGATGTCACAGACCTTCTGCAGGTCCTTCAACCAGGCCCAGTAGGTGAGCTTCACAGGTCCGGTGGCCGGCGGGATGGCGGGTTCGGCGTTGACCGACGCGGTGCCCGGCGTGGAACATCCGGCCAGCAACGCAGCGCCCGCGGTCAATCCCAACCCGAGTAAACCTCGGCGCGACAAGGGAGACATAGCACCTCCAACGACGGTGTGGATGCGGCTGCGCCGACGCTCCCAACCGGGCGAAGTCGGCGATGGTGCGGTAACCTTAGCAGGAAACCAAGCAGGTGACCTAGTTTCATTTCGGACGAGTTTGGAGGATCGATGGCGAAGGCGTATTCGCGACGTCGAGGGCCCTGCGCCAAAACGGCCGAGCGGCGCCAACGGATCCTCGACGCCGCTCTCCAGGTCTTCGCGGCCCACGGCTACCGCGCCGGGTCGATGCGTGAGGTGGCCCGAGTCGCCGACATGAGCCTGTCCAACCTGATGCACCACTTCAAGACCAAGGACGACCTGCTGCTGGCTCTCCTCGAACGGCGTGACGCTGACAGTCCCGGGCAGCGGACCGGCACCAACGACCTCGTCGCCGACATACTGGCCCAAGCACGCTGGAACCAGACCATGCCCGAGCTGATCGCCCTGTACTCGGTGCTGTCAGCGGAGTCCCTGACCGACGGCCATCCCGGACGCGATTACTTCATCGAACGGTTCACCACCGTCCGGCGCGGCTTCGAAGAAGAGTTCGCAAAGCTACACGACGCCGGACGGCTGCGACCCGGAGTGGACCCGCACATGGTCGCCGGTTCCATCACCGCATTGTGGGACGGGATCCAGTTGCAGTGGCTACTGCAGCCCGACCAGATCGACGTCGTCGCATACCTGCAGGCCTTCCTTGACCTCGTTACCCAGCCCGCCGACTCCGCTCTCGTTCGGGTCATCCCAGAGAACTAACGGCCTGAACCGATGGTCGATCGCATGGTCGCCGCTGTCGAGCTCGACAAAGAAGCCATGGTCGACGGCGCGGCCATCCCTCGGGTGGTGGGACGGGCGTCTGAAGGTGCCGATGCCGTCCTGTGGGCTGTGCAGCATCAGCTCCTCCTACGTCACCGGCGTGGCACTTCCCGTCGATGGCGGGCTCGCCGCCGGCCTCTAAGCCTAAGTCCCACTTTGATCGCGAAGCCGCGTCCGACCCCAGACTGGGACTTGCGGGTCAACCGATCCTCAGACTCGGCCACCTCCAGCCACCGCCACAGCGTCCTCACCGATACCCCAGCTCGGCCGCCGCCGCCTCGACGCGCCATGTCGGCAACGTCTGCGCGCGGCGCACCGCCAGCAGCGCGGACACCACGCTCGCGCGAGCCTCGCCCGGCACGCAGCTCGTCTTCACCTTCTCTGAATTTGGCACCCGCCCGCTCCCGTCCCGAGCGCGCAGCGGCCGAGGGACGGCGCGATCACCACACGCCCACAACGACCGGCCTATACCCGCACTGTCAACTTCGCCAGCCGTGCCAGTGACAACTTCGCAGGGGTTCACACCTCGACGACTCTTTACGAGGGATTGCCATGTACGGAAGACCCGTACGGTGATATGGGCGGTGAGGGGAGGGCAACTGGAACAATGGGCACATGCATGTCGGCTACGCGCGCGTCTCGACTCTCGAGCAAGACCTCTCCGCCCAACGGGAAGCGCTCGAGCGCCTCGGAGTCGAGAGCAAGAACATCTACTTCGACCACGGCCTGACCGGAACTACCCGCGCCCGGCCCGGGCTGCGCGAAGCGCTGGCCGCGACCCGGGAGGGCGACACCCTGGTGGTGACCAAGCTCGACCGGCTAGCCCGCTCCCTCCCGGACGCGAGGGACATCGCCGACGAGCTCACCATCAAGGGAGTCGCGCTCAGCCTCGGCGGCAGCGTCTACGACCCCAACGACCCCGTGGGCCGCCTGCTCTTCAACGCGCTCGGCATGGTGGCCGAGTTCGAGGCGGACCTCATCCGCCTGCGCACCCGCGAGGGCATGGCCATCGCCAGATCCAAGGGCAAGCTCAAGGGCAAGAAGCCCAAGCTCTCGCCCTCTCAGCGCAAGCACCTCATGACCTTGCATACGGCTGGCGAGCACACCCAGGCAGAGCTCGCCGAGCTGTTCAACGTCTCCCGCACCACCATCTACCGCGAGCTGCGCCGCACCACGACCACCTCCTGACCGCCCATGCCCCCGCCACTGAGCGATCACAGAAGCCCGCCACTGAGCCATCAAATCCACACCACAGGGTCACCTGTGCGCCACCGTCGCCGTTAGGCACGTAGGCCACGGACACGACGTGCTTCTCCCCCGCCTTCACCGTGCCGGTGCCGGCACGGAAGTCGCGCCAGGTGCCGCCGGAGTCAGCGGAGTAGCCGTCCTGCAGCGAGCCGTTGTTGAACCGGACGAAGAAGTTGCCGCCCACGCCGATCAGGGTGGCGAGCTCGCGCTGGCTGCCGGTGGGGTTGAACTCCGCCTCCGCGACGAAGCCTGCCTCGATGTCCTCGTTCGGCATCGGGTTGGTGGCCGGGGTGAAGACCAGCGACTGGGTGGCGCCGCCGAAGGTAAGCGCCGAGTTGGCGAGCGAGACGCCGTTGTTCAGCGTGACGGTTCCGGCGGCGACCTCGGCGGCCGCGGGGGCGTAGACGCCTCCGGTGGCCGTGCCGTCGAAGCCGAGCAGGAGCTGATCGACCGCGGCGGGGCTCGGCTGGAGCTCGTAGCCGTCGCCTGCGCCGTCGGTCCCGTTGACCCGGACCTGGTGCAGCATGCCGACCATGCCGCGGTCGTCGCCCTGGGCGTTGACGTCGTTGCCGAGGCCGAACGCCTTGTTCAGACCGGCGGCCACCGTCGCGGGTGGGTTCCCGTGACGGCGGGCTGAGCCTCACCATCGACGCTCACGTCCATCACGACCCCGGCGAAGGTGGCGCGGTAGTGCATGGAGAGGGCGTACTTCTCGTTCAGCGCCGGAAGCGTCGCCTCCTTGTAGTTCTTCACCCAGGCGCCGGTCGCGTTGGTCGAGTAGCCGTAGCGAAGCTTGCCGTCCTGGGCGCGGACGAAGACGTTTCCTCCGGCGAGAGGTAGGTGGTGAGGGTCGGGTTCGCGGTGGGCGTGAACACCGTCTCCATGACGAAGCTCTGCGACCCGGTCCCGAGGTGGAGAGCGGCCGCGTCGAAGCGGAGCCCCTGGGTTCCGCCCCCGAGCTTCACCCCCTCGGGAACCTGCTCCTCGGCGCCGCTGATCCGGTGCAACGAGCCCCGCTGGGCCTCGTCCCCCTGAGTCGTGTACTGGGTGGTGCCCTCGAGCGAGCCCCCGAACGACACGTCCAGCGCATCGGTGGGGCTCGCCTGGGCGGTGAGGCCGGCTGTTACGCCGGCGGACAGCGCCACGGCCAGCAGGCCGATCATGGCGGCGCGTAACGTGGAGGGACGGTTGGTCAGTTGTCGCATGGAACTGCCATCGGGATCAGCATTGATCGAGACGACAGTCATCCTATGTCAGCGTTAACATTCTATCCGCGCGACAGAACAGGCGCGCACAGAGCGTGAGCGCTTACGCGGCCGGCCGAAGAATCAGGGCATGCGGAAGGGCCGCGTGGAGATCCACGCGGCCCTTCGACGACTCAGTGAGTCAGGAGATCACTTGATGATCTTGGTGACGTTACCTGCACCGACGGTGCGGCCGCCCTCACGGATGGCGAACTTGAGGTTCTCCTCCATGGCGATCGGCTTGTTCAGGTGAACGGTCATCTCGGTGTTGTCGCCAGGCATGACCATCTCGGTGCCAGCGGGGAGCTGGACGACGCCGGTCACGTCAGTCGTACGGAAGTAGAACTGAGGCGAGTAGTTGGAGAAGAACGGCTTGTGACGGCCGCCCTCTTCCTTGGTCAGGACGTAGACGTTGGCGTCAAAGTCGGTGTGCGGGGTGGTGGATCCGGGCTGGATCACGACCATGCCGCGCTCGACATCTTCCTTCTTGGTGCCACGGAGCAGCAGGCCGACGTTCTCGCCAGCGCGACCCTCGTCGAGGATCTTGCGGAACATCTCGACACCGGTGACGGTGGAGGTCTGCTTCTCGTCGCGGATGCCCACGATGTCAACGGTGTCGCCGGTCTTGACGATGCCGCGCTCGATACGACCGGTGATGACGGTGCCTCGACCGGTGATCGTGAAGACGTCCTCAACGGGCATCAGGAACGGCTTGTCGGTGTCGCGCTCCGGCGTCGGGATGTACTCGTCGACAGCGTTCATGAGCTCCATGATCGAGTCGGCCCACTTCTCGTCGCCCTGGAGGGCGGGGAAAGCGGCGACGCGGACGATCGGCAGGTTGTCGCCGTCGAACTCCTGAGCGGAGAGGATCTCGCGGAGCTCCATCTCGACGAGGTCGATCAGGTCGGCGTCAGCGTCGTCGATCATGTCGCACTTGTTGAGGGCGACGACGATCGCGGGCACGCCGACCTGGCGGGCCAGCAGGATGTGCTCGTGGGTCTGAGCCATCGGGCCGTCGGTCGCGGCGACAACGAGGATCGCGCCGTCCATCTGGGCGGCACCGGTGATCATGTTCTTGACGTAGTCGGCGTGGCCGGGGCAGTCGACGTGCGCGTAGTGGCGCTTCTCGGTCTGGTACTCGACGTGCGCGATCGAGATCGTGATGCCGCGCTGGCGCTCCTCAGGAGCCTTGTCGATCTGGTCGAACGCGGAGACGGCGTTCCACTCCGGGTAACGGTCGTGAAGCACCTTCGTGATCGCCGCGGTGAGAGTGGTCTTGCCGTGGTCGACGTGTCCGATGGTGCCGATGTTTACGTGCGGCTTGGTCCGCTCAAACTTGGCCTTTGCCACGAGGGCTCCTTCTTGAATTTCGCCACACGGGTGCGTGGCGTACGAACATTCCTCTATGAGGGTCGGCAACCGAGCATACCGCCCGGTGCCATACCTTTCCAATCGTAGCGATGCGGCCCCTCGACACCAAACCGAGGGGGCTCCTCTCCCCTGCAGGCATACACGAGGCGCGGCATCGCCGTCCGGGACATGCGAGACGGCCGGCCGGGAGTCTCCTCCCGACCGGCCGTACTCAGGCTGCGTGTGTCCTCAGACTCACTCGCCCTTCGCCTTGGCGATGATCTCCTCGGCGATGTTGCGCGGGGTCTCGGCGTAGGAGTCGAACTCCATGGAGTACGACGCCTGGCCCGAGGTCTTCGACCGCAGGTCGCCCACGTAGCCGAACATCTCCGACAGCGGCACGAGCGCGTTCACGACGCGGTTGCCGTGCTGCTCGTCCATCGAACGGACCTGTCCACGACGCGAGTTGAGGTCGCCGATGACGGTGCCGAGGTAGTCCTCGGGCGTGGTCACCTCGACGGCCATCATCGGCTCGAGGATGGCCGGGTCGGCCTTGCGAGCGGCCTCCTTGAAGGCCTGCGCACCTGCGAGCTTGAACGCCAGCTCCGAGGAGTCGACGTCGTGGTAGGCGCCGTCGGTCAGGGTGGCGCGGATGTTGTCGACCGGGTAGCCGGCGAGCACACCGAACTGCATGGCCTCCTTGATGCCCTGGTCCACCGCGGGAATGTACTCGCGGGGAACGCGGCCACCGGTGACGGCGTTGACGAACTCGTAGCCCGAGCCCGGCTCGGTCGGCTCCAGGTCGATGATGACGCGGGCGAACTGACCCGAACCACCGGTCTGCTTCTTGTGCGTGTACTCGATCTTCTCCACCTTGCGGCGGAGCGTCTCGCGGTACGCGACCTGCGGCTTACCGATGTTGGCCTCGACCTTGAACTCGCGGCGCATGCGGTCGATCAGCACGTCGAGGTGCAGCTCGCCCATGCCGGCGATGATGGTCTGGCCGGTCTCCTCGTCCGTGTGGACGCGGAAGGTCGGGTCCTCCTCCGCCAGGCGCTGGATCGCGTTGGACAGCTTCTCCTGGTCGGACTTGGTCTTCGGCTCGATGGCCTGCTCGATGACCGGGTTCGGGAAGGTCATCGACTCGAGCACGATCGGGTTGTTCGGATCGCAGAGGGTCTCACCGGTGGTGGTGTCCTTCAGGCCCATCACTGCGCAGATCATGCCTGCACCGATCTGGTCGATCTCCTCACGCTTGTTGGCGTGCATCTGGTAGATCTTGCCAATGCGCTCCTTGCGACCCTTTGTCGAGTTGAGCACCTGCGAACCGGCGGTCAGGATGCCGGAGTAGACGCGCACGAAGGTCAGCTTGCCCAGGTGCGGATCAGCGGCGACCTTGAACGCCAGGATCGACAGCGGCTCGTCATCGGAAGGCTTGCGCTCGAGGACGACGGACTCGTCGCCCGGCTTGAAGCCCTTGATGGCAGGCACGTCGAGCGGCGAGGGCAGGTAGTCGACGACCGCGTCGAGCAGGGGCTGGACGCCCTTGTTCTTGAACGAGGTGCCGCACACGACCGCGGTGAAGGTGTTCGTGATGACACCCTTGCGGATCGCTGCCTTGATCTGCTCCACCGAGGGCTCTTCGCCCTCGAGGTACATCTCCATGATCTCGTCGTCGACGTCGGCGCAACGCTCGATCAGCGTGGCGTGGGCCTCTTCGGCGCGGGCCTTGAGATCGGCCGGGATCTCCTCGATCTCGTAGTCCTCACCCATGACGGTCTCGCCGCGCCAGGTGAGGGCACGCATCTGCACGAGGTCGACGACACCGAGGAAGTCACCCTCAGCGCCGATCGGCAGCTGCAGGAGGACCGGATCGGTGTTGAGGCGCTCGCGGATGGTCTTGACGACGTGGTCGAACGACGCACCGGTGCGGTCAAGCTTGTTGACGTAGCAGATGCGCGGGACGCCGTACTTGGTGGCCTGGCGCCACACGGTCATCGACTGCGGCTCAACGCCTGCGACACCGTCGAAGACGGCGACGGCGCCGTCGAGGACGCGGAGCGAACGCTCCACCTCGACGGTGAAGTCGACGTGCCCGGGGGTGTCGATAATGTTGATCAGGTAGTTGTGCCAGAAACAGGTGGTGGCAGCAGAGGTGATCGTGATGCCACGCTCCTGCTCCTGCTCCATCCAGTCCATGGTCGCCGCACCGTCGTGGGTCTCACCGATCTTGTGGTTCTTACCGGTGTAGAACAGGATGCGCTCGGTGGTGGTGGTCTTGCCGGCATCGATGTGAGCCATGATGCCGATGTTGCGAACCTTATTCAGGTCGGTCACAGTGCATTCCTTCTTATGAAGTCTTCAAAAAACGCGAGAGCGCCCCCGGCCTCACGGCGCGGGGGCAGGAACTCACCAGCGGTAGTGCGCGAAGGCGCGGTTGGCCTCAGCCATCTTGTGCGTGTCTTCACGACGCTTCACGGAAGCACCAAGACCGTTCGACGCGTCGAGAATCTCGTTCATGAGACGCTCGGTCATCGTCTTCTCGCGACGGGCGCGGGAGAAGGAGACGAGCCAACGCATGGCCAGGGTGTTCTGGCGGGCCGGCTTGACCTCGATCGGCACCTGGTAGGTGGCGCCACCGACGCGGCGGGACTTGACCTCGATGGAGGGCTTGACGTTGTCGAGCGCCTTCTTCAGCGTCTGCACCGGATCGACACCGGTCTTGGCGCGGGTGCCCTCGAGGGCGTTGTAGACGATCGACTGCGCGACGGTCTTCTTGCCGTCGAGCAGGATCTTGCTGACGAGCTGCGTGACGACCGGCGAACCGTAGACCGGATCGGCGACGACGGGACGCTTCGGGGCGGGACCCTTGCGAGGCATTACTTCTCCTTCTTCGCGCCGTAGCGGCTGCGAGCCTGCTTGCGGCCCTTGACACCCTGGGTGTCAAGCGCGCCGCGGATGATCTTGTAGCGCACGCCGGGGAGGTCCTTCACACGACCGCCGCGGACGAGCACCATCGAGTGCTCCTGCAGGTTGTGGCCGACACCCGGGATGTAGGCGGTGACTTCGATGCCGGAGCTCAGACGCACACGCGCAACCTTGCGGAGCGCGGAGTTCGGCTTCTTCGGCGTGGTGGTGTACACACGCGTGCACACGCCGCGGCGCTGAGGGGAACCCTTCAGAGCCGGGGTCTTGTTCTTCGAGACCTTGTCTGTGCGGCCCTTGCGGACCAGCTGCTGAATAGTTGGCACCTGTTTGGTATCACTTTCGTCTTGGTGGACTGTACGTTTGTCTTCCCTGGCCGCAGCTTCGCAGGCCGTGTTCAGGACACCTTTCTGACCACGACGCAGTTCCACTGCCGTGCGGACTCAGCACGTCCACGCTCTCGACTGCAACGGTTGAGAGCGATCCACCATGCCAGGGCACGCACAAATGGGCCCGAGCAACCGGGCACCGCCCGACAAGGTTACTCCACGGGGTGTGGAGAATCAAAAGCGCGACGACACTCATACATAGTCCCCGCGAACGAAGGGGCCGTACCTCACATACTTTTCCCCGGGAAACAGTGACCGGCCACGATGGGGTGTGGAGGTTGGAGAGAAGCTGTCGATGGCAGCCCGAGTCGAGATCACGAAGAAGTACGCCAAGGCCTATGCCGCGGCCCCGAAGAAGGGCAAGTCCCAGATCCTCGACCACGTGGTCGAGATCACCGGCTGGAACCGTGACCATGCCCGCCAGCAGTTGGTGGCCCGGTTGAAACAGGCCCCGGGACGGGCCACCGCGACGGTCGCGGTGATCGATCGGCGCAAGACCAAGGCGTGTAAGTACTCCTACGACGCCAGGCTGATCCTGCAGCGGGTATGGGCGGCCTCGGGGGGCAGCTGCGGGCAGTACCTCGCCGCATCCATGAGCGATCTGATCGATGCGATGGAAGCCGAAGGCGAACTGGTGCCTAGCCAGGACCGTTACAGCGCCGAGGTCAGGGCCGAGCTGGAATCGATGTCGGCGGCCACGATCGACCGGTACCTCGCACCGGCGCGGGCGAAGGACCCGATCCGAGGAAAGACCGCCACCAAGCCCGGCAGCCTGCTACGAAACTCGATCACCGTGCGTAAAGCCGGTGACGAGGTCGAAGCCGAACCCGGGTTCTTCGAAGTCGACACCGTGGCCCACTGCGGCCCCACGCTGAAGGGCGAGTTCGCCCGCAGCGTGAACTTCACCGACATGCACACCGGCTGGAGCTTCACCTACTCCATCCGCAACAACGCCCACCTCCACATCCGGACCGCGTTCGACCACTTCATCGCCCAGGTCCCGTTCGCGGTCACCGGGATCGATTGTGACAACGGCTCGGAGTTCATCAACCACGACCTGATCGGCTGGGCCGGCCAACGAGAGGTGTTCTTCACCCGGTCGCGGCCTTACAAGAAAAACGATCAAGCCACCATCGAATCGAAGAACAACCACCTCGTGCGCCGCTACGGCTTCTACCACCGCTACGACACCGCCACCGAACTCGCGTTACTCAACCAGCTATGGCCGCTGGTCAACGACCGGCTCAACTTCTTCACCCCCACGAAGAAACCCGAAGGCTGGGCCACCGACACCGTAGGGCGCCGCAAACGCCTCTACGACAAGCCACGCTCCCCCTACCAGAGGCTCCTGGCCGCCGGGGTCCTCAACCCCGCCCAGGAAACAGAACTAGCCGCCTACAAGGCCACCCTCAAACCCGTCGCAATGCAACGACGCATCACCGAGATCCAACAGGAGCTCACCCGACTCGCAGGCCGAAAGACAGCCCGTCTCGAACAACACATCGCATGGAAGGCACCCGACCCCGCCGGCCTCAAAACCCGGGCCAGCTAACCCTTGTTTTCGCGGGGAAAAATATCTGAGGTAAGGCCTACCATTTCGCGGGGACTTGACAGTGAGGTACCACGAAGCGGCCAGCGTCGTCTTCGCCTGACAGGGGCGGACACAAAACGGGTCGCGCGAGGGGTTCCCGTGCGACCCGTGTGTCGAAGGCTCAGCGACCGGTGGACGGGAGTCCGGGCCGCCTGCCCGGCGCCGACGAAGTGGCCGACGGCATCGGGGAGGGCGAGGCGGTCGCCGTCGGCCGGGGTGCGGCTGACGGGGACGCGCTGGGTGCGGGGCTCGGGGACGCGCTCGGTGTCGGCGTCGGGATCGGGCTGGCGACGGGGCTGCAGTCGAGTGCGCCGCGACGCAGGGCGCCTGGACGCGCACCGTCGGTGAACCACCACGCGGACCGCTCCCCCGCCACGCACAGCGTGGAGGCGGCGAAGCCCTCGTTGTTGGTGTCGGGGAGGCCAGCTGGCCGGTCGATCAGCCGCACCGTCGGCTCGTTGGTGCCGTCGAAGGTGATCTGGGCTCCGGTGCCGGAACAGCCGTCGTCGCACATCGCCCACAGCACGCCGAGGGTCTCGTCGTAGTCGAGCGCCATGACGCCGCCGAGGCCGGGCAGGACCGAGCCCACCTGGTCGAGGCGGCCGTCACTGTTCAGGGCGTAGGCGTAGACGCCTCCGTTGTCCTCGACGGGACTGCCGAAGGTTTGGTTGACTCCAAGACCGCATGATTCCTGAGAGGGCGTCGTGCTGAAAGGATGGCAACCATGCCGAAGATCACCTACACCGACGAGTTCAAGCGCGACGCGGTCGCGTTGGTCGAGTCGGGTATCCCGCAAAAGCAGGTCGTCAAGGACCTCGGAGTGGCGAAAACCACGCTGCAGGCGTGGCTCCGTGACGCGAGGTTCAAGTCCCATGGGATGACCCCGACCACCGGTCCAGAGGCGCGCAAGGACATGTCGCAGGCACTGCGTCGGATCCGGGAGTTGGAGATGGAAAACGAGGTCCTACGGCGCGCGGCGGCGTATCTGTCGCAGGCTCACATCACGCCCCCAAAATGATCTATCCGCTCGTGAAGGAGATGGCCGCGGTCGGTGCCCGGGTGAGGGTGCCGGTGGCGGTCGCGTGCCGGATACTGGGATTCTCCAAACAGGGCTACTACAAGTGGCTCAAGCAACCGGTGTCAGCCCGTGAGGCCGAGGAGCAAGAGCTCATCTCGGTGCTGCATCAGCTTCACAACGACGACCCGGAGGGCGGCTACCGGGTGCTGGCAGACGACCTCGCTGAGTTGGGCTACGAGTTGTCCGAGCGCAGAGTGTGGCGGTTGTGCCGGGTCGCCGGGATCCAGTCGGTGTTCGCCAGGCGTAAGACTCGCTACAAGAAGGCCGGCGCGCCGGTTCACGATGACCTGGTCAACAGGCAGTTCAGCGCTGACGGGCCTAACCAGGTGTGGCTGACCGATATCACCGAGCACCGCACCCGCGAGGGCAAGGTGTATCTGTGTGCGATCAAGGACGTGTTCTCCAACCGGATCGTGGGCTACTCGATCGATTCACGGATGAAGGCCCGGATCGCCGTCAACGCGCTCGAGATGGCAGTGGCCCACCGAGGCCGGCCCACCGGGGTGATCGTCCATTCCGATAGAGGGTCCCAATTCCGGTCGCGCCGCTTCCGCAAGGCGCTGAAGCGCCACAGGCTACGTGGCTCGATGGGCAGGGTCGGGGCATGCCTGTTAACCGGCTAATCGGGGCGTTGGGGGTAGTCAAGGGCGCGGTGATGCGGTCAGGCATGCTGGATTTGGTGAGCGGTTTGGCGTAGGCATGGGGGTATGGACAACGATGATGTTCTCCTCCTTGAACGCGACGCTCAGTCGTGGCGACTCAGGTGTGACAGCAACCCCGAGTTGGTGTCGCAGGCCAACGCCTATCTGGGGTACCTCGCGGACCGGAACTACTCGCCACGAACGGTTCGCACCTACGGCTACGGCCTGCCCGCCTTCCACCGATGGCTCCATCACGTTGGGTTGAGTGTTGGCGACGTCGTCACCGACGACGTGCTGGGCTTCCTGAGCGCGTGTCGACAAGAAACGATCCCGGGCCGACCAGGGCCCAACGTGGTCGACCTGGCGGGCCGACCCACAGACCGGCTCGCACCAGCGTCGGTGAACCTGCGGCTGGCCGCCGTCGCCGGGATGTTCGAGTTCTTGTCGATGCGGGACCCGGGAATGCGTTCCCCGATCCCCAAGGGCAAGCCCTCGTCCTGGTTCGCGACCGGGGAGCGCACCGGCATGCTGGTCCATACCCGCCGACGACCGGCACCACGATCCCGGCTACGGCTGCGCACCCCCAGACGGCTGCCGCGGGCGTTGAGCGTCGAGGAGACCGCCACGCTGTTGGGGTCGCTGCGTTGCAGCCGGGACCTGTCCATTGCGGGGTTGATGCTCTACTGCGGGCTTCGTTCCTGCGAGGTCCTGGCCCTGGCGGTCACCGACGTCGATATCGGCGGCCGGTGGTTGAGTGTCCACGGCAAGGGCGGCAAAGACCGTCGCGTCCCCCTTGACGAGGACCTGGCCGCGATGATCGCCTCCTACCTCCTGACAGACCGGCCCGAATCCTCATCACCTGTGTTGTTCCTCAGCGCGAAGGGCCCCACCCGCGGGCAACCACTGACGGCAGCTGGGTTGCGCAGCATCTTCCGTTACCACCGCAGCATCACCGGGATCGTTGCCGGCGCCCCACATGCTTTGCGTCACACCTTCGGCACCGCCTTGGCGGAGGCCGGGGTTGACCTGGCAGTCATGCAGGCCCTGCTGGGGCACGCCCACGTCGACACCACCGCCCGCTACATCCACCTCGCACCGACTCACGTGAAGGCCCAATACGATGCCGCTCGCACCCGTCAACGCCTCAACCGTCCCTGACCCCTCCGAAACCCCCAAGCAGGTGGTGGCCGCCTACCTCACCCACCAACACCGAACCGGTCGGGGCAATGTCTCCTTCACCCAAGCAGCCAGAGTGTTCATGCGTCGCTGGCCCCAGCCCCAGAACTGGGCCGACGAGGCACTTCAGGTCCAACTCTCCGCAGGTTGCGCTACCCGTCCATTCATCACGTTCCTGCTGGTCACCGGACGGTTGCACCCGGGCTGGGACTACATGGTGAACCGGAAGTTCTCCTCGCTCTGGCGCGACGTCGAAGACACCGCCATCGGGGCAGACCTTGAGGCGTTCATCGAAGCCGCCCGCGGTTGCGGCTACAGCGAGCGCGTTGCCTCCGCGATGGCCTCCCAAGTCATGGCTCGGGTGTTGTTTGCCACCGGCAGGCCGCTGTCACAGACCACCTATGCCGACTTCGACGCCCTCACCGCCGCTGGCGTCCGGCGTCAACACGCCACGGGCAGGACTTGGAAGCACTACCGCGCCGCGGCGACAGCAACGAAAACGGTGCTGTTCCACATGGGAATTCTGCCCGCCCTGCCCGAGCCCTGCCAGCAACCTTGGCCCTTTACCCGTCGCCTCGAGGGCATTCCGGAGCCGATGCATTCGATCCTGGTGCGATACCTGCAACGCAAAACTGTGACCTGCAAACCCAAGACAGTCTCCTGCCTGGCCACCCGACTGAAGCACTTCGCCACCTTCATCACCGCCATCGATCCTGAACTGATCCCGTCGGAATTGACGCGCTGCGATCACATCGAACCTTGGCTGGTGTCCCTGCCTCACACCCTCAACTCCACTACCGGGGCGTTGGTCACCGTCGCTGACCAGGCCCGCCGGATCTTGGCCGCGGCCAACTTTCTGGCTGACATCACCGAGTGGGACTGGCCCGAAGCCCCAACACGGAGGCTGTTCTACTCCTCCGACAATCCGCGGCTTCCCCAGCCACTGCCCAGGTTCCTGCCACCCGACGCGGACCGTCGCCTCACCGAAGAACTCACCGCCTCCGAAAACCGGTTGGCCGCTGATGCTCTCCTGCTGCAGCGCGCTTGCGGGCTCCGCATCGGGGAACTCCTTGACCTTGAACTCGACGCCGTCATCGACACCCCCCACCTCGGATCCTGGCTCAAGGTCCCGCTGGGGAAACTCGACACTGAGCGCATGGTCCCAATCGACGAGGAAGCACTGACGAGATCATCGACAGAATCATCGCGCTGCGTAGCCCTGGCCGGGCGATCCCGCACCCACGCACCGGGCAACCCGCACAATTCTTGTTCACCGCCCACGGCCGCCGTCTATCCGCCAACGTCCTGCGCCATGAGCTGCGGCGCGCGGCGACCTCGGCAGGGATCGGGCATGTCACCCCCCATCAGCTCCGTCACACCTACGCCACTGCATTGGTCAACGCCGGAGTTTCCCTACAAGCACTGATGTCGATCCTGGGACACGTCTCCGCCGAGATGAGCCTGCGCTACGGCCACCTCTTCGACACCACCATCCGCGCCGAATACGAACGCGCCCTCGACCTGGCCAAGAACCGCATCGGCGCACTACCCCAACCCGCCAACACCGCACCGCCGAGCCCGCCGCAACATGGATGACCGGCCCGACGATCAAAACCGCCCTCGCGAGCGGGTACTGCCTCCGCGCCCCCGCACAACAGGCCTGCACCTACGCCAACATCTGCGAGCACTGCCCGAGCTTCCACACCACGATCCAAGACATCCCCGCCCTGACCCGGCAACGCGACACCGCCGCCGCCCTGGCCGACGACGCGCAACACCGCGGATGGGACAGCGAAACCGAACGCCACCTCAAACTCATCACCCGGCTCAACAACCTCATCGACACCGCCACGACACGCCCGAACGCCGGATAAAACCAGACACCTCCATCACCGCAAAATCAGCACAGATTAGCCGGTTAATGTGGCGATAACGCCGCGATGGAGTCGTTCTTCGCGCTCCTGCAGAAGAACGTCCTCGACCGTCGATCCTGGGGCACACGAGAGGAACTGCGCCTGGCCATCGTGTCCTGGATCGAGGGCAAGTACCACCGCAAACGCCGTCAACGCCGACTCGGGAAACTCACCCCCATCGAGTTCGAACTCATCATGAACCCAGCCGCTACACTGGCGGCATAAACCCGGAGGTCAACCAAACCTTCAGCGGACCCGACCGCCACGAAGAAGAGTCCGTCACCGTGCAGAGGGTAGTCCGCGGGCGAATAGGGGCGCTTGGCCGCAGCGTCCCACAGCAGGCCTTCCAGCTCGGAGTCGGGGACCCATCCCACCGCCTCAATGCCGGTGTTGGCGCTCACGGCGGGCAGGGAGGAAGTGAGGTCCAACTCCGCCGTGGCGACGACGTCCGGCCCGGGGGCCGCCGGGTCGACCTTGAGCACTACGTTGCGGTTGACGCCCTTGTCTGCGTTGTCGCGTTCGCTCGCGATGTAGACGAACCCGTCCCCGGCCACGGTGATCCCCTCGGCGTCGGGCCCTGCGGCTGCGGGCTTGTCGCGATCCTTCGCGTACCGCGCACGCTTGCCCTCGCTCCACCCGTCGGCGAAGCTCGCCCTACCAGCCTCGTCGAGGTCGAGCTTCCAGAAGGTGCCCGTCCCGTTGTCGACCGCGTAGAGCACCGCCCTGCCGTCCTCGACCGTGAAGTCCAGGCCGGACGAGTCCTCGAGGAACATCGCCGTCGGATCGAGCACCGCGGTCGCGGAAGCACCGGGCCAGGCTTCGTTGCCGGGTTCCGGGGCGGGCGGCTCCTCACCGCAGTTGCAGTAGCCCGGGGTCAGGGTCGTCGGCTGCCCCCACTCCCCCGTGCCGTTCGGGCAGCGCCCCCAGCTCGGGACGCCGTGCGCGGACCAGGCGTAGGAGTCGACAAGCGTGCCGTCGGGCAGGAACAGGCGTGCCGTGTCCGCCTTGCCAAGCCCGAAGCTGAAGTCGATGTCGGTGCGCAGCATCAGGTACGCGCCCGGTGCGAGCACAGTCCCAGCGGCGATGGCGTCGGTGCGGGTGTCGTCGTCGTCCTTGATCAGGAAGCCCCCGAGGTCGACCGGGGTCGCACCGGTGTTGAGCAGTTCGATGTAGTCGCCGGGCGCCGAGTTCGAGTTGACCTCGTTGATCACGACGGCGGGTAGCGCAGGCTCGGCGCAGCTGTTCGCCGTACCTTTCGTCGGGGCGAGCGAGTCGCGAAGGGCTCCGGAGCCGTCGGGGCAGCGGGCGATGCTCGTGAGCGAGTGCTGGGTCCACGCGTGGGAGTCGACGAGCGTCACACCGTCGGGAGCGAAGAGCCGCACCGAGTCGGCGCCCCCGAGGCCGAAGCCGCCCTCGACGGTGGCGATGTCGACGACATGGAAGGCGCTCGGGGCGAGCACCGTTCCTGAGGGGAGGACCCATCGGTGATCGTCGGAGTTGTCGCTGAGCACGTAGCCGCCGAGGTCGACCTGCTCCCCGCCAGGGTTGTAGAGCTCGACCCAGTCGTCCGGCGAACCCGCCTGGGACTCGATCTCGTTGATGACGACGCCAGCGGGGGCCGCGTCGGCGTCCAGGGGCGCGAGCCTGAGGATCGAGACGGTTACTGCTGCGGCGAGCGCGGCGCGGGCCTTGCGCATGGGTGCCTCCTGGTCGGTGGTGTGCTGGCACAGCCAACCAGTGGAGGGTGAACATCCGGTGAGCGGGAATGGTCCGGTTCCTGACCGGCTGCCGAAGCAACGGTGACCCGGCTTGTCGCTGCGGGCAAATGCAGGAAGGGCCCGCGACCGGAGTCGCGGGCCCTTCGGGGATCAGGTTCAGCGGATCTCGCCGAAGTCCATCTCGTCGAGCGGGACGGCGGGGCCGACCGCATCGGAACCGAACGAGTAGTCGTACGGGTCGTAGCTCATGGTGTAGGCGGTGGCGCGGGCCTCTTCGGTGGGCTCCACCCGGATGTTGCGGTAGCGGTCGAGACCGGTGCCCGCCGGGATCAGCTTTCCGAGGATGACGTTCTCCTTCAGGCCGACGAGCGAATCGCTCTTGCCCTGGATCGCGGCATCAGTCAGGACCTTGGTCGTCTCCTGGAAGGAGGCGGCCGACAGCCACGACTCGGTCGCGAGCGACGCCTTGGTGATGCCCATGAGCACCGGGCGGCCCTCCGCGGGCTTTCCGCCCTCGGACAGCGCCTTGCGGTTGGCGGCCTCGTAGGACGCCCGGTCCACGAGCTCGCCGGGCATCATCGTGGTGTCGCCGGAGTCGATCACGGTGATTCGACGCAGCATCTGCCGGATGATGATCTCGATGTGCTTGTCGTGGATCGGGGCACCCTGCGTGGCGTACACCCGCTGGACCTCCTCCACGAGGTGCTCCTGCACCTTGCGGAGGCCGCGGATGCGCAGGACGTCCTGCGGATCCACCTGGCCGGCGGTGAGCTGCTGCCCGATCGAGACGTGCACACCGTCGCGGATGGCGATGCGCCGGCCCTCGTGGTCCTCGAACTCCAGGCGGGTACGGCGACCCACCGGGTACTCGAGGTCCTCGCCACCGTCGTCGCGGACGATGACGATCTTGCGGGAGCGGTCGCCGTCCTCGATGCGGACGACACCATCGGCCTCGGCGATCGGCGCCTTGCCCTTCGGCTGGCGCGCCTCGAAGAGCTCGGTGACACGGGGAAGACCCTGCGTGATGTCGTCGCCTGCCACACCACCGGTGTGGAAGGTACGCATCGTGAGCTGGGTTCCGGGCTCACCGATCGACTGGGCGGCGACGATACCGACGGCCTCGCCGACGTCCACCGTCTTGCCCGAGGCGAGCGAACGGCCGTAGCACATGGCGCAGGTGCCGACCGCCGACTCACAGGTGAGCACGGAGCGGACCTTGACGTCGGTCACACCGGCGT
Organism: Tessaracoccus flavescens; assembly: GCF_001998865.1. Taxonomy (NCBI): domain Bacteria; kingdom Bacillati; phylum Actinomycetota; class Actinomycetes; order Propionibacteriales; family Propionibacteriaceae; genus Tessaracoccus; species Tessaracoccus flavescens. Next base: position 674,949 of record NZ_CP019607.1, read on the forward strand.
CGACAAGCGTGCGGATCTCGGCGTCACCGAGGTCGGTGCCTGCCTCGACCAGGACGTTGCCGTCCTTGTCGACCGCGTCGACCGCGAGGGTGCGGGCGTAGACAGAGGTCTCGACGTTTCCTGCGGTCTCCACCGTGGCGCCCTTTGCGAACGGCTCGGCGGGAACCTGGATGGGGCGACCGGTCTCGTCGGTGCCCGGGGTGCTCCAGGTCGCGATCACCTTGGTGAGGCCGCGGCTGGTGCCACAGTCCTCCTCGCGGATGATGACGTCCTGCGACACGTCGACCAGACGACGGGTCAGGTAACCCGAGTCGGCCGTGCGCAGAGCGGTGTCGGCCTGGCCCTTACGGCCACCGTGGGTCGAGATGAAGTACTCGAGAACCGAGAGACCCTCACGGAAGTTCGACTTGATGGGCCGGGCGATGATGTCGCCCTTCGGGTTGGCCACGAGGCCTCGCATGGCGGCGATCTGACGCATCTGCGTCATGTTTCCTCGTGCACCCGAGTCGACCATCATGTAGATCGGGTTGTCCTTGGTGAAGTTGTCCTTCATCGCCTCGGTCAGCTCGGCGGTCGCGTCGGTCCAGATCGCGATGAGCTCCTGACGGCGCTCGTCCTCGGTCACGGAGCCACGCTCGTAGAGCTTGTCGATCTTCGCGGCGCGCTTCTCGTAGCCCTCGAGAATCTCTGCCTTCTGCGGCGGCGTCTGCACGTCGGAGATCGACACGGTCACGCCGGAGCGCGAGGCCCAACGGAAACCCATGTCCTTCAGCGCGTCCAGCGCCGTCGCGACGGTGACCTTCGGGTAACGCTCAGCCAGCTCGTTGATGATCGGGCCGAGGACCTTCTTGCCCACGACGGTGTTGACGTACTCGAAGTCCTCGGGCAGCGCCTCGTTGAAGAGGGCGCGACCAAGGGTCGTCTCGACCAGGAACGAGCCGTCTGCACGGGCCTCGACTCCGGGAACATTGACGTTGGTGAGCACGATCTTGATCTTCGAGCCGAGATCGAGGTCGCCACGGTCGAACGCCATGATCGCCTCGGCCAGCGACGAGTAGGCATGCCCCTCGCCCTTGCCCGGACGCTCGAGCGTCAGGAAGTAGTGACCGATGATCATGTCCTGGGTCGGCATGGTGACGGGGCGACCGTCTGCCGGCTTCAGGATGTTGTTGGTCGACAGCATCAGCACGCGCGCCTCGGCCTGAGCCTCGGCGGAGAGCGGAAGGTGCACGGCCATCTGGTCACCGTCGAAGTCGGCGTTGAACGCCGTGCAGACGAGCGGGTGGATCTGGATGGCCTTGCCCTCGATCAGCTGCGGCTCGAAAGCCTGGATGCCGAGGCGGTGCAGCGTTGGTGCACGGTTCAGCAGCACCGGGTGCTCCGAGATGACCTCTTCGAGGACGTCCCACACGACGGGGCGCTGACGCTCCACCATGCGCTTGGCAGCCTTGATGTTCTGAGCGTGGTTCAGATCGTCGAGGCGCTTCATCACGAACGGCTTGAACAGCTCGAGCGCCATCGCCTTCGGCAGGCCGCACTGGTGCAGCTTGAGCTGCGGGCCGACCACGATGACCGAACGGCCCGAGTAGTCGACGCGCTTGCCGAGGAGGTTCTGACGGAATCGACCCTGCTTGCCCTTGAGCATGTCGGAGATCGACTTGAGCGGGCGGTTGCCCGGCCCCGTGACAGGGCGTCCGCGACGGCCGTTGTCGAACAGCGAGTCGACGGCCTCCTGGAGCATGCGCTTCTCGTTGTTCACGATGATCTCGGGCGCACCGAGGTCGAGCAGGCGCTTCAGGCGGTTGTTGCGGTTGATCACGCGGCGGTACAGGTCGTTGAGGTCGGAGGTCGCGAAGCGGCCACCGTCGAGCTGCACCATCGGACGCAGGTCCGGCGGGATGACCGGGACGGCGTCGAGCACCATGGCCGACGGCGCGTTGCCTCCGGTGAGGAACGCGTTGACGACCTTGAGGCGCTTGAGCGCGCGGGTCTTGCGCTGGCCCTTTCCGGTGGCGATGATCTCGCGCAGGTTGAGCGACTCGGCCTTCAGGTCGAAGTCCTGGAGGCGCTTCTGGATAGCCTCGGCGCCCATGGAGCCCTCGAAGTACTTACCGAAACGCTTCTTCATTTCGCGGTAGAGGATCTCGTCGCCCTCGAGGTCCTGGACCTTGAGCGACTTGAACCTCTGCCACACCTCGTCGATGCGGTCGAGCTGGCGCTGGGCGCGGGTGCGGATGAGCCCCGCCTCCTTCTCAGCTGCCTCGCGGACCTTGCGCTTGACGTCGGCCTTCGCGCCCTCCTCCTCGAGCTGGGCCAGGTCCTCTTCGAGCTTGCGCATGCGCGCCTCGATGTCGGCGTCGCGGCGGGCGGCGACCTGCTTGGTCTCCACCTCGACCTTCGACTGCAGCGAGGCAAGGTCGCGGTGACGACCCTCCTCGTCGACGGAGGTGATCATGTGCGCTGCGAAGTAGATGACCTTCTCGAGGTCCTTCGGAGCGATGTCGAGCAGGTAGCCGAGACGGCTGGGGACGCCCTTGAAGTACCAGATGTGGGTGACGGGGGCGGCCAGCTCGATGTGGCCCATGCGCTCGCGACGCACGTTGCTGCGGGTCACCTCGACGCCGCAGCGCTCGCAGATGATGCCCTTGAAGCGGACACGCTTGTACTTGCCGCAGTAGCACTCCCAGTCCCGGGTGGGACCGAAGATCTTCTCGCAGAAGAGACCGTCGCGCTCGGGCTTGAGCGTGCGGTAGTTGATGGTCTCCGGCTTCTTCACCTCGCCGTGCGACCATTCGCGGATCTCGTCGGCGCTAGCCAGACCGATACGCAGTTCGTCGTAGAAGTTCACGTCCAGCACGTTTTGCTTCTCTTTCCCCTACTTCAGGGCAGTAGGTGCCTTTGGAAAAGTCTGAGTTCTTGTGGGTGTGACTGAGCTAAGACTCAGACTTCGCCGACGTCCAGGAAGTTGTCAGAACCGGGGCGGCGACCGAGGTCGATGCCGAAGTCCTCGGCGGAGCGGATGTCATCCTCGGACTCGCGCAGGTCGATGACCCGGCCGTCGTCGGAGAGCACCTCGACGTTCAGACACAGCGACTTCATTTCCTTGACGAGAACCTTGAACGACTCCGGGATGCCCGGCTCGGGGATGTTCTCGCCCTTGACGATCGCCTCGTAGACCTTCACGCGGCCGGGGACGTCGTCGGACTTGATGGTCAGGAGCTCCTGCAGGGCCCATGCGGCGCCGTAGGCCTCGAGGGCCCACACCTCCATCTCACCGAAGCGCTGGCCACCGAACTGCGCCTTACCACCCAGCGGCTGCTGCGTGATCATCGAGTACGGGCCGGTCGAACGGGCGTGGATCTTGTCGTCGACCAGGTGGTGCAGCTTCAGCATGTACATGTAGCCGACGCCGATCTTGTCCGGGTACTTCTCGCCGGTACGACCGTCGAAGAGGTATGCCTTGCCGGAGGAGTCGATCAGGCGGTCGCCGTCACGCGTGGGAAGCGAGTTGTCGAGCAGACCCGCGATCTCCTCCTCGTTGGCGCCGTCGAAGACGGGGGTGGCCACCTTGGAGTCGCCCTCGACGCGGCCGAGGCCGACCTCGCGGAGACGCTCGGCCCATGCCTCTTCGATGCCGGTGATGTCCCAGCCGGTCTTCGCGATCCACCCGAGGTGGTTCTCGAGGACCTGGCCGATGTTCATTCGGGAAGGAACGCCGAGCGGGTTCAGCACGATGTCGACGGGGGTGCCGTCCTCGAGGAACGGCATGTCCTCGACGGGGAGGATCTTCGAGATGACGCCCTTGTTGCCGTGGCGTCCGGCGAGCTTGTCGCCGTCGGAGATCTTGCGCTTCTGGGCGACGTGGACGCGGACCAGCTGGTTCACGCCGGGGAGCAGCTCGTCGTCGTCCTCGCGGTTGAACACGCGGACGCCGATGACCGTTCCGGTCTCGCCGTGGGGCACCTTGAGCGAGGTGTCGCGGACTTCGCGGGCCTTCTCACCGAAGATGGCGCGCAGCAGGCGCTCCTCGGGGGTCAACTCGGTCTCGCCCTTCGGCGTGACCTTTCCGACGAGGATGTCGCCGGCGCCGACCTCGGCACCGATACGGACGATGCCGCGCTCGTCGAGATCGGCGAGCATCTCGTCGGAGACGTTCGGGATCTCGCGGGTGATCTCCTCGGCGCCGAGCTTCGTGTCGCGGGCGTCGACCTCGTGCTCCTCGATGTGGATCGAGGTGAGGACGTCGTCCTGCACGATGCGCTGCGAAAGGATGATCGCGTCCTCGTAGTTGAGGCCCTCCCACGGCATGAACGCCACGAGCAGGTTGCGGCCGAGCGCGAGCTCACCCTGGTCGGTGCAGGGCCCGTCGGCGAGCGGCGTGCCGATCTCGACACGGTCACCGGGGGCGACCAGCGGGCGCTGGTTGATGCAGGTGCCCGCGTTCGAGCGCACGAACTTGTCCAGCTTGAAGCTGGAGTAGGTGCCGTCGTCGTTGGCGATCTCGATCAGATCGGCGGCGACGGAGGCGACCGCACCCGGCTTCTTCGCGAGCGTGACGTCGCCGACGTCGACAGCGGCGCGGTACTCCATGCCGGTGCCGACAAAGGGGGACTCGTTGCGGATCAGCGGGACGGCCTGGCGCTGCATGTTGGCGCCCATGAGGGCTCGCGAGGCGTCGTCGTGCTCGAGGAACGGGATCAGCGCGGTCGCGATGGAGACCATCTGACGCGGGGACACGTCCATGTACTCGACCTCGGCAACGGGGACCTCGTCCGCGTCGCCGTGCTTCAGGCGGACGAGCACGCGCTCCTCCGTCAGGTGGCCCGACTCGTCGACTGCGGCGTTCGCCTGCGCGATCGAGTAGCGGTCCTCCTCGTCGGCGGTCAGGTAGTCGATCTGGTCGGTGACCAGGCCGTCGACGACCTTGCGGTACGGCGTCTCGATGAAGCCGAACGCGTTGACGCGGGCGAACGAGGCCAGCGAGCCGATCAGACCGATGTTCGGGCCTTCAGGGGTCTCGATGGGGCACATGCGGCCGTAGTGCGACGGGTGGACGTCTCGGACTTCCATGCCTGCACGGTCGCGCGAGAGGCCGCCGGGGCCCAGCGCGGAGAGGCGACGCTTGTGGGTCAGGCCCGCGAGCGGGTTGTTCTGATCCATGAACTGCGACAGCTGCGAGGTGCCGAAGAACTCCTTGAGCGCGGCCGTGACCGGGCGGATGTTGATCAGCGTCTGCGGCGTGATGGCCTCGATGTCCTGCGTGGTCATGCGGTCGCGGACGACGCGCTCCATGCGGCCGAGGCCGGTGCGCAGCTGGTTCTGGATCAGCTCGCCGACGGTGCGGAGACGACGGTTGCCGAAGTGGTCGATGTCATCGGCCTCGACGGGGACGTCGCCCAGCATCTCCTGGTGCTCGTGCAGCGCGACCACGTAGCGGATCGCCGCGACGATGTCGTCGATGGTGAGGACCTGCTGATCGAACGGCAGCTCGAGACCGAGCTTCTTGTTGATCTTGTAGCGGCCGACCTTCGCAAGGTCGTAGCGCTTCGGGTTGAAGTAGTAGTTCTCCAGCAGCTGCTGGGCGGCGTCGCGCGCAGGCGGTTCGCCCGGACGCAGCTTGCGGTAGATGTCGAGCAGGGCCTCGTCCTGGGTCTTGACCGAGTCCTTCTCGAGGGTGAGGCGCATCGACTCGTAGTCGCCGAACTCCTCGAGGATCTTGTCTTCGCTCCATCCGAGCGCCTTGAGCAGCACGGTGACGTTCTGCTTGCGCTTGCGGTCGAGGCGCATGAAGACCATGTCGCGCTTGTCGATCTCGAACTCGAGCCAGGCGCCACGCGAGGGGATCACCTTGCAGGAGAAGATGTCCTTGTCGGACGTCTTGTCGGGGGTCTGCTCGAAGTAGACTCCCGGTGAACGCACGAGCTGGGAGACGACGACACGCTCGGTGCCGTTGATGATGAAGGTGCCGCGGTCGGTCATCAGCGGGAAATCGCCGATGAAGACGGTCTGCGACTTGATCTCGCCGGTGTCGTTGTTCACGAACTCGGCGGTGACGAAGAGCGGTGCGGCGTAGGTAACGTCGCGGTCCTTGCACTCCTCGATGGTGTACTTGGGCTCCTCGAAACGGTGGTCGCGGAACGAAAGCGACATCGTCTCGTTGAAGTCCTCGATCGGAGAGATCTCAGCGAAGATCTCCTCCAGACCGGAACGGGTGTTGACGTCCGTGCGGCCAGCGGCGAGCTGGTCCTCCACCTTGGACCGCCAGGTCTCATTACCGATCAGCCAGTTGTATGCGTCGATCTGTAGATCCAGGAGGTTCGGGACCTCCAGTGGCTCGTGAATCTTCGCGAAGGAGATTCGGCCGGTGGACGAGACGACATTGGTGTTCTTCATCGCAGAGCGCGAGGCGGCCAAGATTCGGTCCTTCCAAGAACGCTTGAAGCAGGTTTTCCTTGCACGTCGAACGACCCGCGTCAAGTCACGGGCACGATCGCATAGCTGGGCAAATGACCACTATATAGCAAATTGGCAGAGCACACAACTACCCCATCCCCCAGGGGCATGCGGCTCTCAAGCAGGTCGACGCTGACCTCGCGAAAGATGATAGCGCTCAGGAGTGGCTGCGCAACCCCCTCCGAGCGGGTGTCGCACGCTCAGTTGGGTCCCCCGGATGGAAGTGCTGCTCAGGCGCTGTTGACCACCGGGAGGCGCTCCCCCGCCGGGTCGAGGGATCTCCCGGGAAAGGACCGTGGCCCGCCACCACGAGGGGGACGGGCCACGGAAAGAGTTGCGCCTATGCGCGTCGGGTCACTTGACCTCGACGGAGCCACCGGCGGCCTCGAGGGCCTCCTTGGCCTTGGCAGCGGTCTCCTTGTCGACGCCCTCGAGCACCGGCTTCGGGGCGCCCTCAACGAGGTCCTTGGCCTCCTTCAGGCCGAGGGAGGTCAGAGCGCGCACCTCCTTGATGACTGCGATCTTCTTGTCGCCACCGGAGGTGAGGATGACGTCGACCTTGTCGGAGCCCTCCTCAGCAGCGTCGCCGGCGTCGCCGCCGCCAGCGGCGGGGGCAGCGGCAGCAGCAACCGCGACGGGAGCGGCAGCGGTGACCTCGAAGGTGTCTTCGAAGAGCTTGACGAACTCGGAGAGCTCGATCAGGGTCATCTCCTTGAAAGCGTCAAGGAGCTCGTCGTTGGTGAGCTTCGCCATGTTGGGCGTTCCTTTCAGAAAAAAGTGTGTGATCGCAGCGGGCGCTGCAACGGATCACTCCGAAGCAGGTGCTGCTTCAGTTGCCGCATCCGCGGCGGGGGTCTCGTCCGAGGCAGCGGCGGCAGGCGCGGAGCCTGCGCCACCGATCAGGGAGGGGTTGGCCTCGGCAGCGGTCTGCAGCGCACCGAGGACGCGGGCGCCCTTGGCAAGCGGAGCCGCCAGCATGTAGGCAGCCTTGGCCAGGTTGGCCTGCATTGCGCCGGCGAGCTTGGCAAGCAGAACCTCGCGGGATTCGAGGTCAGCCAGCTTCAGAACGGCCTTGGCGTCGAGGAACTTGCCCTCGAGGACGCCACCCTTGATCGCCAGGGACGGATTGGCCTTTGCGAAGTCACGCAGCCCCTTGGTGGCGGCGGCGATGTCACCGGTGACGAAGGCGATGGCGGTGGGGCCGTTGAGGGACTCTTCGATGCCCTCAATGCCGGCTTCCTTTGCCGCGATCGTCGTCAGGGTGTTCTTCGCAACGGCGTAGGTGGCGTTCTCACCGAGGGATCGACGGAGTTCCTTCAGATCCTTGACGGTGAGACCGCGGTACTCGGTCAGCACTGCCGCTGCGGAGTTGCTGAACGCGTCAGTCAGCTCCGCAACCTTGGCAGCCTTGTCCGGCCTCGCCATGTGGTCTCCTTCCGATTAGCAGCCTTGGGGTTCCCGGCGGGAGCTCCAAGGGCCTCGGACCACAAACAAAAAGCCCCGTCGCCGGTGGCGTCGGGGCGGCTACCATGAACATGGAAGAAGCTCGTACGTTCACCTGCGCGGGTGCCTTTCGGCTTTAGGACTTGCGTCACCTGCGGTCTTCGGCGTCGACAAGATTACCGGCAGGACTCCCCCGCACCAAATCGGCGAGTTGACTCACGCTAGATGCCCGCGTAGGTCGATTCGTTGACTCATCTCAACATGCCCGCGTAGCGGCACGCTACGAGGATGGAGTTGACGATGGCCCAGCGCAAAGCGATCACCACGGCCCAGGCGAAGGCATGGACGAAGGCGACCAAGGCGGAGAAGGCCGCGATTCTGGACGCGGTGGTCCAGGTCACCGGCTGGCATCGCGATCATGCCCGCAAGATGCTGCGCCGCGCCGCGACCGGTCAGATGCCCGGGCCCCGCAAACCCCGAGAGGCGATCAGGCGCTACGACACACACGTCACCGAAGCATTGGTGCGGTGCTGGGCCATGCTCGACGGGATCGCCTCGAAACGTCTCGCAGCCGCCTTGCCACGGTTGCTGGCCGCGCTGGAACGCCTCGACCGACTCGACATGAGCGTCGAGGTCCGTGACCAGCTCCTGGCCATGTCACCGGCCACCATGGACCGGCACCTGCAGCCCTACCGCACCGGACTGATCGCTGCCAAAGGCATCGCCCACACCAAACCCGGCTCGTTGTTGAAGTCCTCGATTCCGCTCAAGACCTGGGCCGAGTGGAACGACACCGAACCCGGGTTCATCGAGATCGACCTGGTCGGCCACGAAGGCGGCGACAACAACGGCACCTTCCACTACAGCCTCAACGCCACCGACATCGCCACCGGCTGGACCGAAACCTGCACCGTGCGCTCCAAAGGCGAACGCATCGTCGCCGCTGGCCTCGACCAACTCATCGGCCGGTTCCCGTTCCTGATCCTGGGAATCCACTCCGACAACGGATCCGAGTTCATCAACCACCACCTCTCCCGCTACTGCAACCTGCGCCAGATCACCTTCACCCGCGGCCGGCCCTCCCACTCCAACGACCAAGCCCACATCGAGCAAAAGAACTGGTCGATCGTGCGCCGCGCCGTCGGCTACTGGCGCTACGACACCGCCCGCGAACTTGACCTCCTCAACCACCTCTGGCCCGCCTGGAACACCCGAAACAACCTGCTGATGCCCAGCCAGAAACTGATCTCGAAAACCCGCACCGGCGCGAAAGTCACCAAACGCCACGACACCGCCACCACACCAGCCGACCGGCTCCTTCGCGACCACCCCGACACGCTCACCCCAGCCGAGCACGCTGCCCTCCACGACCGCCTCGACACCGTCGACCCCATCGAACTCGGCGACCAGATCGCTGTGATCCAAGGCAACCTGCTCGACCTCGCCAAACGCCGCGGAGCCGTCCAGCGACGCGCGAAACGCAACCACGTCTACCTCTCCCGCACCAAAATCACGCGGGCATCTTCAGATGAGGCAACGACTCAAACCAAGCGGGCATCTTGACATGAGGCAACGGGATCGGCTCAGACGGCACCGGCGGGCCGACCGAACGACTCGCGGTCGGTCGGGTCGTCGGGCAGCCCCTCGAGCTCAGCGCGATCGACGCGCTCGCTCTTGACAACGCCCGCGCGCAAGGGGTTGCCGTCGTCGTCGACCTCGACGTCGGCCGGGTAGACGAGGAGGCCGAGGCGTCGGTGTAGTAAATGAGATAAAACGTGGCGAACCCGACGACGAGCGCTATGCCGCCGATCAGCCACAGGCGGGCGGTCTCGGGGCGTCTGGTCCCGTCATGTCAACTCCTCGGACCGGTTGTTCTCAGTGTGGCACCGCGCCCCCGGACTGCATCGAACGCTCAGGCGTGCATTACGCTCGGCTACCTATTGACCACCTTTGTCGAAAGAGGACCCCCGATGCGCCGCATCTTCGCCGTTGGCCTGCTTGCCACACTCGCCCTCACCGCCTGCGGCGGCCAGGACGCCACCGAGCCCGGGTCGGGCTCCAGCGAGTCGGCAGCGGGCAGCACCGACCGCAGCTTCGACGTCTCGGGCATCAAGAAGGTCGACGACATCGCGGGGCTGCTCCCTCAGGCGGTCGCGGACAAGGGCAAGCTGACCATCGGCGCCTCCATCGACTACGCTCCCGCCGAGTTCCGCGCCGACGACCTGAAGACGGCCATCGGCTATGACGTCGACCTCGGCAAGGCGCTCGGGAAGGTGCTCGGCCTCGAGGCCGAGGTCGTCGACGGCGAGTTCGCCTCCCTCCTCCCAGGCATCGGCAGCAAGTACGACATCGGCATCTCGTCGTTCACCATCACGCCGGAGCGCACCAAGAACTACAACATGGTCAGCTACATCACGGTCGGCTCGAGCTACGCGGTCAAGACCGGCAACCCCGAGGGCTTCGACCCCGACGACGTGTGCGGCAAGTCCATCGCCGTCCAGACGGGCACCTACCAGGACGAGGAACTCGCCGGCTTCTCGGAGCAGTGCACCACCGACGGCAAGGAGAAGATCGACATCCTCCAGTATAGCCGCCAGTCGGACGCGACCACCAACGTCGTCGGCAACAAGGCGGTCGCGTTCTACGCCGACTCCACGGTCGCCAGCTACGCCGCCGCACTGACCAACGGCCAGATGGAGGTCGTCGGCGGCATCCGCGACGCCGCCCCGCAGGGCATCGTCATCCAGCAGGACGACGCTGCCATGACCGAGGCGGTGCAGAAGGCCATGCAGCAGCTGATGGACGACGGCACCTGGGGCGAGATCCTCGACGCCTGGGGCATCGAGGGCGACGCGGCGCTGAAGACCGCCGAGCTCAACCCGGAGGGCTGATCGGATGTCCACCGAGACCCCGGAGCTGATCAGGGCGCGTCCGGTGCCACGCCCGTCGGTGTGGCTCTCCGCCGCGATCGTCGCCGTCCTCGCGGTGCTGCTCGTGGTCAGCCTCGTCACGAACCAGAACTACCGCTGGGACGTCGTCGGCAAGTACCTGTTCGACAGCCGCATCCTCTCCGGGGTCGGGTGGACCCTCCTGCTCACCGTCGGCGCGATGGCGCTCGGCATCATCATGGCGGTCACGATGGCGATCATGCGGATGGGCACCAACCCCATCCTGCGCGGCGTCTCGTGGGCCTACATCTGGTTCTTCCGCGGCACCCCCATCTACACCCAGCTGGTGTTCTGGGGCCTGATCGGGACGCTGTACCCGAAGATCGGCATCGGCGACTGGAGCATCTCGACCCAGGACATCTACAACGCGGCCTTCGCTGCCATCCTCGGCCTCGGCCTCAACGAGGGCGCCTACCTCGCCGAGACTGTCCGCGGCGGCCTGCAGTCGGTCGACAAGGGTCAGTGGGAGGCGGCCAATGCGCTCGGCATGAAGCGTTCGACGACGCTGCGCCGGATCGTGATCCCGCAGGCGATGCGCGTGATCGTCCCTCCGACGGGCAACGAGACGATCTCGATGCTGAAGACCACCTCCCTCGTACTCGCCGTCCCGTTCGCCCTCGAGCTGACCTTCGTCTCGAACGCGCTCGGCAACAAGGAGTTCCTCCCCATCCCGCTCCTGCTGGTGGCCGCCATCTGGTACCTGGCGATCACGTCGATCCTGATGGTCGGTCAGTCCCGGATCGAGGCCTACTACGGCAAGGGGTTCGACGGCGAGAAGCCCGCGAAGGCCGCGCACGGCATGTCGCGGCGCCAGCAGTCGATCCTCGCCTCCGGCACAGTCAAGGACGACCCCAACCTGGAGGTGACCCCGTGACCGCGATGGTCCAGGCAGTCGACGTACACAAGCTCTTCGGGGAGCTGCACGTTCTCAAGGGGGTCAACCTCACCGTCGCGCGCGGCGAGGTCTGCGTCCTGCTCGGGCCCTCGGGCTCCGGGAAGTCGACGCTGATCCGCTGCATCAACGAGCTCGAGCAGATCAGCGCTGGGCGGATGTTCGTCGACGGCGAGCTGATGGGCCTGCGCGAGAAGGGGGGCGTGCTGCACCGGCTCAGCGACAAGGACATCGCCCGCCAGCGCTCCCGCATCGGCATGGTGTTCCAGCGGTTCAACCTTTTCCCGCACATGACGGCGCTGCAGAACGTGATGGAGGCTCCGCGCCAGGTGCTGCGGATGTCGCAGGACGAGGCCCGCCGTGACGCGCTCGAACAGCTGGAACGCGTCGGCCTGTCGGATCGCGCCGACCACTACCCGTCGCAGCTCTCCGGCGGTCAGCAGCAGCGCGTCGCGATCGCCCGGGCCCTCGCCATGCGCCCCGAACTGATGCTCTTCGACGAGCCGACCTCGGCCCTCGATCCCGAGCTGGTCGGCGAGGTGCTGAGCGTCATGCAGGACCTCGCCGCATCGGGCATGACGATGATCGTAGTGACCCACGAGGTCGGCTTCGCCCGCGAGGTGGCCGATCAGGTCGTGTTCATGGACGACGGCGTCATCGTGGAGTCCGGCACCCCGGCCCAGGTGATCGATGACCCACAGAACCTGCGGACCCGCGACTTCTTCGCAAAGGTGATCTGACTGCGGCTGATCCCGGACGGGATCAAGGTAAGGGAAATGAGCGGGAGCCAGATCCCGATCTCGAAGAACGTCGCCTCGGTCGTCGCGGGCGTCCACCCCGGCCGGTGGGTCAACGGCCAACTGTTGGGCCTCAGCCGCATCCGCACCTCCCTGTTCAGTCTCGTGCTCGCGGCCGGGCTGGTGGCCGGCCTGGGCTTCGTGCGCTACAAGATGCTCGAGCATGGCCCCACCTGCGGCGGGCGGCGGCTCGGCCCGAGAGACGAGTGCATCAACCTCGACACAGGGCTCAGGCACACCTCCGCAGATCAGCAGGGCGCGCTGATGAACCAGTCCTGGTTCTGGGCGATCCGGACCGGTGCCGGCTATCTCCTCTACCGTCGCTTCGTCCCCAACCGGGCACTGGCCAAGGACCATCTCGAGACCGCGCAGCTGGTCCTGCAGCGGTTGGACGCCGACATCGCCCTGACGGCAGGCGACCCGCAGCTCAGCCGGGGCCTGCACGAGTACCGGACGGCGCTGCTTAAGAGACTGCACAGCCTCGAGGGCACGGCCCTCCCCCGCAACTCTGTCGCCACGATCACCTGATTGCGCTCCCTGCAGGCCGGGTACAGTGACCCGGGACCGTACGCTCCACGACGCCGCAGCATTCTGACCGGGAACCTACGGACGACCCGGACAACCCGGTCGGCGGAACGCAGGAGGGGCCATGGCACAACGCGACACGTCACGACAGCGTGTGACAATCAAGGACGTTGCCGAGGCCGCGGGCGTGTCAAGGTCGACCGCCTCCCGTGCCTTGACAGGTCGCGGCTACGTCGCCGAGGAGGTCCGCCAGCGAGTCCAGTCCGCCGCCACGAGACTCGGCTACGTTGCGGATGCGCTGGCACGGTCCCTCAAACAGCGGCACTCCCCTGTGATCGGTGTCCTGGTCTCTGACCTCTCGAACCCGTTCTACGCGGAGCTGGCCGCAGGCGCTGCGCGGAGGGCGAGGGAGAAGAATCTCGGAGTCATGCTCGCCGACACTGCCGGAGAGTCGGACGCCGAGCGGTCTGCAGCCGAGTTGTTCGTCTCCATGAGGGTCGCAGGTGTGCTCGTCACCCCGGTCGGTCCGCAGGTCACCACTTACCTCGCCTCTGCGCGGGTACCGACGGTTGAGGTTGACCGGTACTTCGCGCCCCAACTCGCTGACTCCGTCACGGTCTCCAACACCGCTGGCGCCAGGGACGTCACCGATCATCTGCTCAGGCTGGGCCACCGCAACATCGTGATGCTGATCGATGAGGCCAGCTGGACAACGGGAAGAGACCGGATCGAGGGGTTCCGCCGCGCCCACGAAGCACATGGGTTGAAGCTTGACGATTCCAACGTGGTCACGACCGGATGGAACAGCCGGGACGCGGCCCTCGCGGCGACGTCCGTGCTCGCCCGACGTGAGCGACCGACCGCGATCTTCACCACCAACAACGTGCTCGCTGAGGGTGCTTGGCGGGCGATCCACGCGGCGGGACTTCGGATCCCAGAAGACGTCTCATTGTGCACTTTTGACGAGGCGCAGTGGATGACGATGGTCACGCCGGAGATCACGGCCGTCAGCCAGAATGCCCACCACCTCGGCGACGCAGCGGCAGCCCTTCTCCTTGAGCGAATCGCCGAACCCGATCGCGCTCCACAGCCGATCGAACTCGAGACCACGCTCGTGCACAGGGCGAGCGTGGGACCGGCCCCTGGCCTTCCCTGCGATCCCGGAGGTACTCGCCCGGAACGACGCTGATGCACGCGACGAGCACCGGATCATGAGAGGATCATTCGCTGTCGAGGCGGCGCTCGGTTGCCCCGGTCCCTGGCCCGGTGAACCGTCAGAAGCCGTGAGAGACGACCGAGGCGCGGACGATAGCCTCCAGTGCCGTCGCCAGGTCGTCGAACGTGAGGCCGCTCTGCACGGGCGCCTTCGCATCCGTCTCCGCGCCGACCGTTGCGGCGCCGCCCTCGCGGACTGCGGGGACGTGGACGAAGCCTGCGGGCCCGTCGAAGCCGGTCAGCGCGGCCCGGAACACCGCGTTGCAGACGAAGGCGCCCGCGTCCTGCGACGACTCGGCCGGGATGCCTGCCTGCAGCACCGCGGCCACGAGCGCGTCAACGTCGAGGCGGGACGCGAGCCGCTGGGGCCGGGTATCGATCGGGCCGCTGGGCTGGGCGCCGTCGTTGTCGGGGATCCGCGCCACCTGCTCGTTGACCGCCCACTGCTCGGGGGTGACCGCGGAGCGGCCGCCCGCCTCGCCCACGGCAACCACGACATCAGGGTCGTGCTCGGCGATCAGCCGACGCAGGGCCTCCGGACCACCGAGGAAGCTCACCGGGATGACGGCGTGGACAAGCTCGAGGTCCGGGTCGTCGAAGCGCCGGGCGAGCCGCAGCACCGCCTGACCGCTGGCGTTGGCGGTGTCGCCGCCGAACGGCTCGAAGCCGGTGATCAACACCCGCACTGACATGGGTTCCTCCCAGAAAGACGAAGCCGGGCGGGCACCCGAAGGTACCCGCCCGGCAGATGTTCGCTTGTGCGACTCAGATCACTCGGCGGCCTTGGCGACGGTGGTGTCGACCAGGACGCTTGGGCTCATCGTCGACGAGACGGCGATCTTGCGCAGGTAGCGGCCCTTCGAGGAGGACGGCTTGAGACGCAGGACCTCGTCCAGGACGGCGAAGTAGTTGTCGGCCAGCTGATCGGCAGTGAACGACGACTTCCCGATGATGAACTGCAGGTTGGCGTGGCGATCGATACGGAACTCGATCTTGCCGCCCTTGATGTCGGAGACGGCCTTGGCCGTGTCCATCGTGACGGTGCCGGTCTTCGGGTTCGGCATCAGGCCGCGGGGGCCGAGCACGCGGCCGAGACGACCGACCTTGCCCATCAGATCCGGGGTGGCGACGACGGCGTCGAAGTCGAGGTAGCCGCCGGCCACCTTTTCGATCAACTCGTCGGTGCCAACCTCGTCGGCGCCTGCCTCGCGGGCGGCATCAGCCTTGTCACCGGCGGCGAAGACGAGGACCCGTGCCGTCTTGCCAGTGCCGTGAGGAAGGTTGACCGTGCCGCGGACCATCTGGTCTGCCTTACGGGGGTCGACGCCCAGGCGGACGGCGACGTCGATGGTCTCGTCGAACTTGGCCGACGCCATCTCCTTGACGAGGCGGAGCGCCTCCTCCGGGGTGTACTGCTGGTCCGCGTCGCGCTTGTCAGCTGCGGCGCGGTAGCCCTTGCTGTGCTTCATGCTGGTTCCTTAGCGTTTGGCCGGGCTTGGCCCGGTCACCAGTTGTGGTGTGGGGAGCACTCCCCTGCCACGTGAGTTTCAGTTGGTCAGTCGACCGAGACGCCCATCGAGCGCGCGGTGCCCTCGATGATCTTCATGGCGGCCTCGACATCGTTCGCGTTGAGGTCGGGAAGCTTGGTGGTGGCGATCTCGCGGACCTGGTCCTTGGAGATCTTGCCGACCTTGGTGGTGAGCGGGTTCGACGAACCGGAGGCGACGCCTGCGGCCTTCTTGATCAGCTCAGCCGCCGGGGGCGTCTTCGTGATGAAGGTGAACGTGCGGTCCTCGTAGATGGTGATCTCGACGGGGATGACGTTGCCGCGCTGGGACTCGGTCTGGGCGTTGTACGCCTTTACGAATTCCATGATGTTGACACCGTGCGGACCGAGAGCGGTACCGACCGGCGGCGCAGGCGTGGCAGCGCCAGCCTGCAGTGCGACCTTAACGAGGGCCGCAACCTTCTTCTTGGGAGGCATGGGTGGGTCCTTTACCTGAATGGATGGATGCGTCGGCGGAAACCGGCGCAACGCACAATCTTAGACGACCTTCTCGACTTGCTTAAATTCGAGATCGACGGGCGTCTCGCGGCCGAGGATCTCGACGAGAGCGCGGAGCCGCTGATTGTTGGCGTTGATTTCGGTGATCGTTGCGTGCACCCCGGTGAAGGGGCCGTCGGTCACCATGACGGAGTCGCCGACCGCGAAGTCGACGACCTCGATCTTCTTCTTCCGCGTCACGGCGGCGCCAGCCTGGGCTGCGTTCACCTGAGCGATCACGGAAGGAGTGAGCATGTGCACGACCTCGTCGATCGACAGCGATACCGGCTGCTGGCCGTGTCCGACGATGCCGGTCACCGACGGGGTCTGGCGCACGAGGCTCCAGGAGTCGTCGGTCAGCTCCATGCGGATCAGGACGTAGCCGGGCGTCACGCTGCGGGTGACGGTCTTACGTGCGTTGTTGCGAACCTCGACGACCTCTTCGGTGGGGACGATCGTCTCGAAGATGTAGTCCTCCATGTTGAGGCTCTGCGCGCGGGAGTCCACGTTCTGCTTGACGCGGTTCTCCATGCCCGAGTAGGTGTGGATGACGTACCAGTCGCCGTACTCGCTCTCGAGCCGCGCACGCAGCTCGTCGAGCGCCTTCGCGACGGCGTCGTCCTTGTCGAGGTCCTCCTCGTCGGAGTCCTCATCTTCGCCTTCCTCGGTCAGCGGGGCGATGTCGACGTCAGTCTCATCGTCCTCCTCGGCGCCGAACACGCCGAGGTCGATCTCGATGTCGTCTTCGTTCGACGACTCCTCGACGGCACCGAGGTCGATCTCGAAGTCGTTGTTCTCGGAGGTGTTGTCAGACTCGGTCATCAGTTGCTCCCAAACAGCTTGAGCAGGCCCCACCCGAACGCGAAGTCCAGCACACCGACGATCGCGATCATGATCAGAACGAACGTCAGCACAGCGCCGAACATGGCGAGGGTCTGGGCCCAGGTCGGCCAGACGACCTTCTTCAGCTCGTCAACGGACTGCTTGACGAACTGAACGGGGTTCTTGGCCTTGTACGGATCCTCGTGCTCAGAGGTCGCCTCGCTGCGCTTGCGCGTAGGGGCGTCCTTCTTGCGCACGGGGGCCTTTGCGGTCTTGCGGACGATCGGAGCGGCTGCGGCAGCGGCCTGCTCCTCAGGGGTGAAGTTCTCTTCGAGCTCGGCGATGGCCTCATCGTCGGAGGCGGCGTCCGCATCGGTGGCGTCGACGAGTTCCCCGTCGGTGGCGGGATCAGAGGCGGCTGCCTCATCGTCCTTGATCACGGCCTC
Source organism: Tessaracoccus flavescens (assembly GCF_001998865.1). NCBI lineage: Bacteria > Bacillati > Actinomycetota > Actinomycetes > Propionibacteriales > Propionibacteriaceae > Tessaracoccus > Tessaracoccus flavescens. The sequence continues at coordinate 692,534 of NZ_CP019607.1, forward strand.
TTCGGCCGCGGCGAGCGCCTCGGGGTCCTCGATGTCATCGATGCTGAGGGAATCGTCCTCGACCAGCTCGGCCTCGGTCGGCTCGGCAGCGTCGGGCTGGCCAGCCACGAGATCCTCGCGTTCCGGCTCCGCGTCGCGCGACTTGTCGCTCACGCTGCTTCCCTTCGCTCGACAAACAAAATGCCTCCCGGACAAGCCGGTCGGCGAGGCAAGGAAGCCGACGTTTCCGCGACTGCCTAGCAGGGCAGGAGGGACTCGAACCCCCAACCTGCGGTTTTGGAGACCGCTGCTCTGCCAATTGAGCTACTACCCTTTACCGGCCCTTGGGTGCCGCCTCGGTGACCGCGCTTTTGAGCACGCTTCGACCTTGGCAACCTGACCGGTGCTCTGCCAACTATAGGGGCAATCCGGCGTCGAGTCGAACCAGGGGTTCAACCGCACAGTGGGCGCAAGCGAGCAACACTTGTCCCATGGCCGACTCACGATCCGTGGCAGAGGCTATGGCGGGCACGCCCCGGTCGCGGCACCTTCCACCCGCCCAGGTGCCCTACGCCCACCTGGACGTACCGCTCCCCCTGTTCCGCGGGACGACGAACTCACAACCCTCGACCGTCAGGCAGATGCTGGAGGAACTGGAGGTGCCACCCGGCGCGAGGGTGCTCGACGTGGGGGCGGGTTCGGGCTGGACCACCGCGATCCTCGCGGGCCTCGTCGGGCCGGAGGGATCGGTGCCCGGCCTCGAGCTCGACGTCGGTCTCGCCCATTGGGGGGGCCGGGCGGCTGGCGCACTGGGGACGGCACTGGGCCCGGCTCGAGCCAGCGGACCCCGATGAACTGGGCAGGGCCGCCGAGGGCCCTACGACCGGATCCTCGTCTCCGTCATGGCCAAGGAACTGCCCGAGAGCCTCGTCGCCCAGCTGGCCGAGGACGGCAGGCTCGTCTGTCCGGTGGCGGGGCAGCTGTGGACCGTGCAACGCCGCGGCGGAGACGTCGAGATCCGGCGCAGCGGCGCCTACGCGTTCGTGCCGCCCGTGGTTCCCTAGGCGAGCGAGGCGATCCACGCGCGGTGCAGGTCGGCGTAGCGCCCCTCCCCCGCGACGAGCGTCGAGGGCTCGCCGTCCTCGACCACCTCTCCGTGCTGCAGGACGAGCACCCGGTCTGCGATCTCGACCGTCGAGAGCCGGTGCGCGATGATGATCGCCGTCCGGTCGGCAAGGATCGTCGAGAGGGCGCGCTGGACCAGCCGCTCGGTGGGGATGTCGAGCGAACTGGTCGCCTCGTCGAGGATCAGCACCCGGGGGTCGGCCAGCACGACCCGCGAGAACGCGATCAGCTGGCGCTGGCCTGCCGACAGGCGCGATCCGCGCTTACCCGTGTCGGTGTCGTAACCCTTCGGCATCTGCTCGATGAAGGAGTCGGCGCCGACCGTGCGGGCGGCGTTGACGATCTCCTCGCGGGTGGCCTCTGGCCTGCCGAACGCGATGTTGTCTGCGATCGAGCCGCCGAAGATGAAGTTCTCCTGGGTCAGCAGCGTGACGTGCCTGCGCAGCGTGTCGTCGTCGAGGTCGCGCACGTCCACCCCGTCGAGCCGCACGCTGCCCCGCTGCGGATCGTAGAAGCGGGCGATCAGCTTCGCGATGGTGGTCTTGCCCGCGCCGGTGGTGCCGACGAGCGCGACTCTCGAGCCCGCGGCGAGGTCGAGGTCGAGGCCGGGAAGCACTGTGGTGTCGTCCAGGTAGCCGAAGCGCACGCCGTCGAACTCGATGCGGCCCCTCGCCTCGGGCATGGCGACGGGTTCGGCGGGGTCGTCGACCTTCGGCCGCTCCTCCATCACGCTGGACACCTTCTCGAGGGCGGTGAGCGCGGACTGCAGGGTCGAGACGAACTGGCCGAGGTCCTGGATCGGGTCGAAGAACATGCGCAGGTACATCACGAACGCGGCCATCACGCCGATGCTGACGTCACCGCCGACGGCGAGCCAGCCGCCGACCAGCACCACGAGCACGATGCCGAGGTTGCCGATCAACTGGATGCCTGGCATGGCGCGGGCGAAGGTGCGCATGGCGGTGACGTTGCGGTCGCGGTACTGCAGCGCCACGTCCTCAAAGATCTCCGCGGAGCGGGGCTCGCGACGGAAGGCCTGGACGGCCTTGATGCCGGTCATGGTCTCGATGAACTGCACGATGACGATCGCCGAGTAGGTGCGCACGGCGCGGAAGGCGCGGGTCGAGGCCTTCACGAACCAGCGCATCAGCAGCCACAGCAGCGGATAGGTGGCGAAGGCCACCAGCGCGAGTCGCCAGTCGAGCGACAGCATGATCACGGTCGCGCCGAGGATCGTCAGCACCGAGATCACGACGACGTCGATGCCCTGGAGCACGAGTTCCTGGACCGCCTCGACATCGCTGGTCATACGGGAGACGGCGCGGCCAGAGGTGTACTTGTCGTGGAAGCCGATGTCGAGGCGCTGGAACTTGGTGAACAGGCGTCGCCTCAGGTCGAGCAGGATCGCGTTGCCGATCCGGCCGGTGCGCCGCAGGAACGTCACTCTGGTCAGGACCTGGGCGAGGATCGCGAGCCCCATCAGCGAAAGCGACGTCCAGAGCACCGACGTGTCGCCTGTCAGTCCGTCGTCGAGGACGCGCTGCACCAGCAACGGGATGGACAGGCGCGCGGCGGCCTCGACCACCACGACGCCGATCAGGAAGATCAGCCACCACTTGTAGGGACGCAGCAGTTCGACGAGCAGCCTGCGGGAGGGGCCGCGCAGGCCGACCCCGGCCGCGCGCTCCTCGTCGATGTCCTGCTTGACGCCGCGCCAGGCCGCCGTCGGGTCCTCGCGCTCCTGCTCCGGTGTCTGGGTTGTCATGCGCTCTGCTCTCCCATCGCGATCGAGTAGTCGGCGGAGAGCAGTTCGCGGTACTCGGGAACGGTCGCCAGCAGCTCCTGGTGGGTGCCGACGTGGGCGATGCTGCCCTCGGTGAGCACGGCGACCCGGTCGGCGAGCAGGACGGTCGAGGCGCGGTGCGCGACCACGATGCCAGTCACGCCGCCGAGCGTGGACTTCAGGGCCTCCTCGACCTCGGCCTCGGTGTGGATGTCGAGCGCGCTGAGGGTGTCGTCGAGGACGAGCACGCGCGGGCCGACCAGGATGGCGCGCGCCAACGCGAGGCGCTGACGCTGGCCACCGGACAGGCTGAGGCCCTGCTCGCCGAGCCGCGTGTCGAGCCCCCACGGGAGGTCGTAGACGAAGTCGGCGCGCGCGACCCGCACCGCCTCGGCGATCTCCGCCTCGATGGCCTCAGGGCGGCCGAGGGTGAGGTTCTCGCGTGCCGACATCGAGAAGAGGATCGGCTCCTCGAAGGCGGTGCCGATCAGGCTGCGCAGCTGGACGAGGTCGAGGTCGCGCACGTCGACACCGTCGAGCAGGATCTGGCCGCCTGTCACGTCGAGCAACCGCGGGATCAGCGACACGAGGGTCGACTTCCCCGATCCGGTGCCGCCCACGAGGGCGACCGTCTCCCCCGGTTCGAGGGTGAGGTTCAGCCCGCTGAGCGTCGGTTCGGTGGCGTCGTCGAACTGGAACGTGACGTCGCGCAGCTCGAGCCGTCCGGCCGGAGCCTCGATGCGGGAGGTGCCGGACGAGATGGTGACGGGGGCATCGAACACCTCGACCACGCGGTCGGCCGCGGTGGCCGCCTCGCGCGCGAAAGACAACAGGTAGCCGAGGCTGCCCACCGGCCAGGCCAGCGACAGGAGCAGGGTGACGAAGGTGACGGCGTCGCCGAGGGTCAGCACGCCGCCGGAGACGCCGAAGCTGACGCCGACCAGGACGACGAGCAGCAGCACGTTGGGGAAGACCTCGAGCAGCGTCCACAGAATGGAGGCGAGGTTCATCCGGGCCACACCTGACTCGGCGAGCTTCGTGGCCCGCTCGTCGTAGCCGCGGTAGGCGTAGCGGGCTCGGCCGAAGGAACGGATCACGCGGACGCCGTGCAGCGACTCCTCGGCGGAGGAGGCCACGTCGCCGGTCTCGTCCTGCACGCGGCGCGACAGCTTTCCGAACCGCCCCATCAGCACGAAGGTCGCGATCACGACGGGGATGACGGCGATCAGCACCGCGAGTCCGACGTGCCAGAGCTTCACCACCATGATCACGACGACCACCACGATGTGGATCGAGTTCATGAACAACATGACAAGGCCGAACGACATGAACCGGCGCAGCAGGCCGAGGTCGCTCATCATGCGCGAGAGGAGCTGGCCCGACTCCCACGACTTGTGGAAGCCCATCTGGAGCCGCTGCAGCTTGTCGAAGAGATCGAGCCGGATGTCGGCCTCGATGTGCGAGGTGGCCCGCGACATGATCCAGCGGCGGATGAACGACAGTCCGGCGTCTGCGACACCCAGCCCGAGCAGGGCGAGGCAGAACCACAGCAGGGCCGTGAGGTTGCGCTGGGCGATGGGCCCGTCGACGATCGCGCCGAGCAGGAGCGGGATGGCGACGCTGATCAGCACGCCGAGCGGGGCCATCACGAAGGAGGCGATGAACTGCCACTTGAAGCGCGCGATGTAGGGAAGGAAACGCAGCACCGCCGCGCGCCCGGGTGCCGCCGGGGCCAGAGCGTAGGAACGGGTTCTGGCTGGAAGCATTTCTTCACCCTACTGCGATGCGCGGACAGTTCGGAAGGCGTCCGAGGCCGCCGCCTGCTGAGCCCGGACTAAGGTTCTGCCCATGACCTCCGAGCTGCTGAAGCCCCTGACTGACGGCATCACGCGCGTGCTGCCCGAGGCGGCGGCGCTGCGCAGGAGGCTCCATGCGGACCCGCGGCTCAGCGGCCAGGAGGGCCACACCCGCGACCAACTGGTCGCGGCGCTGCCGTTCCTCGACTGGTCGCCCGTCGCCGCAACGGGCGCCTGGGCTCGGCTCGGCCCTAACGGGCCGGCGGTGGGCCTGCGCGCCGAGCTCGACGCGCTGCCGATCGACGAGGTGACCGGCGTCGAGTTCGAGTCGCGGATCCCTGGTGTCATGCACGCGTGTGGCCACGACGTGCACATGGCCGCGCTGTGGGCCGTGTTGAACGCCGCTCGGGAACTCGACCTGCCCGCGGCGATGGTGCCGGTGCTGCAGCCACGCGAGGAGGTCACCCCTCCCGGCGCAGGCGACGTCGTCGCCTCGGGCCTGCTGGAGCGGGAGTCGGTCGAGGCCATGATCGGCGTGCACATGCAGCCCGGCGTCGACCCGGGCGTGGTATCGACCGGCGCGGGCGCCGTCAACGCCGCCTACGACTCGTTCGAGATCACGGTGGCCGGCTCCCCTGCTCACGGGGCCTACCCGCATCTGGCCGTCGACCCGATCACGACGCTCGCCGCCATCATCGGGGAGGTGTCGTCGCTGCGCGGCCGGCTGATCGACCCCACGCACGCCACGGTCGTCTCGTTCGGGCAGGTCTCGGGTGGTACGGCACCCAACGTGATCCCCGACTCGGCCTCGTGCCGGGGAACGATCCGCACCTTCCACGAGGCGGACCGGATGCGGCTGCACGAGGCGATCGCGCGCACCGTCGAAGGTGTCGCGGCGGGGCGAGGCGCGCACGCCGAGGCCCGGTTCGTGCGTGGCGGGCCCGCGCTGGTCAACGATCCGGCGCTCGTGCACCGCACCGACCACCTGCTCAGTTCGCTCGGGGTGACGGTCGCCGAGACGCCGTTCCGCTCGTGTGGGTCGGACGACTTCGCCGAGTACGGGCGCGAGACGGCGTCGCTGATGTGCTTCATCGGCACCGGGCGGATCAACGGAGCCGGGCTGCACCACGGCGCCTACCTGCCGGGGCGCGACGCGCTCGAGCTCGCCGCGGTGGCCTACGCGAGCGGCTACGTCGCCGCCGCGTCGACCCTGTAGCCGGGCTCAGCCGATCAGCCTCGCCCAGGTCAGGCGGCTGACCTCGCCGGTGACCTTGATCCGGTGCCTGGTCTGGAAGGAGCGCACGGCCTTCGCGGTGGTCGCGTCGAAGCTCCCGTTCACGCTGACGGAATGACCGGCGTCCTGCAGGGCCGACTGCAGCGCGCGCACGGAGCCACCGCTGCTGCCCTGCTTCAGGTTCGGCAGCAGCTTGTTCCAGGTCTTGTCGTTCATCGCGCCCGTCGCGCTGATGCCGTTCTTCGACTGGAACGCGCTGACCGCCGCCTTCGACTGGTCGCCGAAGATGCCGTCGGCGTCCAGCTGCGAGCCGTTGGCGTTGAGCAGCAGCTGCAGGATGCGCACCCCGTCACCCTTCGAGCCGCTGACGTAGGCGGGGAGATCGGAGCCGACGGTGAAGGCGGTCGAGCCGACGTCGCCTCCGGTGCCCATGCCCGGCGGGAAGCCTGCGCCCGCGCCGTTGAGGTTGTACTGGTAGAGGTTGTAGCTCTTCATGATCGAGATCACGAGGTCGGCGTACTTGGGGTCGGTGGCGTAGCCGCCCTTGCGCACCTCGGTCACGAACTGGTCCGGGTACAACTTGTAGTCGAACGCCTTCGCGTAACGCGACGCCGTGGTCAGCAGCCGTCCGTAGTCGAGGATCGAGTCGCCCCAGTTCTTGTAGGTGCGGAAGTTGTCGACGATGTAGTAGGCGGTGCCGTCGGGCTTGTACTCGGCGGTCTTCACCGGCACGCAGCCGGTCTGGTACGGCGAGACGGTGCTCGTGCACTTGATGTTGAACAGCGTGTTGACCTGGTAGACCTTCTCGGTCGGCAGCCCTGCGTCGACGGTGTATGCGCTCGCCATCTTCGAGCGGCCCCAGCCGGTCTCCAGGGCGGCCATGCCGATGGCGACGGAGGCGGGGATGCCCGTCGCGCGCTCGTTCTGCTGGGCGGGGCCCACGAGCTTTGCGATGAACTCGCTCTGAACGGACGCCTTCGCCGGGCTCGGCGCGATCGCCGCGAAGCCGAGGACGAGGGCGGTCGCGACGGCGACCTTGATCCAGCGCATTGGTCTCACTCCCACCGGTTGGTTGGTTCGTGAGGCTAGCCGCCGGGCCCGCCGGGTGAAAGTTTCTCAACTTCAGGTTGAGGTCCCGGCGGTCGCGTCAGAGCTGGACGCCGACCAGGTTGACCTCGGGCACCAGCGTGATGCCGAACGCCTGCGCCACGCCGACGCGCACCGCCCGGGCGACCCTGACCAGGTCGGCGGACGTGGCGCCTCCCCGGTTGGTGAGCGCCAGCACATGTTTGGTCGAGAGGCTCGCCCGTTCGGTGCCGTAGCCCTTCTCGAAGCCGGCGTGCTGGATCAGCCAGGCGGCGCTGGTCTTGACCGACCCGTCGGGCATCGGGAAGCGCGGGGCGCCCTCGGGGAGCCGTCCGGCGTCGTCGGCGCTGAGGATGGGGTTGGTGAAGAACGAGCCGGCGCTCCACGTGTCGTGGTCGGAGGCGTCGAGCACCATGCCCTTTCCGCGGCGGATCTCGAGCACGGTGTCGCGGACGAGCCTTGCCGGGACGCGGGCACCCACCTGGGTGTCGAGGCGGCGGGCCAGTTCGGCGTAGGCGACCGGCTGCGAGCGGGAGCCGAGCGTGAACTGGTAGCCGACGTCGAGGACGACGTAACGGCCTGGTTCGCGCTTGAACCGGGAGGTGCGGTAGCCGAAGCCGCAGTCGGTGAGCGGGAAGGTGCGCTGGGTGCGCTCCGTCCGGTCCCAGGTGCGCACCGAGGTGATCGTCTGGGAGACCTCGGCGCCGTAGGCTCCTACGTTCTGGATCGGGGTGGCCCCGACGCTTCCCGGGATGCCGGACAGCGCCTCGACGCCGCTCCATTCGCGGTCGACGGCCTCGGCGACGAAGTCGTCCCAGTTCTCCCCCGCCCCGACCCTCACGGACGCGCCGCCGCAGGTCGACACGTCGGCCTTGATGCCGCCGATCGCGACCCGGACGACGGTGCCCTCGAAGCCCTCGTCGGTGATCAGCAGGTTGGAGCCGCCGCCGAGCACGAGGACCGGTTCGCCGCGCTCATCGCACCCGGTGACTGCGTCGATCAGTTCGTGCTCGGTCTCCGCTACGACGAAGTTGGCGGCTGGCCCACCGACGCGCAGGGTGGTGTGGTCGGCCAGGCGGGTCGAGCCGGGAACGACCGGCCCGTCGGAGCCGAGGTCGACCCGGTCGATGCTGCAGGAGGCTCCCTCAGTCAACGCGCACCTCCGCGCGGGCCGCTCCGAGCACCGCCTCGTCGCCGCAGGTGGCGGTGACGGACAGCTTCGCCACACCGTCGGCCACCTCGGTGACCTTCGCCGTGTAGACGACCTCGGTGCCCTCGTCGGTGTCGGGGACGAGCACAGGCCGGGTGAAGCGGACGAAGTAGCTCAGCACGCGCGCCGGGTCGCCGACGGCGTCGGTGACCAGCTTCAGGCCGGCTCCCATCGTCCACATGCCGTGTGCGACGACGCCCGGCAGGCCGATGGCCTGGGCGTGGCGGTCGGAGAAGTGGATCTCGTTGAAGTCGGTCGAGGCGCCGGAGTAGCGCACGACGGTGGATCGGGTGACGGGAACGCGCAGTTCGGGCAGTTCCTGGCCGACGGTGAACTCAGGCATCTGCGTCCTCGCTTGTGTGCATGAGCGTGGAGCGGGCCTCGCAGACCGAGTCGCCGTCGACGATCAGGTCGACGAGGATGGTGACGATGTCGAGATTGCCGCGGTTGCGCACCTTCTGGATGCTCAGCCGGGCCTCGACGGCGTCGCCCGGCCGCAGCGGGCGGTGGAAGGTGAACGCCTGGTCGGCGTGCATGGTGCGGTTGAGCGCGAGCCCGAGCTCGGGATCGCCGAACAGCGCTCCCCACGCCTGGGCCGCGATGACGGCTGCGAAGGTCGGTGGGGCGATCGGCGTCTCGCCGCGGTAGGCCGGGTTGTCGTCGCCGACGGCGTCGGCGAACTCGGCGATCTTGGCGTGGCTGACGATGTAGGGCGGCGCGGGAGGGTACTCGCGGCCCACGTGCTCGGGCGTGATCGGCATAGTGGCCACCCTAGCGCGATCACGCCCGGGCGCCCGGGTACTCGAGCCGGGCTCCCCGCGAAGCGGCGGCCGTCGGATCCCGCTCCTTGAGCAGAGGCCACGCGGAGCGGCGGCGTGCGTTTCCCCGTTCCTTGAGCAGGGCCGCCCGTCGAAGCGGCGGCGCCCGTCGTCGAAAGGCCCCGGATGGCCGTCCGCTGTCATGGCCACGGTGCCGCTGTATCCGGGGTGAACGTGATCGGCGGAGCGCCGAGGAGGTCGTTGATGGTAACCACCTCGTCGATGCCGAGTCGGGGTCCTGCCTTAGCGGGGGAGGGGGGTCGCCTGAGGCTGCGGGCTCCTAGGCTGGAGCTGGCGAAGGAGCACGACATGTCGTACGGAAAGATCACGATCACGGTCGGGGCCTCGGTGAACCTCGAGGAGTGGAAGGCCTTCACGGGGGCCGTCAGCGACGAGGCGGCGCTCGAACAGGCAAGGAAGCACCTGCCGGGCACCGCCGAGTTCGTCAGGTGGTTCGAACCGCTGGAGGATGTCGCCGACGTCAGGGTCACGACGACCGCTGCCCGGGGGTGAACTGCCTGGCTTTGCTGTGCTTGGCACAGCCGTGGTCCTTGCCTGCGACACGTCGCGGCACGGTCCAGCGTAAGTCTGCTGAACTCACACGGACGGAAGTGAGTCTGAAGTGCCGAGGTTCTCCGGGGCGCGGCGCAACGGAAGGGCCCCCGCCGCGTCGGCACGAGCTCTCACGGAACGAACGCGTCGAGACCTCGCGAACCCCAGGAACGCAAGAACGGCCGCCCCTCAGGGACGGCCGTTCTCGGATGCTTGTGTGCAGATCACCGGGTCTCGCGGTGCGCGCGGTGGGTGCGGCAGCGCGGGCAGAACTTCTTCAGCTCAAGACGATCGGGATCGTTGCGGCGGTTCTTCTTCGTGATGTAGTTGCGCTCCTTGCACTCGGTGCAGGCGAGCGTGATCTTCGGACGAACGTCCTGAGACTTCTTGGCCATGTTCACATTCCTTAGCTTGAGCGCGTGGCGTGGTGTGCGTCAGTGGTGGTGACGAGGGCGGGACTTGAACCCGCGACACAGCGATTATGAGCCGCTTGCTCTACCGACTGAGCTACCCCGTCAGGAGTTCTTCTCGTGGGTGGTGCCACGGAAAGAACAGAGCCCCCATGCGGAATCGAACCGCAGACCTTCTCCTTACCATGGAGACGCTCTGCCTACTGAGCTATAGGGGCCAGCCGGGGACCAACCATACACGGACTTTTCGGCCGCGCACAAATCGGCGACGACACTCATACATAGTCCCCGCGAACGAAGGGGCCGTACCTCACATACTTTTCCCCGGGAAACAGTGACCGGCCACGATGGGGTGTGGAGGTTGGAGAGAAGCTGTCGATGGCAGCCCGAGTCGAGATCACGAAGAAGTACGCCAAGGCCTATGCCGCGGCCCCGAAGAAGGGCAAGTCCCAGATCCTCGACCACGTGGTCGAGATCACCGGCTGGAACCGTGACCATGCCCGCCAGCAGTTGGTGGCCCGGTTGAAACAGGCCCCGGGACGGGCCACCGCGACGGTCGCGGTGATCGATCGGCGCAAGACCAAGGCGTGTAAGTACTCCTACGACGCCAGGCTGATCCTGCAGCGGGTATGGGCGGCCTCGGGGGGCAGCTGCGGGCAGTACCTCGCCGCATCCATGAGCGATCTGATCGATGCGATGGAAGCCGAAGGCGAACTGGTGCCTAGCCAGGACCGTTACAGCGCCGAGGTCAGGGCCGAGCTGGAATCGATGTCGGCGGCCACGATCGACCGGTACCTCGCACCGGCGCGGGCGAAGGACCCGATCCGAGGAAAGACCGCCACCAAGCCCGGCAGCCTGCTACGAAACTCGATCACCGTGCGTAAAGCCGGTGACGAGGTCGAAGCCGAACCCGGGTTCTTCGAAGTCGACACCGTGGCCCACTGCGGCCCCACGCTGAAGGGCGAGTTCGCCCGCAGCGTGAACTTCACCGACATGCACACCGGCTGGAGCTTCACCTACTCCATCCGCAACAACGCCCACCTCCACATCCGGACCGCGTTCGACCACTTCATCGCCCAGGTCCCGTTCGCGGTCACCGGGATCGATTGTGACAACGGCTCGGAGTTCATCAACCACGACCTGATCGGCTGGGCCGGCCAACGAGAGGTGTTCTTCACCCGGTCGCGGCCTTACAAGAAAAACGATCAAGCCACCATCGAATCGAAGAACAACCACCTCGTGCGCCGCTACGGCTTCTACCACCGCTACGACACCGCCACCGAACTCGCGTTACTCAACCAGCTATGGCCGCTGGTCAACGACCGGCTCAACTTCTTCACCCCCACGAAGAAACCCGAAGGCTGGGCCACCGACACCGTAGGGCGCCGCAAACGCCTCTACGACAAGCCACGCTCCCCCTACCAGAGGCTCCTGGCCGCCGGGGTCCTCAACCCCGCCCAGGAAACAGAACTAGCCGCCTACAAGGCCACCCTCAAACCCGTCGCAATGCAACGACGCATCACCGAGATCCAACAGGAGCTCACCCGACTCGCAGGCCGAAAGACAGCCCGTCTCGAACAACACATCGCATGGAAGGCACCCGACCCCGCCGGCCTCAAAACCCGGGCCAGCTAACCCTTGTTTTCGCGGGGAAAAATATCTGAGGTAAGGCCTACCATTTCGCGGGGACTTGACAGTGAGGTACCACGATCGGGGGTTCCGCCGCTCCCGGCCGAACGAGATCACGCTCGAGACCAGCTTCGCGTTCGAGCAGCGCCACATCCGAGCGGACTGCTCGTCCGGCGCTCCGGAGTCGCGTTCACCTACCCGGAGCTGACCGTCCTCGACCTCGTCCCGGAACTCGGCGCACGGGTGATCGACGAGGCGCTCAGACGCCGTGCGATCATGCTCCCACGCCTGCGGCGAGCCCTCCAGCTCACGCCGAACAGGCGCGGCAACCGTCTGCGGCGGGAGCTGGTCGCGGACTCGCGCGACGAGCCGTGGTCGGAACTGGAGCGCGAGGCCCACCGCCTCCTGCTCGCCGCCGGGGTGACCGGCTGGAAGAGCAACCACGCGGTCGACATCGAGGGTCAGCGCTTCTACCTCGACGTCGCGATCCCGGAGCTCCGGCTCGCGATCGAACTCCAGGGAGAACAGCACCATGGGACGCAGGACGCCTTCCACCGCGACCGCGGTCGCGGCCGGGCGATTGCCCGGGCCGGCTGGCTGGCGCTGCGGTTCACTGCCCAGAGCCTGGACGAGCTCGTCGAGACCACCTTGGAGGTTGCCGCCACGCGTCGACGTCGCCTCCGCGCGGAGGCCGCCTGAGCTCAGGCCTTCAGGCCGGCGATCGCCGCCTCGAGCGCGCCCTCGAACAGGGTCTCCCGCTCGTCGGAGGTGAGGTCGCCCGAGCCGTCAAACAGGTGGTCCGACACCGTCAGGACGGCGAGCGCCTCCGCGCCGGCTGCCATGGCGCAGGCGTACAGGCCGGCCGCCTCCATCTCGACGCCCAGCGTGCCGAGCTTGTCGAGGGCGGGGACGATGTCCATCCGCGAGCTGTAGAAGAAGTCGCTGGTGTAGACCGACCCGACGTGCACGCGGGCGCCCGTGCCACGAGCCTGATCGACGGCGCCGCGCAGCATGTCGAAAGAGGCGGCGAGCGAGAGCGTCACGCCCGGGATGTCGATGGTGGAAACGCTCGAGTTGGTGTGCGCGGACGACGCGACGATGACGTCTCGGACAGCGACCTGCTTGGAGATGCCGCCGCAGGTGCCGACGCGGCAGATCCGCTTCACGCCGAACTGCGAGTAGAGCTCGGTGGCGTAGATCGAGACGCTCGGCACGCCCATGCCCGAGGCCATCGCCGTCATCGCAACGCCGTCGACGGTGCCCGTCCAGGCCCCGATGCCACGGACGTCGGAGACGAGCCTCGCGCCCTTCATCCGGGTCTTTGCGATGCGCTCGGCGCGCTTCGGGTCGCCAGGCATGATGACGAGCGGCGCGATGTCTCCCGGCTCGCAGGCGATGTGTGGGGTGGCCATCGTCGGCCTCCTTCTGGAGAGGAAATGAATAAGGCCCCGAACCAATTCGATTCGGGGCCTTGTGGCAGGTGTTGGATTTGAACCAACGTAGGACTACGCCGACGGTTTTACAGACCGCTCCCTTTGGCCGCTCGGGCAACCTGCCATGCCGGTATCCCGGCGCCGCACGAGCATAGCAGGGTCCTGACGACGACGGCAAAGCGGGCGTCCGGGCCCCTGGAAGGCTGGCACAATGGCCTGACGATGAGCACTTCCGGGGCTCGTTGCGGATGATGACGATCCCATCGGCCCCAGCCGCGAACGAACCCGGAAAAGTGCTCAAGGCCCCACCCGACCGGAGGATCCCATGGCTTCTGAGAGCTCATTCGACATCGTCAGCAAGGTCGACCGCCAGGAGGTCGACAACGCACTGAACCAGGCGGCAAAGGAGGTCAGCCAGCGCTTCGACTTCAAGAACACCGATGCGAAGATCGCGTGGTCGGGCGAGACGATCGAGATGCAGGCCGTCTCCGAGGAGCGCGTCAAGGCCGTCCTCGACGTCTTCCAGACCAAGCTGATCCGCCGCGGGGTCTCGCTCAAGGCTCTGGACGCCGGCGACCCGCGCCAGTCCGGCAAGCTGTGGAAGATCACGGCGACCACCAAGCAGGGCATCAAGACCGAGGACGCGAAGAAGATCTCGAAGCTGATCCGCGACGAGGGCCCCAAGGGCGTGAAGGCGCAGATCCAGGGCGAAGAGCTGCGCGTCTCCTCCAAGAGCCGCGACGACCTGCAGGCCGTCCAGAAGCTGATCAACGAGCAGGACTACGACTTCGCCGTCCAGTTCGTGAACTACCGCTGACGGCGCCCTTCGCAGACGCCAACGAGAGTCACCGACGCCAACGATATTCGCGCGAATATCGTTGGCGTCGGTGCATGTCGTTGGCCTCTGGGATATCTCGTTGGCGGTGGTGGGGCGGGTCGGCGCCGACCCCAGGTCAGAGCTGACCGCAGCCCCTGCCCCCGGCCCCCTGCACCCGACCCGGCTCCTCGGGGCCAGCCCCGTTCCCTGCGCCGCTCAGCCCCCGGGGCCCACCCCGGTTCCCCCTTTCCCGCACAACGATGCCTATTCCGGCGCCGCTGCAACATAGGCGCAGCAACACCGAAATAGGAATTGTTGTGCGTGGGAGTCGAGCCGGGACCCTTCGCTCCGCTCAGGGCGTTTCGACAGGCTCAACGACCCGGGTCCCTGAGCTCGTCGCGAGGGGGTAGGGGAAGAGCTCCAGCGCTCACGAGACGAGGAGCCCGGCCGGACGCGCCAGGGCACCTCGTCAGGACGCAGGGTTTCGACAAGGTCCGCGACGCCCGTCCGGACGCACGTGGGGCCCTCCCTGACTGGGAGAGGCCCCCTCGTGGGTGCGGGCGGACGCCCGACTGCTAAGCCGATGCTCAGCGGCGACCGACGCGGTTGATGAGGAACTTGCCCAGCTCGTTGAACAGGAACACGCCGACCGACAGGCCGAGGATCGGGCCCCACTGCGCCCAGCCGAGCTCGGAGGAGCCGAACCAGGTGTTCATGAACGGCGCATGGATGAAGATCAGCTGGAGGGCGATGAGCCCGGCGATCGAGAACCACACCGCGCGGTTGCCGACGAGCACCCGCCACGTCAGCGACGAGGTGTTCAGGAAGCGGCAGTTGAACAGGAAGGCGATCTGGCCGAAGGCCAGCATGGTGACGGCGGCGGTCTGGGCCACGTCGTAGTCGACGACGGCATTTTGTCGCATGAACATCAGCAGCGCGGCACCACCGATGGCGACCGATGACCACAGCACCTGTGCGAGGGCCCTCGGAGAGAGGATCTGCTCCTTCGTGGACCGGGGCGGCCTGCTCATGATGCCCGGCTCGGCGGGCTCACTCGAGAGTGACAGCGACAGGGTCAGCGCCGTGACGAGGTTGACCCACAGGATCTGTACCGGCGACAGGGGAAGTGCCATGCCGAGCAGGACGGCCACGAGGATGACGAGGCCCTGGCCGCCGTTGGTCGGCAGCAGGAAGACCACCGACTTGCGGATGTTGTCGTAGATCCGGCGCCCCTCCTCCACGGCCCTCTCGATGGTGGCGAAGTTGTCGTCGGCCAGCACGATGTCGGCGGCCTCCTTGGTGGCCTCCGTTCCCTTGATGCCCATCGCGACGCCGACGTCGGCGCGGGTGATGGAGGGGGCGTCGTTGACGCCGTCGCCGGTCATGGCGACCACCTCGTCGTGTGTCTGCAGCGCCTTGACGATCCGGAGCTTGTGCTCGGGCGACGTGCGGGCGTAGATGTCCACGTCGCGGACCTGGGCGGCGAGCTCGTCGTCGCTCATGGCCTCGAGCTCCGCGCCGGTGAGCGCCTTCACGTCCCCCTCGGCCGGAGCGATGCCCAGCTCGCGCGAGATCGCGACGGCCGTGCCGGCGTGGTCACCCGTGATCATCTTCACCCGGATGCCGGCGGTGTGCGCCAGCGAGATGGCGTCGGTCACCTCGGGTCGGGGCGGGTCGACGATGCCGACGAGCCCGAGGAAGGTCAGCCCCGTGTCGAGGTCGTCGAGCGCCAGGTCCTCGACGCCGTCGGCCGGCCGCGAGGCCGCAGCCAGGACGCGCAGGCCCTGCTCCGACAGCTCGTCGATGCCGGCGTCCCAGAAGCCGTGGTCGAGCGTCTCGGTGGAGCCTCCGCCGCCCAGCTGCGTGGTCGAACGGTCGAGCAGCCGGTCGGGGGCACCCAGCACGTGGATCCGACGCTCCCCGGAGGCGACGTCGTCCAGGGTGGCGGAGAACTTGTGGGCCGACTCGAAGGGCACCGTGGCGAGCCGCGTGACGTGGGCCATGTCGGCGCCCGCCTTGGTGGCGAGCACGTCGAGCGCGCCCTCGGTGGGCTGCCCGACGACCCGCCAGCCCTCGTCGGTCTCCTCGACACGGGCGTCGTTGGCCGCTCCCGCGGCGATGACAAGCGCCTCCAGGTCCGGGTGGTCGGGCAGGGCCGCGGGCTGCCCGTGCGGGTCGGTGACGTGGCCCTTCGGCTGGTAGCCCGTGCCCTCGACGACGTACCGACCCTCGGAGGTCAGCACCGTGCGCGCGGTCATCTCGTTCTGGGTCAGCGTGCCGGTCTTGTCGGAGCAGATCGTCGTGACGGACCCGAGGGTCTCGACGGCGGCCATCTTGCGGGTGATGGCGTTGCGGCGGGCCATCTGCTGCACGCCGAGCGCCAGGGTGATGGTCACCAGCGCGGGCAGGCCCTCAGGGACCGCCGCGACGGCGAAGCCGATGGCTGCGGAGATCAGCTCGTCGCCGTGGAAGTCGTGCACGAAGTAGCCGATCGCGAGCATCACTACCGCCATCACTCCGATGAGGATCGCCAGCTGCGTGCCGAGCTTGGCGAGCTGCCGCGACAGCGGGGTGTCGAGCTTTTCCTGGTCCGCCACCAGCGCCGAGATCCGGCCGATCTCGGTGTTGCCGCCCGTCGACACGACGACTGCCTCGGCCGTGCCGGCCGTGATGATGGTGCTGGAGAACAGCATCGAGGATCGATCGCCGACACCCGCCTCGGCCGCGACGGGCTCGAGCTCCTTCTGCGCTGGCACGGACTCGCCGGTCAGCGCCGCCTCGTCGACCTGCAGCGACGAGGAGGTCAGGAGGCGAACGTCGGCGGGAACCCGGTCACCCGAGCGGACGCGGATGACGTCGCCGGGCACGATGGTCGCCGCGTCGACGACACCCCAGGTGCCGTCGCGCAGCACCTGCGCGTCGAGCGACTGCATGGTCTGGAGGCTGGCGAGCGCGGAGGCGGCGCGGCCCTCCTGAATGAAGCCGATGAGGCCGGTCGCGAGGATGACGACCGCGATGACGGCGAAGTCGACCCAGTCCCCCGAGTACGCCTTGAGAGCTGCCGCAGCGATCAGGATGTAGATCAGGATGTCGTTGAACTGCGACAGCAGGCGACGCCAGGCGGGGACCGGCTTGGGCGTGGGCAGCTCGTTGCGGCCGTCACGCGCCAGTCGCCGCTCCACCTCGGATCCCGCGAGACCGTCGGTGGTCGAGTCGACGGATGCCAGCACCTCCTCGGGGCTCGCCGCCCACGGCTTCGGAGCGGATGAGGAGGGAGGGGTCTGCGGCTCAGGGGATGTCGACACGATGACGGCTCCAGGTGTGGATGGGGTCTTACAGGCTCTCAAATCTTAGAGACCTGCCCAAACCACCGCTGTTGTTCCCGCGCTGCTAGCCTGCCTGTGTTCCATGCCCCGATCCCCAGGCAGGTCCTGATGACTGATCCACAGCTGACCCTGCGCCTGGTGCGACTCTCCGACGCGGCCGCCACGCTGGATGCCTTCGGGTCCGACCCGTCGATGTCCCGCCAGGGCACGGTGACGTCGCTGGCTGAGGCAGAGGCCTACCTGTCGGGGCTGATCGACGACGAGCGCCAGCACCCGTTCGCCATCTGCGACGGGGACCGCCTCGTCGGGCTGGTGTGCGTGACGCTCGACGCGGTCAACCGGGTGGGCTGGTTCTGGTACTGGACCAACGCGTCCCACCGCGGCCGCGGCTGGGCCTCGACGTGCGCGACGGCGGTCGCCACCTGGGCGCTGTCGGCAGGCGGCTGCGAGCGCCTCGAACTCGGTCACCGGGCCGACAACCCGCTGTCCGGTAACGTCGCGGGACGGGCCGGATTCGTCCGCGAAGGCCGGGAGCGGGGCAAGTTCCTGATCGACGGTCAGCGGGTCGACGTGCTGACCTACGGCCGCCTGGCAACCGATCCCTGGCCCGCCGCGACACTGGAGGTCTCCTGGTGAGGCGCATCGGCACGCACAACGTCAACGGCATCCGGGCCGCGCTGCGGCGCGGCTTCGCCCCCTGGTGGGCGCAGACGAACGCCGACGTCATCGCCCTGCAGGAGGTCCGTTGCCGGGCCGACGACCTGCCGCTGGAGGCCTTCGCCGGCTACCACGCGACGCTGGACACCGGCACACTGGCCGGCCGCAACGGCGTGGCGGTCCTGACCCGCCAGATCCCGAGCGCGGTGAGGACGCTCGGCGGGACCGTGACGACCATCGACCCGCACGGTGCTCAGGAACACACCGAGGTCGACCGCCTCGTGAGCCGCGACCTCGCGCCGTTCGCGAGAGAGGGCCGCTACGTCGAGGTCGATCTGTCCGACACCCCGCTGACCGTCGCGTCGCTGTACCTCCCGAAGGGGGCCGCCTGGCCCTACGAGGACAACTCGCAGGAGAAGTACGACCGCAAGATGCGCTTCATGCGAGGGCTGGCCCGGCTTCTGACCGTCTCCCGCCGACGCTCGGCCGCCGAGGGCCGCGAGTTCCTCGTGATGGGCGACTTCAACGTCGCCCACACGAAGCAGGACCTGCGCAACTGGCGCACCAACCAGAAGTCCGAGGGCTTCCTGCCCGAGGAGCGCGGCTGGTTCGGCTCCATCACGGGCCCCCGCACCCTTGTCGACGTGGTCCGCGCGCTCCACCCCGACGCCGACGGGCCGTACTCATGGTGGTCATGGCGCGGGCAGGCCTTCGCCAACGACGCGGGCTGGCGGATCGACTACCATCTGGCCTCCCCCTCGCTGGCCAGGTCGGCGACGCACGCGTTCTCCGGGCGCGAGGCCAGCTACGAGGAACGGATCTCGGACCACTGCCCCGTCGTCGTGGACTACGGCGTCGGCGACTGATCCTTCTCGCGCGGCCGGGGACCGTCCCCGCCGGCGTCCATCGGCTGGCTCAGCTCGTGCGTGTGCATGGTCCAGTAGGCGGCGCCGAACAGGATCAGCACCATCATCCACGCCCCGTTGCGGATGCCGAAGTTCATCGCGTTGAATCCCAGGAGGACGACGGTCGCGACGATGGCTCCCCGCAGCGCGCGGGTCGACGGCTTCGTCATCGGTAGCAGGACGGCGCCCCACAGCAGGTACCAGGAGTGCAGCGCCGGCACGCACAGCGCGAACCAGATGAACGAGTAGCTCAGGAAGTGCAGCGGCCGCCGGCCGAGGTGCCGATAGGCGAAGTACACGATGCCGAGCATCGACATCACCGAGCCGATGCCTTTGAGCGCCACGACGGCGGCGCGGCCCGTCGGGTCGCCGGTGATCCAGTTGACGGGGAACTGGATGAGGTAGCCGACGACCGTGAACGGGGAGACCGTGTCGACCATGCCGGGCACGTTGATGGCGTTGATCCACCCGAATCCGAGCCCCGAAACCACCGAGATCGCGGCGAACACAGCCACCGCGACCGCCAGCGACGACAGGGCCCGCAGCGCGGCCCACGCGACGGCGCGGGGCCGCCAGGACGTCCAGGGAGCGACGAGGAACGGCAACGCGACGGCGACCAGGAAGGCCGGCTGCTTGATCGACGCGGCGACGCCGACCAGGATCGCGCCCAGCCACCAGCGTCGCATCTTCATCGTGACGAGAATGCCCGCCAGCATCAGCCCGGTCATCTGCGCGTCGTTGTGCGCACCGCCGATGAAGTCGATGACGAGGATGGGGTTGAGAACGGCGAACCAGCTCGCCGCCGCGGGGTCGACGCCGACGCGCTTGGCGATCCGCGGTACCGTGACGCCGATCAGAATGACCCCGATCAGCGCCGGCACACGCATCAGGACGGCAGACAGGTAGGGGTCGAAGCCGGCGAGGATCACGATGCCGTGGCTCATCCACAGCGCGAGCGGGCCGTAGGGGGCGGTCGTCTCGCGCCACACCCAGGCGACCTGGTCCGCGAAGTAGCCGGGCAGGATGCCGGGCCCTACCTGGTAGGGGTTCAGCCCGTTGTGGATCAGCCAGCCGTGGGCGGCATACGAGTAGGCGTCGTGCGAGAAGATCGGCGGCCCGACCAGCATCGGAGCCGAGATGATGGCCAGCACCGCCCAGTGGCGCAGCTGCGGCGCGCCAGCTGCCCGCCGCCGCGCGGGGCGCAGCCGGAACCATGACTCCAGCAGCAGCGACAGGCCGACGAGCGTCGCGATCGTGCCGACCCACTTGGTGGTGGCGCCGTCGATGCCGAGGTCGCGCAGCACATCCCAGATGGGCGAGGCCTGCGGCAGGTACGCGGGGCTCAGCGATCCGAGCAGGATGCCGAGGCTGCCAAGGAAACCGACCCACACCGCGCGGGTCGAGGCGGCCAGCCTCAGGTCCTCCCACGCTCGGGTCACGAGGCTACGCACCGCCTCCGCCGAGCTGCTCCCTGCCGTGGGCAAGTTCGGCGAGCGAGGACGCGGGGGCGACGTGGGCGCCCGCCCACTCCAGTGCGTCAGTGGGGCACTGCTCGATACAGACGCCGCAGTACATGCACAGCGCCCAGTCGATCGTGAACGTGTCGAGGACGTTGTGCGTGCGCGGCCGCGCCCCCGGTGCGGGCACCATCTGCTCCATGTGCGAGGTGAGCGTGATGCACCAGGTCGGGCACTCACGCGCGCAGATCATGCAGGACGTGCAGGCGTCCTCGATCAGGGCGATGGAACCGTGGATCATCGCTGCCTCCTCACCCGTGCGCCGGTCGCCGAGAGGGCGACATCGGCCGGGCTCGAGTCGGGATCAGCCAGGACGGCCGGGTCGGGAACGCCGGGTGGTACCAGCTTGCGTCGGCTGGGCGAGGCACCGGACTCCCCCGGTTCGAGCGCCCCGGGCCAGGCGGTCTCGAGTCGACCGGTGAGCAGGACGTCCTTGCGCAGCGGCGCCCCTCCGCCGTGGTGGATCAGGGGCCGGTTGTCTCCGCCGTCGAACTCGACGCCGAAGAAGTCGTGCACCTGCCGTTGCAGGAAGGCGGCCCCCGGGAACAGGTCGGCCAGGTCGGCGACGTGGGGGTCGTCGCGTTCGGCGAGGGTGTCGATGGTGCGCTCTCCGCCGGTCTTCGGGTCGAGCAGGCGCAGCAGCACCCGGATGTGGTCGCTGCGGCCGACCTCGTCGACCGCCGTCAGGTTGAGTAGGAAGGTGTACCCCCCGGCGAGAGCTGCCTCGGCCTCCGCACGCCAGCTCATGCCGCGGCCTCCACGCGCTGCGCGTCGAGGTAGTCGTCGAGCGCCCCCGGCGGCGGCGGACAGCCCGCGATGAAGTGGTCGACCTTGACGAGTTCCTCGGAGCCGCGCACCACCGCGTAGGAGTCCCAGTACGGGCCGCCGACGCAGGCGCAGGCCCCGAAGGCGACCACCTTCGCCCGCTGGGGCGCCTCCTCGAGGACGAGCCGGATCGATGGGAGCATCGGGACGGTGATCGTCCCGGACAGGGTGACCACCACCCGCGCAGAGGGAGGGATCTCGGCGATCGGGAGGCAACCACGTTCCCCGGCCGCCGTCTGGGTCTCGAGGGCGCAGCAGGCCAGCGGCACGTCGATGACGAAAACAGAACCGTCACCGAACCAATCGCGCGCTGCAACCATGCGGGGCAGTCTACGCGTCCAGCGGCGGCTTGGCCTTCTGCGAGGCCCGTGGTGCGCATAGACTCCGCCTGCAATGACGAAACTGACTAACTGGCTCTCCGAGGCGACCGACCCCCGGCTCATCCAACACTTCGGTGCGAGCACCGTGGCGCGTGGTCAGCAGTATGCGCGGCTCGGCCGGGTCGGCGAGATCCAGACCTCCGGTCCCCTTGCCACCGCAGAGGTGCGCGGCTCGGGGTACCGCACCTACCAGACCTCCGTCATGTGCATGTCGGGCTTCTCGACCCTCGTCGCAACCTGTTCATGCCCGATGCGCGCCGACTGCAAGCACGCAGTCGCGCTGATCCTGACGCTCCAGAAGCCGCAGACGCACCGCACCACCTGGCAGCAGATCCTCGCCCCATTCGCGGTGGCCGGCCCCGGCTCGGGGAGGCCGCTCGCGCTGCAGGTCAGCGAGGAGGGCGCGACCCTCGTGCTGCGCCCCATGGTCAAGGGCGTGCGCGGCAACTGGATCCGCACCGGGGCGACGTGGGAGGAGCTGCGCCGGAGCGGCGATTTCCTTCCCGCGCATCGCGACTCACTCCTCGCCGTCCTCGAGACCCGCACCGCCTCGGTGGCCAACCGGCCCGACGGATTTCCAATCACCGACGCCCACCCCGCCGTGTGGCCCGCGCTGCTGCGCGCGGTCGACGCCGGGGTCGAACTGGTCGCCGGCCCGTCGGGGTCGGGGCGCGAGCTGCCGACTCCGCACCTGTCGCAGCGTCCCTTCGTCCCGACGCTGAAGGTCTCGCCCGGTGAGGACGGTGCCCTGCTGCTCGACCCGGCGATCGAGACCCCGGACGGCGCGGTGGTGATCCCCGGCAAGTCCTACCTCGGCCGCCCCGCGCACGGCGCCGCGCTCAACGGTGGAGACGACCTCGTCCTCGGCCCCCTCATCCAGCCGCTCGACCAGGCCGCCCAGGCCCTCTTCCAGAACGGCCGGCTCAGCGTTCCCGCGGCGGAGGTGGACGAGTTCGCCAGCCGGTTCCTCCCCCGCCTGCGGTCCCGGGTGGCGCTTGAGGTCGGCGAGGGGGTTGACCTGCCGGAACCCTCGCCGCCCCAACTGGTGTGCCGGGTCGAGTTCCGTGAGGGTTCCGCGTCTCTGCACTGGGGGTTCCGCTACCGGATGGGGCAGCGGAGCCTCGACGTCGGCCTCGCGGCAGGCGGTGACGACCGGATCGCCCGCGACGTCGACTCCGAGCGCGAACTGCAGCGCCTCGTGCCTGCGGGTGCCTGGAAGTCGGGCGCCGAACTGGTGCCAGCGTACCTGACCGGGCGCTCGCTGATCTCCTTCGTCTCCTCCGCCCTGCCGCTGCTGCGCGAGCGCCGCGACGTCGTCGTCGAGCTCAACGCCGAGCCGCCCGCCTACCGTGAGGCGGACGAGGCACCGCAGGTGTCGCTCAGCGTCGAGGACAGCGAGCGCGGAGACTGGTTCGACCTGAGGGTGAGCGTCCGTGTCGGCGAGGAGGTCGTCCCGCTCGCGGACCTGATGGCCGCCCTCACCGCGGGAGACGACCATCTGCTGCTCGACTCCGGCACGTGGTTCCCGCTCGACGCCCCCGAGTTCGCAGAGTTGCGCCAGCTGATCGAGGAGGCGCGCCTCCTCACCGATCACGAGGGAGACGTCTTCCAGCTCCGCCCCGAACATGCCGGACTGTGGGAGGAACTCGTCCGGCTCGGCGTGGTTACCGAGCAGGCGGAGGCCTGGCGCGAGAGCGTCGGCGCGCTGCTCGACCCGTCGCAACTCCCGGACGAGCCCGTCCCGGCGGGGCTCGACGCGACGCTTCGCCCCTACCAGGAGACTGGCTTCCGCTGGGTGCGCTTCCTGTGGCGCACGCGCCTGGGCGGGATCCTCGCCGACGAGATGGGCCTCGGCAAGACCGTCCAGACCCTCGCGGCCGCCCAGGCGGCGTTCGAGGCGGGCGAACTGGACGAGCCGATGCTCGTGGTCGCGCCGACGTCGGTGATCGGCACGTGGGCGGCCGAGGCGGCGCGATTCGTCCCCGACCTGAAGGTCGTCACCGTCACCGCCACCGGCTCGAAGCGGGGCAGCACGCTGAGCGAGGCGATCGACGGCGCGCAGATCGTCGTCACGTCCTACACCCTGCTCCGGCTGGAGGCCGACCAGTACCAGGCCAACAAGTGGTCTGCCGTGCTGCTCGACGAGGCGCAGTTCGTCAAGAACCACGCCTCGAAGGCGTACCACGCCGTGCGCGCGCTCAGGGCGAGGGTGAAGGTGGCCCTGACCGGCACGCCGCTGGAGAACAACGTGATGGATCTCTGGTCGCTGCTGTCGATCACCTCGCCAGGGCTCTTCCCCAATCCCAAGCGCTTCACCACCGAGTACCGCCGCCCCATCGAGAACGGCGACGCGCAGACCCTCGCCAGGCTGCGGCGACGGATCCGGCCCCTGATCCTGCGGCGCACCAAGTCCGCGGTCGCGACCGAGTTGCCGGAGAAGCAGGAGCAGCTGGTCCCGGTCGAGCTGTCCCCCGGCCATCGTCGGCTGTACGAGCGGCACCTCGCCCGCGAGCGGCAGAAGGTGCTCGGCCTGGTCGGCGACCTGCAGCGCAACCGGATCACGATCCTGCGTTCGCTGACGCTGCTGCGCCAGCTCAGCCTCTCCCCCGCGTTGATCGAGGACGACTATCCCGCGGCCTCGGCGAAGATCGACACCCTCGTCGAACTCCTTGACGAGGTGGTCGCCGAGGGTCACCGGGCGCTGGTGTTCTCCCAGTTCACCGGCTTCCTCTCGCTTGTCAGGGAGCGGTTCGGACGTGAGGGCATCGACTACGAGTACCTCGACGGCCGCACAAGGGACAGGGCGGCCAGGATCGAGGCCTTCCGCGAGGGTGAGGCGCCGGTGTTCCTGATCAGCCTGAAGGCGGGCGGTTTCGGCCTGACTCTGACGGAGGCCGACTACGTGTTCATCCTCGACCCTTGGTGGAACCCGGCCGCCGAGAGCCAGGCCATCGACCGGGCGCACCGGATCGGGCAGGACAAGCCGGTCAACGTCTACCGGCTGGTCGCCTCCGACACGATCGAGGAGAAGGTCGTCGAACTGCAGCAGCGCAAGCGCGACCTCTTCGACTCGGTGGTCGGCACCGGATCCGACACCAACGCCCCGCTCAGCGCGGACGACATCCTCGGCCTGCTCAGCGACTGATCAGCCTCCCCCGGCGTTCACTGATGGAGGAACGGTCAATGCGGCTGAAGATGGCTGGATGCCTAGAATGGGGCGCGACGCCCACGAGACATCCGAGGTATACCGCACGTGCCTGAAACTCAGCCCCTGCAACGAGTCGTCATCCGATTCGCAGGAGATTCCGGCGATGGAATGCAGCTCACCGGTGACCGCTTCACTGCGGAGACCGCGAGCTTCGGCAATGACATCGCGACCCTTCCCAACTTCCCGGCCGAGATCCGCGCGCCACAGGGCACGCTGCCCGGTGTGTCGAGCTTCCAGCTGCACTTCGCCAACTTCGACATCGTGACCCCGGGTGACGTGCCAGACGTGCTGGTCGCGATGAACCCGGCGGCGCTGAAAGCCAACCTGCGCGACCTCCCCCGCGGCGGCACGATCATCGTCGACACCGCGGATTTCACCAAGCGCAACCTGGCGAAGATCGGGTGGGATTCCAACCCCCTCGAGGACGGTACGCTCACCAACTACTCGGTGCACTCGCTCGACCTGACGGGCCTGGCCACCGGGGCCGTCGCCGACTTCGACCTCTCCCGCAAGGACGCCTCGCGCACGAAGAACATGTTCGCGCTCGGCCTGCTCAGCTGGCTGTACTCGCGCCCCACCGAGGGCACCATCGACTTCCTCGCCGAGAAATTCGCCAAGAAACCCGACATCCGCGACGCGAACATCGCGGCATTCAAGGCCGGCTACGCCTACGGCGAGACGACCGAGGCGTTCGAGGTCCAGTACCACGTCGAGCCCGCGCCGATGCCGAAGGGCCGCTACCGCCAGATCTCGGGCAACCTCGCCACCGCCTACGGCCTGATCGTCGGCGCCCACAAGGCGGGCATGCAGCTGTTCCTCGGCTCCTACCCGATCACCCCCGCCTCGGACATCCTGCACGAGCTGTCGAAGCGCAAGGACGTCGGCGTGATGACCTTCCAGGCCGAGGACGAGATCGCCGCCGTCGGCGCCGCCATCGGGGCCTCGTTCGCAGGATCGCTCGGCGTCACCTCGACCTCCGGACCCGGCGTCGCGCTCAAGTCCGAGGCGATCAGCCTCGGCGTGATGACGGAGCTGCCGCTCGTCGTGGTCAACGTGCAGCGCGCAGGGCCCTCCACCGGCATGCCGACCAAGACGGAACAGGCGGACCTGATGCAGGCCATCTGGGGCCGCAACGGCGAGGCGCCCGTCCCTGTGATCGCCGCGAAGTCGTCCACCGACTGCTTCGACACGGCCGTCGAGGCCTGCCGGATCGCGATCAAGTACCGCACGCCGGTGATCATGCTCTCCGACGGCTACCTCGCAAACGGCGCCGAGCCGTGGAAGATCCCCGACCTCGACGCGATCGAGCCCATCGACCCGGGCTTCGCCACCCAGCTGAACGGGGAGGTCGACGGCAAGGAGACCTTCCTGCCCTACCAGCGCGATCCCGAGACCCTCGCCCGCGCCTGGGCCATCCCGGGCACGGAGGGCCTCGAGCACCGCATCGGCGGCATCGAGAAGGCGGCCCTCACCGGCAACGTGTCCTACGACCCGGACAACCACGAGCTGATGGTGCGCACCCGCCACGCCAAGATCAAGGGCATCGTCCGTGACATCCCCGATGTCGAGGTCGACGACCCGAACGGCGACGCGAAGGTGCTGGTGCTCGGCTGGGGGTCCACCTACGGTCCCATCACGGCCGCGACCCGCCGCGTCCGCAACACGGGACGCTCGATCGCCACCGCCCACCTGCGCCACCTCAACCCGATGCCGGGCAACCTCGGCGAGGTCCTGAGCGGCTACGAGTCGGTCATCGTGCCCGAGATGAACCTCGGCCAGCTGTCGACCATGCTGCGGGCCCGCTACCTCGCCCCCGTCACCACCTACTCGCGCGTCCGCGGGCTGCCGATCTCGATCACCGAGCTCGAGAACGACCTGATCGCCGAGATCGACGCGCTGAAGGAGAAGAACTGATGACCGCCACGTCCGGCCTCGCCGGCAAGCCGCTGAGCATCACTCCCCTCACGAAGAAGGACTTCACCTCCGACCAGGAGGTGCGCTGGTGCCCCGGCTGCGGTGACTACGCCGTCCTCGCCACCTTCCAGTCCATGGCGGCCAACCTCGGGATCAAGCGGGAGAACACCGTCATCGTCTCGGGCATCGGCTGCTCGTCGCGTTTCCCGTACTACGTGGACAGCTACGGCATGCACTCGATCCACGGCCGCGCTCCCGCGATCGCGACGGGGGTTGCGCTGAGCCGTCCCGACCTCAACGTGTGGGTCGTGACCGGCGACGGAGATGCGCTGTCGATCGGCGGCAACCACCTGATCCATGCGCTGCGCCGCAACGTGAACATGACGATCCTGCTGTTCAACAACCGGATCTACGGCCTCACGAAGGGCCAGTACTCCCCCACCTCCGAGCTGGGAAAGGTCACCAAGTCGACGCCGTACGGCTCGCTCGACACGCCGTTCAACCCGGTCTCGCTCGCGCTCGGCGCCGAGGCGTCGTTCGTGGCCCGCAGCATCGACTCCGACCGCAAGCACCTGACCGAGGTGCTCACCGCCGCGGCGGAACACCGCGGCACCTCGCTCGTGGAGATCTACCAGAACTGCCCGATCTTCAATGACGACGCCTTCGCGACGCTGAAGGGCCCGGAGGGGACGCTGATCTCGCTCGTCCACGGCGAGCCGATCATCTTCGCAGGCGGCGAGCACTGCGTCGTGCGCACCCCGGACGGTCAGATCAAGGTCGCGAAGACGGCCGAGGTCGACCAGGCGAGCATCGTCGTGCACGACGAGACCCGCGAGGACCCGTCCCAGGCGTTCGCGCTCTCGCGGCTCACGGAGCCGGGACTGCTGCGGCGGGCACCCATCGGGATCTTCCGCCGCGTTCCCCGCCCCGCCTACGACGATCTCGTCCGCGAACAGATCGACACGGTCAGGGCAGATGACCCCGCGGCGGCGCTAGCCTCGGTGATCGCAGGCAACGACACGTGGGAGGCAGACGAGCGATGAGTGACGGGCAGCACGGCTGGCACCCCGCCGCGCCGCGCCCGCCCCAGGTGCCGTCCGACAAGGACCCGGCCCGGCCGGCCGCCGATCAGGGCGACTGGCCGGCCTCGCTTTCCACCCCCGCCCGCCCCATCCCCCAGGCGGCGCCGCCGAACACGCCGAACTTCGACGCCGTCGGCATGCAGTCCGTGCTGACCCGGGCGAGGGATCAGAGCCGCTTCGTCGCCCCGGACATCGAACCCGAGCGTGAGCGTCGGCCGTTCCCGGTCCGGGCGCTGCTTTTCGGCTTCGTCGGCGTCCTCGTGATCGGCGTCGTCGCGGGCATGATCTACGTCAACTTCCTGCGGCCCCACGAGATCGACACCGATGTGCTCGCCAAGTCGACGGCGACCGCGTCGAACCAGGTCGCCGCGCTGACCCCGCAGGAGATCGTCACCGACTACTTCACCGCACTCGCCGAGGGTGACATCGACACCGCGATGGCGATGGGCCCAAAGGGCGGCCAGGGCTCGTCGATCCTCCTCACGCCCGAGGTGTACGCCAGGACGATGCAGAAGTCGGCCATCGCCGACCTCACCGTCGTCACCACCGACCCAGAGGCGACGGAGGTGCAGGTCACCTACACGCTCGGTGGGCGTCCGGTCGAGGCGACCGTCGCCCTGCAGCAGGTCGACTCGGGCCAGTTCCAACTGCGCCGCACGACGATGCCGGTGCGGGTCTTCGTCCCGGGAGGCGAGGACGTTCCGCTCTTCATCAACGGGCAGCAGGTGGAGCACGACCAGATCTACGAGGTGGTTCCCGGGCGCTACGAGCTGACCACCGGCATGCCCTACATCGCCTACCCGGCGACCGACGCGTTCACCATCGACAAGGTCGGCCGTGACCAGGAGCCGCGGCAGATCGACGCTAGCCCGGAGCTGACGGAGCAGGGGCGCCGCGCGTTCATCCAGGCCGCGTCCGAGTCGCTGAACGCGTGCATGGCGGCGAAGACGCTCGCGCCCGCAAACTGCCCGATCGGCCTCACCTCGGACGGCGCCCCGGTCGTGGAGTCGAGCATCGAGCGCACCCTCGACGGCGATCCGTTCGCCGACGCGCGCCCAAGGCTGAGCCTGCAGAAGCTGACCCAGGCCGAGAGCCCCCTGACATTCCAGTACACCTACTCCTGGGACTTCGTGGGCGGCAGCAGGCAGCGGCCGCGGCAGGCGACCGAGACTGTGTGGGTGCGGGCCAACGTCCTCGGCGATGCGCCCCTGACCGTCACCTGGCACAGATGAGGCGGGCGCTAGGCTGGCCCGCATGACCGACGCCATCGCCCACGCCAACGCAGATCCCTCCGTCCGCCCCCAGGACGACCTCTTCCGCCACGTCAACGGCACCTGGCTCGCGACCGCGAAGATCGACCCAGACAAGTCCTCCGCGGGCGGGTTCATGGATCTGCGCGATGCCGCCGAGCAGGACGTGCTCGACATCATCGAGTCGCTGCCCGCCTCGGCGCCAGACACCGACGAGGGCAGGATCGGCGCGCTCTACCGCTCCTTCATGGACGAGGACCGGATCGAGGCGCTCGGCGCCACCCCGCTGCACCCGGTGTTCAATGCGATCGCCGCCATCGACTCGCCCTCAGCGCTCGCCCGTCACCTCGGCTGGTCGCTGCGCCACGGACTCAGCCCGCTTGTCGCCCTCTACGAGGAGTCGGACCCGGGCGATCCGGAGCGCTACGCGGCGTTCACCTCGCAGGCCGGCCTCGGCCTGCCGGACGAGACGTACTACCGCCTCGACGAGCACGCCGAGATCCGGGAGCAGTACCTTGCCCACCTCAGGCGGGCCTTCGAGCTGGCCGGATTCTTCGATGCCGAGGAGCAGGCTCAGGCTGTGCTCGCGCTGGAGACCCAGATCGCGGCACACCACTGGGACCGCGTCCGGCTGCGCGACCTGCGCGCCATGTACAACCCCACCTCGCTCGCCGACCTCAAGGCGGCCAGCCCGGACTTCGACTGGGACGCCTACCTGGAGGGCGCCGAGATCCCGGCCGACATCCTGGGCGACCTGATCGTCGCCCAGCCGTCGTTCATCGAGGGGGTGGCACCGCTGCTCGCCTCCGCACCGCTCGACACCTGGCGCTCCTGGGCGCGGTGGAAGGCGATCTCAGGGCTCTCCGGCTACCTGTCGAGCGACTTCGTTGACGCCCGCTTCGACTTCTACGAGCAGATCCTCTCCGGCAACGAGGAGCAGCGTCCCCGGTGGAAGCGCGGGGTCGCCCTCGTCGAGGGCGTACTCGGCGAGGCCGTCGGGCGCCTCTACGTCGCCGAGCACTTCCAGCCGGAGAAGAAGGCCGCCATGGACGAGCTGGTCGGCAACCTGCTCGCCGCCTACCGGGTCTCCATCGAGAAGCTCGACTGGATGACCGACGAGACGCGGGCCGAGGCGCTGCACAAGCTGGAGAAGTTCACGCCGAAGATCGGCTACCCGGTCAAATGGCGCGACTACTCGGCGCTCACGCTCAGCGAGGACGACCTGATCGCCAACGTACTCGCGGCCAACTCGTTCGAGCTCGACTACACCATCGGACGGATCGGCAAGGGTGTCGACAAGGACGAGTGGCAGATGTTCCCGCAGACGGTCAACGCCTACTACCACCCGCTGCGCAACGAGATCGTCTTCCCTGCCGCGATCCTGCAGCCGCCGTTCTTCAACGCCGACGCCGACGACGCCGTCAACTACGCGGCAATCGGCGCCGTGATCGGACACGAGGTCGGCCACGGCTTCGACGACAAGGGATCCACCTGGGACGGAGACGGCAGGCTGCGCGACTGGTGGCAGCCCGCCGACCGCGAGGCCTTCGAGGCCCTTGCCGAGAAGCTGGTCACCCAGTACGACGGTCTCGTCCCGGAGGGCGTCGACTCGGGAAGCGTCAACGGGAAGCTCACCGTCGGCGAGAACATCGGCGACCTCGGCGGGCTCGACATCGCCTACGAGGCCTGGCTGCTCGCGGGCGGAGATCCCGACGGCGAGCCGATCGACGGCCTCACCCCGGCGCAGCGGTTCTTCGTCGGCTGGGCCCAGGCCTGGCGCGGGAAGCGCAGGCCGGAGGCCATGAAGGTGCTGCTCGCCACCGACCCGCACTCGCCGAACGAGTTCCGGTGCAACCAGATCGTGCGCAACATCGAGCCGTTCTACACGGCGTTCGGCGTCTCCGAGGGCGACGCCCTGTGGCTCGCCCCTGACGAGCGCGTCGCGATCTGGTGACTCAGCCACCGATCGTGGAGGCGATCAGGCCGGTCACCACGACAGAGGTGATCGTCACCGTCGAGAAGCCGTCGATGATCATCTTCGGCATGATCGCCTCCTCGATCGCGGTGGTCTCCTCGGGTTCCTCCGGCGACCCACAGGAACACGCCGATGCCGATCACCACGGCGACGCCGACCAGGAAGGTGCGCCACTGTCTGGCGACGTCGGCGAGGCTGATGATGGTGCCCAGATGGACGATGATGAAGCCGACGGCCACGCCGCCGAGCGCAAGCAGCGACGAGCTGGCCAGCAGGTCCGCGGGGAAGATCCCCGTGAGGAAACCTGTGAAGAAGGTCACCGACGCCACGAACAGCGAAGAGAGCTTGGAGTCGGTCTTCTGCGCCACGAGGTCGCTGACGGTCCAGACCGCCATCACCACGGCGAACGCGCGCGCAGAGTTCATGGCCGCCCCTTCATCGGCTCAACCGCTAGGCGTTGGCCCAAGCGTTGTCGAGTGAGGATGGGGCGGCAGTCGATGATGCAAGCAGGTGCCCGGCGGCATCACCCGCCCGGGGTGGGGTCAGTTGGTGCGCTCCACCAGGTCGGAGCAGACCTGCAGCAGCGCCTGCTTCGCCTCGCCGTCCGGGAGGCCCGCGAGGTGGGCCCGCGCCACGTCTGCGCGACGCTCGACCTCGGCCTTCGCCCGCCCCATCACGGGGTGGGCGCGCAGGGCTGCGAGGGTCTGGGCGAGGGCCTCGTCGGAGGACAGGTCGCCGTCGATCATGGCGAGCAGCCCCGCGTCGGCCGGATCCGCCTCTGCGCGGAGCATCAGCACTGGAAGGGTCGGCACCGCCTCGCGCAGGTCGGTGCCGGGGGTCTTTCCCGTGGTGTCGGAGGTGATGTCGATCAGGTCGTCGGAGAGCTGGAAGACCAGCCCGACCTCCTCACCGAAGGCGGCGAGGGCGTCGAGGGTTGCCGCATCTGCCCCGGAGACCATGCCGCCGAAGCGGGCGGAGGCCGCGATCAGGGAGCCGGTCTTGTCCGCGATCACCTGGAGGTAGTGCGTGAGCGGGTCCTCGTCCTCGTCGGGGCCCTTTGTCTCCGCGATCTGGCCCTGGACCAGTCGAGAGAAGGTCTCCGCCTGCAGCATCACGTACTCGACCCCGAGCTCGGCGACCGTCGTCGAGGCGCGCGCGAACAGGAAGTCACCGACGAGGATCGCGACGGAGTTGCCCCACAGCCGGTTTGCCGAGGGCGCCCCGCGGCGCAGGTCCGCTACGTCCATGACGTCGTCGTGGTAGAGGCTCGCGACGTGGGTGAGTTCCATCACCATGGCGGCGCGCATCAGGTCAGCCTCGGAGACCTCGCCGCCGAACCGGGCGGCGAGGAAAACCAGCAGCGGCCGGAACCGCTTTCCGCCTGCCGCGATGATGTGGCGGGCGGCCTCCGTGACGAACGGAGAGTTGGCGACGGCCGAGTCGACCAGCCGCTCCTCGAACGTGTCGAGGAGGGCGGTCAACTGATCCTCAAGCGGGGCCTGAGCCACGAGTCATCTCCTCGTCAGGTCAGCGGATGAACTGGGCGGCGTCGGCGAGCAGCTCAAGCACGCCGCCCGGCACGAGGCCGAGGACCAGCGTAGCCACCGCGGTGACAATGAGCACAACCCAGGTCCACAGCGACGGGGTCTCGACCTCGCCGACGGTGGCCTCGTCCGCATCCTGGAACCACATGGCCACGACGACCTTGAGGTAGAAGAAGGCGGCGATGGCGCTCGTCAGGAGCGCGACGAGCACGAGCCAGCCGTAGCCTCCGACCCAGGCGGCACCGAACACGGTCAGCTTGCCGACGAAACCGGCCGTCGGCGGGATGCCCGCGAAGCTCAGCATGAACAGCGTCATCAGCACGGCGATGCCGGGGTTGCGGCGACCGAGGCCCTTCCATGCCTCGAGGCTGTTGGCCTCGCCGCCGGAGCGGCGCACCATCGTGACGATGGCGAAGGCGCCGAGCGTCGCGATGCCGTAGGTCAGCAGGTAGAACGCGACAGCGCTGACCGAGGAGACGCTGACGCCCTCTCCCCCGGCCACCGCGCCGACCACGCCGACCAGGATGAAGCCGGCATGTGCGATCGAGGAGTAGGCGAGCAGGCGCTTGATGTCGTTCTGGGCGAGCGCGACGGTCGAGCCGAGCAGCATCGTGACGATGGCCACGATGGTGAGCAGCAACTGCCAGTCCCACTGTGCCCCGCCGAGACCGACGTAGAACACGCGCAGCAGGCCCGCGACGGCTGCGGTCTTGGTGGCGACCGCCATGAAGGCCGTCACGGGGCTCGGGGCGCCCATGTAGACGTCGGGGGTCCAGGCGTGGAACGGGACCGCGCCGATCTTGAACAGGACACCGACGGAGACGAGCAGCAGTCCGCCGAGCAGGAGCCACTGGCTCCCGGTGCCTGCGGTGACCGCCGCATCGACACCCGCGAGCTCGAGGCTGCCGGAGAAGCCGTAGAGCAGGGCGACGCCGTAGAGCATGATCGCCGAGGCGAGCGAGCCGAGCAGGAAGTACTTCAGGGCTGCTTCCTGGCTGAGCAGGCGACGGCGGCGGGCCATGCCGGTCAGCAGGTAGAGCGGCAGCGAGAAGATCTCGACGGCGACGAACAGCACGAGCAGGTTGTTCGCCGAGGCGAACAGCAGCATGCCGAACAGCGCGAACACGAGCAGCGGGAAGACCTCGGTGTGCTCGCGACGCAGACGCTCGGCCTCACGCTCGAGCGGCGAGCCGGGGACGGTCGAGGCGGCCGACGCGAAGGCCGACTGCCCGTTGCCGAGGCCGCGCTCCGCGAACAGCGCGACGCCACCGAGGCCGGCGATCAGCAGCAGCGACCAGAAGACGTAGGTCGGCCCGTCGATCGCGACGAGCCCCTCCGCCGTGAGCGTCGGCTCCTCCGAGAGCCAGTTCGCGATGGTCAGGCCGAGCGCGGCGAGGACGCCGAGCAGGGCGAGCGCCGACTGCGACATGTAGCGGGCGTCGCGGGGCACGACGGCCTCGATCACGATGCCGAGGCAGCCGACGCCGAGGAGCACGACGAGCGGGGACAGGAGCATCCAGTCCACCGTCACGGCTTCAATCTCCAACAGGGTGATCATCGGTTGCCTTCCTGAACCTGCGGGGCCGGGTCGGTCGCGCCGACAAGTGCCATCGTCTCGCGGGCCGCATCATCCGCCACGTTGAGCACGGGGGCCGGGTAGAACCCGAACGCGATCAGGAGGATGAGCAGCGGGGCGACGACCGCCTTCTCGCGCAGCGAGAGATCCGTCGTGATGTGGGTTTCGACCTGCTCCGTGACGGGGCCGGTCATGGTCCTCAGGTACATGCGCAGCACGTAGACCGCGGCGAGCACCGTGCCGAGCGTGATGACCGCGGTGTGGATCGGGTAGCGCTGCCAGGCTCCGGCCATGACGAGGAACTCGGAGACGAAGCTGCCCATGCCGGGTAGCGCGAGCGCCGACAGGCCCGACATCAGCAGGAAGCCGGCGAGGACTGGGGCGACCTTCTGCACGCCACCGAACGCGTCGATGTCGGCCGAGCCACGGCGTCGGATCATGAACCCGACGACGAGGAACAGCGCGGCGGTGGAGAGGCCGTGGTTGAGCATGTAGAAGATCGAGCCGCTGATCGACTGGGTGGTCAGGGCGAAGATGCCGAAGACCATGAAGCCGAAGTGGCTGATCGAGGTGTAGGACACCAGGCGCAGCAGGTCTTTGGCCTGGAGGGCCATGAGCGCGCCGTAGATGACGCTCACGATCGCCCAGATCAGGATCGCCGGGGTCGCCCAGGCCGAGGCCTCGGGGAAGACAAGCAGGCAGATCTTGATCATGCCGAAGGTGCCGATCTTGTCGAGGATGCCGACGAGGAGGGTCGAGGTGCCCGCGGTGGACTGCTCGGCGGCGTCAGGGAGCCAGGTGTGCAGGCCGGCCATCGGCGCCTTCACCGCGAAGGCGAAGAAGAAGCCGACGAACAGCCAGCGTCCGACCGCCGTCCCGAACTCGAGGCCCGCGAGGTCGCTGATCAGGAAGCTCGGGGCGCCCGCACCTGCCGAGACGGCGTAGACGCCTGCCACGGCGAAGAGCATGACGAGGCCGCCGACGAGCGAGTAGATCAGGAACTTCAGGGCCGCCTGCTTCCTGCGCGGGCCGCCGAAGCCGCCGATCAGGAAGTAGGTCGGGATCAGCGTCGCCTCGAAGGCGATGTAGAACAGGAGCACGTCGGAGGCCATGAAGACGAACAGCGCGAAGCCCTGCAGCAGCAGCGCGAGCGCGAAGAAGACGTTGCTCCCCCAGCGCGCGTTCTCGTCCTCGCCCACGTTCCACTCGGCGAGCAGCACCACGGGAACGACGATGACGGTCATCAGCACGAGGATGGCACCCATGCCGTCGAGGTCGAGGGCGTAGTGTGCGCCGACGGCCGGGATCCACTCGAGGTTCTCCGCGAGGGCCGTGCCCTGGGTGTGGAGCACGAAGGCCAGCACGCCGAGGATGGCGGTGGTCAGCGCGAACCCGTAGCCGATCAGGCGTGCCGCGGGGCCCTTGATGAAGAAGATCAGCACAGCGCCGACGATCGGCACGAGGGCCAGGATGGTCAGAAGAGGAATTGCCATTTCTCAGATTCTCCTTAGCCCAGGTGCCCGAGCAGCATGACGGCGGCCAGCACCACGACGCCGACCCCGAGGGTCAGGCCGTAGCTGCGGACGTAGCCGTTCTGGGCCTTGCGAAGCCACTGGCCGAGCCCGGAGGCGACCGTGGCGGATCCCATCGCTGCACCGTCGACGACGCCGTCGTCGAATGCGGCGAGGCCGTTGGCCAGGCCGGTGGTGGGACGGATGACGGCGTAGTCGTTGAACGCGTCGCCGTAGAGGTCGGCGCGGCCCGCGAGGACGAGCGGGTTACGGGTGGCGGGCTGCTCGCGTTCGATGGTCCCGCGGTGCTGGAACCAGCCGATGGCCACACCTGCGGCAACCACCGCGAGGGTGATCCAGCCGATGGTGGTGAAGTGGAGCAGCGACGGGTGCTCCATCGGCTCCTGGCCGGTGACGGGCGCGAGCCAGCTGGTGATCCAGTTGTTCATCAGCAGGCCGGCCACGATGGAGGCGATGGCGAGGATGATCAGCGGGATGGTCATCGCCAGCGGCGATTCGTGCGGGTGCACGTCCTTGCCCCAACGCTTCTCGCCGAAGAAGGTCATCATCATCAGGCGCGTCATGTAGTACGCCGTGATGCCCGAACCGATCAGCGCGAGCACGCCGATCAGGGTGCTGTGCTCGAAGGCTGACTCGATGATGTGGTCCTTCGAGAAGAAGCCGGCGGTGAACGGGAAGCCGATGATGGCGAGGTAGCCCATGGCGAAGGTGAAGAAGGTGATCTTCATCGCCTTCGCAAGGCCGCCGTAGTGGCGCATGTCGACGTCGTCGTTCATGCCGTGCATGACCGAGCCGGCGCCGAGGAACATGTTGGCCTTGAAGAAGCCGTGCGTGATCAGGTGGAAGATCGCGAACGAGGCGCCGATGGGGCCGAGGCCCGCGGCGAGCATCATGTAGCCGATCTGCGACATCGTCGAGCCTGCGAGGACCTTCTTGATGTCGTCCTTCGCGGTACCGATCCAGGCGCCGAACAGCAGCGTGATGGTGCCGATCACGACAACCGCGGTGCGCGCGATGTCGGAGGCGTCGTAGATGGCGTGCGAGCGCACGACGAGGTAGACGCCTGCCGTGACCATTGTGGCTGCGTGGATCAGGGCGGAGACCGGGGTGGGGCCCTCCATCGCATCGAGCAGCCAGGACTGCAGCGGGAACTGCGCCGACTTGCCGCAGGCACCGATCAGCAGGAAGACACCGATCAGGGTCGCCCACAGGGGCGTCAGGTCGGCGGCACCGGCGTTGACGTCCTCGAAGCGGACGGAGCCGAACTGGGCGAGCATCGTGAAGATCGCCATCGAGAGGCCGAGGTCACCGACGCGGTTGACGATGAACGCCTTGTTGCCCGCCTTGGCAGCCGAGGGCTTGTGCGCCCAGAAGCTGATCAGAAGGTATGAGGCGAGGCCGACGCCCTCCCAGCCGAGGAACAGGACGAGGTAGTTGTCCGCGAGGACGAGGATCAGCATCGCCGCGATGAAGAGGTTCAGGTAGGCGAAGAACCGGCGACGGCGGTCGTCGTGGGCCATGTAGCCGATCGAGTAGATGTGGATCAGCGATCCGACGCCGGTGACCAGCAGCACGAACAGGATCGACAGCTGGTCGACCATGAAGCCGAGCTCGATGGACCAGTTGCCTGTGGCGATCCACTCGTAGAGGCCGGTCGTGATCGACCTGGCGTCCTCCGGGGCGCCGAGCAGCTGGAAGAAGAGCACCAGCCCGATGGCGAACGAGGCGATGACGGCAGCGGTGGCCAGGAAGTGGCCCCAGGCATCAGTGACCTTGCCCGCGAGCAGCAGGATCGCTGCACCGGTGAGGGGAATTGCCACGAGCAGCCAGACCAGCAGGCCCGGGCTCGAGAGTGCGGAAACGGATTCGAGGAGTTGCACGCTTGAAAACCCCTTAGAACTTCATCAGGTTGGCGTCGTCGACCGAGGCCGAGCGGCGGGCACGATAGACGGCGACGATGATCGCCAGGCCGACCACAACCTCGGCTGCCGCGACGACCATCACGAAGAAGGCCGCGATGAGCCCCTCGAGGTTGCCGTGGAAGCGGGCGAAGGCGACGAACGCCAGGTTGGTGGCGTTGAGCATCAGCTCGATGCTCATGAACGCGATGATCGCGTTGCGGCGGAGCAGGAAGCCTGCAATGCCGATGGCGAACAGGATCGCCGAGAGAACCAGGTAGCCCTCGGGGTTCATTCGTCGTCTCCTTCAATCTCCGCGAGACGCGCCTCGAGGGCGGCGTAGGCGGCGGCGGTGGGGGCTCGCAGCTCCTCCACGTTGACGATCACGCCGCGCAGGGCAAGCGTCTTACTCACCGACTTCTCCGCGATGCTGCCGTCGGGCAGCAGGGCGGGCGTGGAGATCGCGTTGGCGCGGGCGAAGACGCCCGAGTTGGGCAGCGGGCCCGGGTGTTCGCCGTCCTGGGCGTAGGCGCGCACGCGCTCCGCCAGCTGCTCCGGCTGCGTCAGCTTCTTCTTCAGGCGCTCACCGTGGGCGAGCAGCATGGCGCCGACGGCTGCGGTGATCAGGAGGGCCGCGGTCGCCTCGAAGAGGAAGACGTACTTGGTGAACAGCAGGGCCGCGAGCGACTCGACGTTGCCACCGAACTCGGCGTTTGCCTCCGCCAGGCCTGCGGGGGCCTTGCCCATCGTGAACTGGCCGACGGCGCAGATCAGCAGGATGCCGAGGCCGAGGGCGACGAGCACCGAGGTGACCCGGTGTCCCTTGAGCGTCTCGACGACCGAGTCGGTCGAGTCGACGCCAACGAGCATGACCACGAAGAGGAAGAGCATCAGGATCGCGCCTGTGTAGACGACGATCTGGATGACGAACAGGAACGGGGCGTCCTGGGCGGCGTACAACACGGCGAGCGAGATCATCACGCCTGCCATGGAGACGGCCGCGTGCACCGGCTTGCGGGCAAGCAGCATACCCAGCGCGCAGAGCACTGCGATCGGGGCGCACACCCAGAAGGCCACCACATCGGCGGTGACCAGCGGGATCATGGGGATCATTTGGCCGCTCCTGAGGTCGAGGCGGTGCGGGTGTCGGGAACGCCGGTGGGCGGCAGTCCGAGGAAGTAGGACCGCTCGTCCTCACCGAGGCGGCGGGGATGCGGGGGCTGCTCCATGCCCGGCAGCAGCGGGGCGAGCAGGTCCTGCTTCTCGTAGATCAGCTTGGTGCGCGTGTCGTTGCTGATCTTGAAGTCGTTGGTCATCGTGAGGGCGCGCGTGGGGCACGCCTCGATGCACAGACCGCAGAAGATGCAGCGCAGGTAGTTGATCTGGTAGACGTGACCGAACCGCTCGCCGGGCG
Source organism: Tessaracoccus flavescens (assembly GCF_001998865.1). Lineage (NCBI taxonomy): Bacteria > Bacillati > Actinomycetota > Actinomycetes > Propionibacteriales > Propionibacteriaceae > Tessaracoccus > Tessaracoccus flavescens. The sequence goes on from NZ_CP019607.1 coordinate 731,409, forward strand.
AGTAGCGGGCGTCGTCGGTGTTTTCCGCGCCCTCGACGTAGATGGCGTCCGCGGGGCAGGCCCAGGCGCAGAGCTCACAGCCGACGCACTTCTCGAGACCGTCAGGCCAGCGGTTGAGCTGGTGGCGGCCGTGGAAGCGCGGGGCGGTGACCTTCTCCTTGCCCTTCTGCGGGTATCCCTGCGTGAAGGTCTTGCGGAAGATGGTGTTGAAGGTGACGCCGAACCCGGCCCACTGCTCAAAGAAGCCCATCAGGATTCCTTCCCTTCGACGATGACCTCGTCGACGACGACCGGATCGGTCTCCTCTGCTGCGCGGGCGCCCGCGACGACCCCGACGAGCTCGGGTAGCTGCTGCCCCGGCATCGGCGGGACGGGATAGCCGCCCGCGAAGGCGTCGTAGACCTCGTTGGGTGAGCTCGGGATCTCCGGCTCGGTGGACTGTGGACGGTTGGCGCCCCAGATCCAGTAGACGACGATGCCGAGCAGCAGCGCGAGACCGATGGTCGCGTTGCGGAACTCGGTGTTGGCCACGAGCGCGACCACGATGATCCACACGAGCGAGACCTCGATCAGCACCTTCCAGCCCAGGTCCATGAACTGGTCGTAGCGCAGGCGGGGAAGGGTGCCGCGCAGCCAGACGAACACGGAGATCAGGAGCTGGACCTTGAGGATGAACCAGATCGGCCCGAGCCACGGGTTGTTGAGGAAACCGAAGAACGGCACGCTGTCGGCCAGCCAGTTCAGCGGCCAGGGGGTGAGGTAGCCGCCCAGGAACAAGGTGGTGCACACGGCCGAGACGGTGGCCATGTTGATGTACTCGGCCAGGAAGTACAGGGCGTAGCGGAAGCCCGAGTACTCGGTGATGTAGCCGGAGACGAGCTCGGACTCACACTCGGGCAGGTCGAACGGGGCGCGGTTGGTCTCGCCGACCATCGAGATCGCGTAGATCACGAAGGACGGGAAAAGCAGCAGCGCGAACCAGCCGGGGAGGCCGAAGTTGAACGTCATGTCCGTGAACGGGATGCCGAAGGTCAGCGTCTCGCGCTGCGCCTCGACGATCTCGTGGGTCGACATCGAGCCTGCCATCAGGAACACGCCGACCATGGAAAGGCCCATCGAGATCTCATAGGAGATCATCTGGGCGGTCGAGCGGATCGAGCCGAGGAACGAGTAGGTCGAGTTGCCCGCCCAGCCGGCGAGCACGATGCCGTAGATGCCGATTGACGCGGTGGCCAGGATGAACACCGCCGCGACGGGCAGGTCGGTCAGCTGCAGCCGGGTCTCGACGCCGAACATCGTCACCTCGCCGCCGAACGGGATGACGGTCCAGCAGGTGAAGGCCGCGACCGCGGTGAGCACTGGCGCCAGTGAGAAGATGATCTTGTCTGCGTTCTTCGGTCGGAAGTCCTCCTTGACGAGGAGCTTGGCACCGTCGGCGAGTGCCTGTCCGAGGCCGAACGGGCCGTTCATGATCGGGCCGAGGCGGTGCTGCATCTTGCCGACGAGACGACGCTCGTACCAGACGTTGAAGATGGTCCAGACCAGGAGGATGACGAAGAGCGCCACGACCTTGATCAGGATCAGCCACCAGGGGTCCTGGAAGAAGATGTTGTTCATCGGTTACTCCCCTTCGTCCACGGTCACGGCCGAGACGCTCACCTGGGTGCCGGGTGCGGCCCAGAGGCGTTCGTCACGTTTGTGGTTCATCGGAATCCAGACGACGTCGTCGACCATGTGGTCCACGATGTCGACCGGGAGCACGACCGTCGCGTCCCCGGCGGAGATCCGCGCGACGTCGGCGAGGCCGAGGTTCTCGGCTGTCGCGCGCGAGACCCGGGCGACGGCGGGTCGCGCGGTGGCGCGCAGCGCCAGTTCGAAGTCGTTGCCCTGCGAGTCGTCGAGCAGCTCGCGCCAGCTGGCGAGCTTCAGCCCGTCCTGCGGGATCGCTGGCGCTTCATGCGGGGCGGCAGCATGCTCGCCTTCCCAGCGGCCGAGCTCGTTCAGGTCGGTCCAGGCCGGCTTGGCGGCGCGGAAGCCCAGTTCCGAGCCGAGGGCGTCGGCGAGGGCGGCGAGGATGCGCAGGTCGGTCATCGGGGTGACCGGTGCGCGGTTGACGATGCCGACGCGGCCCTCGCGGTGCTCCCAGTTCAGGAAGTGACCGGACTGCTCCTCGAGCAGCGAGGCCGGGAAGACCACGTCCGCCCGCTCGGTGACCTGGCTGGCACGCTGCTCGATGCTGACCACGAACTGTGCGTTGTCGAGGCCGGCGAGCGCCGCGGCCGGGTCGCCGAGGTCGGAGGGGTCGACGCCCGCGATGACGACGGCCTTGAGGCTGCCGTCCGCGAGGGCGGCGAACTGCTCGTCGGCGCTGAGGCCCGGCTCGGCAGGAAGCGAGGCGACGCCCCACTGTGCCGCGACGTCGACCCGTGCGGCCGCATCGGAGACCGGGCGTCCGCCGGGAAGCAGGGTCGGCAGACAGCCGGCCTCGAGGGCACCGAGCTCGCCTGCGCGGCGCGGAATCCAGGCGAGGCGGGCTCCGGTCTGGTCGGCCGCCGCGGCGGCGGCGCTGAGCACACCGTGAAGGGCGGCTGCCCGCTCCCCCACCAGGATGACGGTGCCCGCGTCGAGCCCCTCGAGCTGGCTGAGCGCGACGGCCTCCTGACCGGGGGCGACCGGGACGACGGTTGCCTTGAGCTTGTCGCTGCCGCGCGAGGTGAACGGCGCGAGGGTGGTCACCTTGAGGGTGCCCCTTCGCACCGCCTTGCGCAGGCGCAGGAACACGATGGGCGACTCGTCCTCAGGCTCGAAGCTGACCAGCACGACGTGGTTGGCCGCCTCGAGATCGGCGTAGGTGACCGACTCGGCGAGGGTACGGCCTGCCACGCGGGCGGCGAGGAACTGGGCCTCCTCGGCCGAGGCCGGGCGCGATCGGAAGTCGATGCTGTTGGTGCCGAGCACGGCGCGCGCGAACTTCGAGTAGCCGTAGGCGTTCTCGGCGGTCAGGCGACCACCGGTCTGCACGCCGACCGAGGAACCGGCGGCGCGGAGTCCATGCACCGCTGCGTCGATGGCCTCGGGCCACGAGGCGGGCTGCAGGACGCCGTCGCGACGCACGAGCGGACGCGTGATCCGGTCGTCTCCACGGCCGTACATGAAGCCGAAGCGGCCCTTGTCGCAGCTCCACTCCTCGTTCACCTCAGGCAGTTCGCCCGCGAGGCGGCGCTTGATCTGGTGATGGCGCTGGTCCGCGCGCAGCTGGCAGCCGGAGGCGCAGTGCTCGCAGGTCGTCGTGGTCGACACGAGGTCGAACGGACGTGCTTGGAAGCGGTAGGCGGCAGAGGTGAGGGCGCCGACGGGGCAGATCTGGACGACGTTGCCGGAGAAGTAGGAGTTGTGGGGATCCTGCTCGTAGATGCCGATCTGCTGCAGCGCCCCGCGCTCGACGAGCGCGATGAACGGGTCGCCGGAGATCTGCTCCGAGAAGCGGGTGCAGCGCGCACACAGCACGCAGCGCTCGCGGTCGAGGAGGATCTGGGCCGAGATGCTGACCGGCTTCGGGAAGGTGCGCTTGCGGCCCTCGTAGCGGCTCTCCCCCGGGCCGTTGGTCATCGCCTGGTTCTGCAGGGGGCACTCGCCGCCCTTGTCGCAGATCGGGCAGTCGAGGGGGTGGTTGATCAGCAGGAACTCGATCATCCCCTCCTGCGCCTTCGCGGCGACGGCGGAGGTGACCTGCGTGTTGACCTTCATGCCCTCGGCCACCGGCATGGTGCAGGAGGCCTGCGGCTTCGGGAAACCGCGCCCGTTGCCCGCGTCGGGGATGTCGACCATGCACTGGCGGCAGGCGCCGACGGGGTCGAGCAGCGGGTGGTCGCAGAAGCGCGGGATGGCGGTTCCCACCATCTCGGCGGCGCGGATGATCAGCGTCCCCTTCGGCACGCTCACCTGGGTGCCGTCGATGGTCAGCGTGACCAGGTCTGGCTTCGGGGTGACCTCGCCGGAGGTGGTCTTCGCGTCGACTGTCATCGCGCGTCTCCTTCCACGGTGAACAGGGCGCTCTTCTCGTAGGGGAACAGCTCCCAGGCGGGGGTGGTGTAGCCCTGCTCGAACTCGGAGCGGAAGTGCTTGACCGCGCTGGTCACGCAGGCCACCGCACCGTCGGCGAGCGCGCAGAACGAGCGGCCGCCGATGTTGTCGCAGATGTCGAGCAGCTTGTCGACGTCGCCCTCCTGGGCGGTTCCCGCCTCGAAGCGCATCAGCAGCTGGACGAGCCACCACGAGCCCTCACGACACGGGGTGCACTTGCCACAGCTCTCGTGCTTGTAGAACTCGACGAAGCGCAGCGTGGTGCGCACGATCGAGGTGGTCTCGTCGAAGATCTGCAGGGCCTTCGTGCCGAGCATGGTGCCTGCGGCCGCCATCGACTCGTAGTCGAGCGGAAGGTCGAGCGAGTCGCCCGTGAGGATCGGGGTGGACGATCCGCCTGGGGTGAAGAACTTCAGCTGGTGGCCGTCGCGGATGCCTCCCGCGAGGTCAATCAGCTGGCGAAGCGTGATGCCCATGGGGGCCTCGAACTGGCCCGGGTTCTTCACATGCCCCGAGAGCGAGTAGAGCGTGAAGCCCTTCGACTTCTCGGTGCCCATCGACTGGAACCAGTCGGCCCCGTTGTCGACGATCGACGGCACGGAGGCGATCGACTCGACGTTGTTGATGACCGTCGGCGAGGCGTAGAGGCCGGCGACGGCGGGGAACGGCGGGCGCAGGCGAGGCTGGCCGCGGCGTCCCTCGAGCGAGTCGAGCAGTGCCGTCTCCTCGCCGCAGATGTAGGCGCCAGCACCGGCGTGGACGATGATGTCCAGGTCGTAGCCGGTGCCGAGGATGTTCTTGCCGAGGTAGCCGGCGGCGTAGGCCTCGCGGACCGCCTGCTGCAGGCGACGGATCACGTGCAGGACCTCGCCTCGGCAGTAGATGAACGAGGTGTGGCCGTTGATGGCGTACGAGGAGATGATGATGCCCTCGACCAGCGTGTGCGGGCTCGCCATCATCAGCGGCATGTCCTTGCAGGTGCCCGGCTCCGACTCGTCGGCGTTGACCACGAGGTACTTCGGGTTGGGGTTGTCCTGCGGGACGAAGGACCACTTCATGCCGGTCGGGAAGCCTGCGCCGCCACGGCCGCGGAGGTTGGCGTCCTTGACGAGCGTCACGACGTCCTCGGGCTTCATCCCCAGCGCCTTGCGCATCGCGCGGTAGCCGCCGGTCGCCTCGTAGCGGGACAGCTTCCACGAGTTGTCCTCGCCCCACTGGGCGCTGAGGACGGGGGTAAGCAGATCGGTCACTTGGCGTCTCCCTGCTCCACGGGGGCCGGCTTGGCGTCGGCCGGGGGTGCGGTCCAGTCGTTGTCACGGGCGATCACACGGCCGAGCAGCGAGGCGGGACCCGCGGAGGGGCCCTCGTCGGCGCGGCCGTCGGGGAAGCCCGCGAGCACGCGCTCGGCCTCGCGCCACGACGTGATGGTCGCGCCACGCGGCGAGACGACCTCGCGGTCGTCGCGCAGGTCGCCGAGCAGGTGCTCGAGCTTCTGCGGGGTCATGTTGTCGAAGAACTCCCAGTTGACCATCGCGACCGGGGCGAAGTCACAGGCGGCGTTGCACTCGAGGCGCTCGAGCGAGATCTGGCCGTCGGGGGTGGTCTGGTTCTCGTCGATGCCGAGGAACTGCTTGGCGCGCTCAAGCAGGATGTCGCCGCCCATCACCGCGCAGAGCGCCGTGGTGCAGATGCCGACGTGCTGTTTACCCGCCGGGCGGCGCTTGTACATCGTGTAGAACGTCGCCACGCCGGAGACCTGGGCGGTGGTGATGTCGAGGATCTCGGCGCACACCTCGATGCCGCGCGGGCTGACCCGGCCGTCGACCGACTGCACGAGGTGCAGCATCGGAAGCAGGGCGGAGCGGGCCTCGGGGTAGCGGCCGGCGAGCTCACGCAGCTCGGCGATCGTCGTCTCGTCGATGCTCGACGACTGATCCGAGTAGTCCACCGAGCCGGAGTCGGGGAAATGGCTGGCAAAGTGGCCGCTCATCGGTCCACACCTCCAAGGACAGGGTCGAGGCTCGCGACGGCGACGACCACGTCGGACATCATGCCGCCCTCGCACATCGCGGGAATGGACTGCAGGTGGTTGAAGCCCGGGTCGCGGAAGTGGACGCGGTAGGGGCGGTTGCCTCCGTCGGAGACGACGTGGGCGCCGAGCTCGCCCTTCGGCGACTCGATGGCCTGGTACACCTGACCGACCGGAACCTTGAAGCCCTCGGTGACCATCTTGAAGTGGTGGATGAGCGCCTCCATGGACTCGCCCATGATGTGCTTGACGTGCTCGTTCGAGTTGCCCTGGCCGTCAGGGCCGAGGGTGAGCTGCGCGGGCCACGCGATCTTCCGGTCGGCGACCATGACGGGCTGGCCCTGCGTGTTCTGAAGCCGCTCGTAGCACTGCTCGACGATCTTGAGCGACTCCCAGCATTCCGCGAGGCGGATCCGGAAGCGGCCGTAGGAGTCGTTGGACGCCCAGGTGATCGGCTCGAAGTCGTAGGTCTCGTAGCCGCAGTAGGGCTGCGTCTTGCGCAGGTCCCACGCGTAGCCCGTGGAGCGCAGCGGCGGGCCGGAGACGCCGAGCATCATGCAGGCCGTCAGGTCCATCACGCCGACGTTGGACTGGCGGCCGATGAAGATCGGGTTCTCGTTGCAGAAGGCCGCGTACTCGGGCAGGTGCTTCTTCAGCCAGTCGATCGTCGTGCGCAGGATCGCGAGCCCGTCCTCGGGCAGGTCGTTGGCGACACCACCGGGACGGATGTAGGCGTTGTTCATCCGGAGTCCGGAGACGGCCTCGAAGAAGTCGAGGATCATCTCGCGCTCGCGGAAGGCGATCGTCATCATGGTGAGGGCGCCGATCTCCATGCCACCGGTGCCCATGGCGACCAGGTGCGAGGCGATGCGGTTGAGCTCCATCATCAGGACTCGGATCACCGAGGCGCGCTCGGGGATGTCATCGGTGATGCCGAGGAGTTTCTCGACCGCGAGGCAGTAGGCCGCCTCGTTGAAGATCGGGGCGACGTAGTCCATGCGCGTGACGTAGGTCACACCCTGGGTCCACGTCTTGTACTCCATGTTCTTCTCGATGCCCGTGTGCAGGAAGCCGATGCCGGGGCGGATCGAGGTGACGGTCTCGCCGTCCATCTCGAGGATGAGGCGGAGCACGCCGTGCGTGGAGGGGTGCTGGGGGCCCATGTTGACGACGATGGTCTCGTCGCCGCGCTCGGCCTGCTCGGAGGCGATGTCCTCCCAGTCGCCGCCCTGCGCGAGGTAGACGCGGTCGACCTTCTCATCGCCGGAGCCGGCGAAGATGTCTTCGGAAGCTGCGTGCGTGCTCATCAGGAGTAGGACCTCCGGTTGTCAGGTGCGGGCACCTTCGCGCCCTTGTATTCGACGTCGACGCCGCCGAGCGGGTAGTCCTTGCGCTGCGGGTGTCCACGCCAGTCGTCCGGCATCAGGATGCGGGTCAGCGAGGGATGGCCGTCGAAGATGATGCCGAACATGTCCCAGGTCTCCCGCTCGTGCCAGTCGGCCATCGGGTAGATCGGCGTGACGGACGGGAGGTGGGGATCGGCGTCGGTGCAGGTGACCTCGAGCCGGACCCGACGGTTGTGGGTGTAGCTCAGCAGGTGGTAGACGGAGTGCAGCTCGGAGCCGGTCTGCTCCGGGTAGTGCACGCCGGAGACGGAGACGCACACCTCGAAGCGGAGGTGGGCGTCGTCACGGAACGACCGTGCGACCTCGACCAGCTGCTCGCGCGGGACGTAGATGGTCAGCTCGCCCCGGTCGTAGACCCAGCGGGCGTCGGCGAGGCCGGGCACGACCTCGAGGGCGCGGGCATGGATCGAGTCGAAGGGCTCGCCGAACGGGGGCTCGGTCTGGCCGGGCATCGACACGTGGCGCACGAGGCCGTTGTAGCCGGAGGTGTCGCTCGAGCCGCCGGACCACATGCCCTTGCGCGTCTCGAAGACGGGAAGCGAGGTGTTCTCGTCGCCGGTCGCGGGCAGGTTCTCCTCGGGGGTCTGCTCGCTCATCGCACGAGGCCCTTCATCTCGATCTTGGCGGGCGCGGCGAGGGCGGCCTGCTCGGCCTCCTCGATCGCCTTGGTCTCGTTCGGTCCGATCGGGCGGTGCTGGACCTTCTCGCGGAGCTTGAACATGGCCTCGATCAGCATGTCGGGCCGCGGCGGGCAGCCGGGGATGTACATGTCGACGGGCAGGAAGTGGTCACAGCCCTGGACGACGGCGTAGTTGTTGAACATGCCGCCAGACGAGGCGCAGGCGCCCATCGAGATGACCCACTTCGGGTTCGGCATCTGGTCGTAGACCTGGCGGATGACGGGCGCCATCTTCTGGGAGACACGGCCGGAGACGATCATGAGGTCGGCCTGGCGCGGCGAGGCGCGGAACACCTCCTGGCCCCAACGTCCCGAGTCGTAGCGCGGGGTGCCGTAGGCCATCATCTCGATGGCGCAGCACGCCAGACCCATGGTGGCGGGCCAGAACGAGGCCTTGCGCACCCAGCCGAAGACACCCTCGACCGTGGTCAGAAGGATGCCGCTGGGGAGCTTGTCTTCGATACCCATGTGAGGAACTCTCCGATCATTCCCAGTCCAGGCCGTTGCGGCGCAGGACGTAGAAGTAAGGGATGAAGAACAACACGATGAACACGATCATCGCGACGACCGCGAAGGTGCTCAGCTGGTTGTAGGCGACCGCCCAGGGCAGGAGGAAGACGACCTCGATGTCGAAGACGATGAACATCATCGCGGTGATGTAGTACTTGACCGGGAACCGACCGCCACCGATGGGCTGCGGGGTGGGCTGGATGCCGCACTCGTAGCTGTCGTACTTGGCACGGTTGTAGCGCCTGGGGCCCACGACGAGGCTCAGGCCCATGGAGATCAGGACGAACACAGTCGCCAGGATCACCATGCCCACGATGGGGATATACGGATTCATCCTTATTCGATCCTTCCGGTCAGGCCGACGGGGCGGCCTTGCAGAGGGCGTTGATGATGCGGTCCATCGCATCTCCGCCGTGCGAGTCGGTGAGGTTGGCCAAGAGCTTCAGCACGAAACGCATCAGCGTCTTGCGGGGAAGCCCGTAGCGGGTGCAGAGGTGCATGATGCGGGGATCGCCGATCAGCTTCACGAAGATCATGCCCAGGCGATAGTAGCCACCGAGGCTGTCCCTGATCTGCGCCGGGTAGGCCTGCATCGCCTTCTCGGCGGACGCGGTGCCGAAGCCGCGCGAGTGCGCCTCTGCGATGGCGGCGGCCGCGAGCTCGGCAGACTCCATGGCGTAGGCGATGCCCTCGCCGTTGAACGGGTTGACCATGCCGCCCGCGTCGCCGACGAGGACGAGCCCGCGGCCGTAATGCGGCTGCCGGTTGAACGCCATCGGGAGCGCTGCGCCCTGGATCTTGCCGACCATGTTCTGGTCGCGGAAGCCCCACTCCTCGGGCGTGTGGTCGACCCAGCGCTTCAGGAGGGCGCGGTAGTCGGTCTGGCCGAAGCCCTTCGAGGTGTTGAGCACGCCGAGGCCGACGTTGCTCGTGCCGTCGCCCATGCCGAACACCCAGCCGTAGCCGGGCATCAGGTTGGACTTGCCGCGTTCGCCGTCCCACAGCTCGAGCCAGGACTCGAGGTAGTCGTCGTTGGTCCGCGGGCTGGTGTAGTAGGTGCGCACCGCGACGCCCATGGGGCGGTCGGGGCGCTTGTTGATGCCCATCGAGACGGACAGACGCGACGAGTTGCCGTCCGCGGCGACGACGATCGGCGCGTGGAACGAGCGGCCGTCCTTCGTGGTGACACCGGTGATCCGGCCGCTGCGTTCGTCGAGGATGGCTCCGTCGACGTTGGCGCCCTCCACGAGCTCCGCCCCTGCCGCGACGGCGTGCTTGGCGAGCATGTCATCGAAGTCGGCGCGCGGGCGCACGAGGCCGTAGGGCGGGAAGTCGGTCAGGTCGGGCCAGGGCAGCTCGAACGGCTCGGTGCGGCCGCCGTAGACGCGCAGGCCCTTGTTGTGCAGCCAGCCGTTGCCCTCAGAGGTGTCGATGCCGATGCGCGTGAGCGCGCGGGTCGCACGGGGGGTCAGGCCGTCGCCGCACACCTTCTCGCGGGGGAAGTGCGACTTCTCCAGAAGGGTGACGGACAGGCCGTGACGCGCCAGGTAGGCGGCCGTCGAAGACCCCCCGGGGCCTGCGCCGACTACGACGACGTCAGATTCGGCGGCCGCGCCCTCGGGCTTGGCGAACGACATACACGCTCCTGGGACTGTGACGCTCTTGATTCTCGGGTCAGTCTAAGGCTGGCTGCGATTTTGAGCCAACCGAACGCGTGTGATCCTAAACCCGATCTGACAAGGCTCTCGACACATCATTTCGATACATTGTTGTTGCGAAATACACTGCGGGAAGTCAGTCGCGGGCCCGGCCCCTCTCCCCCGTGGGTGGTGAGTCGCTCGGGTGGCTCCCGAGCGCCGCCACGGCTATGCTCGCGAAGGTGATTCTCGACTTCGGCAGTGCGCGGATGCGTGCCACCACGGTGGCGATCGACGACCCCGGGCCGCTCGAGCGTTTCCTGCCTGACTCCGGCCCGAGCACGGCGTTCATCCGCAAGGGCGAAGGCTTCGTGGGGCTGGGCGAGGCGGCGAGGTTCGAGACGGACACGCTCGAGGCAGCCGATGTCTGGTGGGACGAGATCTCGGAGCAGATCGACCACGACTCGGAGATGCCGGGCGAGTTCGGCACGGGCCCCATCGCGGTCGGCTCCTTCACCTTCGACCCGGACCGCTCCGAGGAGCGCTCGGTGCTGACGGTCCCACAGACGGTGATCGGCCGGCGGGGCGACGTGTTCTGGATGACGAAGCTCGGCTCCGACCACAACTCGATGGACCTCCCCTCACGCGGAGCGGCCGCCCTCGCGCCCGTGAATCCGGTCGCTGTCGGCGGGGCCATGGGCGAGGACGTCTGGACCCGCATCGTCGGCGAGGTCGTCTCCCTGATCCGCAACGACGAGGTGAGCAAGGTGGTGCTCGCGCGCGATCTGCGCATCCGCGCCGACGAGCCGCTCGACCTGCGCTGGATCCTTGACCGCCTGATCCGCGACTACCCGATGACCTGGACCTACCTGGTCGACGGGATGGCGGGCGCGACCCCCGAGCTGCTCCTGCGGCGCCAGGGCGGCCTCGTCACCTCCCGCGTACTCGCAGGCACCGTCTGGCGTGAGGCCGAGGGCGCCGACCCGCTGCAGCTGGCCGCGGAGCTGGCGCGCTCGCAAAAGGACATCTCGGAGCACGAGTTCGCCGTCGCCTCCGTGGCCGACGCACTCGCCCCCTACTGCCAGGCGATGAACGTGCCGGATGCACCGTCGGTGCTGAAGCTGCCCAACGTGATGCACCTGGCCACCGACATCACCGGTGTTGTCGGCCCCGAGTCGGGCGCCCTGACCCTTGCCGCCGCGCTGCACCCCAGCGCCGCCGTCTGCGGCACCCCCACACACCTCGCCCTCGACATCATCTCCGAGCTCGAGTCGCTCGACCGCGGCCGCTATGCGGGCCCCGTCGGCTGGACCGACATGGACGGCGACGGCGAGTGGGCCATCGCCCTGCGCGGCGGCCAGGTGCGCCCGCACCACCCGCAGGAGATCCAGCTCTTCGCGGGCGCCGGCGTCGTCGCCGACTCCGACCCTGAGGTCGAGCTCGCCGAGACCGGAGCCAAGCTCGTCCCGATGCTTCAGGCCCTCGGCCTCGACCCCGCCACCGCGACTCCTGCGCCCCGCTGACCGCCATCTGAACGCTGGATTGAGCCATACCTGGCGTGATCCGTGAGGTCAAGTCCTCTGACCTCTTCAGCAAGGGGCGGGATAAGTATTCGGTGCCCGGACAGTGGAGCCGACAACACCGTGGGGCCGATAGCCTTCTACCATGGCTAGTCGACCAGATTCCAAGACCACCGCGACGCCCAAGCGGTCCGACGCGAGTTGGTCCTTACCTCGACGGTTGTTACTTGTGGGCGTGTCGAGCGTGCCTCTGCTCTTCGCGGCGGCTCTTGAGTGGTTCAAGGGCATCGACGGCATCGGGATTGTTTCTTTTGTAGCGCTGAGCGCGATCGGGTTCCTGTTGGCGTTGTATGGGCGGCTGCCAGACGAGTTCAATGTTGCGGGGAATGGCGCAAAGTTCACTACGGAGCAGCGGTTGGAGGTTCAGGCGGTGTTGGATGAGATGTCCGCGCAGCAGCTGGAGGAGATTGCCTGCGAGGGATCAGATGAGATGCGTGAGCTGGCCAGTGATGCCCTGGACTTCCGGGATCGGGCTCGGGCCTATCTCGAGGAGGCGGCGAGTCTTGAGGGGTTCAGCTTGTCGAGGATTGGCCATGGAAGCTTGGACGGCGGCTCGGGATTGGGATCGGTGCGTGCGATTCAGGGTCTGGTGCTGACCCATCGAGACCAGGTGGTAGCGGTGGATCTTGGCGAGTTGGAGGATTCACACTTGGAGTTGGCGGCTCGCGGAGTCACCCATATCTTGGAGATTAAGCGCACGGAGGTCACCGTCCGCCGGGCGGCTGATGACCGGGAACTGTTTGTCAGCGAGCAGGTGATCTCCATCGATCAGCTGCGACGGGCACTGAGGGCGGTTGCAGCGGACAGCACCGGTGGCTGAGGCTCAACGCAGCAGGACAGCACGAGGCCGGTGTCCCAAATGAGGAGACCCCGGCCTCGCTTTTGGGCTCAGCCGATGCGCAGCTGGTCGGTGTCGGGATCGACGTCGAACGTGACCACAGCACCATCGATGATCTCGCTGGCGAGTAGCTTTGTGGCGAGCTGGTCCTCGATGGTGGACTGCACCAGCCGGCGCAGCGGTCGAGCGTCATAGACGGGGTCGAAGCCGTTGCGGGCGAGCCATTCCTTGCCCAGTCGGCCAAGCTCTTGGCCAGTTCAGTCTTGCCCACGTCGGTGGGGCCGAGGAAAAGGAAGCTGCCGGTGGCCGGTTCGGATCGCTGATGCCAGCGCGGCTGCGCCGGACAGCATCGGCAACGGCTTTGACTGCTCGCTTCTGCCCGATGAGGCGCTTGCCGATGTGTTCCTCCATGATGAGGAGCTTGTCAAAGGACGGCGATGGCGAACTAGTCTTTCGGCCCAACCGCGGTCTTCCGCCTCCGGACGCGGTCCTTGCGTGCTGAGCAGCTTCGCTGTTCGTAATGTCTTCAGGGCTCTGATCGCCCTCACTCGCCCAAGGGGCGCAGAGAGGCAGTGGGGATCGTCTCGGCCACTTTGGGTGTCGCCACCCATCGGCTAGAACTCCGAAGTCGAGAACAGTGAATGACGTGGGAGCGGCCCGGCCACGTCAGCGCTTCTCTATGATCTTTCATAGTTCACAACAAAGAAGGAGAACAACCATGGCACGTTCAGTCGGTATCGATCTGGGCACCACCAACTCTTGCATCGCCGTCCTCGAGGGCGGCGAGCCCACCGTCATCCCCAACGCCGAAGGCTCCCGCACGACGCCGTCGGTGGTCGCGTTCACCAAGGATGGAGAGGTGCTCGTCGGCGAAGTCGCCAAGCGCCAGGCCGTCACGAATGTCGATCGCACCATCCGCTCGGTCAAGCGCCATATGGGCACCGATTGGTCAGTCAGCATCGACGGCAAGAGGTACACGCCGCAGGAAATTAGCGCCCGCATCCTGCAGAAGCTGAAGCGGGACGCCGAAGCTTACCTGGGTGAGCCCGTCACGAACGCGGTCATCACTGTGCCGGCGTACTTCAACGATGCTCAGCGTCAAGCCACCAAGGAGGCCGGCGAAATTGCGGGTCTGACCGTCGACCGCATCATCAACGAGCCCACCGCGGCGGCGTTGGCGTACGGCCTCGACAAGGGCGACAAGGAGCAGAGCGTCCTCGTCTTCGACCTCGGCGGTGGCACGTTCGACGTTTCGCTGTTGGACATCTCCGACGGCGTCTTCGAAGTCAAGGCCACCAATGGCGACAACCGTCTGGGCGGCGACGACTGGGATCAGCGGATTGTCGATTGGCTGGTGACGCAGTTCAAGAACGCCCACGGTATCGACCTGAGCGCGGACAAGATGGCCAAGCAACGTCTACAGGAGGCCGCCGAGCGCGCCAAGATCGAGTTGAGCTCGGCGCCGGAGACCCAGATCAACTTGCCGTACATCACGGCCGGCGCGGCGGGTCCGCTGCACTTGGAGGCCAAGCTGACGCGCGCCGAGTTCGAGCGCATGACGAAGGATCTGCTGGACCGCTGCAAGGCTCCCTTCCAGGCCGTCATCAAGGACGCCCACACCTCGGTGGATAAGATCGACGAAGTCATTCTGGTGGGCGGTTCCACCCGTATGCCGGCTGTTGTCGAGCTGGTCAAGGAGTTGTCGGGCAAGGAACCGCACAAGGGTGTCAACCCCGACGAGGTTGTCGCTCTGGGTGCTGCGCTTCAGGCTGGTGTCCTCAAGGGTGAGGTCAAGGACGTCCTGCTGCTCGACGTCACCCCGCTGTCCCTCGGCATCGAAACCAAGGGCGGCGTGATGACGAAGATCATCGAGCGCAACACGACGATTCCGACCAAGCGGTCCGAGATCTTCACGACGGCCGAGGACAATCAGCCGTCGGTGATGGTGCAGGTGTACCAGGGTGAACGTGAGTTCGCCCGCGACAACAAGCCGCTGGGCAACTTCGAGCTGACCGGTCTGATGCCCGCCCCGCGCGGGGTTCCGCAGGTCGAGGTCACGTTCGACATCGACGCCAACGGCATCGTGCACGTGTCCGCCAAGGACAAGGCAACTGGCAAGGAGCAGTCGATGACCGTCACCGGCGGCTCGGCGCTTGACAAGGACGACATCGACCGGATGGTGAAGGACGCCGAGGCGCACGCCGAGGAGGACAGGAGGCGTCGTGAGGCCGTCGAGATGCGGAATCAGGCCGATGCCCTGGCGTTCCGCACTGAGCAACTACTCGCCGACAACGCCGCGACCATCGGCGACGACGTCAAGGCACCCGTCGTGGAGGCCCTGGACAAGTTGAAGGAGGCCCTGAAGGGCACCGGCAACGATGACCAGGTGAAGGCTCTGATGGAGGAGCTGAACGAAAAGACCTCAGTGATGGGACAGGCAGTCTATGCAGCAAGCCAGCCACAGGCTCAGGGACCGGCATCGCCGAGTGAGCAGGAGACATCCTCCGACGATGACGTGGTCGACGCGGAGATCGTCGACGACAAGTGATGCGCCCGGTGGGGTCGCCTTGCGACCCCACCCATTCCGGCGATCACCTGGCGATCGGCCCGCGTTGCGAGCCCTTCGCATGGTCCTGAGCCCATCCACGGTGGCGCTGCCTGTCAGGTGCTGCCACGACAATCACCCCCAGGAAGAAGTATGAGCACAGACGACGTGACCACCTCGCCCACTCCGCAGCCAGCGGCCGACGAGGTGCTCGCTCCTGACGCGCAGCTCGAAGCGTTGCGTGATCAGGTCGCGCAGCTGGAGAGCCGCTTGGCGGAACGTACTGAGGACCTGCAGCGGCTGCAAGCCGAGTACATCAATTACAAGCGACGAGTCGACCGTGACCGGGACCTGGCGCGCCGCGCGGGAAAGGAACAGATTCTCACGGACCTTCTGCCCGCCTTGGATGCGATCCAGCTGGCCGAGCAGCACGGCGAGCTGGATGGCCCCTTCAAGATGCTTGCCGACCAGATCTCCGCAGTGGCTGCTCGGCACGGCCTGAGCAGTTACGGCCAGGTCGGAGACGAATTCGACCCCACCCTGCATGAGGCATTGATGCAGCTGCCGATGTCTGGCGCCACCAAGACTTGTATCTCGCAAGTGATGCAGCCAGGTTTCCGCATTCACGACAAGGTCCTGCGCCCTGCCCGCGTCGCAGTCAGCGAGCCGGACACACAACAAGCCGCCACCGAGTCCAGTACGCACGGAGATGAGCAGCGATGAGCGCGCAAGATTGGGTTGACAAGGACTTTTATAAGGTCCTGGGCGTGTCGAAGGACGCTACCGACAAGGACATCAAGAAGGCCTTCCGTAAGCTCGCTCGTCAGAACCATCCCGACCAGCACCCCGGCGACGCTGCTGCTGAGGCCCGGTTCAAGGAAATCTCGGAGGCAAACTCTGTCCTGTCCAACCCCGACTCGCGACGAGAGTACGACGAGATCCGCGAGATGGTCGCCAATGGCGGCTTCGGCTACGGCTCCGGCGCAGGATTTCCGGGAGCCGGTGGCCAGTACGCCTATGGAAACCCCGCCGGTGGCCCCTACACCTACAGCTATTCGACTGGTGGGTCTGCCGAGGACCTCTTTGGCCAAGGTGCGGGTTTTGAGGACATCCTGGGCGGCTTGTTCGGCCAGGACGGTGCTGGCTTCAGCGGTGCTCGGCGGCCCAGGGGCCCTCGGAAGGGCGCTGACATCGAGGGGGAGGTGACCATCGGCTTCCTCGAAGCTGTCAAGGGCACCACCGTTTCGATGCAGCTGGTCTCTGAGGTGGCGTGCACGGCTTGCGGCGGCGCTGGCATCACCTCGGGAAACCCGCCACAGGTATGCGGCTCCTGCCACGGCACCGGGCGGGTACGCCAAGCCAAGACCATGAAGGTGCGCATCCCGGCAGGCGTCGACGACGGCCAGACCATCCGAATCAAGGGCAAGGGCTCGGCCGGCCTAAACGGCGGCCCGGCGGGCGACCTGCTGGTCCGCGTTCATGTCACCCCGCACCCACTGTTCGGCCGCAAGGGGCGAGATCTTACCGTGTCCGTGCCGGTCACCGTCGACGAACTCATCCTGGGCGCCGATATCGAGGTTCCCACCCTCGAAGGCGGACGAGTGAAGGTGCGTATCCCCGAATGCACCCCGAACCGGCGCACCCTGCGTGTGCGGGGCAAGGGGGTCACCACCAAGGCGGGAACCGGCGACCTGCTAGTCACCGTCGAGGTCGTCATGCCGACGTCGCTCAACGACCGGGCCAGGCAGGCAATGCGCGACTTCGCCGACGCCGTAGACCAGCCCAACCCCCGCGCTTCGATCCTTGGGAGGAACTGAGATGACCACCACCGACAACAGCGTTCATGACGGTGTGGTGTTCACCACCAGCCAGGTGGTGCTCCTGACCGGTCTGCACCGCCGCACGCTCGAAGCCTTCGAGCGCGCCGGCATCGTGAGCCCACGCCGCAGCGCCGCCGGCCAAGCGAGCTACGACCAGCACGACCTTGTGCGGCTGCGCCAAGCGCGGAACCTGGTTCAACGCGCCGGGATGGACCTCGACCAAGTCCGACAGCTCTTCGCCTTGCAAGACCAGATCGAGCAGACCCGCCAACGCTTGGATCAGATGGTGACCGAGCTGTGGGAGGTCTTGGACCGGACCGTACCCACCCCCAGTGGGCGAGTGTTCACCACGGGCAGCGATGGCAGGGCATGGCCCGGCCGTCAGACGATGACGGGGCGTCGGCGCCTGCAGCGCTAATCAGGCCGGCTGGCACAGCGCGCCACAGCCGCTACTCCATGTGACGTGTTGTGCCTGTCGGCCGCATTTCACAACTTTCGATACTCAACTGTGCGCCCGGCCTCGAAGGCCTCATTCGTAGTCACCCAGGGCCGTCCACCACAGAGCCCGTATCACCGGCGGCCAACCTCATGACGGAGCCTCAGGTGCCCGACTTCGCAGCGTCTCCCCGCCGCGTGAGTTGCGGAATGGGGCATTGGCTCTCCCCCTGAATGACTGAACGTTTCCGCGCCGAGCCGCACGGGAACTACCAGCGTAGTGAGAGAGGTACGGTTGTCCACCTATATGGGTTGCAAAACCCACCTGAACAGGCCGAAAGTCAGGTGTCAGCGCCTGCGCTGCACCTGGATCTTCCGCTTCGGCGCCGCCGTCCCGTTCCGCCGCGCCTTCTTCTGCTCCAGCATCCGCTTCTGCTCCTCCTGCTGCTCGAGCAGCGAGTCCTTGTCGAGGCCGGAACGCAGGAAGCCGAAGGCGATCGCCGCGATCACGAGCGAGATCCAGGCGGACCAGCCGAACACGATCGGGAGGGTCACCAGCGCGACCATGTCGAAGCCGCGCAGCAGGGAGAAGATCAGCCCGGGCGGCATGGCGCCGACGCCCGTGGCGACGATCGGGCCCGAGTAGTCGGCGGGCTTCGCCGAGATCCAACGGACGGCGCCGAGGAACCCGGCGATGCCGGTCACGAGGGCGGAGGCCGCCGCGGTGAGCGGATCGGCGGTCACTCCCCCGGCAAGGCCGAGGAAGGCCGGGAAGGCGGCGATCGCCCACAGGAGGGCAAGCACCGCGGGCACGACCATCGCTGCGGTCTTGATCTGGGCGGGGTCGAACGGGAAGCAGCGCTGCAGGCCCTTGGTGCGGGTCAGCACGCGCAGCGAGTTCATGAAGGGAATCAGCGCGGCCATGAGCACCAGCGCCGAGATCGGCGGGTTGAGGCTGGCCAGCCCGAGCGCCTGGATCGCGTAAGGGACGACAACCGTCGCGGCGAGCGTGACGAGCGGAAGCGGCTGCCGCCACACGCGCTGCACGTCGCGCATGACCAGCGCCTTCGTGCCGAAGCCGACGCCCCTGGTGGGATTGACGTGCCCGCGCTGCTTCGACTTAGCCTCGACCAGGATGTCGCGGATCAGGGCGAACTCGAGCGCGAAGGCCGCGCCCTGCAGTCCGCTGAGCAGCGAACCGCCCGAGATCAGGCGCTGCCTGCGCACACCGCGCAGCCGTCGCCATGCGATGAAACCGGCCACGACGATCAGCAGAAGCCCGACGCCCGCCACGATGAAGGCGAGTTCGACCGACAGCGTCGCGAGCCCGCCGAGCGCGAACCAGCCGGCCGCCCCGCCGACGAGCAGCACGAGCGTGCCGATCGCGACGGCGCCGATCAGCCACTGGACCGCCGTCACGATCCAGGTCCGGTCGAGCCCCTGCTCGGCGGCCGCGAAGGCGACGAGCCCGGCCGAGCCGAACCCTCCGGCGAGCGCCCAGATGCCGACGGCGACGAGAGGCGATCCGGTCAGCGCGGCGATTAACGCACCGAGCAGGGCGCCCGCGACGAGCGCGAAGCTGATCGCGGCGACGAGGCGTCCACCGAGGAGCGTGCGCCGGTCGGTGGGGCCGTCCATGAGCCAGAAGCCTTCGGCAGCCGACGCGACGACGGGGCCGAACATGCGCGACACGATCAGGGTGGCGGCGAGTACCGCCGCGACGGCCGCCCAGGGAAGCAGTCCGCGTGCCGCGATGCAGCCGTCGGTGTCGCAGACCGCGACCACCTGCTGGGCCCGGACGATCGAGGAGATGATCATGGCGCCGATCAGCACGATGCTGAACACCATGACGTAGCCGTCGGAGAGTGCCTGCCAGATGTTGCGATCGGCGCGGCCGCGGCGCCAGTCGCGCATCAGCAGCTTGAGCTGCTTCTCGTCGACGACGCCGAGGTCGCCGAAGCGCTGGTCGGTGGACATCAGGCCCCCAGTCGCAGCTGCTTGGCGCCGATCGCCTGGAGCAGGGCCGGCTCGTGGCTGGCGAGCACGATCGCGAGCCCGCCTTCGAGTTCCGTCTTCAACCGACGGCCGAGCCACTCTACGCCCTCGACGTCGAGGCGCTGCTCGGGCTCGTCGAGCACGAGGAGGCGGCGGGGACGGACGAATGCGGTGGCGAGGGCGAGTCGGCGCCGCTGACCCGACGACAGCGTCGAGGGGAGCTGCCCCGCCTGCGGAACGAGCTGCACCTCCTCGAGCACCTCGTCCACGAGGGCGTCGGGATCGGTGAGCCCGTGGGCGCGGGCGAGCAGGTCGAGGTGCTCCACGACCGAGAGGTCGGGGAAGAAGTCGAGGTCGTCGATGACGGTGGCCACGTCCCGCCGGATCACGGGGTTGGTCTCGGAGACCTTCACCCCACCGACGGTGACCGTCCCCTCGTCCGGGCGGTCGGCGCCGACGAGGCAGCGCAGCACCGTCGACTTGCCCGCACCGTTCCGGCCGGTCAACGCGACGGCCTCGCCCTCGTGGACCTTCATGGAGAAGCCCTCCACGATCGTCACAGGGCCGTAGCCCTTCTTCAGCTTGTCCACCTGGAGCACAACGTCTTTCTTAGCCACGGTCCCATTGTGGCGGATAGGTGAAAGCGACGCGCAACGCGGCTTGTCTGGCGGCACCGCTAGGCTGAGGCAATGCAGAATTCGAGGGCCGGGCTGGACAAGCAGCACGCAGATGTCGCTGCCATGTTCGACGGTGTGGCCAAGCGCTACGACTTCATGAACTCGGTGATGACCGGCGGCCAGGACCGCGCCTGGCGGCGCGCGACCGTCGAGGCGGTCGCGCCGCGCCCGGGAGAGCGGATCCTTGATCTGGCCGCGGGCACCGCACGGTCCTCCGCCGCGATAGCCGAGCGAGGGGCCCACGTCACGGCAGCCGATCTGTCGTTCGGCATGCTCCGCGAGGGGCTCGCCCAGTTCCCCACCCTGGATTTCGCCAACGTCGACGCGCTCGCGCTGCCCTTCCATGACGACACGTTCGACGCCGTCACCATCAGCTACGGCCTGCGCAACATCGACGACACGGCGGCGGCGCTGCGCGAGCTGCTCCGCGTGACCCGCCCGGGCGGCCGCATCGTCGTCAACGAGTTCTCCACCCCGACCAACCCCGCCTTCCGCTACGTCTACGACCGTTACCTGCCCGTCGCGCTTCCCGCGATGGCCAAGCTGTCGAGCAACCGGGCGGCCTACACCTACCTCGCCGAGTCGATCGCGGCGTGGCCGAGCCAGCCAGAACTCGCCGACGTGATGGCCGAGGTGGGCTGGACAGACGTCGAATGGCAGAACCATGCGGGAGGGATCGTCGCGCTGCACCGCGGATGGAAGGCCAAGTGATGTCGTTCGTGTTGGACGCCTACTCCGCGCGCAGCTGCCCGGTGAAGACCTTCAACACCTTCGACCCGACGTTGCCCGACCTTCCCCTCGACGAGTCGCTGCGTGAGGCGTTCCAGGGCGGTTCCGACTTCCGCGACCTCGTGCTCGAACGCGTCGTCTCGAGCGAGGGCGTCGTCGACCTCCGCGCGGAGGGCACGTGGGCCGAGCGGGAGGCGGCCACCCTCGCCGCGCTGGGCGCAGGGACCCCGGTGATCGTGGGCGGCGTGCTGCCCCTGGATCTCGCCGGCCACCGCAGCGGAAGGCCGGACGCCCTGGTGCGCGGCGCCGACACCGCCGAGGGGGCACCCGGCTACTGGCCGCTCAAGGTCAAGCCGTACCGGGTCCGCGAGAAGCAGCTCGGCTCAGCGACGCTCCAGACCTCCACCCTCGCCAACCTGCTCGCGCTCAGGCCGCTGCCCGACCTGCGCTACCGCGTCTACCGCGAGGGGGTGCTGCTCGAGCTGGCCCACTACTGGCGCCTGCTCGAATCCTGCGGGTTCGCGTCGTCAGAGCCGCTCGCCGCCGTCGTCGGAGACGACCGGTCCGAGGGCGGAGACCCGACGGCGACCTGGGTGGACCTCAGCACCAAGTTCATCCGCACCTACTCCAAGACGGCCGGCCACAAGCTGCGCTCCACGTTGGAGCGCTACGACCACGAACACCGGTTCCGCGTCTACGTCGCCGAGAATGCCGCCCAGCGCACCGGCGTGGACGACCCGCCACCCGTGGTCAGGCCGATCCGCGTCAAGGAGTGCGAGTGGTGCGCCTGGTGGCAGGTGTGCCGTCCGCAGATCGACGACGACGACCTCTCCCTGCGCATCTCGAAGGCCCCGCTCGACGTGCGCGAACTCCAGACCCTGCTCTCGCTCGGAATCAAGACGGTGGCGGAGCTGGCCGTCGCCGATGTCGAGGCCATCCTTCCCGCCTATCTCCCCCAGACCGGGCATCGCGACCGAGCGGAACAGCGGCTGCGGCAGGCCGCACGACGGGCTCGCATGCTGGCCAACGGCGTCGACCTCGAACGGGTGAGCGTCGAGCCGATCGGGGTGCCCCGCTCCGCGGTGGAGGTCGACCTGGACATCGAGACGGCTGAGGACGGATCGGTCTATCTCTGGGGCGCGCTGCTGACCGACGCGGAGGGCACGCGCTACATGCACTTCAGCCAGTTCGAACACATCTCCGGCTGCCGCGAGACCGCCCTTGCCAAGCAGTTGGCCTCCTGGCTGCTCGAACTGGCCGAGCGTCACCCCGATCTGCTGGTGTTCCACTACAGCGACTACGAGAGGGTGCATCTCCAGCGCCTGGCGGACCGCAGCGACGACCCAACGCTGCGGAAGGCGTGCGACCTGATCCGCGATCGCTTCGTGGACCTGTTCGGCTTCGTGCGCGACAACTTCGTCGGGGTCGACGGGCTGGGGCTCAAGATCGTGGCGACCCGCGGCGCCGGGTTCTCCTGGCGCGACGAGGAGCCCGGCGGCCTCGCGTCGCAGACGTGGTTCAAGGACGCCGTCGACCACCAGAGCGAGTCGGCACGCGACAAGGCCCGCGAGCGGGTGCTCGAGTACAACGAGGACGACGTGCGCGCCACCCTCGCCGTGCGCAACTGGCTGACCGCCTTCGACGCCTGACCACCCGCTAGCTGTACAGCTAGCGCATCGGTGAAGCTTGGCTCGCCTTCATTCGCGCTGAGCGTCGGCCAGTGCGGAACGAATGATTGGACCTCCTCCTCAGAGCCGGGCCAGGATGAACTCCGCGTCCGAAGCGAGGGCCGCGTCGAGCGCGGTCGCATCGGAGACGGTGACCGACCGCCAGCCGAGCGCCCCGGCGACCGCCGCGAGGTCGGCGCCCTGAGGGGTGAGGAACACCCGGTCAAAGGCGTGCGCGTACTCGGGAGCGCCCTGCTCGAGCTTGCGGAAGATGCTGCCTCCCTGATCGTCGACGACCACCACCCGCAGCCGCTGCGGCCAGGGCTCCGACGGCGGGCGGACCAGCGCGCCGAGGTCGTGTTGGGCGGTCAGGTCGCCGAGCAGGACGGTCATGGGTCGGCCGTTGACCAGAGCGAGTCCCGTTGCTGTGGCGATGGTGCCGTCGATGCCTGCGAGGCCGCGGTTGGCATAGGTGCGTGGGGCGTCGTCGCGGATGGGGCTGACGTCGGCGGCGCGGATGATCGAACTGGAGCCGAACATCAGGTCGTCGCCCTGGTCGAGCGAGGCGAGCACGGCGTCCGCGACGTGGCGCTGGGTGAAGCCCCCACGCGACGGCTCCCACGTGGCTGAGCGCCACCGCGCAAGCCAGGCCGGATCCTGCGGCTCGAGCACGACCCGGTCGGCGACCACGGCCGCGCGGTGGCCGGGATCGATCCAGGTGGCCTTGTCGCTGACGATCACGACCTCGGTGTGCCTGCTTGCGAGCAGCGCCGAGACGGGGCGCGACAGCGTCGGGTGCCCGAACACGACCACGCGCTCGATCTCGTCTGCGAGTTCGAGGAGGGCGTGGCGGTAGGCGGGGACCGCGTTGCCGCCGGATCGTGCGTTCGACGTCGGCTCGGCAAGCAGAGGTGCCCCGCTCACCTCGGCGAGGGCGCGCGCCTCCGCACCGACCGCGGGAGGGGCGTCGCCCGCGAGGACGACGGTGCGGCGAGCGTCGAGTTCGACCGCCTCGTGGCCTGCCGAACGGGCGACGTTCAGCGGTCGCTGACGACTCGGTGGCAACTCCCCCACCATCGGTGCCTCGAACTCGACGTTGAGCTGCACCGCCCCTGGCTGTCGGGTGCGACGTCCCTCGGCGAGCGCGACGGCGCGGTGGACGCCGGCCGCCCAGGCGTCGGGGGTGCCCGAATCCGAGGAGAGGCGCACGACGCCGAGCACCGTGGTGCCGAAGAGCCCGACCTGTTCGCCGGTCTGGCTCGCGCCTGTTCCGACGGCGTACGCGGGCCGGTCGGCGGTGATCAGCAGCAGCGGCAGGCCGCCCGTCGTCGCCTCCATCGCGGCGGGGACAAGGTTGGCGACGGCGGTGCCGGAGGTGGTGACGACGGCGGCGGTGCGGCCACTTGCCTTACCGAGGCCGAGCGCTGTGAAGGCGGCGACCCGTTCGTCGATGCGGACGTGCAGCCGGATCCGGCCTTCGCGGTCGGCCCGTTCGACGGCGAGCGCGAGGGCGGCGGAGCGGGATCCCGGTGCGAGCACGAGGTCTGTGACGCCTGCCCCGATCAGCGCGTCGAGGATCGTCGAGCCGAGTTCGATGCTGCTCATCGCTGCCCCTGGAGGATGTGGCGGACCCGCTCCCAGCGGGCAAGCCAGAAGTCGACGACGTCACCGGTCGCCCGGCTGGCCTCGAGGAGGTCCGCGTCGACCTCGACGGGGGTGACGGGGAGCCACCCGTCGTGCGGGGCGAGCGGTGCACGGGTGACGTCCGCCGAGAGCAGCCGCTGCGTCTCGAGGCCGCACGCATAGGGCAGGTCTGGAAGGGCTCCCGCGAGCGCGACCCCCGCGGCGAGGCCGACCGAGGTCTCGACCGCGCTGCTCACCACGACCGGCATCGCGAGCTCCTCGGCGAGCCGGAGGCAGGCGCGCACCCCGCCCAGCGGTTGCACCTTCAGCACGGCGATGTCGGCGGCGCCCGCCTGCTTCACCCTCATCGGATCCCCAGCCCGGCGGATCGACTCGTCGGCGGCGACGGGCACGCCCTTGTCGAGGGCCCGGAGCCGCGCGAGGTCCTCGACCGTCGCGCAGGGCTGTTCGACGTACTCGAGCCCGAACGGGGCGAGCTCGTCGACGGCGATGCGGGCCTGGTCGAGACTCCACTCTCCGTTGGCGTCGACCCGGAGCCTCGCGTCGGGAAGCGCTGCCCGGACGGCGGCGACCCGGGCCACATCGTCGTCGAGCCCTGACCCCGGGCCCGCGACCTTGATCTTGATGGTCTGGCAGCCGGAGGCGACGGCGCGGGCGGCGGCCGCCTCAGGGTCAAGGGCGGGGACGATGCCGTTGACCTCGACCCGGTCGCGCACGCGATCGGGGTAGCCGTGTGCCGCCGCCTCGAGCGCGGCGGTCAGCCAGGTCGCCGCCTCCTCGTCGCCGTACTCGGGAAACGGGCTCCACTCGGCCCATCCGGCCGGCCCCTCGAACAGGATGCCGGAGCGGCGGGTGAGGCCCCTGAACGGCACCTCCATCGCAATGTCGTAGACGACCGGCGCGCTCATCCGAGGTAGACCCCCACGAGGAGGCCGAGCCCGACGCCGATCTCGGCGAAACCGGTGGACTGGATCACGGGGATCAGGCGCGGCCCGTTGGCGCCGCCGAGCACCCGGCGGAGCGGGTCGATCAGCAGCAGCACGGCAAGAAGGGCGATCAGCGCCGTCCATCCGGTCAGCGCGGCGAACACGACGATGCCTGCGGCGGCGAGCGCGCAGAGACATGCGTAGAAGATCCGGCTTCCGCGGTCGCCGAGGCGGGCCGGAAGCGTCATCTTTCCGGAGCTGCGGTCGGTCTCGATGTCGCGCAGGTTGTTGGCGACGAGGATGGCGCTGGCGAGCGCGCCGACGCTGGTGCCCGCGATCCACGCGTGCAGCGGCGCCTGGCCCGCGATCACGTAGGTGGTGCCGACGGTCGCGACGAGCCCGAAGAAGACGAAGACCATGAGTTCGCCGAGCCCGAGGTATCCGTAGGGCTTGCTGCCCCCGGTGTAGAACCAGGCGGCGAGGATGCACAGGGCACCGACAGCGAGCAGCCACCACTGGCCGCTCAGCGCCACGACGCCGAGACCCGCGAGAGCGCCGATCCCGAAGGAGATGAAGGCGGCCGTCTTGACGGCCTTCGCCGAGGCGAGCCCCGATGCGACGAGGCGGACCGGGCCGACCCGGTCGTCGTCGGTGCCGCGCATGCCGTCGGAGTAGTCGTTGGCGTAGTTGACGCCGACCTGCAGCGCGAGCGCGACCAGCAGGCAGAGCAGCGCGATCAGCCAGTTGACGTGGCCGAGCGCCGCGGCGGACGCACAGCCGGCGAGGATCGGCGCGACGGCGGCGGGGAGGGTGCGCGGGCGGGCCCCGGCGACCCAGATGGCGAGAGAGTCGTTCATGGTTGAACCAACCATAGTGGCGGGGCCGGATTTCGGCTCGCGCGTGGGCGCGGCCGCGCCTCAGTCGAGCAGGGCGAGCAACCGGGCTCGGTCGGGCTTTCCCCCGTCTCCCTGGGGCACGGCGTCGAGCGTGACCAGTTGGCGGGGCAGGCAGGCGGCGGGCAGCCGTCCGCGGAGCCGGTCGCGCCACAGTTCGAGGCTGCCGCCCGTCGCGAACAGCACGACCCGGGCGCCCCACTCCCGGTCGTCGACGGCGAGGACCTCGGTCTCGGGGTCCAGCGCCTGGACGGCGGCGCGGACCTCTGCCAGATCGACATTGACTCCTCCGGAGATGACGACGTCGTCGATCCGGCCGTCGAGGACGAGCCGGTCGCCGTCGAGGTGGCCGCGGTCGCGGGTCAGCACGGCACCGTCGACGAGGGTCTCGGCGGTCAGTTCCGGCCTGCCCAGATAGCCCTCGAAGACGCTCGGCCCGCCGATCGCGATCCTCCCGTGTCCGCCGAGGCGGATCTCCACGCCGGGAAGGGGAAGGCCGTCCCAGACGACGCCCCCACAGGTCTCGCTCATGCCGTAGGTCTCGATCACTCGGATCCCTTCGCCCTCGGCGCGGCGCCTCAGGTCGGGGCGCAGCGCCGCACCACCGACGAGGACCGCGTCGAAGCGGGCGAGCCGGGCGACGACCGCCGAGTCCTCGAGGGCGCGGTAGAGCTGCGTGCCGACGATCGAGACACAGTTGCGCCCCGACCCTGCTTCGAGGGTCGCGAGTGCGGGGTCGGCGATCGCGACGCCGTCACCGGTGAGCCCACGCACGAGCACCATCAGGCCTGCGACGTAGCGGGGCGAGAGGGTCAGGTGCCAGGTCGCAGCGAAGCCGAGCCTTTCTGCGGCCGAGTCTGCGCCTGCCATCAGCGCCTCCCGGCTGAGCACGACCAGCTTCGCCTCACCGCTGGATCCGGAGGTGGCGACCACGACGCAGCCGTCGGGCGCCGTGCCCTGGCCCGGGGCGAGCCACAGCCCGGGGCCTCCCCCGAGAAACCGTTCGACGGGTGCTGCGAGATCCTCCACCCGGCAAGCCTATCGACGGAAGGTAGACTCGTAGAATGCCTCGCGTCCTGCTCATCATCGCCGTGGTGATGCTCACCGTGTACTGCGTCGTCGAAGTCGCGCAGTCGCGGGGCTATCGCGTGCGCTCCATGCCGCGCTGGCTGTGGGCCTTCGCCGTGATCTGCGTGCCCGTCGTGGGGCCGGTCGCCTGGCTGTTCCTCGGCCGACCGCACAAGCAGACCCGTCAACTTCCCCGCCCCGGATCCGCCCCTGACGACGACGAAGACTTCCTCCGCGGTCTGCGCTGACCCCTGCCCGCCTGGGCGGTTTGACAGCCCACGCTCAGGGTTGTGGGAAACTGGTGGCGCGTGACGGAGAGAGGAAGGTCGTCAAGATGACTGAAGGTGTGGCGGCTGTCGGGGAATGGCTGCGGGAGTGTGCCCGCGAGTTCGATGAGCGGCTCGAGGAGCTCAACGAGCTCGACCGGGTGCTCGGCGACGGCGATCACGGAACCAACATGCGGCGCGGGTTCGCGGCCGCGGAGTCCCTCGATCTGACGGAGGCGTCGCGCGCCTTCGAGGCGCTGCGCCAGGTAGGCATGGCGCTCGTCAGCAACGTCGGAGGGGCCTCCGGGCCGCTGTTCGGCACCTTCCTGCTGCGCGCCGGCGCGAACTGGCCTCCCACCCCGACCACTGCAGGCATCGCCGTCGCGGTGCGCGAGGGTCTGCGCGGCGTCGTGGCCCGTGGAAAGGCCGAGCCCGGAGACAAGACGATGGTCGACGCGCTGACCCCGGCTACGGAGTCGCTCGAGGCCTCTGCGCGCGAGAACGAACCGCTCGGCGAGGCGCTGGAAAAGGCCGCCGACGCGGCCGAGCGTGGCAGGGACGCGACCGCCGGGATGGTCGCCAGGCGGGGGCGCGCCCACCTGCGCGCCGCGGAGTCCGTCGGGGTGCTCGATCCCGGCGCGGTGTCGATGAGCATCATCCTGCGCACCGCCGCTCAGCACATTTCGTGACGTTTTCGTCGCACGCAGGGTGGGCAATACGCTGAGGCCATGAGCTTCGAGGCACCCCACAAAGCCGTCATCCTCGCCCGAGGGCTTGGATCCCGCATGCGTAAGGAAGCGGAGGGTGTGACCCTCAGCGACGAACAGTCCAAGGCCGCCGACGCAGGCGTGAAGGCGATGATCTCCGTCGGTCGTCCGTTCCTCGACCACGTGATCAGCGCGCTGGCCGACGCCGGCTTCACCGACGTGTGCCTGGTGATCGGCCCCGAGCACGACCTCATACGCGACTACTACGACTCCATCGACAAGAGCCGCGTGACGATCAGCTACGCGATCCAGGAGGAACCCCTCGGCACCGCCAACGCCGTCTTGGCCGCCGAGGAGTTCGCCGGGGACGACCGCGTCCTGGTGATCAACTCCGACAACTACTACCCGGCTGAGGCGCTGCGCCTGCTCGCCGACGTCCCCGGTTCGGCACTTGTCGGCTTCACCCGTGGGGGCATGCTGACGAAGTCGAACATCGCCCCCGACCGGATCGCCGCTTTCGCGCTCGCGACGGCCGACGCCGAAGGCAACCTGGCCGAGCTGGCCGAGAAGCCGGACGAGGAGACCATCGCCCGCCTCGGCGACGATGCCGTCATCTCGATGAACTGCTGGCTGTGCTCCCCCGCGATCTTCCCCGCGGCCAAGGCGATCCCGCCGTCGGCCCGCGGCGAGTACGAGATCACCGACGCGGTGCGCCGCGCCATTGAGGACGGCGATCCGTACGCCGTCGTGACGGCAGACGTCGGCGTGCTCGACATGAGCAACCGCGGCGACATCGCCTCCGTCGTCGAGGCCCTCGGTGACTCGGAGGTCACCCTGTGAAGTGGTTCGTCCCAGGTCGGCTCGAGGTCCTCGGGAAGCACACCGACTACGTCGGCGGGCGCTCGCTGCTCGCCGCCGTCGACCGTGGCATCACCATCGAGCTGACCGACTCCGACGAGCCGGGCGT
The DNA here is from genome assembly GCF_001998865.1 of Tessaracoccus flavescens. Lineage (NCBI taxonomy): Bacteria > Bacillati > Actinomycetota > Actinomycetes > Propionibacteriales > Propionibacteriaceae > Tessaracoccus > Tessaracoccus flavescens. The sequence continues at coordinate 760,510 of NZ_CP019607.1, forward strand.
CGTCGCCTCGTCGACCGCGGTCGAGGGTGAGCAGAAGCTCACCCCCGGCGTCGACCCGCAGCTGCCGAAGGGCCACTGGGCAAACTACGTGCAGGCGGTGGTCGACCGGCTGCACCTCAACTTCGGCGACCTGTTGCCGGCGCGCATCGTGATCGACTCGGACCTGCCGCTGGCGTCGGGGATGAGCTCGTCGTCCGCCCTCGTAGTGGCCGTCTCGCTCGCCCTGATCGACCAGAACGGCTTCCGCAAGCGCGAGGAGTGGAAGGCCAACGTCCACGACGACATCGACCTGGCAGGCTACATGGCCACGATGGAGAACGGCCTGACCTTCGGCACCCTTGAGGGTCTGCGCGGCGTCGGCACCTTCGGCGGCTCCGAGGACCACACGGCGATGCTGTGCTGCCACCCCGGCCAGCTGACCGAGTTCACGTTCTGCCCCATCGTGGAGGGCGACTCCGTCGACCTGCCCGAGGACCTGAGCTTCGTGGTGGCCGTCTCCGGCGTGCTCGCCGAGAAGACAGGCGACGCGCTGGAGCACTACAACTCGCTGTCGCTGAACGCGCGCGAGCTCGCCGAACTCTGGAACGACGCCACCGGGAGCGAGCATGCGACGGTCGCAGACGCTCTCTCCTCCGATGAGGACGCCCTCGAGGGTCTGCGGGCTGTCGCGGCACACGACGAGCGCCTCACGAAGCGGCTCAACGCCTTCATCACTGAGTCGGAGGTGGCCATCCCCCGCGCCGTCGAGGCGCTGCGCGCAGGCGACCTCGAGGCCTTCGGCAAGGCGGCCGACCTGTCGCACCGCAACGCAGACGAGGTGCTCGGCAACCAGATCCCGGAGACCAACGCGCTGCAGGCTCTGGCCCGCGAGCTCGGAGCCACCGCCTCGGCGGGCTTCGGCGCCGGCTTCGGCGGCTCGGTCTGGGCGCTCGTGCCCACCGCGGAGGCCGAGGAGTTCGGCGACCGCTGGCTTGCCGCCTACCTCGCCGAGTACCCGCAGTGGGAAGACACGGCCTCGATCGTCGTGACCCGCCCCGGCGGTCCCGCGCGGCGCCTGTGAGCGCTCAGCACGACGACCTGGTGCGCCTGCTGTCCGGCTGGCCTGAGGCCGACCGGCAGCAGGCGCTCCTGCGTCAGCGCTATCTCGCCTTCGCCGAGCGGGGCGACGCGTCCCTGCGCAAGCCGGGCGGCCCCGTCCACTTCACGGCGAGCCTGCTGCCGTTCAGCGACGACCTCACGCGCGTGCTGCTCGTCTTTCACAAGAAGGCGAGGCGCTGGCTGCAGCCCGGCGGTCACATCGAGGAGGCCGACGCGTCGATCCTCGAGGCCGCGCGGCGGGAGGGCGTCGAGGAGTGCGGCGTCGCTATCGACGGCCCGCTCGTGCCCGCACAACTGGACGCGCACGAACTCGGCGGCGGCTTCGCCTGCCACGAGCACCTCGACATCCGCTTCGCGGTGCGGGTGCCGGGCGACGCCGTCCCGCACTTCTCCGACGAGTCCGAGGACGTGCGCTGGTTCGCCGTCGATGACGAACTGGTGCGGGCGGAGCTCGGGCCGCTCGTAGATGCGGGTCTCGTGGCGCTGCGCGGACAGGGCGGTTCCGGTCACCCGGCATTCTGACCGTCCCGGATGCGTTCCTGCGCAGGCCCCAGCCGCCCGCGGTCGCGAGGCAACCGCCGTCCCACCTGGACCGTCTGGGCGTGAACCCCATACGATCCGCGCAACCCCAGGGAGGCCGCAAGAGCGAGCAGACGTGCACGGACGAGACGGGCACCGTCGAGGTCGTGCCGCGGGAACCCAGGTCCAGGCGACTCGCGTCTCGAATCTCCAGGATCCATTCGCAGATGCCGCGAGCCCGCCGTCCGCTCCTCGTGATCGCCTCGCTGCTGGCCGTAGCGGGCTGCGTCACAACTCCCCCGGACCGTCCTCCGGCCGCGAGGCGGCCTCCGACATGTTGAGCCGGGCCATCGGAGAGGTGGTTCACTAACCCGTCGCGGCCTCGACACGTATCGAAAGGTGGACATCCAACAACAACGATCTGTGTCCTGGTGGAGTATTCAGCAGGCTACAGATCGCGGCTGGGATCCCAAAGGCGAGAGTCGCGCGGGATCTCGGTGTGGGTCGATCCACCCTGTACCGCGCACTCGAGCGTTCTCAGGCGAGTCACGAAAGTGACGCTTTCGTGTCACGAAACGCAACTGCGAAAGAAGTGCGGGAATGAGGCTGGCGATCGTTGACGACCGTCGGTCACGTCGACGATCACGTCGCGGTAAGCCATCCATCCGCCCGGGGCGGGTCACCCATCTGTGAAGAGTCTGTTAAGGGGTCTTGCCCTGGAGGACAGTCCATGAGCGAACTGTTGAGGTGGGGCCTTGAGGGTCTGACCGGTTCACGCAGGTGACCACGTCCGTGAAGGCGTTGTACTTAAGGCCGACTGCGATCTCGTTGAAGGTGTGGAACGTTGTGACGCAGTATTCCCGAGTTCGGTGCACGGTCAGTGCCACGACGAGGCTGAGGCCGCAGCTGAAGATGAGCAGCCACAGTGCGAGAAACACTCGTGTTCTGCGCCGGCTGGAGACGGTTGATATGAGGACGAGAGCGAGGATAAGCGAGGCACCGCCAACCGCGGGGAGCCAGCCTGGCGGGGAGGCGCTGCCGTAGCACCACCAGATCAGGCTGCCGGACAGCAGTAACAGTGCCGCCGCGGCTGCCGGGTGCGCCCAGCGCAACTCAGCAGGGGGTGAATCCATGTGCGAACTTCCAGTTTCGGCAGGACCCCGTTGCGAAGATGCCGAATCCCACTTTCGAGACGAGGATGTACGTCTTGCCTGGGTTCTTGACTCCACCGCACCATCCTACGTCTCCGCTTCCGAGCGAGGGTGTCTGGTTGGTTGAGTGCGGGTTGAACTGGAACTCGCAGCCTCCTGCGACTGCTGCTTGAGCTGCGCCGCGCCCTCCGTCGTTGGGAGAAATCTGGGCGGCGAGGGTAGCGCCGGTGTTAGGCGGGCCACCGCCGGAAAGAGGGATGTGGATTGAGACGTAATATGTCTTCTTCCCGTCAAGTTGCCAGGTGAACAGCGAACCGACGGTGAAGTCCAGCATATCGCTGCCGTCGCTGGCCCTCGTGTCGCGGTATGCGCCGGGAAGGTTGGTTGACCATTGGTAGTTGGCGTCGGTTTTGGCGTAGTTGATCTTGTAGTCGTGTTCGTAAACGAACTGGGGTTTGATCGGCCTGATCGCGGGCGTATACGCCGACCGGTGGCGACGCAAGCCGCTGCTCGTCGTCTCGAGCCTCGGCAGGGCGCTGTGCCTCGCCGCGATCCCCCTGCTCTGGCTGCTCGACGCGCTCAGCAGCTGGGTCCTCGCCCTGCTGCTGGTCGGCTACGGCTCCTTCGCCGTGTTCGGCTTCGCCGCCACCCAGTCGATCCTGCCCACCCTCGTCGAGCGCAGGGACCTTGTGAAGGCGAACTCCCGGCTCGACCAGAGCGACACCGCCGCCCAGACCCTCGGCCCGGTCGTCGGCGGCGGGCTCGTGGCCGGTCTCGGTGCCCCGCTGGCCATCGCCGTCGACGCCGTGAGTACCTCGTCGACGCCGTCCTCAACGCGAGCTCAAGGTCGACGAACCGCGCAGGGCGACCGAGGGGCGGCCACGACTCGTCGCGCAGGTGCGCGATGGGATCGCCTGGACGTACCGCCACGCGACCCTCGGCCCGTTCGCCATCTCCACCCACATCTGGTTCCTGGCTAACTCGGCGAGCGCGACCGTGCTGACGATCCTCGCGCTGCGCACGCTCGGCCTTTCGCCGCTGACCTTCAGCCTGTCGGTCGCGGGGTCCGGTGTCGCGGGGCTGGTCGGCGCCTCTCTCGCGCCGTCGATCGACAAGCGGCTCGGCCCGGGGCCGACGATCATCGTCACGCGCGTCGTCTACCCGGTGACGTGGCTGCTCGTGGCCGTCTCGCTGGGAACGCCGGCAGAGCTTCCGCTGTTGTTCGTGTCGCTGGCCCTGCACGGTCTGGCCGCGGGCGTCGAGAACTCCAACGAGATGGGCTACTGGCCGGCGCTGACCCCCGATCCGCTGCTCGGCAGGGTGAACGGGACGCGCCGCTCGGTCAAACCGCACCGTCGCGGTGCTCCGCTCGGCGCTTGGCGGCGTGGTCCTCGCCTGGCTCGGGGAGCGGGTCACGCTGATCGCCGTGGTCGTCGTCTTCGCCGTCGCCACGCTTGTCGCGCCCGGCTCACCGTTGCGCAGGCAGGGCGTCGCCTGGGAGGACGACGAGCCGACCGGCTAGGTGGTCAGCGGTCGAGGTGTTCGTCCTCGTAGCTGCGCGGGTCCTCGATCGGCTCGAGGTGGCCGGTGACGTGCAGGTCCGGGAACTCGTCGCGGATCTCGTCGATCAGGTCCTCCATCGCGTCGTGACCCTCCTTGACCGTCCAGGCGCCGGGCACGAGCATGTGCATCTCCATGAAGGCGCGCACCCCGGAGACGCGGGTGCGCAGCGCGTGGAACGTGACCTGATCGCTGGTCTTCGAGGCGAGGATCTCGCGCAGCCGGGCGTTGGTCTCCTTCGGCAGCGACTCGTCCATCAGGCCCGAGGTCGACTCGGAGACGAGCTTCCAGCCCGTCCAGAGGATGTTGATGCCGACCGCGATCGCGACGATGGGGTCGAGGATCTCCCAGCCGGTGAGCCAGACCAGGCCGACCCCGACGACGACGCCGATCGAGGTGACCAGGTCTGTCATCAGGTGCTGCCCGTCGGCGCGGAGCGTGATCGAGTTGTACCTACGTCCCGCCCGGATCAGCAAGACGGCGACCGCGCCGTTCAGCGCCGCTGCGACGATCGAGATCAGCAGGCCGATGCCCACCTGTTCGAGAGGCTGCGGGTTCAGGAGTCGCTGGATGCCGAAGACGAGGATCGCGGCCGCCGCCACGAAGATCATCACGCCCTCGATGGCCGAGGAGAAGTACTCCGCCTTGGAGTGGCCGAAGTGGTGGTTCTTGTCGGCAGGCTTCGCGGCGACCTTCAGCGCGACGAGGGCGACGATCGCGGCGACGAGATTGACCACCGACTCCGCCGCATCCGAGAGCAGGCCGACCGAGCCCGTGATGAGCCAGGCGCCGGTCTTGAGCGTGATCGTGGCGAGCGCCGCGGCGATGGAGAGCCAGGCGAACTTGGTCAGGTCGACGCGGGTGGAGGTCACGGTTTCCATCTTCCTCTGGCCCCTCAACCCGGCCAAATCCGTCCCTGCCCGGGTTCCACCTTGAGCACTTATCGGGACTCGTTGCGCCCGCCGGGCCATGTGAACGCTGCCAAGCGCAACGAACCCGGAAAAGTGGCTCTATTCATGGATGTGTGGGTCGTGGGCGGCCTGGGAGGCTGGGTTTGGGGCCTGCGAGGTTCAGCATCGCGAGGGCGATGAGGGGTTCGGGTCCGTGGAAGCCGAACGCGATTCGGGTGATCAGTCGGATCTTGGTGTTGACTGATTCGATCAGTCCGTTGGATAGACCGTGGGTGATCGAGGCGAGGATCTCGTCGCGGTGTTTCATGATCCGGCGTTGTAGGTCGACGAACGCGGGGATGCGTGAGCGGCGGGCCCAACTGATCCAGTGATCGAACGCTGCCGGGGCTTCCTGGGGGGAGAGTTTGAACAAGGTGCGCATGGCTTCTTTCAGCAGGTAGGCCCGAAACAGGGTGGGGTGAGACGTTCGTATCCAGTCGAGGTGGACATGCTGGTTAGCAGTGAGGTTCTCCGGGTTCTTCCAGATCGAGAACCGGGAATGCTGAAGGCGTTGAGCCTGCCCGACAGAGCGGGGCTGCTGCCCTGTTTCAGGGTCGTGACGGCGGCGTCCGGTCGCTGCGCTCCAGGCCTGTCTGCGGACCGTGTCGAGGGCCTCGGTGACCCATTTCACGACATGGAACGGGTCAGCACACAGCACCGCCCTGGGGCAGCGGTTCCGGATCACTGATTTGATCCAGTTCGCCCCGTCAGCGCTCACGTGGCTGATCATCGCGACCCGGTCCTGGCCAGCAGCGTCTCCGGACGCGGCGAGCTCGTCGAAGAACTGGTTCAGCGTCGCTTTGTCACGTCCAGGAGCGGCCCAGACCAGGCGCCCGGTGTCGTGGTTGACCACCACGGTGAGGTACTTGTGGCCGCGTTTGTAGCTGATCTCATCGACACCGATCCTGGTCAGGTCAGCGAACCGGTCAAACGTTGACGCGGTGTCGAGCTTGATGCTCCTATGGATGTCAAGCGGCGTTGAGGTAGTCGCGGTAGGCGTTCGCAAGTTGGATGTTCAGGCGGGTGCCGCGTTCGAGTTCGCTGATGCGTGCAGGGACGGTTCCGAGGTGTTCGGCGGCCTGGGTGAGGGTGAGCCCTCGCAGGTGTCGGAGGGGACGGAGGTCGTCGATGCGTGGTGTGGGTGCGGGGTGGACGAGGAGGTGCCAGGCCTCGCGGGCGATGGCGCGTTTGAGGCAGCGCAGCACGTCCTTCTTGCTCTTGCCCGCGGCGGTGAGCTTGGCGGCGTAGGCCTTGGTGCGCTGGTCGGCGGACAGCCGTACGAGCGCGATCTGGTATAGGGCCCAGTTGGCTTGCCGGTCGCCGCCGCGGTTGAGGCGGTGCCGGGTCGTTTTCCCGGAGCTGGCGGGGATCGGGGCGGCTCCGCAGAGTGCGGCGAAGGATGCTTCGGTGCGGAGCCGGGCGGGGTTGTCACCCGCGGTGATCAGCAGGGTTGCGGTGGTGATCACGCCGAACCCTTTGGTGGCGAGCATCGCGGGCGCGGACTGGGTGGTCAGGATGCGTAGCTCTGCGTCGATGTCGGCGATCTCCGCGGTGAGGTCCTGGTGGCGCCGCGCCAGCCGGCGTAGCGCTTGCCCGGTCGCGGCGGTGACACTGTTGACCGCGGGGCCTGGTCGGGTGGCGGCGAGCGTGTCGATCAAGGGGTCGCTGTCGAGGTGAGCGAAGCGTGTCCGGACGGCGTCCGGGGCGGTGATCAGCAGGGATGTGATCTGTCGATGCGCGGCGATGCGGGCCTTCATCGCGCTGCGGCGCACGGCCATCAGCACCCGGATCTGCTCGACTGGCCCGTCGCTGGTCTTCGCGATCGGCAGGGTGTCGGGCTCGGCGAGGGCCTGCTGAGCGGCAGCGTAGGCGTCGATCGGGTCGGACTTCCCGCGGCGCCGTTGCGCCCTCTTGGGGCGGATCACCTCACGGATCGTGACGTCGGCGGCGGCGAGGTAGCGGGCCAGGCCCGCGCCGTAGGAGTTCGTGCCCTCGATGCCGACCAGCGCGATTGCACCAAACGATGCGACGAACCCGAGCAGTTGCTCATAGCCCGCGGGTGTCGCGGACACTTGCAGGTCCCCGAGCCGGGCACCGCTACCGGCCGCGAGCACCGCGACGTGATGGGTGTCTTTGTGTGTGTCGACACCAGCAACGACGGCGTTGCTCGTGTCGCGGTCGATTGTTGTTGTTGTCATGATGGTGGCGTGCCTTCCTGATGGTGGGCACGCCGGTCGGGGGCCGGGCAGACAAGACGTTGATGGGGCTCTCCAGGCTCATATGAAGTCATGCAAGGCCTTCGACCGGCGCTCCTCGTCGGTCACCCCACCGGCGAAGGGGTCGTGGACGGTTCAGATCAAAGACAGACCCCCCGCGGGGCCGCCAGTCAAGTTTTGGGTCACACGCCCCCTTGCCGGGGGACGGTTACATCCTCTACGTCAAGTTGTCTGTGTAAGTGGTCTGTTCTAGATGCTTCGGTTGAATCGTTCGGGGTAGCGGAGGGAGAGTTCGTTGAGGGCTTTGGTCCAGCCTTGGATGGTTGAGCCTTCTACGAGTTTGGCGGGGGCATTGCGGGGCTCGCTCTTGGGTCGGCCGGCTTCCTTGGCTCGTTCGCGGGCTCTCTTGTCTTCGATGGTGCGGATGGCCAGCCAGAGGAGTTTGACCACGGAGGCGTCGTTGGGGAACTGGCCGCGGTTCTTGATGATCTTGCGCATCTGGTAGTTCAAGCTCTCGATCGAGTTGGTGGTGTAGATCACTTTGCGGGTGGCCGGACCGAAGTCGAGGAATGGTGGAAACCGGGGATGTTGACCTGCTCCGCGATCTCCTTGTAGGCCTTATCGAGGTGGGGCTGGAGATCTGCGAAGGGGATCTCGACGGTGAGCTTGACCCGGGTCGGGCTCAGCTTCTCAACGGTGCTAGGCACGAATGGACTCCTGGAAGATTGAAATGATCGTGGCGAGTCTATCGGTCAATGCCCGTCGCACCAATCACGGAGCCGCTCCTAGAGTTGGGGATGTGACAAACCTCGAGAGCAACGTGACCGATACGGCCCTGATTTTCGAGGGCGGCGGAATGCGCGCGTCCTATTCGTCGGGCGTGCTCGCGGTCCTCCTGGGTGCCGGGATCCACTGCGACTGGGTGGGCGGCATCTCCGCGGGGTCGAGCTGCCTGGTCAACTACCTCGGCCGCGACGCCGCGCGGGCTGAGCGCTCCTTCGTCGACTTCGCGGCCGAACCGCAGTTCGGCAACTGGCGCACGTGGGCGCAGGGCAAGGGGGTGTTCAACGCGGAGTGGATCTACGAGCAGACCTCAGCCCCCGACCAGCCCCTCCCCTTCGACTTCGACACCTTCCGTCGCAACCCCGCGCAACTGGCGATCGGCGCGATCCGGTGCGACGACGGCGAGATGGTCTACTGGGGCCGCGACGACATCGACGATCAGCTCGCCCTGATGAAGCGGGTCCGGGCGTCGTCCACGATGCCGGGCCTGATGCCGCTGACGATGATCGACGACGTGGCCTACTGCGACGGCGCGCTCGGTCCCACCGGTGGGTTCGCCGTCGATGCGGCGAAGGCGGCCGGGTACGAGAAGTTCCTGGTGGTGATGACGCGCGAGCGCGGCTACCGGAAGCCCACGGCTCGCTTCCCGGCTGCCTACCGCGCGCTGTTTCGCCGCTACCCCGGCATCGCCAGGGGCCTGCTGGCACGGCCCGCCAACTACAACCGCACGCTTGACGAACTGGCGCAGCTGGAGCGAGCGGGTCGGGCACTGCTCCTGTTCCCCGATCAGATGCCGATCAGCAACTCGGAGCGTCGGGTCCCGGTACTGCGCTCGGTCTTCCGCGCCGGACGGAAGCAGGCAGAGCGCGAGATGGGGGCCATCAAGGAGTTCGTCGAACTGCCCTGATGGCCCCCGCCTGAGCGCATGTGGCCTATGCGCCGAGGTGTTCCCGGATGAACGCGCGCGCGCCGTTGGCGAGCGCGATGTTGTCATCCCAGAGGTTGCGCCAGATGGCGAGATCGTTGCTGAAGGTGGGGTGGACGACCTTGCTGGAGAAGGACTCGAACGTCACGATGCCGTCGTAGCCCACCTCCTTCAACGCGCCCAGGAACTCAGGCCAGTTGACCGAGCCCGTCCCGAGCTGGCCGCGGTGCGACTCGCCGACGTGCACGTAGCCGAGCTTGCCGGCCGCCGCGGCATCCTTCACCGCACCCGCCATCGAATTCTCCTCGATGTTCATGTGATACGTGTCGAGATGCGCCGTGATGTTGTCGCGCCCGATCTCCTCGATGAACTTCAGCGTCTGAGCCGTCGTGTTGATGACGTTGGTCTCGTACCGGTTGCAGAACTCGAGGCCGAGCCTGATATTGGACTCCTTGGCCTTGTCCGCAAGCTCGGCGAGCACCGTGCGGGAGTTCTCCAACCCGCGCTCGGTGGCAGGGTGCGAGTACTTCATCAGCGCCGAGTAGATGACGCCGCAGAGCATCGAGCCGCCGCAGTCGCGCACGACGTTGAGGGCCTGGAAGAGAAGGTCGCGACCGGCCTTGACCGCGTCGGGGTCCTCGGAGGAGATGTCGGTGCGGGGCCCCAAGCCGAGCGAGGCGGAACAGCCGAGGCCGTTCTCCTCGAGCAGCTTGGCCGTCAGCGGGATATTCATCGTCGAGGGCGAGATCGCCGTCAGCTCGATGAGGTCGTAGCCCGTTTCCGCAGTGCGGGCGATCGCCTCGCGGGCGCCGTCGTCGTTCCATTCGCCGACCCAGACCATGGAGTGGATACCGATTTTCATGACTGTCCTTTCGTCGTTAGTGAGGGGTCTATTTGGTTCCGCTGTACTTGCGGTTGGTGATGCCGTTGAGGAGGGCCGCGCCGATGAGCACGGCACCCAGGGCGAACAGCTGGAGCTGAGTGCCGTTGTTGCCCTCGAACGCGAGCAGGATGCCCGCGTTGAGCCAGACGATCAGCAGTGCCGCGAGGAACACGCCTGCGACAGTGCCGATGCCGCCCGTGATCGCGACGCCACCCAAGACGGCCATCGTGATCGCGGGGAGGGCCATGCCGTTGCCGGAGACGCCGGAGTCGGGTCGCGCCGAGGCGAACTGTGACACGGTGACCACAGCGACCAGGCCAGAGATGGCCCCAGCTCCGACGTAGACGAGGGCGCGGGTGCGCTGGGTGTTGATGCCCGCCCACGACGCCGCCGTGTCGTTGGTGCCGATGGCGTAGAGCTCACGCCCATATGTCGTCTTCGACACGACGAACCACACAACGAGGAGCGTGGGGATCAGGAACAGGAACACACCCATCGGCACGAGCGGCAGGTACTGGCCGATGAGGGGAAGCTCCACGGCCTTCGACAGGCCGTACAGCTCCTGGATCGGCTGGGTGTTGATCGGCTTCTGGTTGTTGATGACCAGGGCCAACGACCACATCGCGTAGTAGGTGGCCAAGGTCACGATCAGCGGCGGGTATCCGAGGTACGCCACCAGGACCCCATTGAGGAGCCCGCAGAGGGCACCGAAGATGACGGTCGCGATGATCGCCAGCAGCAGGGGCCATCCCCACATGCCGTGCATGAAGCCGAAGATCATGCCCGCGAGCGAGACGATGGCGCCCACACTCAGGTCGATGCCGCCCTTGCCCGACATGATCACCAGCAGCTGAGCCAGCGCCAGCATCGTGAGGGGCACGAGGTTGATCAACGCCGCAGAAAGGTAATCGGAGTTGTAGCCGGGCGCGATGACGCCCGCGGCGCTCAGGCCGCCGAAGATGCCCACCAGCAGGAGCAGGAGCACAATGATGAGCACCGTGCGGTTGGTCAGCAGCAGCTTGACGATGTCGGTCCGCTCCTTGGCGGGCGCAACCGTCTCGTGAGTCGTCGTCGCACTCATAGCTTGGCCTTCCTGCGCTGTTCGCGGATCAGGTCTGCGCCAACCGCGATGATGATGAAGATGCCGACGAACAGGTTCGACAGCTGCGAGGGCCAGCCGAGCTGGGTCACGCCCGTGGCGACCGTCTGGACGAGCAGCGCACCGAGCACTGCGCCGAAGACCGAGCCGCGTCCGCCGACGACGGAGGTGCCGCCGATGACGGTGGCGGCGATGGTCATCAACTCGGTGCCGCGGCCGACGCTCTGGTCGAGCGTCGAGGTGCCGCCGGCGATGGTGATGCCCGCGGCAAGGCCGACGAGGATGCCCATGAGGACGTAGGCCATGAAGACCCTCCCCCGGACGTTGACGCCGGCCAAGGAGGCGGCGTTCTCGTCGTCGCCGATGGCGTAGAAGTGACGCCCACCCGGCCAGTGCCGGAGGTAGAACCATGCGATGGCCACGAGCACGATCATGAGGATGAACGCGATGGGCACCCCGAGGACACGGCCCTCAGCACCTGGGCCGAGGATCGCGCGGCTCGCGGGGAGGCCGTTGACCGTCTGCGAGTTGAAGATCTTGAGACCGAGGAACTGGAACAGGTTCGCGGTGCCGAACGTGATGATGATCGCCGGTACGCGGCCGAAGCTGATCAACAACCCGTTGATCGCACCGAGTGCGGCACCCACGAGGATCGAGATGAGCAGGGCGAGCCAGAAGTTCATCCCGCCGACGGTGATCAGCTTGCCGATCGTGACGGAACACACCATGAGGATGGCGGCCACCGAGATGTCGATGCCGGCGGTGACCATGATGATGGTCATGCCGATGGCCATGATCCCGATCGGGGCAAGGCGCCACAGCAGCGACTGAACGCTGTAGGGCTCGAGGAAACCGGGTGTAGCGAACGACAGCACCAGCCAGAGTGCTGCGATCACGGCCATGAGGATGTATTCCTGACCGGTAATCGCGGGTGGCAGCACGCGTTCGCGGCGCGTCCTGGTGGGCGCCATGGTGGCGGCGGTCATGCGTCCTCTCCCTTCGCGAGTTGCATCTCGTCGCCCTCACTGAGCGCGCCCGAGGCTGCGGCCAGCACCTTGGCCTGGCTGACGCCCCGCTCGAACTCGGTGAACGTCGTTCCGTTGCGGATGACGATGAGGCGATCCGCGATGCGGAGGGCCTCCATGAGGTCCGAGGTCGCGACCAGCACGGCGGCGCCGTCGTCGCAGACCTGGTCGATGAGCTTGTGGATCTCGTCCTTCGCGCCGATGTCGACGCCCTGCGAAGGTTCGGCGAGGACGAGGACGTCAGGCTTGTCGACGAGCTGGCGCGCGATGACGACCTTCTGTGCGTTACCACCAGAGAGCGCCGAGATCTTCTGGCGCTGGCTCGGGGTCTTGATGGCCAAGGCCTTGATCATGTCGTCGGCGACGACCTTCTCCTTGGTCTTGTCCATCACCACACCGAACTTGTGGAAGAGGTTCAGCGAGCCCACGGAGATGTTGAAGGCGATCGGCTGGAAGGAGAACATGCCCTCCTTCTTGCGGTTGGCAGGCAGCATCGCCAGACCCGCACGTTGCGCTTCGGATGCGGACTTGGGCGAGTAGGGCTTGCCCATCAGTTCCATGGACCCGGCGGTGACCGGCTGCTTGCCGTATGCAGCCGCGGCGATGTCGGCGACGCCGGAGCCGACGAGGCCGTACAGGACGACGACCTCGCCGCTGCGCACGTCGAGACTGACGTCGTGGAACCGCTTGCCGGAAGCGAGACCCTTGAGCGACAGGCGCACTTCGCCGTTGGTGGGCTCGTGGCGGGAGGCCTCGGAGGCCTCGAACTCGCCTCCCACCATGAGGTCGGCGAGGGAGGAGACGCTGAGGTCGTCGATGTCGAAGGTGCCCAGCGTCTCGCCGTCGCGCATGACCGTGACGACGTCGGCGATCTCGAAGAGCTCGTCCAGACGGTGGCTGATGTAGATGACCGACACGCCCTCGGCGGCGAGCCGCCGGACGGCCGTGAAGAGATTCTCGATCTCGGCGTCGGTAAGGATGGCCGACGGCTCGTCGAGGATGAGGATCTTCGCATCGTGCGACAGGGCCTTGGCGATGGAGACCTGCTGTTGCTCGGCGGCGGAGAGTTCCTCCACCTTGCGTGTGACGAAACTCTCGGGCAGACCGAACGCGGCGAGCAGATCGACCACGCGCTGCTTCTGGCCTGCCCAGTCGATGCGGGAACCGGAGGTCATCTCGCGGCCGAGGAAGATGTTCTCGCCCACGGCCAGCTGGCCGAAGAGTTGCGCCTCCTGGTACACGGCGGCGATGCCCTTGTCGAGGGCGTCGGAGGCCGACCTGATCGAGACGGACTCGCCGTCCATCTCGAAGGTGCCGGTGTCGGGGAACTCCGCTCCGGCGATGATCTTGATCATGGTGGACTTGCCCGCGCCGTTCTCACCGACGACGGCGTGCACCTCACCGGGCATGAGGGTGAAGTCGGCATTCCGGATGGCGCGAACGCCTCCGTACCGTTTGCTGACCCCCTGCAGGGCGAAGCGCGGCGTGCCCTCCACCCTGCGGGGTGGGGGTAGTGCGACGGCCATCCGTAGCTCCTTGTCTGAGTGCCTTCACTGTGGGCGGCTGGGGGCACCGCTGTGCCCCCAGCCGTCGTGTCAGAGAATCAGTAGTTGAACTGCCCCGCGTTGTCCTTGGTCAGGACCAGCGGCGGGCCGAGGATGAGTTCCTTAGTGTCGTCGCGGAACTCGACGTCCTTGATCTTGTCGCTGACCTGATTGGTGGCCTCAAACGCCTTGCCCTGGAATAACTGGGCGCCGGCCCATGCCGTCAGGTAGCCGAGGTTCTCGACATCCCAGAGGATTGAGCCGGAGGACGAGCCGTCCTCGAGGTACGGCAGCATCGCCTGCGGGGTACCCACACCAACGGTGAAGACCTGGCCGATCTTGCCGGCGTCGCGCACGGCCTGGGCAACGCCCGGAGCCGACGTGGTGCACTGGCCGATGATGCCGTTGAGGTCAGGGTTGGCGTTCATCAAGTCGGTCGCCATCTGGGTGGCCTTGTTCTGGTCCTCGCCCGCGTAGACGGTGGGAAGCAGCTTGATGTCCGGGTACTTGCTGGCGAAGGTCTCTTCCTCGATCTTGATCCAGGAGTTCAGGTTCTCCGCGGTCTCGCCACAGGAGACGATCACGGCCGTGCCCTTCTCACCCATGGCCTTGGCCAACGTGTCGGCCGTGTACTCGCCAATGGCCTGGCTGGTGGCCTGCTCTACGAAGACCTCACGCACGGAGTTCGGGGCGTCGGTGTCCGACGTGCCCACCTTGATGCCGGCGTCCTTGGCTTCCTGCAGGATCGGCGCAAGGGAGTCGGGATCGTTCGGGGCGACGATGAGGACGTCGACCTTCTTCTGGATCATCGAGCGCACGATGTCGGCCTGGGCGGCCGGGTCGGCAGTCGTCGGGCCCTGGTACATCCAGGTCAGGCCCTCGATCTCAGCCTCGGCGGCCTTGCCACCGGTGTTCATGGCCTCGAAGTATGGGATGCCCTGGATCTTCGGAACGAACGCGACGGTGAACTCGCCGCCCGCGGCCTCGCCACCGGTGGTGGCTTCAGCTGAGGTCGTCGTGTCGCCACCGGAAGGGGTGGTGGTCGTCGTCTCGGTGTTGCGGGTGGTGCAGGCAGCGGTGAAGAGCAGCGCGCCCACGGTGGCGGCTGTCAGGAAATTCTTGAGTACCTTTGACATGCTTCTCCTTTGAATCGAGTTGGTACTTCGGTGGTCGTGGGTGGTCGGTGGGATTCGAGGGTCACGGAGGCACACCACCTCCTCGGACCGGGCCGCCGGTGTCGACGCTCAGCCCCGCCGCGCGCCATGCCTCAGCTAAGGCCGGGCTGAGGCCGCGATCGGTGATGAGCCCGGTGACGCGGCTGGTCGGCAGCCACGGGTGGTACGCGTCGGCCGTGAACTTCGAGGAATCCAGCAAGGCGAAGTTGCGTCGGCTCGCGAGCGCCAACGTTCGTTTGGCCTCGGCTTCGGCGGAGGACACCTCCGAGAAGCCTTCGGCTGGGGACGCTCCCCGCGCGCTGAAAAAGAACAGGTCAACCTGTCCACCGAAGCAGGAACTCATCGGCGTCACCGCGCAAGCCCGCGAGGAGCGACGCATCGGCCCGCCGAGCAGGAACACGAATGCCGACGAGCTGTCCAGGAACAGCGTGGCTGTCGGAATCGAATAAGTGAGGACGAAGAGGTCACGCAGTTCAAGCAACTCGTGCGCGAGGTGGTGTGCGGTGGTGGAGGAATCGAGGGCGATCCGGTCGCCACTGTGGACGAGCCTGGCCGCGCGTCTGGCGATGTCTCGCTTCTGCTCGGCTTGATCCTGCAGCCGGAACGGGAAGGACCCTTCGTCCTTGAGGGAGGTGCGGGTCGCGCCACCGTGGACGCGGGTCAAGAGGCCACGCAACTCCAGTTCGGAGAGGTCTTTTCGGATGGTCACCGAGGACACACCAAATTGCGTCGCGAGGTCGCTCACGCTCGCGCGCCCCAGTCGCTCGAGCCACCGGTGAATGGCTTCACGGCGGCCAGCCTCATCAAGCTTCGTCACAACAATCCTCATTGACCGTCTGCAGTGCCCCTGTTGCGGCAGTGCTTGGCCCCGACTCTAGATCGCCGTTTCTTCCCCGTCCACAAAACAAACCAAGCGAAAGCACGTCGCTTTCGTTTCCCCACGGCGAGGCTCCCGACACGACCGGATGAACCATCGTCCCGTATCCAAAAGTCACAGTCATTCAGGGTTTTCGCTTCGACAACGATTGGCATCACGAATCGGTGACGAAAACGAAAGCAACCACAAGGACGACCTCGGGACCCGCGCCCCGGTGACCAGGACGGGAGCATCCGGCCGCGGCCCGGAGCATGGCCTCGGAGGGCGGCGCACAACACGAACGCCGACGAGCCTGATATGCTCGGGCGTCGTTGCGGATGTAGCTCAATGGTAGAGCCCTAGTCTTCCAAACTAGCTACGCGGGTTCGATTCCCGTCATCCGCTCCACACGTGCCTGGGCGCCGCGGCCCGGGCACTGCACGTCTCGCCGTAGTGTTGTCAATGTACGGGAGCCGGCGTGATTTGACCAGGCGCATCGACGAAGTGCGCCGATCGGCGCGGGGAGCCGATGGGCGCGCCTGCACAGATGTCGGACGGCGGGCCCGAGCGCTGCGCCTTGGCGGTCACCGACACCGTCGGCGCGACGAGGGCGGCGGGTGACGGCGACGACAGGTTCACGATCCAGTCCATTTTCAGGGCGTTTGGGTACGCCACTGCAATCCAGTCACTTGGCGCGAAGAGGGTGAATGAGTTCGACCGGGCAACCCAACAATCCGATGATCAGGGCCGGTGCCCTCGTGGTGCACAGCATCCCCCCGGCAGGAATGCCACCGCTCGCAACGATTTCATCCTCGGCCTCTCTTTGCGCCTCGTCGGCCGGCGTCTCGACGTCGACGAGGAGGTCCACGAGGCCGAGTTGGCGATGGTCCACCGCCACCTCGCGACCGCTCCTCCTCGGGGTCGAGAAAGACCTGCCCGACGAGACCCACGACGTCGTCGCCGGATACGCCCGCCAATGCGCGATCAGCGTGACGGCGACGGATCTGGCGATTATGGGCGCGACGCTGACCAACGGCGGTCGGCAGCCGCGCACCGGCGAGCAGATCTTCGACGCCGCCGTGCGCCAGTGCCTCGGCGTGATGGCCACCTGTGGCATGTATGACGACCGGCGACTGGGTCTCCGCGGTCGGCGTCCCATCCAGGAGCGCGTCGCGTGCGGCATCCTCGCCGTGTCGCCCGGGCGGCTGGGCAGCGACGTGTGGTCGCCGTTCGATGAACACGGCATCAGCGTGCGGGACAGTCGCTGGTGACTGTCCTGGCCGATCACCTGTGGCTCCACGTCCTGGGGCAGCCTCCACCCGAGTTGTATCGACCCTAGGAGCCGACCCTCTCCACCCCGCGCGCCTTGTAGCCTATGCTCTGGATGGAAGAGTGAAACGATTCATGAGTCAGGAAGTCACGATGTCTGCACAGTTGCACGACGAACTCATCCGCCTCGCCAACGAGTTCGGATCAGACGAGGCCTACGCCCGTGCGGGGGGCGGGAACGCCTCCGTCAAACACGGTGGGGTGCTCTACATCAAGCCCAGCGGCACGACGCTGGCCACCCTTCGCGACAACGACCTCGTGCCCCTGCGGATCCCCGTTCTCCTCGAGGCGCTGGTATCCGACGAGGAGGTCGACGGAGATCCAGTGATGGCGGCAGCCACCGCCGCCCGCGTAGGCGACCCGGGCGGCCGTCGGCCGAGCGTCGAGATCCTCTTCCACGCGCTGATCCCGGATTCCCTGGTGCTGCACCTCCACCCCTTGGTGGCCAATGCGCTCACGTGCCACGAAGACGGCCGGGCACTGGCCGAGCGGCTGCTGGGGAACGAGGCGATCTGGGTCGACTACACCGATCCGGGCGTGCCGCTGGCCAAGGAGATCCACCGGGAGCGGCAGGCCTTCGAGGCCCGCACAGGACACCCTGCCCCCGCGATCACGCTGATGGGCAACCACGGAATCATCGTCTCCGGCAACAACCGCGACGAGGTAGCGCAACGCATCACCTGGCTCTCGGCCACCATCCAAGCGGCCATCGACGAGACCCCGGCCCCCGTGGTGCCGCAGCGCGCCGACGACGGAGCCAGCGTCGCGGAGGCGTTCCGGGTAGCCGCCGGGCGCGACGCCATCGCGTGGTCGAATGACGACGTCGTTCGGTCCGCGTCCAGCCTCAGCGCCGCCGCGGTCAGCCGGGGCCCCCTCATCCCCGACCAGATCGTCTACGCCGGCTCCTTCCCAGTGATCCTGGAGGGGATCGACGACGTCGAGGCGGCCGTCGCGAGCTACGAGGCCGAGCACGGGCGTCAGCCCATCACTGCAGTGGCGCCGGGCCAGTGCGTCGCGTCGGTCGGCGACACCGACAAGGCCGCGACGATCGCGCTGGGCACGTTCCTCGACGCGTTGGTCGTCGGTCGCGACGCCGACAGGCTCGGCGGTTCGCGCGTCCTGAACGAACGCGAGCGTCACTTCATCGAGACCTGGGAAGCGGAGTCCTACCGCCAGCAGGTCTCGGCCGGGTCATGAGGATCAGCCCCACACTCGCCGTTCGGCCGCGTCCCAGCATCCGTCCGTCGGGCCGGGGGTGTAGTTGACCAGGTGCGACGACGCCCGCACCACCTGGCGCAGTTCACTCAGGCCGCCATCGAGCAGGCCGACCGCACGAGCTTGGACCACGAGGTTGCCCAGAGCCGTCCCCTCCACGGGGCCGGCAACAACGGGCAGGCCAGTGGCATCTGCGGTGAGTTGGCACAGGAGCCGGTTCTGGATGCCGCCACCCAGCATGTGCACGACACCGACGTCGCGACCGGCCACATCCGCCACCTGACGCACGGCCTGGCGATAGGCCAGAGCGAGCGAGTCGAAAACGCAGCGCGCCGTCTCAGCCTCGTTGCGGGGCGCCGGCTGCCCCGTGCGGGTGGCGCACTCGGCGATCCGCCCCGGCATGTCCCCCGGCGGGAAGAACGCTGCGTCGTTAATGTCGACGATGGTCCGCAGCGGCTCGGCGGCTGCAGCGGCCGCGACGAGATCGGCGACGGCGAGCTCATGGCCCGCGTTGCGCCACGTGGCCAGGCACTCGTTGAACACCCAAAGTCCCATGACGTTCTTGAGGAAGCGAACCGTTCCGTCCACGCCCAGTTCATTGGTGAGGTTCGCCTCTCTGGCGGCGGGCGTGAGCACCGGTTCCGGGAGTTCCAAGCCGACCAGCGACCACGTGCCGCAGGAGATGTACGCGAAGTCGTCGCGCTCGGCGGGAACTGCGACGATGGCCGACGCCGTGTCGTGGGTGCCGACCGCGACCAATTGCGTCGGCTCCCCCGCCGCGTTGTGCAAGTCCAGGTCCGGGGCGATGACGGGGCCGACGACCGTTCCTGGCTCGACCAGTTCCGGCAACAGATGCTCGATGGGGCGAGCGAACTGGCACCCCACGACGTCGAGCACCGTCGGCTGCCAGCGGCGAGTCACCGGGTCGAGCAGACCGGTGGTGGAGGCGTTGGTCACCTCGGCCACCGGACGGCCGGTGAGCCAGTAGCCCAGCAGGTCGGGCATGAGCAGGATGCGCTGCGCGATCTGAAGTCGCTCCTGAGATTCGACGGCGAGTTGGAAGACCGTGTTGAAGGGCTGGATTTGGAGGCCGACGAGCTCGAACAGTTCCTCGACGGGCATCGCCTCGAAGAACTGCTCCGGGCGGGTGCGTGCGCACCGGTAGCTGGCCGGGTTGCCGATCAGTTCGCCGTTGGCGTCGAGCAGCCCATAGTCGACGGCCCAGGTGTCGATGCCGATGCTCTCGATCGGACCTAGGTCGCGGGCCGCGGTCCGCAGGCCCTCGAGAATCGAGCCCCACATGCCCAACACGCCCCAGTGCAGGCGATCCCCCTGGGGGGTTGGCAGGCGGTAAGGGCGATTGGGGAAGCGCACGGTCTCGCGCAGGTCGAAGCGACCGTCGGTCAGCACACCAGCGATGACCCGCCCGCTCGAGGCACCGAGGTCCACGGCCGCAAGGATCCGCGACATCACAACTCCTCACTGAATCGTTTCACGGAGCCTAGCATGCGCCCCCGGCGTGAATGGTCAGCCCTGGGTTGCGGCAGTTCCCGCCGTCGACTGCCGCACCACGAGCACCGGCTTCAACACCACCGAGACGTGTTCATGTGTTCGGCCGTCGTCGATCTCAGCCTCCAACAGTTCGACGGCGCGCCGCCCGAGTTCCGCGCTCGGCTGGCGCACCGAGGAGATCGGCACGATTGCGTTGGCGCAGAAATCAATGTCGTCATAGCCGATGAGCGCGATGTTCTCGGGGACCCGCACACCCCTGTTCATCACCAGCGCCTGCAACAGCCCGGTCGCGAGCAGGTCGTTCATCGCGAAGATCGCGTCTGGGATCGGAGACATCGTGCGCAGGATCTGCTCGCCAATGGCGCGCCCGGCGAGGATCGTCATGTCCGGGGCCTCCAGATAGGCCAACTCCACTCCCCTCCCCTCGGCGGCAGCCAAGGCTCCGGCGTGCCGACGGCCCACCTGGCGGAAATGGGGCGGCCCTCCGACGACGAGTATTCTCGTGCGCCCCAGGCCGATGAGGTGATCTACGGCGAGATAGCCGCCGTAGTGGTCGTCGACGACGATCGTGCAGAAGCCCTCCTCCGGATCGACGGAGTCGACCAATACCACGGGGGTTCCGCGGTGCGCCGTCGCGCGATGTTGATCTAGGTCCGCGCCACTCGGGGTGACGAGCACGCCGCGCACCCGCTGCTGCTCGAATTGGGAGAGGTAGTACTCCTCTTTGCCATCGCGGAGGTGGCTGTTGGCCACGAAGAGCCCGAGGCCGTGCGCTTCGGCGACCTCCTCAGCCTCGAGCGCGATGGAACCGTAGAAGGGGTTCTGGGTGTCGATGACGACTAAGACGACGTCCCCGGCCCCTGTCGAACCGAGGGCTCCGGCTCCCGCATATCCCGCACCGGTTCATGCACCGCTTGAACGGCCTGACCCGCACCACCAGATCTCCCGATACCTCATCGAAGTCCATCGCTTCGACGACCGTGTTCTCGACACCAACCAGCCGGGCACATACCCTGGAACCAAGCACGCCGCTTCTCGCTTTCAGGTCCTGTTCTTAGAAAAACAAGAACCTAGCCAGAAGCGGCGTGTCCCTCACCCCCGACCCACACATCGGTAACAAGAGCCGGAAAAGTGCTCAAGGCGACAGCGACCACCGCCTCAGCGGCGGACCAGGTTGCGCACCACTCCCCCTGTGCGGACGGCCTCGATGTTGTGGGCGAGCAGCTCGTCGGCGTGCTGCGGGCGGCCGCCGGCGACGTGCGGGGTGATCAGCAGCGTCGGCTGGTCCCACAGCGGTGACTCGGCGGGCAGCGGCTCCGTAGCCGTCACGTCGAGCGCCGCTCCGGCGAGCCTGCCCGACTCCAGCGCCTCGACGAGGGCCTCCTCTTCGACGGTGCTCCCCCGCCCAACGTTGACGAGGACGGCGCCCTCCTTCAGCTGCGCGAACCGCTCCGCGTCCATCGCGTTGGCCGTCGACGGATGGTTCGGCAGGATCATCACCAGCACGTCGGTCTCGGCGAGCACGTCGGCCAGGCCCGAGTCGTCGACCACCCGCACCCCGTCGCGCTCACCCGCGGTGCGCGCGACGCCCGTGACGTCGGCCCCGAGCGCGCGCACGAGCGGCGCGAGCGTCGAGCCGATCGACCCGTAGCCCCAGATCGTCACGTTGGCCCCGGCGAGCGTCGTGACACGCCCGTCGTTGGCGCGGAGCTTCATCGCGCCGTCATGGCCGACCGCCCAGACGTGGCGGACCGCGTTCTGCACGGCGAGCGGGAAGTTGCGCAGCAGCGCGAGGATCATGCCGAGCGCGTGCTCCGCCACGGGCCCGTCGTGCAGGCCGACCCCGCTCGCGATGGGGACCTCTGGGTCGAAGCCAGCCGCGACGACAGGATCGGGGCCTGCCAGGAAGGCCTGGACGAGCCGGAGCCTGGTCAGGCGCTGCGCCGAGTCCTTGAGGACCTCGTTCGGCTGGCCCCACGCGACCAGCACCTCCGCGTCGAGATGCTCGTCCGCGACGGGTTGCGAGCCGTCGATGATGACGATCTCCGCGTCGTCGATCTTCGGCAGCCTGCCCTTGTAGGCCTTGGGGACCAGAACCTTCACGATGCTCCTTTGCGGGTTGTGGGTCGTCTGCCAGCCAGCATGGCACACACCGGTTGAGCGTTGCGCGGCGGAAGTAGGTAATCTGCTCGGGTGCTGACGATGCAAGACGCCCTACGCCGACTCTCCGACTACTGGACCTCGAAGGGCTGCCTCACGTGGCAGCCGTTCAACACGGAGGTCGGTGCCGGAACCATGAACCCGGCCACCGTCCTGCGCGTGCTCGGACCCGAGCCGTGGGACGTCGCCTACGTCGAGCCCTCCGTGCGCCCGGATGACTCCCGCTACGGCGAGAACCCCAACCGGCTCCAGACGCACACCCAGTTCCAGGTGATCCTCAAGCCGGAGCCAGGCGACCCGCAGGAGCTGTACCTCGGCTCGCTCGAGGCCCTCGGTATCGACCTGTCGAAGCACGACGTGCGCTTCGTCGAGGACAACTGGCAGCAGCCTGCGATCGGCGCGTGGGGCCTCGGCTGGGAGGTGTGGCTCGACGGCATGGAGATCACGCAGTTCACCTACTTCCAGCAGGTCGGCGGCCAGAACCTCGACCCGATCCCGGTCGAGCTGACCTACGGCGTCGAGCGCATCCTCATGGCACAGCAGGGCGTGACCCACTTCAAGGACATCGTCTACGCGACCGCCGCGGACGGGCGCCCCGTCACCTACGGCGAGGCCTTCGGCCAGCAGGAATACGAGATGAGCCGCTACTACCTCGACGACGCGGACGTCGAGGCCAACCGCGCGCTCTACGAGACCTACGTCGGCGAGGCGACCCGCATGGTGGAGGCCCGCCTCCCAGTGCCCGCGCACTCCTACATCCTCAAGTCGAGCCACGCGTTCAACGTGCTCGACGCGCGCGGCGCCATCTCGACGACGGAGCGCGCGAAGGCGTTCGCGACCATGCGTCGCCTGATGCGCGACACCGCAGCCCTGTGGATCGAGCGCCGCGAGGAACTCGGCTTCCCCCTGACCCGTGAGCAGTCCTCGACGGGCCCCGTCGCCCCGGAGCAGACCGATCCGGCGAGCCTCGGCACCGCGCCGCAGACCTTCGCGCTGGAGATCGGCGTCGAGGAACTGCCCCCGCATGTGGTCCCCCAGACCATCGAGGCCGTCCGTGAGGCGCTGACCTCGAAGCTGGCCGCGACCCGCCTCGAGCACGGGACGATCACCGTCGACGGCACGCCGCGGCGCATCGTCGCGATCGTCGAGGGCCTCGCCGCGGCCGAGCCGGACGCCGAGCAGCTGCGCAAGGGTCCGAAGTGGTCGGCGGCATTCGACGCGGCGGGCAACCCGACCAAGCCGCTCGAGGGCTTCATGCGCGGCCAGGGCGTCACGGCCGACCAGGTCGTCAAGGCCGAGATCGGCGGCAACGAGCACGCGGCCGTCAAGGTCTCCGTCGAGGGCCGAGGCGTTCTCGACGTGATGAGCGAGATCGTCGCCGACGTCGTCAGCGGGCTGCGCGCCGAGAAGAACATGCGCTGGAGCGACCCAAAGCTGTCGTTCTCCCGCGCCATCCGCTGGCTTGTCGCCCTCTGGGGCGGCGCCGTGGTGCCAGCCGTCATCTCCGACCTGAGCGCCGGCCGCACGACCGTCCTTGAGCGTCCGGTCGCGGGCGACATCGACGGGAGGCGCTCCGACGGCGCCCGCGTCGGCACCGTCGAGATCGCCTCTGCCGACGACCTGCTGCCTACGATCACCGAGGGCCGGATCATCCTGGCCAGCGACGCCCGCCGCGCCTCGGTCGGCGAGCAGGCCACCGCGCTCGCTGCGACCGTCGGCGGAACCGTTGACCTGGAAGGCGAGTCGGCCCTGGTTGACGAGATCACCAACCTGGTCGAGGAGCCCCACGGCGTGCTCGGCCACTTCGACGAGCGCTACCTCGACCTGCCCGAGCGCATCCTCACCACCGTCATGCGCAAGCATCAGCGCTACCTGCCCGTCTACCGCGACGGAAAGCTGGCGCCGCACTTCGTCACCATGGCCAACGGCCTCTGCGACGACGACACCGTGCGCGCTGGCAACGAGTCGGTCATCCGGGCCCGCTACGAGGACGCGCTGTTCTTCTGGAACGCCGACCTCGCCGCCGAGAACGTCGACGGCTTCGTCCCCGGACTCGACGCGCTGACCTTCGAGGACCGCCTCGGGTCGGTCGGCCTGCGTGCCCGACGCATCGCCGACGTCGCGGGAAGGCTCGCCGCCCGCGTCAAGCTCGAAGGCTCCGAGCGCGAGACGCTGACCCGCGCCGGGCAGCTCGCCAAGTTCGACCTCGCCACGCAGATGGTGGTCGAGATGAGCTCGCTCGCCGGTTTCATCGCCCGCGAGTACGCCGTCCGCAAGGGCGAGACCGCAGAGGTGGCCGAGGCGCTCTACGAGATGGAGCAGCCCCACACCTCCGCCGATCCCGTGCCGGCGTCCACCCCCGGCGCGCTGCTGGCGCTTGCCGACCGGTTCGACCTGCTCGCTGCCATGTTCGCGCTCGGGGCGAAGCCGACCGGCTCCTCCGACCCGTTCGGGCTGCGCCGCGCCGCCCTCGGCGTGGTCCGGATCCTGCGCGAGTCGGCTGGCACGCCGCTGGAGAAGCTGACCATCCGGGCCGGCCTCGAGGACGCCGTCGCCCGCCTGGCCGAGCAGGGTGTCGAGGTGGCCCCCGACGCCGTCGACGCGGCGCTCGAGTTCACCATCGGCCGCTTCGCGCAGCTGCTGCGCGACGAGGGCACCTCCGCCGACCTGGTCAACGCGATCCTTCCTGCGGCCAACGCCCCCGGGCGCGCGTCGCGGCTGCTCCGCGAGCTCTCGGAGCTCGAGGACGAGCGGCTCGACGACCTCGTCGAGGCCCTCGTGCGCATCTCGCGCATCCTCCCCGGAAAGGTCAAGCCGACCTACGACCGCTCGAAGCTCACCGAGCCTGCGGAGCTTGCCCTCGCCGACGCGATCGAGAAGATGCCGGCAGACACGGCATCGCGCTCGATGGCCGACGTGGTCGAGCTGACCGATCCGCCGGTTGCGGCCGCCGAGGAGTTCTTCGAGGAGATCCTGGTCAACGCGGAGGATCCGGCCGTGCGCGCCGCCCGCCAGGGGCTGCTCGCCTCGCTCCTTGCCGCCGCCCCGGCAGGCATCGACTGGAAGGCCCTCGACACGGCGCTGAGCTGATCCAGCCGCCGGGTCACCACCGTGGAGGGGCCGCGTCACCGTCAGCGGTGTCGCGGCCCTCGCACGTCCGGCGACGGATTCGGTTACCGTGGCACATGGACATCACAGTGCGGCTCTCACCCCAAGACGACAAGATGCTGCGCGAGATCGCCGAGGCCGAGGGCGTCAGCCCCGAGGATGCCCTCCTCAAGTCGGTCCACGAGGCTGCGCTGCACCGCGGCATCGTGGGCAACGTGGCGGGCACAACGGCCTCGGCCCCTGCAAGGCCGGCCGACCTGCTCGAGCTGATGTGAGCGAGGCCTGATCCGCCAACCGCCCCTGGTTGCGAACCCTCGCTCAGACGACCTTGATCCCGAGGATGTCGGCGAGCACGGGGGCCAGCTCCGTCACCTGGTCAGAGCCGAGGGTGACGCCCTTCAGCCCCTCCGGGTTCGACTCGAGGCCCTGCACCCGGGCTCCCCGCAGATCGATCCGCCGGGTGCGGGAACTGGTCAGCGTGACCTTGCCGATCGTCGTGTCGATGAAGTTCAGCACCTCGACCTTGGCCTCCGACAGATCGAGGTCGCCGATGACGGCCTTGTCGATCTCGAGCCGGTTGATCGTCGTGCCGCGCAGGTTGAGGTAGTCGATCTTCCCACCGACGATCCGCACCCGGGTCCATGTGCCGCCGAAGGCCTGCACGGCCCCGATCCGGGACTCGACGATCTCCACGTCTTGGAGCGACGACTTCGCGAGCGACAGGTCGGTGGCGTGGGCGGAACGGAGCTCGACGTCGGCCAGCCTGCAGCCGATCAGCTTCGCCCCGCTGAGGTCGGCGTCGGTGAACCGGCTGTCGAGGATCCGCAGACCGTGCCGTTCGGGCCCGCTGAAGGAGACCCGTGACTCGTCGACCCCCTCGATGTAGCCGTCCTCCAACAGGTCCTGCACGTCGATCGTCATGCGCTCAGGCTACCCATCGCCGCCGACATGCCCCGCGTGCCACCTGGGTGCAGCAGACGGGGTCCCCCGGTCGCAGGCGGATCGTCCCACCGCCTCGCTAGGCTGACGGCATGGCAGGCAAGGGGTGGTTCGGACTTCCGTTCTTCTCGCTCAACCCACGCCCGGAGGTCGTCTCGTGCGTCCTGTCCGGCGGCGGTTCGCGCGCGAGTTTCCAGCTCGGGGCACTGGATTACCTGTACCGCCACGATGAACAGTTCACCCCGACGATCTTCGTCGGGGCCTCGGCCGGGTCCATTCTCGCCTCGACGCTCGCCCAGAGCGCCGACCGGGACGTCCAGCAGGAGTACCTGCGCAGGCTCCGCGAGATCTGGGACGCGATGACCGAGCCGAACGACATGTTCACCCCCCGCCCCTGGTACGAGCGGCTCGCGACGGAGGGCCCGCAGTTGCTCGAGCTCGTCAAACCTCTGCGCACCGACCCGCGGCCAGCCCCGCCGAGACCCCAACGCGCGCCGCTGCTGCCCTTCCTCCGACAGAGCCCGGCGAGCCCTCCGACCCCGGAGCTCCCGCCACAGCCCACACCGCTTGAACTGGCCCTGACTCCTGACTCCGACGAGCCCGTGCGTTCCGAGTGGTCCCTCGCCGCCCTCTCATCGATCGCCTCACACCTTGGCCGCCTGCCGAGGATCGGCAGCGACCTCAACGCGATCGCGCACGGCCTCGATGCAAGCAAGTCGATGTACCGCCCGGGCCCGGTGCTGCTGGAACTGCTGCGCGAGGAGACCTTCTTCCCGGCCCGCGTCGCGGCCTCTGGCGCGACGCTGCGGATCGCGATGGTGGCGCTCGAGTCCGGGGAGTTGCGCTTCATGACCGAGCGCGGCAGCTTCGTCAACCGCAACAACGAGCCCCTGCCCGGAGGCCTGCACGATCTCACCATCGGCGTGCTTGCCTCGTGCGCCATCCCTGCGGTGTTCAGGCCGGTGCCGATCGGCAACGAGACCTATGTCGACGGCGGCGTCCGCGAGAACCTGCCCGCCGCGCTCGCCATCGGTCACCTCGGCGCGGTCCGCAACTACGTGGTCAGCTCCCAGTCCTCCGGCGTGCACCGCCGCGGGTCGATGGCAGACGCCGATCTCTTCAGCATCGTAATGCGCTCGACGGAGATCCTGATCGACGAGGCCGGGCGCGACGAGCTCGCCTACGCGCACTCGGCGGGATCCATCGTGATCTACCCCGAGCTCAGCGTGCACGACGCGATGACGGTGGACCCGGCCCTGATCGCCATCAACGAGGCCTACGGCTGGCTCCGGGCCGCCGAACAGCATCTCCACCTCGATCAGGCGGCCGAGGCGAGGCACCGCCGCATCATCGAGGCCCGGCTCCGCGCGCTCCAGGCCGAACAGGACTACCTCTCGACCGAGGAGCCAGACAAGCGACGCCTTCGCGCACTCCGCTCCGCGAAGACGGAACTGCGCGACGCTGTCCGCTCGGCACGGGACGTGCCCCTCCCCCCTGGCGCCGAGGAGTGGTGGCGCACCTGGGAGCCCCGGGCGACGCCCGTCGCGCTCGACCCGCCCTGGCTCACCGCCTGATCGCCACGGGTCACGGGGCGACCGACTCGCGTCCCTCGACCCTCCTGGCGACCGAGACCGCGAGCAGGGCGATCCCGATCCCGAGCACGATCACGCCGACGACGGCTAGGATCGGTGGCAGGAAGACCCGCAGCCCGATCAGTAGCGCCCCGATGGCGAGCAGACTCACCGGCAGGAGGGGAGCCGCCCGGCCGGCGAGCAGCGCCGCACCGAATGACAGCATCCCCGCGAGGAAGAAGAAGCCGGCCACGGCGAAGAACCCGCCGACCGGCCCGGCGAGCAGTTCGGCCCTCTGCGCGTCGCCGACCCGTGCGAGCACGTAGTGGGTGACGACCTCGACGACGACCAGGAATGAGGTCGCGAGCACCGCGGCGAGCCCGGTCGCGGCGATCCAGGCGGCCGCTCTCCCGCTGCCTGCCCGGACGCTCCACAGCACCCCGGTCAGGGCGAGCACGCCGAAGCCCGAGCCGAGCGGCGCGAGCAGGCGGAGGACCGTCAGGTCAGGCAGGACTCCTGCGAGGCGCAGGCCGTTGATCGTGAGCACGAGGGCTGACGCTATCGCGACGGCGACCATGAGGTTCCGGACGACGGTGGACGACTGCAATGGCATATAACGAGTGTTATTCATAACGACTGTTATACTTCATCCCATGGCCAAGAGCAAGAGCGAAGAGATCGAGAACCGGCTGAGGACCGGGGCGTTGTCACTGCTGGAACGCGACGGCGCACAGGCTCTCTCGGCGAGAAAGATCGCCACCGAGGCGGGGCGCACGACGATGTGCATCTACAGCCACTTCGGCAGCGTGCCCGCCCTGCTCGGCAGCCTCTACGACAACCTCGCCGACGATCTCCTCAGCGCCGTCGACCAAGGAGACGAGCCGACGCTCGCCCTCGCCGCCTGGGCGGAGACGAACCCGGGAAGCTACCGCCTGCTCTTCCTTCAGGACCTCGCCACCCTCGGCCTCGATCCCGCCCAACGGGCCAGGCTCGTCGAGGAACTGGTCCGCCGCACGGGCGGCATCGACCGACTTGCCATGGCTCATGGGATGCTCAGCCTGAGCCTCACGGTCGCGGGCGAGCTTGAGCCACCGGAAGGCGCGCCGTCCTGGACGGAGTTCGTCCGCGCCCGCCTCGTCCGGCTCTGCAGCGCGTGAACCGACACAGCCTTGGAGGAACAATGCGACGGATCGGAATGCTCGGCGGCATGAGCTGGGAGTCGACCGCCCAGTACTACCGGATCGCCAACGAACTGGTTCGTGAGCGGCTCGGCGGGCTGCATTCGGCACCCCTGCTGATCGACTCGGTGGACTTCGCCGAGATCGAGGCGATGCAGGTCGAGGGAGACTGGGACGGCGCAGGCCGCCTGCTCGCGGGCCGGGCGGCCGCCCTGGAAGCAGCCGGCGCCGAACTGCTCGTCATCTGCACCAACACGATGCACAAGGTCTACGACCGAATCGCGGAGGCTGTGAGCGTGCCGGTCCTCCACCTCGCCGACGCGACCGCGGCGGCCGTCCGCCGCGAAGGCCTAGACCGGGTCGGCCTGCTCGGCACGGCTTTCACCATGGAGCAGGAGTTCTACCGCGACCGGATCGCCGGCCACGGTCTCGAGGTCGTCATCCCCGAGGCCGGAGAGCGCGCGGTCGTGCACCGGGTGATCTACGACGAGCTCGTCCGCGGCATCGTCCGCGACGACTCGCGGGAGGCCTACCTCGCGATCATCGGGCGGCTCGTCGAGCGCGGCGCCCATGGCGTGATCCTCGGCTGTACTGAGATCGA
This sequence comes from Tessaracoccus flavescens, assembly GCF_001998865.1. Taxonomy (NCBI): domain Bacteria; kingdom Bacillati; phylum Actinomycetota; class Actinomycetes; order Propionibacteriales; family Propionibacteriaceae; genus Tessaracoccus; species Tessaracoccus flavescens. The sequence continues at coordinate 789,907 of NZ_CP019607.1, forward strand.
GCTGCTGGTCGGGCAGGAACACGTCGAGGTGCCCCTGTTCCCGACGACGCGGATCCACGTCGAGGAGATGGTCGCGCAGGCGGGCGCGCCCACCCTCTGACGCCGATGCCTACTTGGTGAACTTGGCCTTGAGCGCCGAGATGCGCTCGTCCCACTTCTCGTGGCGCTCCTGCTTGCGCTCCTCGCGCAGGGCCTGCTTGGCCGCGTCGCGGGCGGCCTCGGCGGCTTCCTGCTGCGCCTCAAGCTCCGCGAGCACCTGTTCCAGCGGGAGCCGGGTGACGGTGCCCCCGTGGTCCGAGACGAAGTGGTCGAGCGAGGCGGTCTCAGCCTCGGAGGTCTGCAGCACGAGCGCGTTGTGACCCGGCGGAATGCTCGACGCGGCGCTGGCGAGCACCGAGCCCTGGTCGGCGGCGCGATCAGCGTCGGAAAGGCCGCCGATCAGGCCTCCCGCGCCCCATCCGAGCAGCATGCCGAGGGGGCCGCCGAGTGCACCGACGAGGATCCCGATCAGCGAGCCACCGAGGTAGCCGTCACCCGCGTACTCGTCGCCGCCCTCCGGGATCGAGACGCGACCGTCGGCGTCGCGCTGGACCAGCGCGGAGGCGGTCACGACCGCGGAGACGGGCGAGGACTTGAGGTCTGAGAGGGCCTTGAAGGCCTCCGCATCGTCAGGGAAGGTCACGATGGCGAGGAAGTTCGGCATGGCAGGTTCTCCTTATCGGCCTGGGCGAGTGCCTTGTGTACGTGATTTCACCGTAGGTCGCGGGTCCCACGATCACACGTAACGGCAGCCAACTACTGCCAAAAGTTGGCTCGGCGTTCACCCGATGGCGTCGGCGGAGCGTGAGCGCTGGAGCGCAGGGCGTATGGAAGCCGTTAGGACGCTTCCCCCCCAGACCGGACGGGAGTGGTCTTGGTGTCGTACCCGCCGGGCGCCTCGAAAACCCCAGGAGCTCGAAATGCTCGACGTGATCTACGTCCTCCTCGTCATCGGCCTCTTCGTCGCCGTGGCTCTGCTCGGCAAGGGGGCAGAACGGCTGTGAGCCTCTTCGACCTGCTCGCCGTCATCCTCGCTTGCCGGTGTCTGCTATCTGCTGATTGCCCTCGTCCGCCCGGAGCGGTTCTCGTGACCGCCGCGATCGCGGCGCTGACGCTGCTGTGCGTGATCGTCCCCCTCGCCCTCGTGGACCGGCCGATGGGGCGCTATCTCGCCTGGGTCTACTCCTCCGGGCGCCACTGGCGGACCGAGCGACTCGCCTACCGCTGGCTGAGGGTCGACCCCGACCAGGCACAGAAGTGGCGCTCCTACCTCGGAGGCGTGCTCGCCTTCTCCGCCGTCGACCTGCTGATCCTCTACACGCTGCAGCGGGTGCAGCACTGGCTGCCGCTGGCCCTCGGCCACGGGGCCGTCTCCCCCGACCTTTCCTTCAACACGGCGGCCTCCTTCGTAGGCAACACGAACTGGCAGTCCTACTCGGGTGAGCTGACCATGGGCCACCTGGTGCAGATGACAGGCCTCACGGTCCAGAACTTCACCTCCGCCGCCGTCGGCATGGGCGTCGCGGTCGCGCTGATCCGTGGCCTCGCCGCCCGCTCCACTGGTCTGGTCGGCAACTTCTGGGTGGACCTGGTCCGCGGGCTGCTTCGCGTGCTCCTGCCCATCTCCGTGGTCGGGGCCGTGGTGTTGATGCTCGGAGGCGTCGTCCAGAACCTCGACGCGGCGATGCAGGCCACCACCCTTGCCGGTGGCCGGCAGTCGATCCCCGGGGGGACCCGTCGCCTCACAGGAGGTGATCAAGCTGCTCGGCACCAACGGTGGCGGATTCTTCAACACCAATTCCGCGCACCCGTTCGAGAACCCGTCGGCAGTGACGAACTACCTCGAACTGTTCCTGATGCTGCTGATCCCCGTCTCCCTGACCCGCACCTACGGCCTGCTGGTCGCAGACACCCGGCAGGGACATGCGGTCCTCGCCGTGATGACGATCCTGTTCACGGCCTCCTACTCCGCCCTCGTCTGGCTCGAGTCCGCCGCACGCGACGCCGCTCCAGCCCTGGCAGGCGGCGCCTTCGAGGGCAAGGAGATGCGCTTCGGCATCGTCGCGTCCGCTCTGTTCGCCACCGTCGGGACCGGCACCTCGACCGGCGCCCTCAACTCGATGCACGACTCGCACACCTCGCTCGGCGGGATGCTGCCGATGCTCAACATGATGCTCGGCGAGATCAGCCCCGGGGGCGGCGCACACAGTGCCCCCAGCGGGGCTCGAACCCGCGACCCATGGATTAAAAGTCCACTGCTCTACCGACTGAGCTATAGGGGCGGTCGGTAGTTTAGCGTCCCGCCCGGCTGGTCGCGGACTCCGGGTCCGCGTCCGCGATGCCCGTTACCCGGGACGCCTCGGGCGTCGTCAGGCGCCTGCAAGACTGGAACGACACCCGATCGATGACTGGGAGGTCATTCCATGGCAACCGATACACACGTCCGTTCCGTTTCCGAGTTCGATCTCGAGCGCTACCTCGGCCTCTGGTACGAGATCGGGCGACTTCCGCTGAAGTGGGAGGACGCCCACGCGACCCACATCACTGCCGAGTACTCGCTGCAGGACGACGGCGACGTCCGCGTCGACAACCGCTGCTTCGACAATGCGGGAAAGCCCACCCAGTCGATCGGCCGCGCGAAGCCCGTCGGTGACGTGCCCGGCCGGCTCAAGGTCTCTTTCCTGCCCGAGTTCCTCCGCTGGATCCCGTTCACCGAGGGCGACTACTGGGTGCTGAAGCTGGACCCTGAGTACACGGTCGCTCTGGTCGGCACTCCCGACCGCAAGAACCTGTGGCTCCTCGCCAGGCAGCCCGACGTGCCGGCCAGCATCGTCGACGAGTACCGCGCCGAGGCCGAGCGGCAGGGCTTCGACCTGACCGACTGGATCAACCCCGACCAGGACGGGCGCCGCGTCACCGACGAACTGCTCCACAAGGACTGATACTGGACGTCATTCACAGCCGGCGCCGTCGTCGTCACGGTCTAGGTGGCTGCCATATCCCGGCTGGCCGATCCTGATCGGATCGGCCCCGGCGCTGCGCACCGCCTTGCAGTTCGGGCAGTAGACCGACTTTGGTGCTTCCTCATTGAAGGTGTCGGCCAGGGGGCGGATGTCGGTGTCACTCGATTGTGCCGACCGCGCGACCGCTTCGAGCTTCCCGAGGGTTGGGGCAGCAGTCACGCTCACTTCTGGTCCTGGCACCGTTGCAGTGACCTTGGGAGCTGGCGCCGTCACTGTGGGCCGTGCGTGACTGGCCCGAACAACGACCGGCATTTCCGCCATGGTCTGCAGCCCCCGGGCGTCTGGCACGCTTGAGACCATGGGTCCGTGGATGTGGTTCTTCATCGTGGTGGCGATCGGCGTCGTGCTGCTGGCCGCCGCGCTGCTCGCCGACCGCCGGGCCCGCAGGCAGCTCGCCGGCGCCGGAGAGCCCGCTCCGCTGCGGCACAACGACGACGTCGACCGGCACGTCCCCGCCTACATCACGCAGGACGAGATCGATGAGCTTCCCGACCCCCACCGTGGCGCTCAGGGCAGCGTGCCTCATCGCGGCGAGGGGTTCTCGTTCGGGCATGCGCACCGCGACTTCGCAACGCTCAGCGACGGAGCGAGCCGCGACAACGCGAGCCTCCTTGTGGTCAACGGTCGGGTCGACTCCATGCGCGAACTGTTCTCCCCCCTCGCCCGGGCGAGCGAGGACGAGCCTCTCATCGTCGTGGCGGACAGCTTCGACCCGGTGGTGGTGACCACGCTCGCGGCGAACCGTCGCGCCCTCGGGACGCCGGTCGTCGCGGCCCAGGCCGGCGCGAAGGACCGGCTCCGGCTCGCCGAGCTGACCGGCGCCGTCGAGCTCGACCCCTCCGATCTGCAGGCGGGCTACGTCCCGGTCGAGGCGCTCGGACGCGCCAGGCACTGGGCGAGCACGGCGAGCCGCACCTGGGTCACCCCGTTCGAGTCGGGGGAAACTACACCCGGGGTCTGACCGTTGCGCCGCCGGATCTCCTCCTGCGGGTCGGAACCTCAAGCTGGAACCTCAACCTTGAGGGCGAACCTCAAGCTCGACTTCACCTCGGCTGACCCTGAGAGATTCAGGCCCCTCTCAACTTTCACACCGACCCCCGTTTAGCCGACTGCTACCCCATAACCCCTTGTCAGAGCAGAGAGAGCGAAAAGAAGCGCCGCGAAATCACACGCTTGTCGTTTTCGAAGCGTCTTCGGCGTGTCGCGTTGTCACTTCTCAGCAAACTCTCAACCTCCGTTGTTCCTGGCTCGTACACCCTCTTAATGTCCGTCGCAGTGGCCGGACGTGTCCGGGGGCTGATGCCCCGGGGAAGCGGGGCGTCCGGCCAACCGCACCGACGAGGAGAGACGTGAAGAAAGCACTCAGAGGCCTACGCGGCGTTGCAGCAGCGGCCGGAGTCGCAGTTCTGGTTCAGGGACTCGGCACCCTTGCGCTCGGCCCGGCGGCCGACGCAGGCGACGGGGACGTGACCGCGACGACCCGCGTGCATGTCCGCACCGGGCCCGCCACCTCCGCCAAGTCACTCACGGTGATCAACAAGGGCACGACCCTGCCCTCGTCCGGGTCGAGCAACGGCTGGACGAAGGTCACCTACAACGGCAAGACCGCCTGGATCGCGAGCGCCTACCTCAAGGGCTCGAAGTCCAGCGCTCCCTCGTCCGAGACGTCGAACGGCACCACCGTTGGCCAGGGTGGCACCACCTACACGACGGCGAACCTCAACCTCCGCACCGGACCGTCGCTGCGCGACAAGGTCTTCGTGGTGATCAAGAAGGGCGCCTCGCTCTCGCTCACGGGGAAGGTGAGCGGCGGCTACACGCAGATCAGCTACAAGGGCAAGGCCCTCTGGGCCTCGACGAGCTACCTGAGCTCGGCGAAGGGCTCCACCTCGAGCTCACTGCCGAAGGTCACGAGCAAGGCCCGCGGAACGACGGCACTGATGATCCGCACTTCCTCGTCGTCGAAGTTCACCAATCTCGGCGACGCCCCGAAGGGCACGATCTTCGATCTGACCGGGGTCAAGGAGAACGGGATGGCTCAGGTCATCTACAAGGGCGCGGTCCGCTGGGTCAACGCCAAGTACCTGACCGCCGTCAGCGACTCGACCACGCCTTCGACGCCTGACACCCCCAAGACCAGCACCCGCTACGCGACGACCGTGCTGAACATCTGGGCCGCAGCCACCGGCCAGTCCTACAGCGGAGAGATCCCCCGCGGAGGCGAACTCCAGGTCACGGGCACGGTCAAGAACGGCCGCGCCGAGATCGTGATCAACGGCGCGAAGAAGTGGGTGACTGCCAAGTACGTCTCGACCTCGAAGCCTGCCTCGTCCGGTTCGGGCGCCTCGACCGGCGGCGGCACCTCGCTGAACCGCGGCTACTCCAGCGGACTTGACCAGACCAACGCGAACGTCCAGTCGATCGTGCGGGACGTGTGGAACCGCTACCCCCAGATCAAGACCATGTACGGTTGGCGCCGCGACGTCACGCCCGATCACCCTGCCGGCCGCGCGGTCGACGTGATGATCCCCAGCTACAAGACCAACTCGGCACTCGGCTGGGAGATCGCGAAGTACTACCAGGCGCACGCCAGCCAGTACAACATCAACTACATCATCTTCGATCAGAAGATCTGGTCCACCGCCCGCACCAAGGAAGGCTGGCGCTCCATGGCCAACCGTGGCGGCGACACGGCCAACCACAAGGATCACGTGCACATCAACACGCACGGCTGACCGAACAGCCAGGACGCGGGGCCCACCGGGCCCCGCGTTTTTTCGCGTTCCACGTCTTTTGGCGGTGGGGCGCGATTCCCCTATGCTTGTCGAGCCTGGTCCCCATCGTCTAGCGGCCTAGGACTCCGCCCTTTCACGGCGGCAGCACGGGTTCGAATCCCGTTGGGGATGCAACAGCACACGCGGAGGGCGCCGAGATCGGCGCCCTCCGGGTTTCTGCTGCTCCAGGTGCGGTCGTGCAGGCTCCCAGCGGAACTGCGATGCTCCCCACCCAGACGCGCCCGACCGGCCGCCGAAAAGCCGCGCCCGACGCCGTCCATCGCCTGGAAGCTCGTTCAACGCCCGCTCCTGACAAGGCACTTTGCCCGATGTGACAGCGCGGCTGAAGTCAGGCTATAGTTCTCGAGTTGGCAACGCCAGCAAGGCCAAGAAATTGGCCCCGTAGCGCAGTTGGTTAGCGCGCCGCCCTGTCACGGCGGAGGTCGCGGGTTCGAGTCCCGTCGGGGTCGCTAGGTCAGGCATCACGCCTTGGCCATGGCCAGGTAGCTCAGCTGGTAGCAGCGTTCGCCTGAAAAGTGAAAGGTCGCCGGTTCGACCCCGGCCCTGGCCACAGACAAAACCCCTAGTTGACTAGGGGTTTTCTTCATTTCACCCCCAATCCGCGCCGTCTGGGCATCCCTACGACGCCGCCCCGATATCGCATGAATTGCTAGACCAGCCGTACTCTGGAAGCAGGAGGCCTCATGGTCCAGCCCAACCGGTCACACCGGCTTCATCACGGTGGGGGACCTTTTACTACCGCGAGTCCAAGGGCCGTGGGTCAGAGTCCTCGAGGCCGGATGGTGGGAGCGTGGCACTCGCCGCCGTGTGGCCGTCTCTGCCCGCGATGAGGATCAGGACTGGGGACAAGCTCCGCGCCGCGGAAGCGGCTCGACGCCGGACGGTAGGTCGCCGCGACACCGACGATCAAGACGTGGTCCGAGACCTACATCGAGCGCGTGGGCGAGACTCTACGCCCCAGCCCCTACCCAGCCACCGCCTCCTACGTCCGCCGATGGATCGTGCCGACTCTCGGACACAAGAAGCTCGACCAGTTGACGCCACCGGATCTCCGCCCCCTGGGCAGGGCCTGCCTCGCCGCCGGGCTCGCCAGGGCCACCGCAGCCAAGGTCACCGCAACCCTGCAGCTCAAGATCCGCGAGGCGATCTCTGACGGCCTGCCCCGTTCGGCGCGAACTGCTCGACGTCAAGCGCCCCTGCCTTGCCGCCACGAAGTCCCGCACCGACATCCCGCTAGAAGACGCCCTGCGCTTGGTGGAGGTCGTCTCGACGCGCCCGGATGCCGCCCGCTGGGCGGCCGCACTACCACAGGGCATGCGCCAGGCCGAGTGCCTCGGGCTCAGGTGGTCGTCGATCGACTGGGACGCCGACACCATCACGGTCTCGCACCAGGTCGTCACGCTCTTCTACCTCGATCGCAAGGCCGGGACGTTCCGCATCCCTGACGACTATGAGGTGACACCCATCATCGGCTCCTACCACCCGGCTGAACCGGGGACGGCGGCCGGCGAGCGCACCATCCGATGGTGCCGTGGGCGCACGGCCCTTGAGAGGTGCCGGGACATCGCGCCAGTCAACGAGTGGGACCTCGTCTGGACGCACCACGCAGCGCCGCATGACTGTCAACAGCGGCAGCCCGATGGCCCGGAGGGCGTCCTGCCCTCACACCTGAAACCCTCGCTCCCCTACCGCGCAATCCCCATGCGCAACCCCCTCAACGGGCGAAGATAGTACTTAAGTACTTAAGTACTTGACATCGAGTGAACGACACCAGATCACCGCTCCATTCAGCGAAATGGCGTAATGTCTCGCACTGGAGGTCCCCGCCGCCCCCCAAGGGCGGGGGCCTCCCCAAAACACAACCTCTTAGCGTTCGCCGCCTGACGCGGGTCCACCATTGCACCCAAGCCTGCGACTAGCCGGCCGAGCCCCCAAGCCCCGGCCGGATAGTCAAGATTAGCGAAGCTACTACAGACGTGGCAAAGCCCCGTCGCAGACGGCTGGGCAGGCCTGCCATTCGCCAACTGCCCGGCCAGGCCACACCCGACACAAGTGCCCCTCGCATTTGCCAGGCAAACCTGGAACGCTACCCCACTCCGCGCCCGCCTACCAGAGCGCTGATAACCTTGGTGACGAAGCTCCTTCACCGGCCCCCGGGTCCTCCCAGCCCGGGGGCCCACCTGCGTCCAGCAGCCCGTCCAGACCAAAGCCGACCGGGCGAAGGAGCTAGTCACAATGGCCCACAGGCGCCTCCCCGAGGAGCAGGCCACGGCGCGAAGAGAAGCTATCTCCCACGGCACCGACCTCGGCCTCTAGATCACCCAGATCGCCGCACAGATCGACATCTCAGCCGTCACCCTGCGCGCATGGATGCGCTCCAACATGCCTGACCACATTCGACCTCAAGGAGCCCGAATCGATGCTAGAGAGCGGGAACGACGTCACAGCATCGTCACGAGCGCCCGAGCCTAGGGCGCCACATGGACAGAAGTCGCACAGCTGGCGCAGATGAACCCCGATACGCTCTCATCCTGGGTCGATGCCCTCGCCCCACAACTGAGACGCTCTCACCCCGCCACGCCAACCGCCCCAGCCCCAGCACTCCTTAGAGTGCGCGTGCACCGAGCGTCCGGACACCGGCTAGTGGTCTGCCCATGCTGCGAACGCTCCTTCGTCCGGCCAACACGCAGACGCCCCAGGCGCCTGCGCGACCTCTACGAGACTCACTGCCACGGACCCTCCGCATAGCCCCGGTCACGAGAGTCCGCACGTCCCGCGCCAATCAGGTAGGGCCCCACTCGCTTCGGCTAGGTGACCCTCGTCCCAAGGCGATGGCTACAACCATGGCTACAATCAGAAGCTTTACCGGCATGTTTCACGCTCAGATTGCTCTTAGCAGCGTTCGCCTGAAAAGTGAAAGGTCGCCGGTTCGACCCCGGCCCGCCAAAGACAAACCCCAGGTTCGCCAGGGGTTTTTGCTTTGCCCCTCGGGCCCCTGTGGAGGCCCGAGGCGGCCTGACTAGCGGGACGCGCTCTCCACGAGGGAGGCCATCTCCAGGGCACCCGCGGCCCTCGCCTCGGCGTCGAAGTCTGCGGGCAGCACGATCTTGAAGCCGCGCCACGCCTCCCCCGCCACGGACAGGCACTGCCCCATGGTCTCGGCGGTGAGCAGCGTCCCCCGCGGGCTGATGCCGAGCCCGGCCGGGGCGAGATGGGAGTCGATCCAGGCGCCGCCCACCTCGTTGTCCTCCGGCGAAACGGAGGAGAAGATCACCCCGCGCAGGAGCCTCCGTGCAGCCGCCTCGCTCACGTGGGCGAGGCCGGTAGCGGCATCCCTGGTCTCGATGACGCTGCGGGCCCAGTTGATCGAGACGCCGACGCCCGCGTCCTCCGCGGCATCGAGCTCCTCGGTGAGGGTGAGGAACCCCTTCTCGACCGGGTGCTCGTCCGAGAACGCATCGCAGTGCTCGACGACGATCTCGGTGCTCCCCCAGCCCCAGGAGACGATGTCGGCGAGGGAGGCGGCGAACGCTTCGGCGTCGGCGGTACGGGTCGGCGCGCTGTGCACCTCGACGGCGACGACCTCCAGCTCTGACGCCGAGACCGCCGCATGCACCTCGCGCAGCAGGTCGAGCGCCGCGGCTCTTCCGTCCGCATCGGGTGAGGCGAGGCCGAACCGAGGATCCTCACCGACGCGGCGCATCGTCTCAGGGATCATCGTGATCACATAGCGCCAGCCCGCGGGAGCGCCCTCAGGCACCTCGATGATCCCGCCACGGAAGGGCACCTCGAGGCCCTCGACCAGCGGCGAGGCGGCAAGCGCCTCGACGAGCGGCCCGGCGTCGTCCAGTCCCCCGAACAACGCGTACCCGCCGACAATCTGCCCCATGAAAGGCCTCCATTCCCGATCGCACCGACGCCCGGCGCCACGAGCAATTCTGCCCTCCCGCACAGCGGCACCCGAGTCGCCCCTCCTTTCGGCCCGGCTCGACGTGGCGCCGCCGCCGGTTTGCCCTTTCCGGCCCCCTCTCCTGGCAACGGTGGCAGGGTGAATTCGGGGGCAGGTGCAGTCAGGGCAGACCGGCCGCCCGGCGCCGCCCTCCGCCGGAAGGACGACCATGGCACACGATGAACAGCACCCCTCGCTCGCCCCCGATCCACGCGCCAGATACCCGAAGATCTCCCCGCCTCAGCAACGCCAGCCGGAGCCTGGACTCGACAGCGAGCTCGATCCCACCGCCGACCACGGAGAGCAGACCTACCAGGGTTCTGGGCGGCTCAAGGGCAGGCGGGCACTGATTACCGGAGCCGACTCGGGCATCGGGGCGGCTGTGGCGATCGCGTTCGCCCGGGAGGAGCGCACGTGTGCATGTCGTACCTCCCCTCCGAGCGGGAGGATGCCGAGCGCATCGCACAGGCGGCCAGCGACGACGAAGCGATGGTGCACCACCTCCCCGGCGACCTGCTCGACAAGGAGTACCGCGGTTCCCTCGTGGCAGATGCCGTGAAGGAGATGGGAGGCCTCGACATCCTGGTCAACAACGCGGGCAAGCAGGTCTCGGTGGACGACATCGCAGAGCTGACCGACGACCAGGTGGAGCAGACCTTCGGCGTCAACGTGTTCGCCATGTTCACCCTCTCGAGGGATGCCGCAGCGGTGATGGAACCTGGGGCGTCGATCATCAACACCACCTCCATCCAGGCGTACGACCCGTCGGGTCATCTGCTCGACTACGCGGCGACGAAGGCGGCCATCAACACCTTCACCAAGGGGCTCGCTGAACAGCTCGGCCCCAGGGGCATCCGGGTCAATGCCGTCGCCCCAGGGCCCATCTGGACGCCGCTGCAGCCCTCCGACGGTCAGCCCATGGAGGCCCTTCCGAAGTTCGGCCACGACACCTGGCTCGGCAGGGCCGGACAGCCGGCCGAACTCGCAGGGGCCTACGTGTTCCTGGCCGAGGACGCCGCGTCCTACATCACGGGCTCGACCATCCACGTCAACGGCGGGAAGACCTCACCCTGACATGAGCAACCCCGAAGCCTCTGCGTCGACCCTGAGCGACGTCGTCAGCGACAACCACGGAAGGTGACGGCGCTGGATGCGCGATGCCGTCCTCACCGCCTTCCTGCTCTTCGTCCTCGCCGGTGTGAGCGGGCTCTTCGATCTGACGCACCGCGCTGAGGCCGACGGCGACGGCGTCCTGGCCGTCATCGAAACCCCGCTCACCACCCGCGCAGGCTCGGACATCCAGCTGGCGCTCGACCTGACGAACGAGACCGGCCTGCCCCGTCAGGTGACGCTCAGGATCGAGCGTTCCTATCTCGCACTCTTCGAGGACCTGTCCTTCACCCCGCAGCCCGTCGCTGAGCGGGCGGTCGCCCCTGAGGCTGTCGAGCTCGTCTTCGAAGTCCCGGAAGGGGCCAGGACGGTGCGGATCAGCGCCGAGGGTCGCGCCGCGGACGCCTGGACCCCGACGGCGACAGGCGCCCTCACCGTCGAGCCTGGTGAGCAGGAGTTCACGTTGCGGACCTGGCGGCTGCCCTGATGGACATCGTCATCCGGGCCCTGATCGCCTTCATCCTGCTCTGGCTCCTCGCCCGCACCGCCGGGCGCGGCACCCTGGGTGAGCTCAGTTCCTTCGATCTGCTGGTCTTCGTCACCATGGGCGACCTCGTCCAGCAGGGCATCACGGGAGAGGACAGGAGCCTCACCGGCGGGCTCCTCGCAGTCGCGACCTTCGTCGTCCTCGCCGTGGTCATGAACTTCGCCATGGCGAAGTGGCCGAGAGTCGGCCGCGCCCTGGAGGGGTCACCCGTGATCCTGCTCCGGGAAGGGAAGATCAGTCACCTGGCGATGAAGCGTCAGCGCATCACCACCGCCGAACTGCTGAGCGCCGCCCGACAGTCCGGCTACGAGAGCCTCGACTCCGTCCTGCTCGCCATCCTCGAGACCAACGGGAAGATCTCGTTCTTCGACAAGAGCAGATCGGGAGGCGGATCGGACGCAGGGCCGGAGGCCGGGTAGCAGACCACGAGCGCCGGACAGCCGGCGACCACGACCTGGGGGAAGACAACCGGCTCCGCCGGTACGCGGACCGGCAACGGAAAGGAATCGATCATGGCCACGAAGAAGCCGACGAACAGCAAGCCCGCAGCAGGCGATCCAGCGGGGGCCCGCACGGACCTCACCCCGCCCGCCGGCCCGGGGGTTGAGAAACCCTCTGTTGAGGAGCCGACGAAGCCCGTGCCCCCACCCGGGCCGAAGGCCTCCCAGAGCGGGCCCGCCACGATGGGGCCGACCGGAGCGCCGACGGAGGCGCCGCAGTCCACCAACGCGCAGCAGGGCGAGTACCTGACCACCTCGCAGGGGGCCCGGCTTCGCTCGACGGACCACTCGCTGAAGGCCGGGCCGCGAGGCCCCGTCCTGCTGCAGGACCACCACCTCCGCGAGAAGATCACCCACTTCGACCACGAACGGATCCCCGAGCGGGTCGTCCACGCCCGAGGGGCCGGCGCCCACGGAATCTTCGTGGCGAACGGACGGGCGTCCACCCTCCCGAGCCTCCTTCCTCCGCAAGGGCGTCGAGACCCCTGTCTTCGTCCGCTTCTCCACGGTGGCCGGCTTCCGGGGCTCGGCAGACACGGTCCGCGACACCCGCGGCTTCGCCACCAAGTTCTACACCGACGAAGGCAACTACGACCTGGTGGGCAACAACATCCCCGTCTTCTTCATCCAGGAGGGGATCAAGTTCCCCGACATCATCCACGCCGTCAAGCCGGAGCCAGACCGCGAGATCCCCCAGGCCCAGAGCGCGCACGACACGTTCTGGGACTTCGTCTCGCTGCACACCGAGGCGCAGGCGCACGTCGCATGGAGCATGTCGGACAGGGCGATCCCGCTCTCCTTCCGGACCATGGAGGGCTTCGGCGTGCACACGTTCCGGATGATCAACGAGGGCGGGGAGACCTCGCTGGTGAAGTTCCACTGGAAGCCCCGGCAGGGGGTGCACTCCCAGGTGTGGGAGGAGACCCAGCTCACGGCAGGAAAGGACCCGGACTTCCAGCGACGCGATCTCTACGACGCGATCGACGCCGGGGCCTACCCGATGTGGGACCTCGGCGTGCAGGTCTTCCCGGACACCGAGGACGAGACCTTCGAGGGCATCGACCTGCTCGACCCGACCAAGCTGGTCCCGGAGGAGCTCAGTCCCGTGGAGATCATCGGCACCATGACGCTCACCCACCGGCCGGTGAACTTCTTCGCCGAGGTCGAGCAGGTCATGTTCAACCCGGGCAATCTGGTGCCCGGTATCGATGTGACCAACGACCCGCTGCTCCAGGTGAGGCTCTTCTCCTACATCGACACCCAGATCACGCGCCTCGGTGGACCGAACTTCGCCCAGTTGCCGATCAACCGTGCTCACTGCCCCGTCAACGACATGTTCCGCGACGGCTTCCATCAGGACGCCGTCCACAGCGGCGTCGCCCCATACCGGCCGAACTCGCTCGACGGAGGAAACCCGGCCGAGGCCGACGACGACAGCGCCGCCTTCATCGACGTGCCGGGCCGGGTCGAGGGCGAGAAGGTGCGCGAGCTCTCGAGCAGCTTCGACGACCACTTCAGCCAGGTCACCCTCTTCGTGCGCTCGCTCAGTGAGGTGGAGTTCGAGCATCTCGTGCAGGCGTACACCTTCGAGCTGTCCAAGTGCTACGAGCAGGCGATCCGGGAACGCCAGGTGCAGTGCCTGGCGGACATCGATGAGCGCCTGTGCGCACGGGTGGCCTCCAACCTCGGGCTTCCCGCACCCGCACCGCGGAGCGCACCAGGCGACCCCGAGCCGAGCCCTGCCCTCTCGCAGCATCGCGGCACGTGGCCGGTCGCCGGCCGCAAGCTGGCCCTCGTGACCGGCGCGACGCAGGACGGGGTGCCCGAGGCGAAACAGGCAGCCGAGGCCGCCGGACTCGTGCCGCTGGTGGTTGCACCGTCCGGAGGAACGGGCGTCGACAGGACCTTCCTCACGGCGGCATCGATCGAGTTCGACGCCGTCCTCGTGCTCGATGCTCCCCCGCCTGCTGCAGACTCGGCCGTGGAGGGCCGGGCAGAGGACGATGCCGCGCCGCAGCTCGACCCTCGAGCGGCCAGGCTGCTGGGCGAGATGTACCGGCACTGCAAGCCCATCGCGACCACTCCGGAGGCCACCTCTGCGCTCTCCTATGCGGGGCTGCCGAACAAGGGTCCTGGCCTGGTCAGCGCCGCCGCGGACGCGGCGGTCACGAAGCTCGCCGCGCTGTTGGAGCAGCACCGCGTGTGGGACCGCTTCCCACCGGAGGGCGGAGGCGACCGGAGCTAGAATCTGGTGAATGAAGACCGAGACCCTCCCCGCAGGCACCGTGCACGACGTCGTCCCAGACGATCTGGCCGCGGCCCTCGCCTGCGACGACGCCGCGATGGAGGCTTGGCTCGACATCACTCCCCTCGCCCGCAACGAGTGGATCTGCCTGGTCACCGACGCGAAGCAGGACAAGACGCGCGTGCGTCGCCTGGAGCGCACCATCTCCCAACTGGGCGACGGGCACCGCCGTCCCTGCTGCTGGCCGGGCTGCGCCACCGGGAGCGCAACGGCAGGTAGTCAGCCCTCGGCGCCAGCTCCCGCCCCGACCAGGTCGAGCTGGGCTGCGATCTCCTCCGCGGAGACGGCGCCCTTCAGGATCGACGCCACGTTGCCCTCGGCGTCGATGAAGTAGTGGGTGGGCACCGAGTTGGCAAGGTAGCGAAGCGAGATCTCACCGATCGGGTCGGGAACGTTGCGGATCGTCAGATCGAGCCGCTCGGCGTAGTCCGTGACCAGCCCGCGGTCCTCGCGCAGATAGATGGCCACGATGTCGATGTCCTCCGCGGCCTCCTCCACATCGGGAAGCTCGGCCCGGCAGATCGAGCACCAGGTCGCCTGGAACAGCAACCAGACTGGACGGCCGCGGTAGTCCTCGAGCGAGGCGGGCTCGCCGTCGATGTCCATGGCCTTGAACCCTGGTGCCGCCGAGCCGACCTTCGGAGCCTCCGTGGCTGCCACCGGCTCCTCCGTCGCGGCAGAGGGGTTCCCCTTGATCAGGTACACGGCCACGAGGACGAGGGCCACCAGCGCGACGAGGCCGACGATCCCCAGGGGCCTTCCCCGCTCACGCATAGGAATGCAGGCCTCCGAAGAAGTGGTTGCCGAAGTACGCGAACAGCACGGTGATGAAGCTGCGCACCAGCATCCAGGCGGCCTTGCGGCCTCGGCATTCGCGGACAACGCGCACTGCCGGAAGGCACCGTACCGAGCCGGCGTGGACGGTGGCCGTCATCTCGCTCGTGCGGAGGTACGACTCGTACTGGGCCGGGAAGTTCTGGCCCCAGACGGCGGGGTCGGCGATGGTGTCGTCGAGGTCGACGACGTTCGCGAACGAGTCGCCTGCCTCTTCGGGCCGCTCGATGATGTTGGCGAGCAGAGCGGTGATTCCCGCCGTGACGACCCGCCGTCAGGGCGATCGCTGCGATGACGAGGCCGACGGTGCGGCGCCTCTTCTTCGGGACGGGAGTCTCCGACGTGGAATCACTGTTTTCTGGCTGCGTCCTGGTGGCGTCCGGGGTCCGCCATGTCTCTCACCCTGTCCCGTGACCGACGTCGGAGCGGCAACGGGTGCAGTTGACCTGGTCGCTGCCTGCTGTCCTGCGCATATCGCTGGTGAACTCAGAGTGACAGTAGAGACAGGCCTCGTTCGTCACTGCACGGTTGGAATCACGGATCTCGATGTTCTCGGGGTACCAGCCGGTCGTGAACTTCAGCCCGTGGCAGAACCCGTTGTCTGCCTTGACGTAGTACTTGCTGACGACGTCGTCGTGCGGCGCGTGTAAGTCGTTGCACGTCGCGACGTTGGTGTGGCTGCCAGCGAGCCAGGCGTCGTAGTGGTCCTCCATGACGTGGCAGTTCGCGCAGGAGGCCGGATCGTTGCCCAGGTGGGAGATGCCCTTGGCGTAGATGAACGCGAACAGCCCGACGCCGATCAACGAACCCACGACGAAGACTCCCGCGATGAGCAGAAGATTCTTCTTCGATTAGCTGACGTAGGTCCCGCGGTTCTCGAGGATCGTCTCCGCGTCCTGTTGGTGGTAGGCGAGGTATCCGCGCCACGGTCTCGAATCGTCGCGCTGGTCGCCGATCTCTGCGGCGAGGCAGGTGCCGCACCACGTGAAGCCCTCCCGACCGATCAACCGGATCCCGGCCAGCTCGTCGAAGGCGACGGCGTGTGCCGACGTGGGCGGCCCGCCGAGCGCGGCCTGCTGCGCCCGCCGTCGGGCGATCACCTCGACGACTAAGCTAAGGACACTTGCTCCTCGGAAGCGGTGCCGGGAGCGGGATCGTCGGGATCGTCGGGATCGGCGAGGAACTCCTCGAGCCGGTCGAGGTAGCCGTCCGGATCGCTCTCGTCGGTCAGGACGACGCGCCACGTCTCCGCGAGGAGACATGGCGCGTCGTCGGACGCGAGCCCCAGCCATCGGGCACGGCGGAACCCGCATACGGCTGGTACCGCGCTGCTGACATGCGGCGAGTCTGCGCCGCGCTTGGCTCAGTACAACACGGCGAGCGCCTCCGCGAACAGCCAGGTCGAAGAGGACGCCGCCTCGTGGCAGCGCGGAAGTTGGCGCACGCAGGCATTGACAGGGATCATCGTTCGACCTCCTCTCGGGTCACTCGGGCGTGGACCGCTTCGTCCACAGGGGTGATGTCATCAGTGGGCGTAGGCGCCGAGGAAGCGCCTGTACTGATCGAAGACGACTTTCCTGATCTCCGGCTGGGAGAGGACGAGGTCGTGCAGGCCACCCTGGATGCGCGAGAGCACCACGAGGTTTCCGAGGCGGGCGGCGCGCTCGGCGATGCGTTCGACGTCGAGGACGGTGTCGGCGCTGAGCAGCGCCTCGTCCCACGCCCGTCGGAAGTCGGTGCGCTCCGAGATGGCCACGAGGATCGGGCAGTCGATGGCCAGGCCGGCCGCGATCCGGCTGTGCCCCTGCAGGATCGCGGACAACCACCCGAAGCGGACGAGGAAGGCGGGATCGCCCTTGAGGTTGTGGTTGTAGGTCCACTCCCCGTCCTCGTCGACGGCGATCGAGCGCCGGTAGAACCCGTTGTCGGCCATGGGCACCGCGGTGGTCGGGGCGACGGCTCCCGCTGCGCTGAACATGGGCTGGGCCGTCGGCCGCAGCATCGGATTGGCCTGCAGTTCGAGCCAGGGGGAGTTGAGCATGAGGGCCGCGAACTGCCCCGGTCGCTCGTTGACGTAGAGCGAGGTCGTCAAGCCACCCGTTGAGTGCGCCATCAGCACGATCTCGTCGTGCCCGGCCTCCCGGATCGCCTCGACGGCGGCATCGAGTTCCACGAAGTAGTCGTCGAGCCTCGAGATGTAGCCGGCGAGCTGCTTCGGCCGCAGCGACCTGCCGTACCTGCGCAGGTCGATGGCGTAGAAGTCGTAGCCGAGGGCGTCCATCTCGTCGCCGAGGTGCGCCTGGAAGAAGTAGTCGCTCCAGCCGTGGACATAGAGCACCGCCCGCGAACGCGTGGGAGTGGCCCGTCGGATGAGGGTCGCGACGAGGCTGTTGTCGGGCTCGAGGGCGTAGGTCGGCTCGTCGGGCAGTTCGATCGTGAACTGCTCGTAGCCGTCAAGCTCCGAGTCGGGTGCCCAGGCGGTCACGGGCGGCGAGGCCTATGACGAGCGACGCTCGTCGTCTTCTTCGTAGTCCGCGTCGTCGTAGTCCGCGTATTCCTCAGCCAGATCGGCATAGGAATCGGGGATCTCACCGACGTCCGTGACGCTGTCTGCGCCTCGGAGCTCACGCTCCAATGACGCGAAATCGGTGTCTACCGGGCGATACTTAAGATCGCGAGCCACCTTGGTCTGCTTCGCCTTTGCACGGCCGCGCCCCATATCGGGTCGACCCCCTTGCCTTGTCCCTCGCGGTCTTACCGCGGAATCTGTCACTAACTCGTGGGTACAGGCTACCCAATGTGTCGGGTTACTCCAAAGACCGCGCTCATGGGCGCGGCGTGTGTTCGCAACCGAAGAACACGCGTCGCAACCGGCGGTGTCCTGACCGACTATCGACCCGTCCGCTCAGAATAGACCCGGTCCTCCTGCTCGGTCAGGCGGCCCGCCGAACGGGCCGTGGGCGCACCACGACCGGGCGGGCGCCGGATCGGTAAGCTGGGCTCGCATCCAACCCTGAGGAGACCCTACGAACATGGGCAAGATCATCTACACCCTCACCGACGAGGCACCCCTGCTGGCCACCTTCTCGTTGCTGCCCATCGTCAGCGCCTTCGCGGGCAAGGCGGGCGTCGACGTCGAGACCCGCGACATCTCGCTCGCCGGCCGCATCCTCGCCCAGTTCCCCGACGTGCTCCCCCAGGAGCAGCGGGTCGACGACGCCCTGACCGAGCTCGGCGAGCTGGCGAAGACGCCGGAGGCCAACATCATCAAGCTGCCCAACATCTCGGCCTCCGTGCCGCAGCTCAAGGCGGCCATCGCCGAGCTGCAGGCGCAGGGCTTCGCGCTTCCCGACTACCCGGAGGACCCGGCATCCGATGCCGAGCGTGAGACCCGCGCGCGCTACGACCGCGTGAAGGGCTCCGCCGTCAACCCGGTGCTGCGCGAGGGCAACTCGGATCGTCTCGCCCCCGAGTCGGTCAAGAACTACGCACGCAAGAACCCGCACCGCATGGGCGCCTGGACGCCGGAGTCGAAGACTTCGGTCTCCACGATGGACTCCGACGACTTCCGCCACAACGAGCAGTCGGTCGTGTTGCCGTCCGACGACGTGCTCAGCATCGTCTTCACGGGTGCCGACGGCTCCGAGCAGGTCCTCAAGGACGGCCTGAAGGTGCTGGAGGGCGAGGTCGTCGACTCCACCGTCATGCGCGCCGCGGCCCTCGACGCGTTCCTGGCCAAGCAGATCGCAGCCGCAAAGGCCTCCGGCGTGCTGTTCTCGGTGCATCTGAAGGCGACCATGATGAAGGTCTCCGATCCGATCATCTTCGGCCACGTGATCAAGGCCTTCTTCCCCGACGTCTTCGCGACCTACGGCGCCGACCTCGCCGCGGCGGGCCTCTCCGCCAATGACGGCCTCGGCGCGATCCTGGCCGGTCTCGACGCGCTGCCCAACGGCGCCGAGATCCGTGCGGCGTTCGAGAAGGGTCTGGCCGACGGCCCGGAGCTCGCCATGGTCAACTCCGACAAGGGCATCACCAACCTGCATGTCCCCTCGGATGTGATCGTCGATGCCTCGATGCCCGCGATGATCCGCCAGTCGGGCCACATGTGGGGCCCTGACGGCGAGGAGGCCGACACGCTGGCCGTGATCCCCGACTCGTCCTACGCGGGTGTCTACCAGGCCGTGATCGAGGACTGCATCGCCAACGGCGCCTTCGATCCGCGCACCATGGGCACCGTGCCGAACGTGGGCCTGATGGCGCAGAAGGCCGAGGAGTACGGCTCGCACGACAAGACCTTCGAACTGGACGCCGACGGCGTCGTCGAGGTTCGCAACGCCGCTGGCGAGGTCCTGATGAGCCACGACGTGCACGCGGGCGACATCTGGCGCGCCTGCCAGACCAAGGACGCCCCGATCCAGGACTGGGTCAAGCTCGCCGTCTCCCGCGCCCGCGCCACCGGGTGGCCCACGGTGTTCTGGCTCGACCCGGAGCGCGCACACGACCGCGACCTGATCGGGAAGGTCAACGCCTACCTCGCCGACCATGACACCGAGGGTCTCGACATTCAGATCCTCAGCCCCGTCGAGGCGACGAAGCTCTCGATCGAGCGGATCCGCCGCGGCGAGAACACCATCTCCGTGACCGGCAACGTCCTGCGCGACTACCTGACCGACCTGTTCCCGATCCTCGAGCTTGGAACGTCGGCGAAGATGCTCTCGATCGTCCCGCTGATGGCCGGGGGCGGCCTGTTCGAGACTGGCGCCGGCGGCTCTGCACCCAAGCACGTGCAGCAGCTGGTCGCGGAGAACTACCTGCGCTGGGACTCGCTCGGCGAGTTCCTCGCGCTCGCCGCCTCGTTCGAGCACCTCGCCGAGGCTGAGGGCAACGCGCGCGCCGCGCTCCTCGCCAGCACGCTTGACCGCGCAAACGGCTCCTTCCTCGACAACGACAAGTCCCCGACGCGTCGTCTCGGCGGCATCGACAACCGCGGATCCCACTACTGGCTCGGTCGCTACTGGGCCGAGGAGCTCGCGGCCCAGACCGAAGACGCCGAGCTTGCGGCGGTCTTCGCGCCCATCGCAGCGGCCCTCGCCGAGGGCGAGGAGGCGATCGTCGCCGAACTGATCGGCGTCCAGGGCAACCCGGCCGACATCGGCGGCTACTACCGCCCCGATGAGGCGAAGGCCGCCTCCGTGATGCGACCCTCGGCCACGCTGAACGAGATCATCGACTCGCTCGCCTGAGTCGCAGACGAGGGCCCGATTCCGCACCGCGGGGTCGGGCCCTTCGCTTTGGCCCCACCGGTCATCGACGCCCCCGCCGCGTCCGACCGATAGGGTGAGCCGATGAGCGTTGACCTGGCCGGAAGGCTCGTCGTGGTGACCGGCGCATCGTCCGGAATCGGGCGGGCCTTCGTCGAGGCGAGCGCCCAGCCTGATGCCCGCTTCGTCCTCCTCGCCAGACGCCGAGGACTGCTGGACGAGGTCGCGGCCACCGTGCACGCCCGCGGCGGCGAGGCGCTCGTTCAACCGGTCGACCTGCGCGACATCGACGCTGCCCACGCCGCCGCAATCGCCTCACTGGAGATCGTCGGCACGCCCGACATCGTGTTCGCCAACGCCGGGATCTCCATCGCCCGCTCGGTCGCGGCGACGATCGAGCGTCCTGACTCCATCACCCGCAGCGTCGGGGCCAACTTCACCGGACCCGCCGCGCACGCGCTACCCCTCCTCGCGGCCATGGCCGAGCGCGGGTCGGGTCACCTGATCGGGTCGTCGACCACGAACGCCCGGCTGACGATCCCCGGCTGGGGCCCGTACGTCTCGAGCAAGGCGGGCTGGGACGCCTGGCTGCGCACGGTCGCCGTCGAACTCGCCCCCTCGGGCGTCGCCACCACCATCCTCGCCTTCCCACTCGTCGCGACCCCGATGTCGGCGCCGACCCTCGCAGGCCGACGGTCGATGAGCGCGGAAGAGGCTGCCGGGTGGGTTACCCGGGCGATCCGACTGCGCCCGACCAGGATCGCTCCTCCGTGGCTGCCGCTCGCCGAAGTTCTGCACGCGGCCGCGCCCACCGCGGTCTCGCGCATGATCGGCCGCTTCTCGATGCGCCGGTCCCAGCCGTGAACGAGGTGCGCGGGTCATACCTTCCCGCCATGACCTCGCTGGCCAGGATCGTGCTCGGCAGCGCGACGTCGCGGCCATCCTCACCTGCCTGGACCGATGATCGGGGTACCCTGACCCGCTCGGCCCTCGGCAGGGCGGTGCTCACCGCGGCAAGGCGACTCCCGCCTGGCGCCGTCGTCATCCACAGCGCCGACCAACGCGAGGTGGCCGTGCGGAGCCTCGCCGGGCTCATCGCGAGGAGACCGGTGCGGGTCGTTCCCCACTCGGCCGGTGCCGCCGCACTGAGGGCCGCGCAGGACGCGAACCCGACCCGCGGCGTGGCCTTCTTCACCTCCGGCACGACCGGGACCCCGAAGCTGCACAGGACCAGGCCAGGCATCCGCGCCGTCGCGCAGCTCATCTCCAGCCTCGGCGTGCTGCCCCTTCCGAGCCACCCGGTCGTGGCATCGCTTTCCCCCGTCGACCACGGTCACGGCTGGTCGGCCATGCTGATGACGCTGCTGGTGGGCGGCCACTTCCTGTGCGGGACCGGCGTCGCGGCGAGGCCACCGTGCCGGCGAATCGACCTGCTCACCGGGGTGCCGCTGAGCCTGCGCGAGTACGCGGCCTCCCCGCCGTCGTCGGAGATCGGCCTCGTGCTCAGCGGCTCCGACCGGCTCACCGATGCCGACGACATCGAACGGAGGCTCGGCGCCCCCGTCTACGACGCCTACGGATCGACCGAGACGGGCACGGTGTGCGTCGCCTCGCCGGACGAGCGACGCTACCCCGGGGCGGTGGGACGCCCGCTGGCAGGGGTCCGCGTCCACGAGCTCGACGGGGTGCTCGAGATCCGCTCCCCCATGCTCGGTCGCGGAGTCTTCCGGGGCGACCGTGGAAGGATCCGCGACGGCATCGTCATCGTCGAGGGAAGGGCCGACGGGCGACGGGTCAGCGGAGGTGTCACCACGGATCCTCAGGCGGTGGCCACCTGGCTCGGGGCTCTGCCCGGCGTCGTCGACGTGGAGCTGTCCGAGCGGTCCGATCCGCGCTTCGGGTCGCGCACCGTCTTCACCGTCACCTCCACGACGCCGCTCGATCCGCGCCGGCTCAGAGCCCGCATCGCCCACGAGTTCGGAGCGGCAGCGGTCCCCGTCGACCTGATCGTGCGTCGGCTCACGCCCGGGCGCGGCGAGAAGGACGAGACTTTAACGAAGGGTCAGTTTCGGGCCTTGTCGCAGGGTTCTCGACGGGATCCGGCCGGGGCGGTGGTTAGCGTTGCCGGGTGCCCGCGACAGCCCTGAGACCCCTCCTGCTGCGCGGGTTGGGCGTGCTCTACGGCCTCGGCTGCGTCACGGCCCTGGTGCTCGGCATCGTCTGTTTCGTCGCCATGGGCAACTCGTTCCGGGCGGAGGTCGGCCGCGCCTCGGCGGGCACGGCGATCGAGCTCCCACCTGGCAGCGCGCCGTTCACGCCCGGAGCTCTTCGTCTCCGTCCACGGCGGCACCGGGCAGGAATGCCAGTTGCGTGGAGACGACCGGTCGAGCCTCTCGGGCACCGACGCGGCCACGTTCACCCTTGGCGGGACGCTCTGGCGCCCGATCAACTCCTTCGAGCTGCCCCGCCAGGAGAGCACCCTCCTGTGCACGGGCTCCGGGACGGTGAGCGTCACCTTCGACGAGCGGGCCGGCCACCGCAATCTCGGCGTCGCAATGCTGACGGCGAGTCTGCTGCTCGGCGTGTGGATCATCGGCCCGGAGGTCGTCTTCAGACGCCGCGACCGCGCCAGGACGGGGCAAGCGCAAACCGCTGCGCGGGCCGAGATCCATGCCTAGTCTGGAGACATGGCTACACGAGTACTCACCCCGCAGTCCGAGGACTTCCCCCGGTGGTATCAGGACGTCATCGCCCGCGCAGAACTCGCGGAGAACGGCCCGGTCAGGGGCACGATGGTCATCCGACCGGCGGGTTACGCCATCTGGGAGAGGATCCAGGCCGAGCTGGACGCCAGGATCAAGGAGGCCGGGGTCGAGAACGCCTACTTCCCGCTGCTCCTTCCCCAGTCCTACCTGTCCCGCGAGGCCGAGCACGTGGAGGGTTTCAGCCCCGAGCTCGCGGTCGTCACCCACGCGGGAGGTAAGGAGCTCGAGGAGCCGGTCGTGGTTCGCCCCACCTCCGAGACGATCATCGGCGAGTACATGTCGAAGTGGGTCAACTCCTACCGCGACCTGCCGCTGCTGCTGAACCAGTGGTCGAACGTGGTGCGCTGGGAACTGCGCCCACGGGTGTTCCTGCGCACCAGCGAGTTCCTGTGGCAGGAGGGCCACACGGCGCACCGCACGCAGCAGGAGGCGGCCGCATTCGCGGAGAAGATCCACCGCGAGGTCTACGAGGACTTCATGGTCAACGTCCTGGCCGTCCCCGTCGTGCGCGGCCGCAAGACCAAGGCCGAACGGTTCGCCGGCGCGGTCAACACCCTCACCCTCGAGGCCATGATGCGCGACGGGAAGGCGCTGCAGATGGCCACCTCACACGAGCTGGGCCAGAACTTCGCACGGGCGTTCAACATCTCCTACCTGTCGGACGCCGGGCAGCAGGAACACGCCTGGACGACGTCGTGGGGCAGCTCGACGAGGATGATCGGCGCGCTCATCATGTCCCATGGAGACGACGACGGGCTGCGGATCCCGCCGCGGCTGGCGCCCGTCCATGCGCTCGTGATGATCGTCAAGGAGGGCGAGGGCGTCCGGGAGGCCGCGGAGGCGCTGGTCGAGGGTCTCCGCCGGGGAGGCATGCGGGCGAAGCTCGACGACAGGGTCGACACGGCGTTCGGTCGACGCGCCGTCGACGCCGAACTCAAGGGCATCCCGCTGCGCTTCGAGCTGGGGCCCCGCGACCTTGCGGACGGAAAGGTCACCATGGTGCGCCGGATCATGGGCGGCAAGGCAGAGGTCTCACTCGACCAGGCGGTCGAGCTGGCGGCCGAGGCCCTGATCGTCGACCATCAGGCGCTCTACGACGAGGCCGAGGTGCGGCTCGACCTGCGCACCGAAGACGTGGAGAACCTCGAAGACGCCGTCGCCGCCTCACAGAACGGCCTCGCCCGCATCCCGTGGGCGAAGCTAGGCGTCGAGGGCGAGAAGCAGCTGGCGCAGTCGTCGGTCACGGTGCGCTGCCTGATCCGCGAGGACGGCGAGTTCCCCACCACCGACGACGATCCGGACGCGATCGCCGTGGTGGGCAGGGCCTACTGAGTCTAGGGCTAGACGAGGCGGGCCGAACCCGCGCCCTCGCCCTGCTCGATGGTGCCGATCTGCCAGGACCAGACGTCGCGCTCCTGCAGGGCGGCAAGCGCGCCAGGGACCTGGTCCTCGGGCAGGATCGCGACCATGCCGACGCCCATGTTGAGCGTCGCGTCGATGTCGGCCTCGGAGACCGCTCCCACCTGCTGCACGAGCTGGAAGATCGCGGGGGGCGTCCAGCTGCCGCGCTCCAGCACGGCGGACATGCCGTCGGGGATGACGCGGGCGAGGTTGTTGGCGAGGCCTCCTCCGGTGATGTGGCTCATCGCGTGGACCTTCACCTTCGAGATCAGGTCCAGCACGTCGAGCGCGTAGACCTTCGTCGGCTCAAGCAGTTCCTCACCGAGGGTGCGACCCAGCTCGTCGACGTGCCGGTCGAGCGACCAGCCCGCCTGGTTGAGCAGCACGTGGCGCACCAGCGAGTAGCCATTCGAGTGCAGGCCCGAGGACTTCAGGGCGATGACCGCGTCGCCGACCTGGACGCGGTGGGCGCCCAGGATGTCGTCCTTCTCGAGGACGCCGGTGGTGGCTCCGGCGATGTCGTACTCGTCCGGGCCGAGCAGGCCGGGGTGTTCTGCGGTCTCTCCTCCGACGAGTGAACATCCCGCCGCGACACAGGCGTCGGCTATGCCGGAGACGATGGCGGCGATCCGCTCCGGGACGACCCTTCCAGTGGCGATGTAGTCGGTGACGAACAGCGGCTCGGCGCCGGAGACGACCAGGTCGTCGACCAGCATGCCGATCAGATCGAAGCCGATGGTGTCGTGCTTGTCCATCGCCTGCGCGATCGCGACCTTCGTGCCGACGCCGTCGGTCGAGGAGGCGAGCACAGGATGCCGGTAGCCCTTGAGGGCGGAGGCGTCGAAGAAGCCGGCGAACCCGCCGAGCCCCCCGAGCACCTCGGGGCGGCGGGTCTTTGCGACCGACGCCTTCATCAGCTCGACGGCGCGGTCTCCGGCCTCGATGTCGACGCCTGCGGCGGCGTAGGCACTCTGGTTCACTTCGATTCCTCCAGGTTCAGCAGCTCAGCCTGAGCGGGTGGGATGGCGATGGGGTACCTGCCGTCGAAGCAGGCACGGCAGAGCTGGTCGGCCGGCACCTGCGTCGCCTCGGTGAGGCCGTCGAGGGAGATGTAGCCGAGCGAGTCGGCACCCAGCGAGCGGCAGATCTCGTCGACGGTGAGCCCGGGCGCGATCAGCTCGGCCCGGGTGGCGAAGTCGATGCCGTAGAAGCAGGGCCACTGCACGGGCGGCGACGAGATGCGCACGTGCACCTCCTTGGCTCCCGCCTCGCGGAGCATGCGCACGAGGGCGCGCTGCGTGTTGCCGCGCACGATCGAGTCGTCGACCACGACGAGGCGCTTGCCCTCGATCACCTCGCGCAGCGGATTCAGCTTCAGCCTGATGCCCAACTGGCGGATGGTCTGGCTCGGCTGGATGAAGGTGCGTCCGACGTAGGCGTTCTTCACGAGCCCCTGGCCGTAGGGGATGCCGGAACCCTGCGCGTAGCCGATCGCCGACGGCGTGCCTGACTCGGGGACGGGGATCACCAGGTCGGCGTCGACCGGATGCTCCTCGGCGAGCTTGCGGCCGATGCTGACACGCACGGCGTGCACACCGTGGCCCGCGATGGTGGTGTCGGGACGGGCGAGGTAGACGTACTCGAAGATGCAGCCCTTCGGGTTGGCCTCCGCGAAGCGCTGGCTGCGCAGCCCCCGCTCGTCGATCGCGATGAACTCGCCGGGCTCGACCTCCCGGACGAAGCTGGCGCCCACGATGTCGAGGGCCGCCGTCTCGGAGGCGACGACCCAGCCGTTGGCAAGACGACCGAGCACGAGGGGCCGGATGCCCTGCGGGTCACGGGCCGCGTACAGGGTGCGCTCGGTCATGAAGGTCAGGCAGAACGCCCCCTTGAGGCGCGGGAGCACCTTCATCGCTACCGACTCGAGGGGCTCGTCTCCGAAGCTCGCCATGATGGCGGTCACCAACGAGGTGTCGTTGGTCGAGTCCATCGTCTTCTTCTCCGGCACGTGCTCGCTCGGCGCGAGTTCGGAGAGCCACGCCTCAAGCTCGTGGGTGTTGGTCAGGTTGCCGTTGTGCGCCAACGCGAGGCCGCCGAGGGCCGTCGCCCTGAAGGTGGGCTGGGCGTTGTTCCAGACGGAGGCGCCGGTCGTCGAGTACCTGGTGTGTCCGATGGCCAGTCGGCCGGGGAGGGACTTCAAGGTTGCCTCGTCGAACACCTGGCTGACAAGGCCCATGTCTTTGTAGACCATGATGCGTTGCAGGTTGCTGACGGCGATGCCTGCCGACTCCTGGCCGCGGTGTTGCAGGGCGAAGAGGCCGAAGAAGGTGAGCTGCGCCACATCCTCCTCAGGGGCCCACACCCCGAATACACCACACTCTTCCTTCGGGCCCTCGAAGTTGTCCACGCGGTCACCTTACCTCCCCTACTATTGGGCCGCATGACGACGTGGTCCTCGTGGGCAACACGACGACTAGGTGCCAGCCGGGGTCTCGTGGCGGTCATGTTCACCGTCGTCACCCTCACCACCGCGATCCTCGCCGGCTCGCTCGGGAACTCGGGGCTGCTTGCCACGCGCACCGCCCAGGCATCGCTGGCCAGTCCGGAGCGCGGCGACGCGGGCCTGCAGGTCCAGACCCGGCTCGGCGACGACTTCACCACCCAGGACGGCATCGCGCGCGACGCGCTGTCGAAGGCCTTCTCCCCCGTCGCGGTCGAGACGTGGACCACGCTCATCTCGGAGCCGTTCAGCGTCGACGGCGGTCGTCTCGTCGCATGGGCGGGCGAGCAGTACGCGCCCGGAAATCTTGAACCGACGGAGGGGACCTGGCCCGCCTCCGAGGCTGAGGCCGCGCTGCAGGCGGACGCCGCCGGGACGCTCGGCCTCGGCGTCGGATCGGAGCTAGCAGTCGGCGACCATTCGCTCACCGTGACTGCGCTCTGGCGGGCCGCCGACCCTTCCGCCCCCCTCTGGCTGGACGATCCGCTCGTCGTCGGCGGAACCGACCGGTCGGCCTCTGGCCCGTTGATCGTGAGCGCCCCCGTCGTCGAGTCGCTCGGCTCGCCCTACGTGCGCTGGGTGAGCCTCCCGGACGTCTCCTCGATCACCGCCCAACAGTTGGGTCTGCTCGCCGAACGAGCCGGGCAGGCGGCCGAGGACGTCAAGGCGGCCGACGTCAGCGGGCGAGGCCTCGTCGTCACGGGAGATCTCGGCCCGACCGCCGAGCAGGCCGCCCGAGACTCGGCCAGCGGCGACGCGTTCGGCTTCGTGCCCGTCTCGGTGCTCGTGCTCATCGCGCTGGTCGGGCTCACCCAGGTGGCTGGGCTGCTTTCGGCTGCCCGCGAGCGCGAGACATCGCTGCTGTTCGCCCGTGGTGCGAGCCTTCGCCAGGTACTCGCCAGCACCCTGCTCGAGTACGCGGTCGTCGCCCTGATCGGCTCGGCGCTCGGCACGGCACTGGCTGCCCTCGTGCTCCGCCTCGCGGCCGGTGACTGGAGCCAGACCCGAACGGTGTTGCTCGGCGGGGTCGCCGGCTTCGCGCTCTCCCTAGCCTGTCTCACCGTCGTCGGGGTGCGCGCCGCGCTGGCGGGGGCGCGCGGGCACGAGCCGCCGCGCGACCGGGTGCGCAACATCGCAGGCGCGGCCCTGCTGGTGTTGGTCGCGATCGCCGCGACGGTGGCGACGTGGCAGCTGCGCCGCACCGGCACCTTCGTCACCGTCGACGAGGAGGGCTCGGTCAGGCTCGACATCGTCTCCGCGCTCGCGCCCGCGCTGCTGCTCGCGGTGTCGGCCGTCGTGGCGCTCGTCCTGCTCGCGCCGGTCACCCGCCTGCTCGAACTGCTGGCGCGACGCGCCCCGACCGGTCAGTGGCTGGCGGCCAACCAGGTGGCGCGCGGGCTCACCCTGCACGCCGTCGCCGTGGTCCTGACGGTGCTCGGCACGGGCACAGCCACGTTCGCCGCGTTGTTCGCGGGGACCTCGGCGGGCATCGCGTCGGGCGTCTCCACCGTCGAGCAGGCCGCACCCGTGCGGGCCACACTGTCTGCGGCGACCGCGGACACACCCCTGATGTACCTGCCGGACGTCGCGCAGATCGAAGGCGTGACCGGTTCCGCCCCCGTCTGGCGTGACCCGTCCGCCCAGCTCGGAGACGCCCTGCTTCCGCTGGTCGCCGTCCCCACCGATCGTATGGAGAGCCTCGTCCACCTCCCCGACAGCGCCCGGCTCCCAGACGTCGCGGCGCTGCGGACCGACGACGCGGGCGGAGTCGCGATCCCCGAGGGCGCCGCGCGGCTCACGGTGAGCATGGACCTCACCGTCGGGCTCGACCCGTGGCAGGAACTGGCACTCGGACAGGTCCCCGAGACGAGCAGACAGAACTCCATCGCCAACGGCGACACCGACGAGCAGAGTATCGCGGCGCAGATCGACGCCGAGTTGCAGCGCTACACGCAGCCGGCCACCGTCGCGGCCACCCTGCGGATCCGCGACACGGACAATGGCCAGGTCTCCGACGTCGTCGCCCCCGCCGTCACCGTCGCCCCGGAGGCGCCGACGCACGGAGCTGGCTTCACAGGCCTCGCTCTGGCCGACGCGACCGGAAGGGGCAGCTTCGAGGTCGCCCTGCCCACCAGCGGCTCGTTGATGCTCGAGTCGGTCCAGGTGAAGGTGGGCGACGCCTCCGGCGTCGGCCGCTCCCGGGAGCTGGCGGTTCGCGTCGAGGTCGACGGGAGGCCGCTGTTCGGTGAGGCGACAGCGCACTGGTCCTCACCGCAGGCCATTCCCACCGCGAAGGCGGGCCCCTACCGCGATGCCGAGAAGTCGGCGACCCCGGCACGACTCGTGACGACCACGATCGAGTTGCCCGACGGTGCCGTGGAACTGCGCGAGCCCAACTACCCGCCCCGGGCCGGGACCGAATTCGATCTGTCTGGTGAGGCGCTGAGGATCGCGCAGCACGAGCCCTTCGGGGGCACCGGGGAGGCGTCGTGGACGCTGGACTTCGGGCCGGCCCTCGGCTTCCTCGGCGAGGGCGACCCGCTCGGCGTGATGACGCAGGCCGACCCGCCGCAACCGCTGCGGCTTCCGGTGGCGCTGACGCCGGCGACGGCTCGAGCGGCGTCCCTGACGCCCGGCGACTCCATCGAGATCGGGGCCTTCGGCACCCGCATCCCGGCCACGGTCGCGGCCATCACCGATGTGGTCCCATCCGTGCCGGGCGCGGAGGGGATCCTGGCCGACTCCAACGCGCTCGCCGCCGTCACCTCACAAAGGTCGACCCCTGTCGGCGCACCGCAGGAGTTCTGGGTCGGGACGCGGGGCGATCCGCTCGCCGTGGGCGCCGCCGTCGCGGGCCTGGCCGGCGTCGAGTCGGTCAGCACGGCAAGCAGCGGGTCGGGCGGACCGGCCGAGGTCGCGGCGAACGCGCTGTGGGTAGCGGCAGGCTGCGCCATGGCGCTCGCGATAGCGGGCCTCGCCGCCACCTCGGCGACGACGGTGGCCGCGCGCCGCTCCGAGGTGGCCGTGCTGCGGGCGCTCGGCATGACGCCCCGCGCCCAGGCGCGGAGCCGGGCTTGGGAGGGCGCGGGGGTCCTGCTGCTCGCCACCGCGCTAGGCGTGCTCGGCGGCTGGCTGGTCAGCCTGCTGGTCGTGCGGCCGGTCGCCCTGACCGCGACCCAGGACGACCCGAGCTTCCCCACGGTGCTGCGTTTCGACTGGCTGCCCTGGTCGATCCTGCTCGCGGCGCTCGCTGTGGCGGCGACGATGATCGTCGCCTGGCAGGCCGCGGCCGTGCGCAGGCAGGCCCTCGACTCCACGTACCGCGAGGAGGTCAGATGATCTCCCTGCTTGCGCGCCAGTTCCGCGCGTCTCCATGGCCGACGCTGCTGCTCGCCTTCACCGTCGCGGTCCTCTCCCTGATCGTCACCGCCGTTCCGCGTCTCTCGAGCGACCTCGACGACCGTCAACTGGCGCAGCGGCTCTCAACGCTCAGCGCCATCCAGGGCGACGTCGCAGGGGCCTTCACTCCCCCGCTCACCTTCCCGAGCGAACCGCGGGACCCGTGGCCGGGGATCCGGGGGGCTGCCGCCAACACCCGTGACTCACAGCCCGAACCGCTGCGCTCGTTGCTGCAGCCGCCCCAGTTCATCGGCGTCCAGCCTGTCGGTGCGTCGTGGACACCGGATGAGAGCTCCGGGTACTACATCGTGATGGCCGAACTGCTGATCGACCCAGACCTCCGGGACAACGCCGAACTGGTCGACGGCGCCTGGCCCGAGATCGGGCAGCCGGACGAACCGTTCCAGGTGGCGGTGCTCGACACCTTCGCGGAGCGGGCCCAGCTGGAGGTGGGCTCGCTGACGTCGAACGACTACGTCGTCTCGGGCGTCTACCGCGTGCCCGATCCGGACAACTCCCGCTGGCAGCACAACCCGTACGGCGCCGACTATCACGAGAACGAGGACCCCAACCGCGGCACCGAGCTGCTCGGCGGGATGTTCCTCGACCCGGACCTCGCCGCAGGCGACCCGTCCGCGCGGTTCCAGTCCCCCTTCGCGATCACCGTCTACTTCGAGCTCGATGCCGCGTCCGTCACCGCCTCGGGCGTCGACGTGGCTGAGCTGAGCGCCCAGCTGACCGGGATGCAGGCCAAACGCTACCCGACCTCCACCGACGACGTGCTCGGCCCCAATCAGGACTTCCCGTTTCATTCGGAGTTGGGGGCGGCGCTCGACCAGGTGCTGGACCAGCAGCGGACCACGCGCACGCCCGTCGCGGTGAGCGCCGTCGGGCCGATCGGGGTGGGGATCGCGCTTGTCGTGCTCGGCGCCCAACTGGTGCTGCACCGGCGGCGCAGCTCGGTCGCCCTGCTGTCGGCGCGCGGCATGTCACGCAGGCAGTTGCGCCGGGTTGTCGCGACGGAGGGCGCCGTCGCGGGCCTTCCTGCGGCACTGGTCGGCCACCTGGTCGCACTTGCGCTCGTGCCTGGACCGGTGCCGTGGTGGTCCCGGCCGGTCACGGTGCTGATCGGCCTGCTCCCCGCAGCGGCGCTCGCCTGGGTGGTCCGCGACGATGCGCATGGCACCCGTCGTGAGGTGGCGTCGGGAAACGGTCGCTGGAGACTGGTCGCCGAGATCCTGATCGCGCTGGCCGCCGCCGCGGCGACCTGGCGGCTGCTGACCTCCGAACCCGCGGCGGGGGGCGGCGTGGATCTGCTCGGCGCGGCTTCGCCTGTGCTGGTCGCGCTGCTCGCCTGCCTACTCGTGCTGCGCGTGTACCCACTGCCTCTGCGGCTGCTGTCCGGGGTGTTCCAGCGGGGCCGCGGCGTCACAGGGTTCCTCGGTGCGGCGAGGGCGTTGCGCGAGCCCGCCGGCGGCGTCGTCCCCGTGGTCACGATCGTGTTGGGCACGACGATGGCCGTCACCGGTGCCGCGCTGCTCGGCACCATCAGCGTCGGCACCGAGCGGGCGGCGTGGGCCGAGACGGGCTCCGACGTCCACGTCAGCGGCCCGAAGCTCGGTGACGAGACGCTGGAGTCGATGCGCGCCATCGAGGGGGTCGCGGCGGTGGCGCCGATCAGTCAGGGGGCCGACAACGCGGCGCTCACCGTCGGGGAGACGACGGCGCGGGTGCGGGTCTGGCTCGCCGAGCCCGACCTGATCGACGCGTATCTCGCAGGCAGGGACGGCTCGCCCGTGCCCGGTTCACTCTTCGACGGTGGAGAGCCGACTCCGGTGGTGGTGGGCGGTCCTGAGGCGCCGACCGACGGGACCGGAACCCTCGATCAACTGGGCGAGGTGCGGATCGTCAGTCACCTGGAGCAGCTGCCCGGCGTGACGGACGCCGCCGCGTGGGTGCTCGTACCACGTGACCGGTGGCCGGGCGAGGTCGGCCGACCGACGACGACGCTGGTGTCGCTGGCAGATGGCGCGGACGCGGAGGCCGTGGTCGCCGACATCCAGGCCCTCAGCCCGAGGGCACGAATCACCCTCGTCGATGACGAACTGGAAGCGCTGCGTGCGTCGCCGACCGTCGCCGGGCTGTCGCGGATCTTCGTCGCGCTCGCCCTCGGCACCGCCGTCCTGATGGTGCTTGCCATCTTCACCGCGCAGATCATGACGGGCAGGCAGCGCCGGTCCACCGCCGCGGTGCTGCGCACGCTCGGCCTCCGGCCAGGGCAGTTGCGCTCGCTCACGGCGTGGGAGCTCGGGCCGGTCGTCGTCGTCGCGCTGCTCGTCGGCGTCGCCGTCGGGATCGGGCTGGCCGCCCTGATGTTGTACACGGTGGACTTCCGGTCGCTGACCGGCGGCGGCCTGACGCCGAGGCTGTACCTCGACCCGCTCGGGGTCGGAGGGGTCGCCGTCGGACTGCTCCTGGCGACGGCGCTCGCGGTCGCCGTCAGCGCCTGGCTCGCCGGGCGCACCAACGTCGCAGAGGAACTTCGTCACGGGGAGGAACGATGACGTCACAGGCACGCCACGCGGTGGGGGGCGCCGAACGCACCCACTCCGGGCCGGACATCTGGTGCGAGGACCTGGTGCGCATCCACACCACCGAGGGGGTGGAGGTGCAGGCGCTGCAGGGGCTCAGCCTCACCGTCGACCCAGGCGAGGTGGTCGCGATCGTCGGCGCCTCCGGGTCCGGCAAGTCGACGCTGTTGAACATCCTCTCCGGCCTCGACCGGCCGACCGGTGGTCGCGCCCGGGTCGCGGGAGAGGATCTGTCGACGATGAACTCTCGGCAGCGCACCGACTTCCGTCGCAACGCCGTCGGCTTCGTGTTCCAGCAGACCTCGCGGAACCTGCTGCCGTTCCTGACCGCGCACGAGAACGTGACGATGCCGATGGTGATCAGCAGTCGCAAGGGTCGCGCCGAGCGGGCGACCCAGTTGCTGGAACTGCTCGGCGTGGGAGACATCGCCGACCGGCACCCCGCGGCGATGTCGGGAGGTCAGCAGCAGCGGGTCGCCATCGCGACCGCCCTCGCCAACGCGCCCTCGGTGCTGCTCGCCGACGAGCCGACGGGCGAGTTGGACGAGACGAGCTCGGCCGAGGTGCTCGACGCGATGCGGAGCGCCGCCGAGTCGCTCGGCACCACGGTGCTGATCGTCACCCACGACCCGATGGTCAGCGATCACGTCGCCCGGACCATCCAGATCCGCGACGGCAAGACGTCGACCGAGGTGCTGCGGCGGGTGATCACCGACGAGCTGGGGACGCGTGAGGTGGCCGAGGAGTACACGGTGATCGACCGCAACGGCCGCATCCAGTTGCCGGCGGCGCACGTGACGGCGCTGGGGCTGCACGAGCGGGTGCGCCTCGAACTGGAGCCCGACCACGTGGGGATCTGGGCCGGCGAGCACCACGACGCTGCGCCTGGCCGCCGGGCCGAACCGACCAGCGACGAGGAGGAGCCATCGTGAGCGGGACACCACGACTGGCCGGGCGCGATCTGCGCCGCACGTTCGGCACCGGGGAGGCGCAGGTGCACGCGATCGTCGGGGTCGACATCGACGTCAACGGCGGACAACTCACGGCCGTCACCGGGCCGTCGGGGTCGGGCAAGACCACGTTGCTGAACCTGTTGGGCGGGCTCGACCGGCCGACGTCGGGTCGGGTTCTGCTGGACGGCGACACCGTCTTGTCCGAGCTGAGCGAGAACGCCGTCCTCGCCACGAGGCGCCAGCGGATCGGCTACGTGTTCCAGACGTTCGGGCTGGTCCCCGTCCTGTCGGCCACGGAGAACGTCGAGGTGCCGCTGCGACTCAACGGCGTCGCCGCTTCGGAGCGGGCCGAGCGGGTCGCGGCGATCCTGGAGCGCGTGGGGCTCGCGCGTCACGCGAAGCAGCGTCCGCACGAGTTGTCGGGCGGTCAGCAGCAGCGGGTCGGCGTGGCGAGGGCCCTTGTCGCCGAGCCCGACATCCTGATCGCCGACGAGCCGACCGGCCAGCTCGACTCGGACACGGCCGCGACGATCATGGACCTGATCGTCGAACTGACCCACGAGCGGGGACTCGCGTCCGTGATCTCGACCCATGACCCCCTGCTGATGGCCCGGGCCGACCGGATCGTCCACCTGCTCGACGGCGCCGTGAAAGCGTGAGTCTGCGGCCTCGTTTGGCCGGCCGGACACGTCCTACCGAGACGCCGGACGCTCGCCGGTGGCCGTTGCACCGCATCTGACGCATCGCCAGGCCTGAGGTTCTCCGTGCAGGCTCACCACGAGTTCGTCGCGCACCCAGACATGTTCAACACACTGCGGTTCCAGCTCGTCCTTCTGCATCTCTCCAGACTACGGAGCAGCGTCTGCCGTTGTCGGGTTCACTCGGACGGCTCTCCGCACGGCGCGCCGTCCTCGCGCCGGCGCTTGCGTTCCCGACCGCGGGGCGCTCTACCAGGCTGGGTATTGAGTCCTACACAGTGGTGCACCGCCGGGATCGTGCCGCCGCAGAGTTGGGGGCGGTCACCGGGTGATTCGTCGAGAGATCTCGCACAATGACCTCGAAGAGAAGGACGCGACGATGATCGCTGGGCCAGGGATCAATGACCCGGCTGGACTCCCCACCACCTGTTGGGTCAGTCCTCACCTGACCTGTTCCGCGATCTTTGTAAAGGTTCATCGACGCGATCCTGTCGGCGCGGGCGACGGGTCTGCCTGGATACCCCGCCTTCTGACCAGGCAGATCAATGTGACGGCCCGGCATCGTCAACTCGACAACCCGCTCGGGTGCTCCTCGGCGAGGGCATCCAGCCCTGGGTCGAGGTGTACAACACGGGAAAATGTCGCGCTCACCAACGTCAAGCTGACCGCCGGGCAGGGCACGGCCAACTGCACCGCGGCCACCCTCGCACCCGGCGCCACCGTCGTCTGTAAGAACAACGCCATCCCGCGCCACACCGTCACCACCGCTGACATGCTCGCCGGAGAGTGGAAGGAGACCTACACGGCCAGCGCGACGGCCGCCGGATCGACGGTGCAGG
Source organism: Tessaracoccus flavescens (assembly GCF_001998865.1). NCBI lineage: Bacteria > Bacillati > Actinomycetota > Actinomycetes > Propionibacteriales > Propionibacteriaceae > Tessaracoccus > Tessaracoccus flavescens. Next base: position 825,419 of record NZ_CP019607.1, read on the forward strand.
CGAGCGCCGAGCTGTTCCCGGTCGATCTGCGCGAGGTGAGCATCGACGACGAGGCGCTGGTCTGGGTGCCGAGCGGTGCCTTCGACTCGTCCTCGCTCGTCCGGGTCCCGCAGGCCGGCGGCACAGGCACGGCCGTCGTCCTGCACCGCGACGCCCCGCCCTTGTGGAGGGTCGGTCGCCTTGCCGACGTCGCCTCACTGCTGGTGGCCACTGCGGCAAAATTCCCCAAGATTGTTTCGCACACCTGTTCTATTTTGACCCGATTTCCGGTAAACTCAATACATGGAACAGCAACGAAGCCAGAGCCGACGAGAGATCGCCGCCGCCCAGCTCGATGCTGTCCTCGATCTCCTCTGCGACACCTCTCCCGATGATCCGATCTCACCAAGAGACGAGTTGGCGCTGATCGAGCGGGTCCGGAAGGCCCAGGCCCGCCTCACCTCACGGGTCGCAGTCATGGTCGCCGACGCCGAGCGGCGGGGCGTCTCCGAGCGCGCGGTTGGTTCGTCGATGACGTCCTGGCTCAGCGGCAGGGGCAATGTCAGTTCCCGTGAGGCCGCGGGCGTCGTGTTCGCGGGTCGGGACCTCAATGCCCATCCCGAGCTTCGCGAGGCTGCCATGCGCGGCGATGTGTCGCCGGTCCAGGCCCGCGGGATCACCAAGGCGCTCGACGGCCTCCCCCGCACCCTCAGCGATGCACAGAAGGAAGAGGCCACGAGCCTCCTGGTGTCGCGGGCCTCATCGGCCAACGGAGACCAGTTGGCACGCATGGGGCAGGTGGTGCTCGATGCGATCGCCCCAGAGTCCTCTGCCGACGCAGCCGAAAGGGAGGCCAAGCGTCTGGACCGTCAGCGGAGGCAGGCGTTCAGCCGCCGCTCCCTGCGCTTCACGCGCGACGAAGGCTCCGTGGTCTTCCATGGCTCGCTGCCGATGCTCGAGGGCGAAGCGTTCGTGCGGATCATCGAGGCATACCGGGCATCCCAGAAGCAGTCCGGCGATGACCAGCTCGACCCAGAGGCTCCGCTGCTCCGCCCCGAGCAGCGCAACGCAGACGCGCTCGTGAGGCTCGTCTCGGAGCATCAGTCACGCCGCAGGGGGCCGTCCGTGGCGGGCGACCGGCCACGCGTGGTCGTCGTGATGCGCGAGGAAGCGCTTCGCGAGCGCGCAGAGCAGGCAGGCCTGCTTGGCTCGGGAGAACAGATCGCCCCTGGCGATCTCCGCCGCCTCTGCTGCGACGCGGATCTCATGCCGGCCGTGCTCGGCTCGCAGTCGGAGGTCCTCGACGTCGGACGCACCGAACGCCTGGTCACCCCTGCCATCCGCAAGGCCCTGTGGCTGCGCGACGGCGGATGCACCTTCCCCGGCTGCGACAAGCCCGACGAACAGTGCGAGGCCCACCACATCCAGCCCTGGTGGGCAGGCGGCTCGACCAGCCTCGAGAACCTCGTGCTCCTGTGCGCGCATCACCACGCATGCGTGGAACCCGCGCGGTTCTTCCCCGAGGGGCACGGTTCGGCGAGACTTGAAGGACTCGTGCCAACGACCAGCCCACCGGCCGTCTCCCCGGGCGGCCCGCCGCCGTTGACTGATCCTCCCGATCAGAGTCCGCCATCCATCCCGGTGATCACGCAGCCCGCAGACGAGTTGCTGCCACCGGAGGATCCATCGCTCACCGCGCCGCGAACCTCACCCCAAGGGCCCGGGCAGGACTCTGCCCTCCCCCGCCCGATCATCCGACCCGGCGAGCGCGGAGGCCCGGGCCAGCCGAGGTGGGACAAGTGGGAGGTCCGGCTCGACTCCAACGGCTTGCCCGAGTTCCTGCCGCCGAGCCGGATGGATCCTGAACGCACACCTCGTCGACGACGGGCTCGGTTGGCCGCGTCCGACCTGGCGGTGGCGTCATGACGACTTTGGGACCGGCCCTTAACTTAAGCGATCGGGCGGCTGATGTACAGGGGTCGCCGAATCCAGCACCCCGGGAGAGCCCGACGGGGGCTGGCCGCCGCGGCCAACCCCCGTCTCAACTGAACTGCTCAGGCGTTCATCGCGGCCTGCGGGTTCTCGAGGAAGAGCTTCTGTTCCTTGGGCGTGATCTTCTTGATGCCGAGGCCGGTGAAGGTGAGGATCAGCGCGAAGATCATGCCGGACCAGTTGAGGACGGCCCAGGGGGCGTAGTCCAGCGTCGCGACGCCGAGCGTGCCCGCCATGTAGGCGCCTGCGGCGGTCCAGGGGATCAGCGTCTCGGTCACGGTGACGGAGTCTTCGATCGTCCGGCTGAGCACCTTGGGGTGCAGACCGCGCTTGATGTAGGTCTCGCGGAGCATCTCGCCCGGCATCACGATCGACACCTGGCCGTTGCACGTGGTGGCGATGGTGATGAGACCGATCGCGATGGTGGCCATGATCAGGCTCGGGGTGTTCTTGGCGTAGGCGGTGAGCTTCTCGACGATGAGTTCGAGGGCGCCGATCCGCGAGACGATGCCGGCGAACGCCAGGGCGCAGAAGGCGATGAGCAGCGTGCCCATCATCGAGCTCATGCCGCCGCGCTGCAGCAGCGTGCCCACCTGATCCGGCGCGGTTGCCGGGTCGACCCCCACGGCGGCCAGCATGCTCAGATCGAAGCCGCTGAGCGTGGCCTGGATGGAGTTCACGACGGTCTGGCCCTCGAACAGCACGGCGTTGATCAGCGCCACCACGGAGGCGAGGATCATGACGGGGACGGTGGGCTTGCGCAGGATGGAGCCCAGCAACACGATCACCAGCGGCACCAGCAACCACACGTTCCAGGTGAACGCCTGGTCGAGGAAGCTGTTGATCAGCGCGACGCTCTCTAGATCACCGGAGCCCGAGGCCCCGGCGCCGCGGCCCAGGGTGAGGACGACGATGAGGGAAAGGATGTAGGCGGGGCCGGTCGTCCAGAGCATGTTCGCGATGTGCTGGTACAGGTTGACGCCGGCGGTCAGCGCCGCCAGGTTCGTCGTGTCGGACAGCGGCGACATCTTGTCGCCGAAGTAGGCACCCGCGACGACCGCGCCGGCGACCAGCGGGAGGTTGGCGTCGAGGCCGATCGCCACGCCCATGAACGCGACGCCGATGGTGCCGGCGGAGCCCCAGGACGTTCCCGTCGCCACCGAAACGATGGAGGTGACCAGCAGCGCGGTCACGGCCAGGTACTCGGGAGAGACGATCTCCAGGCCGTAGTAGATCAGCATGGGAATGGTGCCGCCCACCATCCACGAGCCGATGAGGAAGCCGACGGCGATCAGGATGAGGAAGGCGGGCATGACCTTGGCGATCTTCTCGGAGATCGCGGCCATCATGTCGTCGAAGTTCCAGCCCAGGTGGATGGCCACGAAGCCGGCGACGAAGGTCGCCGCGACCAGCAGCGGCTCGGCGGGGAGGCCCAGCCAGATGTAGCCGACGGCGAGGATCACCATCATGGCGAGGATGGGGAGCAGAGCCAGGAAGAGCGTCGGCTTGCGCGGCTCCGGACGTACCTGCTCCACTTCTTCGGTGTTCAGGGGCTCGGTCATGACAGTGGGTTTCCTTCCTTCGTATGCTGCAGTCGGTCGAGGGCGGTGGTGAACAATTCTTGGGGCGTGGCCAGGTTCAGGCGGAGGAAGCCGTCGTACTCGGGGCCGAAGTCGGTCCCGAAGCTCGGGTAGACCCGGGCCCGGTCCACGAACCACTCCCGCAGGACGCGCTCGTCGCCGACGGCGCGGGCGTCCAGCCAGGCAAGGAACGTGGCCTGCGGCTCGATCAACGAGATCGAATCCCAGCCGGCTACGGCCGCGCGCAGATCGGCGAGGTTGGCCGTGATGGTCCGCTTCGTCTCTTCGAGCCAGGCGTCGCTCGAGCCGTCGTAGGCGGCCACGGTTGCCGAATGCGCCATGTAGGACGGGTTGTGGAAGCCGGCGGCGTGTTGGGCCTGGCCGATGGTGGCGCGCAGTTCGTCGTCCGGGATGATCACGTGGGTGATCTCCAGGCCGGGCAGGTTGAACGTCTTGGCCGGCGAGGTGAAGGTGATGCTGCGCGGCACGAGTTCACCGATGAAGCGATGGGACCTCTCGCCCCAGTAGAACGCCGCGTGCACCTCGTCGCTGACGATCAACACCCCGTGGCGCTCGCAGGCCGCAGCGAGCCACTCCAGTTCCGCACCGCTCCACGCCTTCCCCACCGGGTTGTGGGGGTTGACGAGCAGGAGGATCTTGACGCTGGGCAGCGTCCGCTCGACCAGTTCCCGATCCAGCACGTAGCGGCCGTCCTGGAGGAGCAACGGCAGGCGCACGGTGTCGCGGCCGTTCTCGGTGATGGTCACCTCGAGCGGGCTGTACGACGGGGTGAAGAGCGCGACCCGGCCTCCCGGCTCGGTGAGGGTACGCAGGGCGGTCGCGAAGACCTGGACCACCCGGTTGGCGTACAGGATGTGTCCCGGTTCGAACTCGGCACCCAGCACCCTTCCCAACCACGAGGCGACGACCTCGGCGTGGTCGGCGGGAAGGTCGGTGTAGCCGTAGAGGCCGAACTCGGCGCGGCCGACGACGGCGTCTCGGATGGCTGGTGAACAGGGCAGGTCCATGTCCGCGACCGAGAGCGCAATGGGTTGGGGTCCGGCGAGTTCAGGCAGGATGTCCCACTTGGATGACTGCGTTCCACGACGGTTCAACGTTGCTCCGTGAGTTTGTTCGACGATGAATTAATCTCAGTCTAACAAGATGGTTGCGCGGAACAACTAATTGGGGTCGGCTAAGCTTAAGGCTCTCGCATCGGCGATCTGGTCAGTAGTCCGAGTGCTTGCGGCTCGCGTGGCACCCGGGCTGTCGCCTTTCCGCTCGCCGGACCGATGCGGAACCGTGCGATCGACACGGAGGGCGGCTGGGACGTCTCGGGCCGTCGGCGCGCGAGGCCAGCTGCCCTCGCAGGCGCCAAGACCGTTTCGCTCGAGTCGAGGTGGCCAGCCAACGCCGGAAACGCCCCCCAGACGCTCACACCTGCGTCACGCCCAGGCCAGGGCACGGAGGCGGTTGCAGGGTCCCCTTCCCTCGCGCGCGCCGTGGGGCCTGGCGCCGGCAACGAAGTCGACACTCACGGACGCGCGGACGCATGCCACAGCCCCCGCGGAACCATCGCGGACTCTTCGATGCCAGCGCCAGCCAGATGGTCGGCTCATCGCATCGTCCACCTCAGCAACCCGGAGCGTCCTGGCTCAAGCCGAACGGGGCCGGACACCGGAACCAGTTGCAGAAGCACACTCGCGACCAGCAGCACACCAGGCCGGGGCCCGGAGGCGAGCGGCAGGTCCCCTTCCCCCTGTGCGCGCTAAGGGGTCCCCGGGCGGCGACGAAGTCGACGTTAGGGGGCGCGCGGACGTACCACCGGCCCCGGCCAAACCACAGCCAAACGTTCGCCTCACGTGCTTCCGCACCACTCCGGGCCCATAGAGACCCTCCCCGCTGCCCATCCCTCTGCGCGCCTGCCGACATCGGTCTCTGGGCCGCGGCCGACTCCGCCACGCGGCCGAGGAAGAACCGGGGCTCGTGAGATAGGCGGGTCCAGGCCGAGGCACGCCCCCGCGACGTGTCCGGCTCGAGTCAAGCGACCCGAAAGAGTGGACCAGCACCTCGGAGCTGATATTCACGATCCGTAGCCCGAGGCCCGGGCCCGGAGGCGAGCGGAAAGTTCCCTTCCCCCTGAGCGCGCCGAGGGGTCCCCGGGCGGCGACGAAGTCGACGTTAGGGGGCGCGCGGACGCACGCCACCGCCCCAGCACCAGCAGAGTCACGCGCCTCCCGACGAGAACAGCACGGCCACACCGTCAACGTTTGGGGCGCACAGACGGACGCCAGCGGCCCCAGCCGGAGCGGGCACCAGCCCCTCGGATACACGCCCAATGACCTGACCGACTCAAGCCGAAGCAACCCCGGATAGCCGAACCACCGCGCGACCCGCTCACGATCGGCAGCACACCAGGCCGGGGCCCGGAGGCGAGCGGCAGGTTCCCTTCCCCCTGAGCGCGCTGAGGGGTCCCCGGGCGGCGACGAAGTCGACGTTTGGGGGCGCGCGGACGCACGCCACCGGCCCCGGCCAAACCACCACAACATCCGCAGCGAAATGCTGGCTCGAGTCGAAGCGGTCCCCTGGAGGTCAACCAGGCCCAACGACGGCCTGCGACACGCCGAGGGCCGATCCGGTCCCCAGGAAGCATGGACTTCCACCAACTTCAGGGACACACTGATCTCAGAGCCGCCGCAGGTTCGATGCCCGGACCGGGACCCCGTCCCGCCGACTGAATCGATCACCTGCGGCGGCTTGCCCATGCGAAACGCCCCGGGTCACTCCCCCGGGGCGTTCCTTTGAAGCAGGACGGCGAACCCGCCGCCGCAGAGGGCTACTTTGACCCGTCGGCTGCCATGCCGCCGCCAAGGATCACCAGCATCAGGCCGCCGATGATGCCCGCGTTCTTCGCGAACTGAGTCGCCTGCATCTGGCGCGCGTCCGGGTCGGTCTCCTCCCAGAACGCGTGGCCCGCAACCGTCGTCGGGACAAGCGAGCCGATCAGCGCAAGCGCGGACAGCTTCGGGAAGATGCCGAGCGCGAGAGTCGCCCCGAAGACGGTCATCACGCCCCCGTTCAGCTTCACGCCTCCTTGTCGTCAAGCGAGATGCCGACCTGCTTGGCCAACTTCTGCACGGCCTTGCCCCGGCCGCCCGGCTCGCGGGCAGCGGCCTGCCCCGCATAGACGAACACCGAGCTGAGCGCCGCGCGTGCGATGAACTTGAGCATGATCTCTCCTACCGAGCCTCTCGTGAGTCAACCCTCAGCAGTCTAGGCCCCTCACCGACGGGATGCAGGGCAACCTGGGTGGCCTTGACTACGGCGATCACCTTGTCCCCGAGCCCGAGCGACAGCTCCCGGAGCGCCCCCGGCGTCACATCGGCATGGATCCGCTGGCCCGACACGTCCAGGTCGATCCGCTGGGCAAGGCCGCGGTCCTCGATGCCAGTCACCACGGCGGACAACTCGTTGCGCGGGCTTCCGTGCGGTGCCGAACGGAACAGGCTGACCGCTTCCGGCGGGAACACTGCACGAGCCTCATCCCCCGACAGCGGAGACTCCGCGATACCAGCCACCACAGCCCCACCCGGAAGCTCCACCGCATCGCCCGCGACCCCGCCGTGCAGGAGGTTCAACCCGACGAAGTCCGCAAGGAAGCGCGTCGCCGGGCTCTGGAAGACCCGGTCAACGCCGGCCTGCAACGCCACCCGTCCCTCGCTCAGGTACGCCACCCCGTCCGCGAGGGCCAGCACATCCAACGGGTCGTGCGTCGCCAGCACCGTCGTGATCCCCCTCAAGCGATCACGCAGCAGCCGCCGCAGCTCAGGGGTCGTCTCCGCGTCGAGGGCCGCGAACGGCTCATCCAGCAGCACGATCTCCGGGTCGATCGCCAGGGCGCGGGCGATGGCCACCCGCTGCGCCTGTCCTCCGGAGAGTTCCCGCACCTGCCTCGGCCCGAACCCCTCCAACCCGACGGCGACCAGCTCGGCCTCCGCCCGATGCCGGGCGTCGGCGGCCGATGAGCCCCGCGAGCGCGGCCCGAAGGCCACGTTCTCCAGCACGCTCAGGTGCGGGAACAGCAGCGGTCGCTGCTCCAGGTAGCCGACCCTCCTCAGGTGTGCGGGCACCAGCACGCCGGGACCGGCCACCGTCACCCCGTCTAACTGCACCGTTCCCCGGTCGGGCCGCAGAGCGCCGGCGATCAGCTGGATGCAGGTCGACTTGCCCGCCCCGTTGGGCCCGATCAGCGCGACCAGCTCCCCCTCGCCCATCACGAGGTCGAGTTCCACCTCCCGGGCCGCGACCCGCGCGTCGATCCGGATCGCGTCAGCCATGGCTCCCCCAGGCCCGCAGCCGCGTCGCCAACCACACGACCAGCCCCGCGACGGCGAGCAGCACCACGGCGAGCGCGATGGCAAGGTCAGTGTCGGACTCGCGCAGTAGGTAGATCTCCAACGGCAGCGTCCGGGTGGTGCCCTGCAACGAGCCGGCGAACGTGAGCGTCGCCCCGAACTCGCCGAGCGCGCGGGCGAAGGCCAGGGCCGTGCCCGAAGCCAACGCAGGCGCCGCCATCGGGACCGTGACCCGCCAGAAGACCCGCGACGGGCTCGCCCCCAGGTAGCTCGCCGCCGCCTCGAAGTCGGTGCCCCGGGCACGCAACGCGCCCTCCAGCGAGATCACCAGGAACGGCAGCGCCACGAACGTCTGCGCGATCACCACCGCAAGCGTCGTGAACCCGAGCTCGATCCCCCACCCCGACAGTGGTGCACCGAGCAGGCCCCTCCTGCCGAGCGTGGTCAGCAGCGCCAGCCCGGCGACGACGGGCGGCAGCACCATCGGAAGCGTGACGATCGTGCGTGCCACCGTCGCCCACCTGCCACGGCTCCTGGCGAGTACGAGGGCCGTCGGTACCCCGAGCACCAGCGCGAGGGCGGTCGACACCAGGCAGGTGCCGAGGCTCAGCGACAATGCGTCGAGCGAACGCTGCGAGGCGAGCAGCGACGGCAGCCGTGCCCAGTCGGCCCGCACCAGCAGCCCGATCAGCGGTACCCCGAGCAGGGCGAGCGCCAGCGCCGTCGGCGCCAGCGCCCATCTGGGGAAGCCACCATGCGTCACGTCGGGCCACCGAACCCGTTCGCGCTCAGCGCCGCCTGGCCGGGGCCGAGGACCAGCTCGACGAACGCCTCGGCGCCCTCCGGGTTCGGCGCGTCGGCCAGCACCGCGATCCAGTAGGTGTTCGGCTCCTCGTCAGCGCCCGGCACGTCGAACGTCTTGACCCGGTCGCCTGCCTGGGCGGCGTCGGTGGCGTAGACGACGCCCGCGTCCGCCTCCCCCGAGGTCACCTTCCCGAGGACATCGGTCACGCTCGACTCCTCCGAGACCGGGGCCAGCCCGAGCCCCGACCGCTCGGCCGCCCCGAGGGTCGCCGCGCCGCACGGAACCTCGGGCGCACATACGACGAGACGAGTTCCCGCAAGCGAGGAGTCGAAGCCAGTGACGCCTGCAGGGTTGCCCTGAGGCGTGACGAGGACGAGCCGGTTGGTCGCGAACATCACCGGCTCGCCGTCGATCAGGCCCTCCTCCATCGCCCTGTCCATGGTCGTGCTGTCTGCGGAGGCGAAGACGTCGGCGGGGGTGCCGCCCCTGAGCTGGTCGACCAGCCCGGACGATCCGTCGAAGGAGTAGTCGACCCGCATCCCCACCGAGACCTCGGGAAAGGCCTTGTGTAGCGAGGCGGCCGCGAACACCGTCACCGGCGCCGCCTCGGGCCCACCGGCACCACCGCCAGGGTTGGCGGTCATCTGGCCGCACGCCGTGAGCAGGATCGTCGCGACAACCAGCGCGGCACGCCTCACGCGCGGTTCCGCTCAATGGTCACGTTGGTCGCCTTGATCACGGCGGTGGCGATCACACCGGGCTCGAGCGCGAGCTCCTCGACCGCCTCGGTGGAGATCAGCGAGACGATCCGGAACCGGCCGCACTGCAGCTCAACCTGGCTCATCACCGTGTCCGAGACCACTCTCGTGACGAGCCCCGTGAGGTGGTTGCGCGCCGAGCGGGCGCCCTCTCCCATCCGGTCGCCATCGGCGAGCTCCTGTGCAAGGGCCGCGAGCCCAGCGCCGTCGACGCTCTGCCTGCCCGCCTCATCCGTGCCACCACTGAGGCGACCGGCGTCCACCCAACGACGGACGGTGTCGTCGCTCACTCCGAGCAGGTCGGCGGCGGCGGAGATCCGTATCTGCGTCATGGATGCAGCCTAACAGGCGCAAATGCGGTTGCTCCTAGCTCGTAGGGTAAAAGATCGGTAGAGTGCCACCATGACCTACCGCGCCGCCGTGATCACCTGTTCGGACCGCGCTGCGGCCGACGTCTACGAGGACCGTTCAGGCAAGGTCCTGCGCGACGGGTTGACCGAGCTGGGCTTCGAGGTTTCGGACCCCGTCATCCTCCCCGACGAGGCCGACCAGATCGCGCTCGCCATCGCCCGCGCAGTCGACGAGGGGGCGAGGATCGTGCTGACCACCGGTGGCACCGGCATCGGCCCGCGCGACGTCACCGTCGAGGCCACGCGTCCGATGCTCGCCTATGAGATCCCCGGGATCGCAGAGGCCGTCCGCGCGGCCGGGCTCAGCGCCACCCCTCTCTCGAGCCTCTCCCGCGGGCTCGCCGGGGTGATCGACCGCGGCGACCAGCGCTCGTTCATCTTCAACGCTCCCGGCTCCAGGGGTGGGGCGAGGGACGCCCTCGCTGTCCTCGCCCCCGTGCTCGTCCACATCGTCGAGCAGCTCGACGGGGCCGACCACGACCTGACGCCGTGATCAGGCCCGCGAGAGCCAGGCGATGATCTTCTTCTTGGCCGCCGCCGACAGCAGCCGTCCGGGGCGACCGCTGATCGACGCCTTGGCGTAGTTGTAGCGGAGCTCTGGGTGGGCCGCCTCCAGGACGGCGAGGGAGTGCGGCAGGTCGCGGAGATCTTTGGGAAGGACGCCGGTGCCGCTCAGGCTCTCACCGTCGCGCAGGTGAGTCCCATCGTGCTGGCCGAGCTGGGTCCGCGGGGTCGGGAGTAGGATTCAAGCTTCTTCGCGCCAGCCTCCACCGTGACGGCGGCAGGGAAGTCTCGCATCGGCGAAGGTTTCTGAGGTAGTGGGGTCGGAGAACATGGCCTACCGGCTGGCCAAGGCCCCGTTCACCCGTGCCTGACAGGGCTCACCGCCGGGCCCAGTCCCCCGATCGGCCGCCCGACTTGGCGACGACCTTCGCGGAGACGATCTCGCTGAGCCGGTCGACGCCCTTGATCATGTCGACCACGGCGAGCGCGCTGACGGTCACCGCGGTCAGCGCCTCCATCTCGACGCCCGTGCGGTCGGCGGTGCGGACCGTCGCGGAGATGTCGATCCCCTCATCGACGATGTCCAGGTCGACCACCACGCCGTGCACCCCGATCACATGGGCCAACGGCAGCAGGTCAGGCACCTTCTTCGCGGCCGCGATCCCGGCGACCCTCGCGACGGCAAGCACGTCGCCCTTGGGCACGGTTCCCTCGCGCAGCGCAGCGACGACCTCGGGGCTGCAGCGCACCGACGCGACGGCGGTAGCCGAGCGGACGGTGGGGGTCTTTGCGGTGACGTCGACCATCCGGGCGTTGCCTGCGTCGTCGAGATGCGTGAAGCGGGTCATGCGGCCGAGACTACAAGCCGACCGGGTGGACGGCGACCGCATCGCCCGGCGCGACGGAGGTCGCCTCCTCCGTCACGACGGCGAGCCCGTCGGCGAGCGCAAGGGAGGCGACCAGGTGCGATCCCGACCCAAGCGTGTGCACCGGCATCACCCCGTCCGCGGTGATCCGCACGGGCGTGAACTGGCGACGCCCCTCGGGCCCCTTCCAGCCACGCAGCGCCAGCATGCTGACGCTTCGCCATTCCTCGTCCCAGCCGCCGAGCCGGGCGATCAGCGGTCGGGCGAACGCCCAGGCGGAGACGAAGACGCTCACCGGGTTCCCCGGGAGCCCCAGCATCGGCACGCGGCGGCCGTCGGGCGCGGTGAGCAGCCCGCTCGCCTGCGGCTTGCCCGGCTGCATGGCCACCTTGTCGAAGACGACCTCTCCCTCGACCACCTGCCGCACCACCTCGAAGGCGCCGACGGAGACTCCCCCGCTGGTCAGCACGAGGTCGGCCGCGAGGGCCTCGGTCAGCGCCGCACGGAAGTTGGCCGGCTCGTCGTCGACGGCGACCGCCGAGACCACCTCGGCGCCCCACTGCCGACACAGCCCCGAGAGCAGGAGCGAGTTGGAGTCGGGGATCTGCCCGAAGCCCAGCGGCCTTCCCGCCGCGACCAGCTCCGACCCCGTGGCCAGGATCGACACCCTCGGCCGTGCGACGAGGGGAACGACGCCGTGGCCGAGCGAGGCGGCGGACGAGGCGGCCGCGGGGCTCCAACGCTGGCCTGCGGACAGCCCCTGGGCGCCGACGGCGACGTCCTCTCCCGCCCTTCGCACGTGGCGACCCAACGGCACGACGGCGCTCACCCGGACGGACTCGGGCAGCGACACCGCGCCCATCGGCTGGTCCGTCTGCTCGACTGGGACGACGGTGTCGGCTCCGGGAGGCATGGGGGCGCCCGTCATGATCCGCGCGGCCTCCCCCGCGCCGACGCGCGGCACCGCGGTCGCTCCGGCGGGGATGTCACCGACCACCCGCAGGGACGCGCCGACGGCGAGGTCCTCGGCGCGGACCGCGAAGCCGTCCATGGCCGAGTTGTCGAACGGCGGGACGGCCACGACCGCGGCCAGGTCCTCGGCGAGGACTCGTCCGAACCCGTCACCGACCGGGCATGGCTCTGCCGGGAGGCGGGACCCGAGCGAGAGCACCCGGCTCAGGTGTTCCTCGACGGTGCGCACGGTCAGCGCGCCTTGCGCAGCGGCAGGTACGACCAGCGCGCGGCCGCGGCGTCGAGCAGAGCGACGCGGCCGACGAGCGGCTCGCCGAAGCCGGCGAGCAGCTTGATCGCCTCGGTCGCCTCGAGCGCACCCACCTGGGCGACCATCGCGCCGAGCACCCCGATGTCGGTCGCCTTCGGATACAGCCCGTCGGCGGGCTCCTCCGGGATCAGGTCGCGCAGGTAGAGCCGGTCGCCGTTGGCATCAGGCACGCCGAACACCGAGCACTGCCCCTGCATCCCGACGGCCGAGGCCCAGATCAGCCGTGCGCCGACCGCCTCGGCGGCGTCGGAGAGCATGAACTTGGCGCCGAAGGTGTCGGTGCAGTCGAGGACGAGGTCGTAGTCGACGAACAGTTCGCGCGCCCGCTCCGGGGTGAGGTACTCCGCGAACTCCTCGACGGTGACGTCGGGGTTCAGCGCGCGGAGCCTCTCGGCCCCCGACTCCGCCTTGTTCCGGCCGAGGTCGGTGTGCAGCACCTGGCGCTGCATGTTCTTCAGCTCGACGGCGTCCCCGTCGACCACCGCGATCCGGCCGACGCCCGCCGCGGCCAGGTACGGAAGCACCGCCGATCCCAGCCCTCCTGCGCCGATCACGATCACGGACGAGGCGAGCAGCCGGAGCTGGCCCTCCTCCCCCATGCCGACGACGTCGAGGTTGCGGACGTAGCGCTCGCGCTGGAGGTCGGTCAGGCCCGTCACGGGCACTCCGACCATTCGTGGGTCCCGTCTGCGAGGTACTGCTTCTTCCAGATCGGCAGCGACTCCTTGATGCGGTCGACCAGGTCGGAGGCGCACTCGAAGGCCTGCCTCCTGTGTGAGGCGGCGACGGCGACGTAGAGGGCGACCCCTCCGATGCCGAGCTCACCGACGCGGTGCTGCGCCGCGATGGCGTGCACCCCTTCGCGCCCGGCGAACTCTCCGACCACCTCGGTCATCACGTCGGTGGACGACGGGTGGCCGACGTACTCGATGCCGGTCACGGCAACGCCGTGGTCGTGGTTGCGCACGGTCCCGGCGAAGGTCACGACGGCGCCCGCGCGGTCGTCGGAGACCGAGGCGAGCAGGGCGTCGCAGTCGACGTCTCGCGCGGTGATGTCCGCCACGGCGATCCTGGCTGTCACGGAGGTTCCTCCTGGCTGGAAAGAGAGCGTGGACGGGACAACCCTAGTCGCCCCGTCCACGCACGATGGGCTGATCAGCTAGGCTTTGCTGCGCCCTTGCGCGCGTAGCGCCACCAGGTGATGCCGATGCACAGCACCGCGTAGGCGGCGCCGATGATGTAGAACGTGGTAGCGCTCATCAGCGTGAGCCCGACGCCGAACAGGAACGGCCCGAACGCGGCGATGGCCGAGGTCCAGCCGATCACGCCTCCTGCCTGGCGCTTCTCGAAGATCATCGGCATCTGCTTGAACGTCGAGGCGTTGCCGATGCCCGAGAACAGGAAGATCAGCAGCATGCCCCACAGGAACTGGTTGAAGCCGCCCTGCAGCGCCGCCGCGCTGGAGGTGTCGGGGGTCAGCGACGGGATCGTGAAGATGATCGAGCCGAGCAGGCCGACGCCCGAGACGAGCGTCCAGATCGCGCCACCCATGCGGTCGGTCAGCGGCGAGAACGCGATGCGGGCCCCTGCGCCGACCAGCGGGCCGAGGAAGACGAACTTGACCGGGTCGGGGATGGTGTAGCCGTCGATCAGCAGGGTCGCCGAGGCGCCGGCTCCCTCCACGATGGCCGGGTTGTCGGCCCCGTAGAGGTGGGCCATCAGCAGGCCGAACTGGGCGGAGAGGCCCGAGAAGGTGCCGAAGGTCATGATGTAGAGCAGCGTCATCCACCAGGTGTCCTGGTTCCTGAAGATGTCGAACTGCTCCTTGATGCTCGCCTTGACCGGCACGGAGCGCAGCACGATGTAGGCCCAGATGGCCACCACGATGATGATCGGGACGTAGACCAGCGCCGAGTTCTGGTACCAGACGGTGACCGGGTCCTTGCCCGGCATCACCATCTGCTGCGAGCCGAGGAAGGTGAACATGCCGAAGCTGATCAGCCAAGGGGTGAGCAGCTGCACGAGGGAGACGCCGAAGTTGCCGATGCCAGCCTGGATGCCGAGCGCGGTGCCCTGCTTCGACTTGGGGAAGAAGTAGGAGGTCGACGCCATGAACCCGGAGAAGGCGCCGCCGCCGATGCCCGCGAGGAACGCGAGCGCCATCAGGCGCCAGTAGGGAACGTCGGGGTTTGTCACCTCAAAGCCCCAGCCGAGGACCGGGAGCAGGAGCAGCAGGGTGGTCAGCGTCACCATCTTGCGGGTGCCGATCTTCGGCGGGAGGACCATCCAGACGATGCGCAGCAGGCCGCCGGACAGGCCGGGCATGGCCGCCATCCAGTACAGCTGCGATGCGGTGAAGGTGAAGCCGAGGGCGTTCAGCTTCGGGATGATGGCGCTCGGCAGGAACCAGGCCACGAAGCACAGCGTCAGCGACACCGTGGTCACGGTCAGGGTGTTCCAGGCGAGCTTCTTGTCCCACTTGGACTCGTCTTCGGTGTCCCAGGAGACGAGCCAGTCTCCCTTGGTTTCCGGTTTGGTGCTCACGGACGCGCCTCCTCAAGCGGTCGGTCGATGTTGCCGGCGAGTTCGGGAGACTTGTCGTGCAGCATCCGGACGATGGTGATGTGCATCCAGAGGCCGCAGATGGCCACAAGGATGAAGATGCAGAAGAACGTGCTGCTCGGGAACCCGGACCAGGTCTTGGTGTAGGCGAACAGCGGAGGCAGGAAGAACCCGCCGAGTCCACCGAGCATCCCGACGAGGCCCCCGACGGAGCCGACGTTGTCCGGGAAGTACTCGGGGATGTGCTTGAAGACGGCCGCCTTGCCGAAACCCATAGCGCAACCGAGGACGAAGACGAGGATGACGAACCACAGCAGCCCCATCTGGTACTGGAGGTGCTGGGTCTCGGCGCCGTCGGGGTGGACGACGGTGACGTAGCCGTTGGGCATCATCAGGATGCCGCTGGTGAGCAGCATCAGGGCGAAGGTCCAGTACATGACCTTGCGGGCGCCGAACCGGTCGGAGAGCCAGCCGCCGACGGGACGCAGCAGCGACGCGGGGAAGATGAAGGTGGCCGTCAGCAGGCCTGCGACGGTGAGGTCGACGTCGAAGTTGTCGACGTAGTACTTGGGCAGCCAGGCCGAGAGCGCCACGTAGGCGCCGAAGACGGCGACGTAGTACAGGCTGAAGCGCCACACCCGCACGTTCTTCAGCGGCTGCAGCATCTCCTTGACCGGCTTGGACGCGCCTGCCGCGCGGTCCTGACGGGGCACGATGACCCAGGTCAGGATGCCGACGATGACGAGCAGCACCGCGTAGATCACGGGGATCAGGCGCCAGCCGCCCTGGATGCCGAGGAAGTAGGTGGAGCCGGCGGTTGCGGCGATCAGCGGCGGGCCGATGAACTTCGTGACGGAGGCGCCGACGTTGCCCGCGCCGAACACGCCGAGCGCGAGTCCCTGACGCTCCTTGCCGAACCAGGCGGAGTTCCAGGCGGTGCCGACGGAGAACAGGTTGCCGGCGAAGCCGACGAGGAACGCGAGCACCAGCAGCATGGCGTAGTTGTTCGCGAACGACACGAAGTAGGCGGGAATGGCGCTGGCGAACAGCAGGAACAGCGTCACCTTCCGGCCGCCGATCCGGTCCGTGAGGATGCCTGCCGGCAGCCGCCACATCGAGCCGTTGAGCACGGCGAGCGCGGAGATCCACGACAACTGTTCGTCGCTGAGGCCCAGTTCCTTCTGGATGGGGATGCCGAGGATGCCGAACATCAGCCACACCGCGAACATCAGCGTGAACGCGATCGTGGACATGGCCAGTACCCGGCCGGCCCCCTTTCCCGTGTCATGGACGGGGCCGACCTCGATCAGCTTGCTCATCTACTTGCGCACCTTCTGGTTGTCGCGGGTGCCGACCGGGTCCCAGCCGCGACCCTTGGTGGCGGACCGGCGTGCGGAGACGTCGCGCGACCGGTAGACGATGTAGGGGCGGAACAGGTAGTGGAACGGCGCCGAGAAGGCGTGCACCAGGCGGGTGAACGGGATGATCGCGAACAGCAGCATGCCGATCACCACGTGGGTCTGGAACTGCCAGGTCGCCGCGGCCATGGCGTCGACGTCAGGCTGGAAGGTGAACAGGGAGCGGAACCAGACCGAGACCGTCTCGCGGTAGTTGTGCTCTGCACCGGTGGGCGTCTTGTCACCGGTGAGGGTGGACACCATGCCGAGCCCGATCACGGTGGCGAGCACCAGGTACATGAACTTGTCGTTCCAGGTGGTGGCCTTGAACACGGCACCGGTGGTGCGGCGGCGCACGATCAGCAGCACGAGGCCGACGATCAGGGCGACGCCTGCCAGGCCGCCGCCCCAGAAGGCGCCGAGGTGGTAGGCGTGTTGGCTGAGGCCGATCCAGTCGGTGAACGCCTTCGGGATCAGCAGCCCGACGAGGTGGCCCATCAGGACGGCGAGCAGCGCGAAGTGGAACAGAGGGGAAGCGATCTTCAGCAGCTTTGACTCGTACAGCTGCGACGAGCGCGTGGTCCAGCTGAACTGGTCGTAGCGGTAGCGCCAGATCAGCCCGCCGATCAGGATCAGGAAGACGACGTAGGGCAGGACGCCCCACAGCAGGAACTTCATCGCACGCTCCCTTGCAGTTGCGGATAGGGCAGGAAGGTCGGCTCGAGGCCGACGGTCTCGGTGGGCGGCGAGGTGAGCAGGTCGCGCACCTCTGCCCGCGTCTTGGGCGACGGCCCGCCGAGCACGTCGCAGATGGCGGCGACCACGCCCTCGTGCGGCAGCTTGTCCTCGGCGAGCCCGATCCGCAGCAGTTCGAGCGAGGCCCGGTAGGTGTTGAGCATCCCGACGCCGAGCTCGGGGGCGCCGGTCGCGGTGAACTCGAGCACCATCGGCAGGTAGTCGGGTAGCTCACCGTCGAGGTCGACGACGAGGCCGGAGTCGCGGTAGGTCTGTTTGATCGAGGCGAGCACCTCGCCGCGGCGTCGGGTGTCGCCGTCGGTCCAGTAGGTCAGGTGCAGGGCGTGGCGACGCGACAGGTCGAACTCCTGCACGTGCCACGACTGCAGTTCCATCAACGGCATGGAGCGCAGGTGCGCGATGGTCGGGGCGAAGCGTTCGGCGACGCCCGCCTCCGCGGCGGCCTCCTCGATCAGGTCGAGCCGGCCGAGCAGGTTCTCATCGGGGTAGCCGAGCAGCAGGGCTGCTGCCTGGAAGATGACGGCGTTCATCAGGCCCCGCTCGCATCCTGCTGCCGCCGCTTGGCGTCGGCGTAGCTCTCGATCGCGACGGGGACGAGGCGGCCGGACGACGATCCGAACGTGTCCTGGTCGTAGGGGCCGGTGCCCATCGGGCCTCCCTCGAAGTCGACGGAGCAGCCCATCTCCTCCAGGTTGTGAGCCTGCTCGGTGTGGGCCTTCGGGATGACGTAGCGCTCGTCGTACTTGGCGATCGCCAGCAGCCGGTACATCTGCTCCAGCGCCGACGGGTCCATGCCGACGGCCTCCGCGAGTTCGGGCTGGCGGTCGCGGCCGAGGGTGACGTCGCGCATGTAGGAGCGCATGGCTGCCAGCTTCTGCAGCACGAGCGTCACCACCTCGGTGTCGCCCGCTGTGAACAGCTCGGCCAGGTACTCCACGGGGATCCGCAGCGCGTCGATGGCACCGAACAGGTTTCCTCCCGCCTCGGAGTCGTGGCCCTGCGACTTGAGCAGGTCGACGACGGGGCTCAGCGGCGGCACGTACCAGACCATCGGCATGGTGCGGTACTCCGGGTGCAGCGGCAGGGCGACCTTGAAGTGCTTGATCAGCGCGTACACCGGCGACTTCTGCGCGGCGGCGATCCAGTCGGTCGGGATGTCGTTGGCCTTGGCGTCCGCCACGACCTGCGGATCGTTCGGGTCGAGCATCAGGTCGAGCTGGGCCTCGTACAGGTCCTTCTCGTCGGCAAGTGCCGCCTGGGTGACGCGGTCCGCGTCGTAGAAGATGACCCCGATGTAGCGCAGCCGGCCGACGCACGTCTCGGCGCACACCGTCGGCAGCCCGACCTCGAGGCGCGGGTAGCACATGGTGCACTTCTCGGCCTTGCCGGAGCGGTGGTTGAAGTAGATCTTCTTGTAGGGGCAGCCGGTGATGCACTGGCGCCAGCCGCGGCAGCGGTCCTGGTCGACGAGCACGATGCCGTCCTCGGCCCGCTTGTAGATGGCTCCGGAGGGGCAGGCCGCCATGCACGACGGGTTGAGGCAGTGCTCACAGATGCGCGGCACGAAGAACATGAAGGTCTTCTCGTACTCAGCCTTGATCTGGATGTTGGCCTCCTCGCGGAGCTTCTTCACCACCGGGTCCTCGTCGATGGTCTCGGCGATGCCGCCGAGCGAGTCGTCCCAGTTGGCGGAGGCCTTGATCGCGAGGTCGTCTCCGGTGATCAGCGACTTGGGCCGGGCGACCGGGAAATCGTCGCCGAGCGGGGCCTGGATCAGCTGCTCGTAGTCGTAGGTCCACGGCTCGTAGTAGTCGTCCATGCCCGGCTGCACCGGCGAGGCGAAGATGCTGAGCAGCTTCTTGAAGCGGCCACCCGAGCGGAGCTTGAGCTTGCCGGACTTGGTCCGGACCCAGCCGCCCTGCCACTTCTCCTGGTCCTCGTAGGTGCGCGGGTAGCCGAGGCCCGGGCGGGTCTCGACGTTGTTGAACCACACGTACTCGGTGCCCGCGCGGTTGGTCCACGCCTGCTTGCAGGTCACGGAGCAGGTGTGGCAGCCGATGCACTTGTCCAGGTTCATCACCATGGCCACCTGGGCCATGACGCGTCGCTGCTTGGCCATCAGTACTGAACCTCCTGGGAGCGGCGGCGCACCGTCGAGACGATGTCCCGCTGCACGCCGGTTGGGCCGATGTAGTTGAACGCGTAGGCCTGGTGGGCGTACCCGCCGATGAGGTGGGTGGCCTTGAGCAGGATGCGGGTCACCGAGTTGTGGATGCCTCCGCGGCGGCCGGTGGCCTCCGACTTGGGCATGTCGATGGTGCGTTCCTGCGCGTGCTGCACGTAGCAGATGCCGTCGGGCAGCTTCGGGGTGACCACGGCGCGGGCGACGAAGACGCCGTTGGCGTTGGTCAGCTCGATCCAGTCGTTGTCCTTGACGCCGATCGACTTCGCGTCGTCGACCGACAGCCACGCCTGGGGCCCTCCCCGTCCGAGGGAGAGCATGAACAGGTTGTCCTGGTACTCGGAGTGGATCGACCACTTGTTGTGCACCGTCAGGTAGCGCAGCGTGATCGCCTTCTCGCCGTTGGGGCCGAGCTCCGGCTCGCCGTAGGCGGCTGTCATGTCGAGCGGGGGCCGGAACGTCGGAAGGTTCTCCCCCGCGTCGGTCATCCAGTCGTGGTCGAGGAAGAAGTGCATCCTGCCTGACAGCGTGTGCCAGGGCTTGAGCCGCTCGGTGTTGATGGTGAACGCGGCGTAGCGTCGTCCGCCGGTCTCGGAGCCGGACCATTCCGGTGACGTGATCACCGGCTGCGGCGAGGCCTGCGTCTGGGCGAAGGTGATCAGCTTCTCCTCGGACCCGAGGGACAGGTCCACCAGTTCGCGCCCGGTCTTCCTCTCGAGGGTGCGGAAGCCCTGGGTCGCGAGCTCGCCGTTGGTGGTGCCGGAGAAGGTCAGGATGGCCTCCGCGAGGCGGGAGTCGGTGTTGATCGCGGGCCGGCCCTCGGCCGGGCCCGACGGGAACACGCCGTGCAGCTTCGCCAGCCGGTCGACCTGGTGGCTGACGTCGTAGTTGATGTTCTTGATCGTAAAGCCGAGGTTCTCGGCGAGTGGGCCGACGGTGGCGAGCTTGTCGGCGATCGCCGTGTAGTCGCGCTCCACCACGGCCAGCACCGGCGCGTTCCTCCCCGGTACGACGTCGCGGTCGGTGCCCTTCCAGTCGGGCACGTGTCCTCCGGGCTGGGCGATCTGCCCGGGCGTGTCGTGCTGCAGGGGGACGGCCACCAGGTCGCGCCTCGTGTCGAGCCTGCCCTTCGCCATCTCGGAGAGCTTGAGCGCGAGCTCGGTGAAGATCTCGTAGTCGGTGCGCGTCTCCCACGGCGGGTCGATGGCCGGGGTGAACGCGTGCACGTAGGGGTGCATGTCGGTCGAGCTCAGGTCGTGCTTCTCGTACCAGGTTGCGGCCGGGAGCACGATGTCGGAGAGCAGGGTCGACGACGTCATGCGGAAGTCGGCCGTGATCAGCAGGTCGAGCTTCCCCTCGGGCGCCTCCTCGTGCCAGACCACGTCGCGGGGACGGTCGTCGGTGCCGTACCCGTTCGGCATCACGTTGTTGTGCGTGCCGAGCAGGTGCTTGAGGAAGTACTCGTTGCCCTTGGCCGACGAGCCGAACAGGTTCGAGCGCCACAGGATCATCGTGCGGGGCCAGTTCTGCGGCGCGTCGATGTCCTCGACCGAGCTCTTCAGCTCGCCGGACTTCAGCTTCGCCGCGACGAAGGCCTGCGGCGTCTCGTACTCTCCCCGTTCGACAGCCGCTGCCGCCTCGTCCGCGAGGTCGAGCGGGTTGACGTCGAACTGGGGGTAGAACGGCATCCAGCCGAGCCGGTGCGCGAGCGCCATCGAGTCGGCGGTGTGCATGCCGTCGAGCGAGCCGGTCGACAGGGGCGACTTGATCCGGTCGGCCGAGAAGCCGTCGGTTCGCCACTGGTCGGTGTGCATGTACCAGTAGCCGGTGCCGATCATGGTGCGCGGCGGGCGCGACCAGTCGAGGGCGTTTGCCATGTTGAACCAGCCCGTCATCGGGCGGCACTTCTCCTGGCCGACGTAGTGGGCCCAGCCACCGCCGTTGCGGCCGATGCAGCCGGTCATCATGAGCAGGGCGATGATGGCGCGGTAGGTGACGTCTGCGTGGAACCAGTGGCAGATGCCCGCGCCGATGATGATCATCGTGCGGCCCTTCGACTCCTCCGAGTTCGATGCGAACTCGCGCGCGATGCGCAGGCACGCCTCGGCTGGCACGGAGGTGATCTCCGCCTGCCAGGCGGGGGTGTACGGGACGGTGGCGTCGTCGTAGCCCTGTGCCCAGGTGCCGGGGAGGCCTTCGCGCTGGACGCCGTACTGGGCGAGCATCAGGTCGAAGACCGTCGTGACGAGCTTGCCCTCCACGACGCGGGCGGGGACGCCGCGGCGGATGATGCTGCCCTCACCCCTCGGGTCCTCGAAGCAGGGCAGCGAGACCTCGACGGCGTCGGCGTCTGCCTGGTCGATCAGGCTGAGCGCAGGCTTGATCTCGCCGAGCTCCAGGTTCCACTGGCCCTCGTCGGACTCGTTGTACCGGAAGCCCATGGAGCCGTTGGGGATCGCGGGGGCGCCTGCGGCCTCGTCCCACAAGACCGTCTTGAACGCGGCATCGGTGCGACCGGACTCCGCCTCGAGATCGGCCGCGGTCAGGAACTTGCCAGGCACGAGGCCGTGGCCCTCCGGGTGGTCGACAAGGGTGATCAGCATGCCGAGGTCGGTGTACTGCTTGGCGTAGGAGTCGAAGTATTCGACCTTCCGGTCGACGAAGTTCTCCTTGAGGATGACGTGGCCCATCGCCATGGCCAGGGCGGCGTCGGTGCCGGCCTGGGCCGGGAGCCACTCGTCTGCGAACTTCACGTTGTCCGCGTAGTCGGGGCTGACCGTGACGACCTTCGTGCCGCGGTAGCGGACCTCGGCCATCCAGTGCGCGTCGGGGGTACGGGTGACGGGGACGTTGGAGCCCCACATCATCAGGTAGGTGGCGTCCCACCAGTCGCCCGACTCGGGCACATCGGTCTGGTCGCCGAAGACCTGCGGGCTGGCGACCGGCAGGTCGGCGTACCAGTCGTAGAAGCTGGTCATGGCGCCGCCGATGAGGTGCGTGAACCGGGTGCCGATGGCGTGGCTGACCATGCTCATGGCAGGGATCGGCGAGAACGAGACGCAGCGGTCGGGGCCGTAGAACTTGATGGTGTTGACGTAGGACGCGGCGGCGATCTCCATGGCCTCGTCCCACGAGATGCGCACGAGGCCGCCCTTGCCGCGGGCCTGCTGGTAGCGGCGGCGCTTCACCGGGTCGGTCGAAATCTCACGGAAGGCCTCGACGGGGTCGCCGAGCCTCTGCTTCGCCTCGCGGTACATCTCGACGAGAACCCCGCGGGCGTAGGGGAAACGCACCCGGGTCGGCGAGTAGGTGTACCACGAGAAGGCCGCGCCGCGGGGGCAGCCGCGGGGCTCGTACTCGGGACGGTCGGGGCCGGTGGTCGGGTAGTCGGTCTGCTGCGACTCCCAGGTGATGATGCCGTCCTTGACGTACACCTTCCAGGAGCATGAGCCCGTGCAGTTCACACCGTGCGTCGAGCGGACCACCTTGTCGTGGCTCCACCGGTCGCGGTAGAAGACGTCGCCTGCCCGGCCGCCCTGGCGGAAGACGGCGCGGCCGTCGTCGGTCTCGTCCCACTTCGTGAAGAAGCGGCCGAGCTTGAGCAGGGCGTCTGACGCCGGCCCGTCGATGCGCGCGGAATCTGAAGTCATGGGGCAAGTTTTTCAGAACAAGGCCACTTTGTCAGATTTACTCGTCTAAATTGGATAAATCCGTGCTTCGCCGGTTGTCACAGCGATTCTCCGTTGGGTCAATCCCGGCGTGTCGGGCCTGCTCGGGAGTATCGACATCGGCGGCCATCGCGCTGACAACGGGCGACAGCGCGAGCCTCAACGGCCGGAACGTCCGGTGCACCGAGCGGTCGCGGACCTCCCCCGATACCACCCTGCGCAGGGCGCTCGCACGGTAGCGTCCGGCCAGATACTGGGGCCATCCCTCCTCATCGACCAGGGCGAGCCCGTCCTCGCCGGGCACTCCCGAGGCGAGCAGTGCGACCAGGGGCGCGGGATCGGCGAGGTCGCCGGCCAGGAGATAGACCTCCACGTCCCCCTCGGGCAGCCACTCAAGGGCGGCGGCGATGCCTGCGACGGGCCCGCCGAAGGGCGGGTCCTCGAGCACGAACTCGACCCGCGGATCGTCGAATCCCTCCCGATGGGGCGAGGCCACGACGACGACGTCCGCAACGCTGAGCAGCGCGTCGACGCCGCGCTGGGCGAGGGTCCTGCCCTCGAGAGTGAGGTCGAGCTTGTCCGTGCCCATCCGCGAGGATCTCCCTCCGGCGAGGAGGATCCCCCAGGCCACCGTCTACCCTCCGGCAAACGGCGGGAGCACGTCGACCCGCTCGACGGAGCCGAGCGGGGCCGCGAGGTCACTGACGCGGGCGCCGTCGGCTAGCAGCGAGCTCACCGCAAGCACGCGGCCGAGCTTCTCGTTGCCCTCACCGAGCAGCGCCACCAGATCGTGGCCGTTGAGCCCGTCGACCGCGACGTGACGCTCCTCTACCCCCGCCGCCTCGGCGGCCCCTGCGAAGAACCTGACCTGCATGCTCCACTCCTTCCGCGCCCGGTCATCCGCCGATGGCGCTCATGGTGCGGGCGGGCTGGATGAAGCCCGCCTCGTTGATTCCGTGCGCCTTCGCCTTGCCGCGGTGCCCCCCCGTCCAGGCCTCGACGATGTCCTCGACCGTCCCACCTCCGCGCAGGATCGCACGCAGGTCCGTCTCGCGCTGCGAGAACAGGCAGGTGCGCACCTGTCCGTCGGAGGTGAGTCGGGTGCGGTCGCACGCGCCGCAGAAGGGATTGGTCACCGAGGCGATCACGCCGAGCCGTCCGCCCGGCTGGGTGTCGTCGGCCGCGACGCTCCACAGCTCGGCGGGTGCCGAACCGCGGGGCTCGTCGAGCGCGGAGAGTTCGAACCGGGTGCCGAGCTCGGCGAGGATCTCGGAGGCGGTGACCATGTCGGAGCGCTGCCACTCCCCCGTCGGGCCAAGCGGCATCTGCTCGATGAAGCGCAGCTCGTAGCCGCGCTCGAGACAGAAGGCGGCCAGCGGCACGATGTCGACCTCGTTGACCCCACGCATGATGACGGTGTTGATCTTGACCGGCCGGAGCCCCGCCTCGTCGACGGCACGGATGCTTGCCAGCACGTCGTGCAGCCGGTCGCGTCGGGCGAGCTGTGCGTAGCGGACGGGGTCGAGCGAGTCGAGCGAGATGTTGACCCGGTCGAGGCCCGCGGCGGCCAGCCGCGCGATGCGCTTGTCCAGGCCGAGCCCGTTGGTCGTCAGGGCCAGCTCGGGGCGACCCTTCGCGCCGCGCAACTCGGCGGCGCCGGCGATGATCTGCTCAAGATGTGGACGCAGCAGCGGCTCGCCCCCGGTGAAGCGGATGCGGGTGACGCCCAGCCGCTCGACGGCGACTTTGACCACGCGCACGACCTCATCGTCGGTCAGCGTGTCATCGGTCGGCAGCCAGGTCATCCCCTCGGCGGGCATGCAGTAGGTGCAACGCAGGTTGCAGCGATCGGTCAGGGAGACGCGCAGATCGGACGCCACCCTGCCGTAAGCATCAACCAATTGGGTAAACTGCATGGACCTCACCTTAACCGCCCAGGATGGAACCACGGTATGTCAACGCGAACCCTGGTGCCACAATGGCATCCATGACCAACACCCCGCACGGTCTCGGGCCGACGCGTGCCCGCGTGCTCGCCCTGCTGCAGGCGGCCACCGAGCCGACGTCCGTGGTGGAGGTGGCAGACGAGCTCGACCTGCACAAGAACTCCGCGCGCTTCCACCTGGACGCGCTCGTCGATGCCGGGTACGCCGAGCGGGCCGTGAATGCGACTGGCACCCAGGGCCGGCCGCCGCTGGTGTTCAGCGCGACGAGCGAGGCGCCGAGCATCTCCAACCTGCATCTCACCGAGCTCGTCCAGGTGCTGATCAGCTCATTCATCGAACCGACCGACGACGCCCGCGCTCGCGCGGAGGGGGCAGGCCGCACCTGGGGTGCCTCGGTCGCGGCCCAGGAACAGCCCAGCGGCGAGGCCCTCTCCGAGCTCGCCGTCCATCTCGGTGAGCGCGGGTTCGGCACCACCCAAGACGCCGCGTCCGTGACCTTCACCCGCTGCCCGTTCCGCTCCACCATCGAACCGGAGCAGCTTCCGCTCGTGTGCTCCATGCACCGCGGCTTCCTCGACGGCTACCTCGACGCCTTCGGCTCCAACCTGGTCACCGACGAGCTCCAGATCGGCCCGAAGCTCTGCCACGCGACCTTCGAGGTGGCCTCCGACGACGCCGAGCGCAGCGCCTGACCGCTCCCCGCGAGCCTCGCGATGAGCACTTTCCGGGGTTCGTTGCGCGCCAGGGCCCTCGCACCCGGCGTGTCGCACAACGAGCCCGGAAAAGTGCTCACGATCCCAGCCGAGACGAAGCGACCCCGACCATCTCGAAAGATGGTCGGGGCCGCTCGTCGTCGTCGCGCGGAGGCTGGCTCAGCCCTTGACGCCGCCTGCGGTCAGGCCGGAGACGATGTACTTCTGCAGGTACATGAACAGCAGGATCACCGGGATGGCGGCGATCACGGCGCCCGCTGCGAACAGCGCCCAGGGCGCGTTGCGTTCGTCGGAGCCCCACACGTAGAGGCCGACGGCGAGCGTGTAGTTCTCCGGGCGGCCGAGCACCAGGCGGGCGAGGATGAACTCGCCGTAGGAGCCGACGAAGCTCAGCAGGCCGACCACGGCGAGGATCGGGGTGACGAGCCGCATCATGATGCCCCAGAAGATCTGGGCGTGCGTGGCGCCGTCGATCTTTGCCGCCTCGTCCAGTTCCTTCGGAATGGTGTTGAAGAAGCCGTACATCAGGAACGTGTTGGCCCCCAGCGCACCGCCGAGGTAGACGCAGATCAGCGCGAGGTTCGACCCGATGCCGAGCACGGGGAAGATCTCTCCGAGCGTGGTCACCAGCAGGAAGATCGCGACGAAGGCGAGCATCTGCGGAAACATCTGGATGATCAGCAGCGCGGTGAGGCCACCGCGGCGCCCCTTGAACCGGAACCGGCTGAACGCATAGGCGGCCGCGGCCGCCATGACGACGGTTCCGATGGCGGTCGTGGTGCTCACGATGAAGGAGTTGAGCATCCACTTCGGGAAGTCGGTGCCGAACAGCCTGATGTAGTGGTCCATCGTGAAGGCGCTGAACAGCGACGTCGAGCCGGTGAGCGTTCCGGTCGGGTTGAACGAGGCCGAAAGCACGTAGAGCAGCGGGAAGATCGCGAAGACGATCACCGCGATCGCGAAGATGTGCTTCCAGCCCACTTCCTTCCACCAGCGTGCGCCGCGCAGGCGGGTTTCGTTGTCGCCGGTGGCGATTCGCGTTGCCATCACAGCACCTCCTCGAGCTTGCGGGTCTGACGGAAGCCGAGCCACGAGATGAGGCCGACCACGACGAAGATCAGGATCGACATGGCGCTGGCCAGGCCGTACTGCCTCTCGCCGCCCTCGAAGGCGATGGCGTAGACCATCGAGATCAGGATGTCGGTCTCACCGAGCGGATACGGGGCTCCCGGATAGTTGGGCCCACCTCCCGTGAGCATGAAGATCAGCGAGAAGTTGTTGAAGTTGAACGCGAAGCTGGAGATCAGCAGCGGTGCGACCGAGACAAGCAGGAGCGGAAGGGTGATCGACCCGAAGCGACGCAGAGGGCCGGCTCCGTCCATGATCCCCGCCTCTGTGAGCTCACCGGGGATCGACTGCAGCGCCCCGGTGCACACGAGGAACATGTACGGGAAGCCGAGCCACAGGTTCACGAGCAGGATCGACAACTTGGCGAGGTTGCCGTCGCCCAACCAGTTGATGTCTGCGCCTCCAAGCAACACCTGGTTGATGAACCCGAACTCCCTGTTGAGCAGGCCTCTCCACACGAGGGCGGCCAGGAAGGCAGGGAAGGCGTAAGGAAGGATGAACAGCGCGCGGTAGAGAACGCGGCCCTTGACGCGCGGGTCGTTGAACACGACCGCGAGGAGCATGCCCATCGCGAAGGTGGTCAGCACCGAGAGGATGGCGAAGGCGAAGGACCAGACGAGCGACTTCACGAAGGGCCCGGCCAGTCGGCTGTCGCTGAACATCTGGGTGAAGTTGTCGAAGCCGACATTGACCCGCCAGCCGGGGCTGAGCGTCGAGCCGTCTTCTGCGACGAAGAGTCCCCGCGAGGGGTCGGCCTTAAAGACCTTTCCGTCCGCGGTCGTGAAGGTGTCTGCCGCCTCGTCATAGGTCAGCGTCGACTTCGCGACGTAGGCCATGGTCCCGTTGTCGGTGCGCAGCCAGCCGTCGGCGGGATCGTCGGTCATCGAGACGCGCAGATCGAGCACTTCCTTCTGGCGCTGCTGGATCTGGCCGAGGTTGAGCACCTCCGCGCCCTCGACTTCTGTGACCTTCTCCCCCTCGACGGTCGCCCCGTCTGCGGGTGCGAGCGGGGTCTCGGCGTCACCCACCTTCGCCTCGCCGTCCTGGACGATCGCGAAGGCGATCCTGCCGTCGCGGTCGAGCACGGTGAGCGGGTAGGTGGGGGTGCCGTCGACTCTTCGGTCAGAGGTCTTCATGATCTGGGTGATGGCGGCGGACTTGTTGTCGTTGTGCCCGTCGCCGTAGTTGGTGAAGGCGACATAGGCGGTGTTGACCATCACGTAGATCTGGAACACGGCCAGAAAGATCAGCCCCGGCACGAGGTACTTCGCCGGGATGGCCCGATTCGAGAAGTAGACGTAGTCGACGACGAGCAACGTCACCACCAGGAAGGCGAGCACTCCCCACTCCTCCAGTGGGATGCAGGCCATGATGCCGTAGACGCCCATCGCGTTGACGAGCATGACGAGCACGAGCTTCACGTAGAAGCCTGGGCGCGACAGATCGCGCGCGTGGGAGAGTCTCGACGGTGTTGTCGGAGGGCTCACAATTGGTTCTCCTTCGCTTCGTTGCGACGACTGAGGGTTGCGGGACAGCGTCCCGCAACCCTCAGCCTAGTCTCGACTACGCCGCTGCGATGGCGTCGTTGATGTTCTTGACCATGGCCTGCCATGCGACGGCCGGCTCGGCCTTACCTTCGATGATGCTGAGCTCGGCGGCGCCCCAGTACTTCCACACGGCACCCATGGCGGCGATGGCCGGCATCGGCTGGCCGTACTTGCCCGCCTCGGCGAAGCCGTTGAGGATCGGGTCTTTGACCTTGTCCGCGGAGGCGGTCAGGGCCGGGGTGCGGCCGGCGAACTCGTAGAGCTTGTCCTGGGCCTCAGGGGTGGCCAGGTACTCGAGGAACTGGTTGGCGAGCAGCGCGTTCTCGGACTTCGAGGAGAGGTAGACGCCCTGGACGCCGACGAACGGAGCGGAGGGCTGGCCACCGGCGGACGGGACGGGGACGACGCTCACGTCGATGCCCGCGTCCTGGAAGTCCTTGATGTTCCAGACACCGGTGACGATGTAGGGGGTCTTCTTGTCGAGGAAGGCCTGCTTTGCCTGGTCAGCGCCGAGCGAGGCGGAGACGACCTTCTCGTCTGCCATCTTCTTCAGGTAGGCGGCGAAGGCCTCACCCTCGGGGCCGGCCATGCCGAGCTCGGTGGTGTAGGCGCCGTCGGCGTCGACCTTGAACACGCTCGCACCGAACGAGGTCTGCACCGGGTACAGGTGGTAGGCGTCGCCCTCGGCACCCTGCTGGATGACGACCGGGAACTGGGCGCCCTCGACGGCCTTGCCCTGGGCGATGAGCTCGTCGAAGGTGGCGGGGGTGTCCTGGACCATGCCGTTGTTGCGGACGAGGCCGATGTTCTCGGTGGCATAGGGAACGCCGTAGAGCTGGCCGTCGAAGGTGAAGCCGCGGATGGCGATCTCGTTGAAGCCGGAGACGGCGTCGCCGAGCTCGACGGGGGCGATCACGCCGTTGGCCTGGAGGTCGCCGACCCAGTCGTGCGCGCCGACGATCAGGTCGGGGCCCTCACCGGTCGGGGCCTGGGCGATGAAGTCGGTCTTGATGTCCTGCGAGGGCTTCTGCACGACGTCGAGCGAAACGCCGGTGGAGGCCTGGAAGGCCGAGCCGAGCTGCTTGAAGGCGTCGATGCGGGTCTCGTCGACCCAGACGGTCAGGCTGCCGGTCGCGGCCGGGGCCGACGTGGCGGGCGACGAGGCGGTGGTCGCCTCGGGGCTGGCGACGCCCGTGGTGGGCGTCGAGGTGGAGGTGCCGCTGCCGCCACCGCAGGCGGCGAGAGACAGGGTCAGCCCAGCCGTTGCAACGGCAATGAGGCTCTTGCGCATGTGCTTCTCCTTATGGATCGGGGTCGCATCGGTGCCAACCCGCGTGGTTTCATCGTAACGATTTCTGCAAGGCTTGCAACTCCTTTGCATAACAACTCGGTAACGCTTCGCGGGCCGACGCTGGCGTTGGTTAGTGTTCTGACGCCACGCTTCCTGACGACGGTGTGAGGAGTCAACACCCAGCACGGGTGGCACTCATTGCAAACTTTACAAGGCTGTTGCAGGTCGGCCGAGGTTCTGCAAACATGGCGGGATCCAAGCTCGAAGGAGAGGAGGAGACCGTGATCCCCGCACGAGTGAAACTGGCTGACATCGCCGAGATCGCCGGCGTCTCGACGGCCACGGTCTCGAGGGTGATCAACGAGAAGCCAGTAGTCGCCGAAACCACCCGCGCCAGCGTCCTGGCGGCGCTGGAGGCCCTCGGCCATCCCCTCGACTCCCCCTCCCCCGACCAGCGCGACGGGCTGATCGCCGTGATCGTTCCCGAGCTCGGCAACCCGACCTTCGCTGCCTTCGCCAACGAGCTCTCCCTGCAGCTCTGCAGGAGTCCACGGACTGACAGCGACGGTGGAATGCACCGATTCGGCCACCGTCCGGCACTTCAGAACCCGAGCCAGAGTCGAACCGCACGCCTCGCGACATGGTCATCGTCGACCCCATGCCGACAAGCCCCCGGGGCTCGACCGTCCAGTTCCCTCCCCCGGCACTGAACTCCGCGTAGACCGACGCCAGGCTCCCGGGGCCACGCCGGGCCCCATCAACCACCCGGCGATTCGGCGGCCGGCCGTCTGGGAGCGGTGTCGGATTCCGTCGCAAGCGACGCGTCGTCAGGATCGCGCAGAACCGCTCACCGGAGACAGAATGGAACAGAGTCCGATTGAAGGGATTCAATAAGTGATGACTAGGTACTACGCCTGTCGCGAAGGGCCAACTGTGCCTCGTTACGGTCTGGCAACAATCGTTCCAGACCCCTGACCGTGAGCTTCGCACGCTGTTACTGTGCGGGCATGTCAGCCTTCCCCGAAGAGCGTGCGCTCGTCGAAGTCCGTGGTGTCAACAAGTACTTCGGGCAACATCACGTCCTGAAAGACATCGACCTCGATGTCCAGAAGGGCGAGGTTGTCATCGTCATCGGTCCGTCAGGTTCGGGCAAGTCCACGCTCTGCCGCTCGATCAACCGGCTCGAGACCATCGACTCAGGCGAGATCTGCATCGACGGGAACCTGCTCCCCGAGGAAGGCAGGCAACTCGCTCAGCTGCGCAGCGAGGTCGGCATGGTCTTCCAGGCGTTCAACCTGTTCGCCCACAAGACGGTGCTCGAGAACGTCACCCTCGCACCGATCAAGGTGCATAAGCAGTCGAAGGCCGACGCGGAGAAGCGGGCGATGGATCTCCTCAAGCGTGTCGGCGTCGCCGAGCACGCGCAGAAGCTGCCCGCCCAGCTCTCGGGCGGCCAGCAGCAGCGGGTCGCGATCGCGCGTTCGCTCGCCATGGATCCGAAGGTGATCCTCCTCGACGAGCCCACCAGCGCCCTCGACCCCGAGATGATCAACGAAGTGCTCGACGTCATGATCGAGCTCGCCCGCAGCGGCATGACGATGCTCGTCGTCACCCACGAGATGGGCTTCGCCAGGAAGGCGGCCGACCGGGTCGTGTTCATGGCCGACGGCGCGATCGTCGAGCAGGCAACGCCGGAGACGTTCTTCTCCAATCCGACGTCCGACCGGGCCAAGGACTTCCTTTCCAAGATCCTCGCGTAAAACCACGAGAACGGAGCAATCAAATGAAGATCCGCAAGATCGCTGCGGGGGCAGTCGCCCTCCTCATGTCAGCAGCACTGGCCGCCTGTGGCGGCGAGAAGGCAGCCACCGACTTCCCCGAGGGCAGCACCATGGCCAAGCTGGCCTCAGACGGGAAGATCACGATCGGCACCAAGTTCGACCAGCCCCTGTTCGGCCTGGTCGGCCCCGACGGCAAGCCGGTGGGCTTCGACGTCGAGATGGGCAAGCTGATCGCCAAGAAGCTCGGCATCGCCGAGGACAAGATCGAATGGGTGGAGACGGTCTCGCAGAATCGCGAGCCCTTCATCCAGAACGGTCAGGTCGACATCGTCATCGCCACCTACACCATCAACGACAAGCGCAAGGAAGTCATCGACTTCGCCGGCCCCTACTACACGGCAGGCCAGTCGTTCCTCGTGGCGAAGGGCAACAAGGCCGGCATCAAGGGGATCGACTCCGTCGGAGACAACACAATCTGCACCGTGACCGGCTCCACTTCCGAGAAGAACATCAAGGAGCACACCGACAAGGTGATCACCGTCGACAAGTACTCCGACTGCCTCGAGCCGATCCGCACCGGCCAGGCGCAGGCGCTGACCACCGACAACGTGATCCTCGCCGGCCTCGTGTCCCAGAACCCCGACGAGTTCGAGGTCGTCGACTCCACCTTCACTGAGGAGCCCTACGGCATCGGCCTAAAGAAGGGCGACGACGAGTTCCGCACGTTCATCAACGACACTCTCGACGAGGCGTACAAGGACGGCGCTTGGAAGAAGGCCTGGGAGGACACCGCGGGCAAGGTGCTCCCCGTGCCGGAGCCCCCGGCCGTCGACCGCTACTGACGCACAACCGCTGACGATCCGAGGAGGAGGCGCCCATGGAGGCGGTCTTCAGCAACCTGGACCAGTACTGGGTCGGGTTCAAAGGCACCATCGAACTGCTCGCCATCGGCGGGTTGGGCGCCCTCCTTCTCGGCACCGTCATCGCACTGCTTCGGATCTCCCCCATCGCGAGCCTTCGGGCCGTCGCGGTCTCGTACACCGAGCTGCTGCGTAACACACCACTCACGCTGGTGTTCTTCCTGATCATCGTCGTGCTGCCCACGCTCCAGCTCGGCTTCTCCAATCCGAAGATCGGGGCCTTCATCGCGCTGTCGATGTACACCTCGGCCTTCGTGGCGGAGGCGATCCGGTCGGGCATCAACGGCGTCCCCATCGGTCAGGCCGAGGCCGCCAGATCCGTGGGGCTGACCTTCGGACAGACGGTGTTCCTGATCATCCTTCCCCAGGCCTTCCGGATGGTGATCCCGCCGCTGATCAACGTCTTCATCGCGCTCGCGAAGAACACCTCGGTCGCGGGTGGCTTCCTGGTGGTGGAGCTCTTCGCGGTGTCGAAGGGCCTCGCCAATGCCAACGGCAACGCCGTCATCCCGATCCTGCTCGGCATCGCGGCCTGCTACCTGATCATCACGATCCCGCTCGGCCAGTTGGCCGGATGGGTTGAGCGGAAGGTGGCGATGCAGCGATGAGCGCCGCCAATGTTCTCTACGACGCCCCCGGCCCCAAGATCCGGCGGCTGTCCCTCGGCCTTTCGGTCCTGATCGGCCTCGGTGTCGTCGCCCTGCTCGGCTGGTTCATCTGGCGGCTGGGACAACCACGCACCACCGTCAACGGCGCGGTCCTGACCGGCCTCTGGGATCCGAGCCGGTGGGACATCTTCGAAGATCCCCGCGTCTGGGAGGGCCTCCTTATCCGAGGCCTCCTGATGGGGACGCTGCGCGCCGCGGCCCTCGCGGCGGTCCTCGCCCTCATCCTCGGGACCATCCTGTGCTTCGCGCGCAGCGCGCGTTCCGCCTGGATCCGGGTCCCCACGACGATCATCCTCGAGTTCTTCCGCGGCATGCCCGTCCTGCTGATGATGCTGTTCATCCTGCTGGCGATGAAGACCGGAGGCTACTGGGCCGTCGTGCTCGCGTTGACCGTCTACAACGGGGCGATCATCGGCGAGGCGCTCCGGGCGGGGATCGCATCGCTGCCGCGGGGGCAGCGCGAGGCGGGCCTTTCGCTCGGCCTGACGTCGACCACGTCGAAGCTGATCATCGAGTTCCCGCAGGCGTTCCGGCAGATGCTGCCCATCATCGTCGCCCAGCTCGTCGTGCTGCTGAAGGACACCTCCCTCGGCTACGTCGTCGCCTACCAGGAGATTCTGCGAGTTTCGTACACGCTGAAAGACTTCTACGGCTCGACCAGATACTCATTCTCAATCTTCCTCGTAGTGCTCGTCACGTACCTGGTCGTGAACTTCTCACTCTCGACGCTGGCCCGCTGGCTGGCCAAGCGCAGCGGGCCGAAGACCCAGGCGATGATCGTGGCCGACGCTAATCTCTCCGCCACCCAGACCCAGGTCTGAGCCGAGAGCCGCAACCTCGCCCGCTGCGGTCGGGAACCGCGGCCGGACGATGAGCCAGTGCATGACTGGCGCGTGCGCCCCCGCCCGGCCGGTCAGGCCTTGGTGCCTGCCGGGAGCGCCGCGACGATCTCCTGGGCCGTGGCCTTCGCGTCGCCGAAGCACATCACGGAGTTCTCGTTGAAGAACAGCGGGTTCTGGACGCCCGCGTACCCGGCGCTCATCGACCGCTTGAACACGACGACCGTTCCCGCCTCCCACACGCGCAGGACCGGCATGCCGGAGATCGGCGACCCCGGCTCCATGGCAGCGGGGTTGACGGTGTCGTTGGCGCCGATCACCAGGACGACGTCGGTGTCCTTGAGGTCGTCGTTGATCTCGTCCATCTCGTAGACGATGTCGTAGGGCACCTTCGCCTCGGCGAGCAGCACGTTCATGTGACCCGGGAGACGACCGGCGACCGGATGGATGCCGAAGCCCACCTTCTTACCCTGCGCGCGGAGCCGCTCGGTCAGTTCCGCGACGGCGTACTGCGCCTGGGCGACCGCCATGCCGTAGCCGGGCACGATCATCACGGAGCCGGCCCCGTCGAGCAGTTCCGCGACCTCAGTGGTGGACGCCTCCCGGTGCTCGCCGTAGTCACGGTTCCCCGCGGCGGAGACGTCCTCGCCGAATCCGCCGAGGATGACGGAGACGAACGAACGGTTCATGGCGCGGCACATGATGAAGCTGAGGATGGCGCCGGACGCGCCGACGAGCGCACCGGTGATGATCAGGATGGTCATGTCGAGCATGAAACCGCTCGCTGCCGCCGCCCAGCCGGAGTAGGAGTTCAGCATCGACACGACCACCGGCATGTCCGCGCCGCCGATCGCGGCGACCAGGTGGGCGCCGAGCAGCAGCGAGAGCACGGTGGCGATGATCAGCGGGACGACCGAGCCGGTGTCCAGGTACCACCAGCCGAGCAGGGCGATGGCCACGACGGTGGCGAGGTTCAGCCAGTGCCGTCCGGGCAGGGTGAGCGGCTTGGACTTGATCTTGCCGTTCAGCTTGCCCCAGGCGATCAGCGACCCGGTGAACGTGACGGCGCCGATGAACACGCCGAGGAAGACCTCGATGGAGTGCAGCGCGTCAGCGTGCCCGCCGGCCTCGAGATGCACGTTGAAGCCGACGAGGACGGCGGCGGCCCCGACGAAGCTGTGCAGGAGGGCGACGAGTTCGGGCATGCCCGTCATCTCGACCTTCTTGGCCCGCCACAGGCCGATCGCGCCGCCGATGGCGAGCGCGGCGTACAGCATGATGGCCGCGTCGATCTGCAGGTTGTGGTTGGCGTAGTCTCGGTAGGCGATGGCGAAGTTGGTCGCCACGACCGCGAAGACCATGCCCATGATCCCGTAGACGTTTCCCTTGCGCGCCGTCTCGTGCTTCGAGAGGCCGGCGAGCGCGAGGATGAACATCAGGCCGGCTGCGATGTAGGTCGCGTTGATGAAGTTCGTCAGCATGGCTCTCAGCCCTTCCTGAACATGCCGAGCATGCGCTGGGTGACGGCGAAGCCGCCGAACACGTTGATGGAGGCGAGCAGGACGGCGACGGCGGCAATGATCTTGACGAGGTAGGAGTCACTGGCCAGTTGGGTCATCGCGCCGACGATGATGATGCCGCTGATCGCGTTGGTGACGCTCATCAGGGGTGTGTGGAGCGCGTGGGTGACATTCCAGACGACGTAGTAGCCGACGACGCAGGCGAGGGCGAAGATGCCGAACAGGCCGACGAACGCCGACGGCGCGACCGTCAGGACCGCGATCAGCGCGATCGAGCCGACGGCGACCGCCGAGACCTGATGCCACCAGGGCCGCTCCTTCGGCGGGGGCGGTGGCTCGACCGGCGCGACCTCCTTCGCCGCGGGCGCCGGGGCCGCGGACACCTCGATCGGCGGCGGCGGGAAGGTGATCTCGCCGTCACGCACGGTGGTCATGGTGCGCACGACCTCGTCGTCGAAGTCGATGACGAGGTGGCCGTCCCTTGCCGGGGTCATCAGCGTCAGCGCGTTGACGAGGTTCGTGCCGTACAGCTGCGAGGACTGGCCAGGCAGCCGGCTCGCGAGGTCGGTCCAGCCGATGATGGTGACGCCGCCGTCGGTGGTGTAGCTCTCGCCGGGGCGGGTCAGCTCGCAGTTGCCGCCTCCCTGGGCGGCGAGGTCGACGATGACCGAACCGGGTCGCATCGTGGCGACCATGTCTGCGGTGATCAGCTTGGGTGACGGGCGTCCGGGAATGGCCGCGGTGGTGACGATGATGTCGACGTCGGCGGCCTGCTCGGCGTAGAGCTGGGCTGCCTTCTTGGCGTAGTCGGCCCCGACCTCCTTGGCATAGCCGTCAGACGAGACCCCCTGGCCGGCCGTGTCGACGTGGAGGAAGGTGGCCCCCATCGACTCGACCTGTTCGGCCGTCTCGGGCCGGACATCGGTCGCGCGGACGATCGCGCCGAGCGAGTTGGCGGCGCCGATGGCGGCGAGTCCTGCGACGCCGGTGCCCGCGACGAGCACCTTCGCCGGCGGCACCTTTCCTGCGGCCGTCACCTGGCCGGTGAAGAACCGACCGAAGGCGTGCGCGGCCTCGACGACGGCTCGGTAGCCGGAGATGTTGGCCATCGAGCTGAGCGCGTCGAGCGCCTGGGCTCGGCTGGTGCGGGGAACCATGTCCATGCTCAGCGCGGTGACGCCACGCGCGGCGAGCCGACCGGTGAGTTCACCGTCCTGCCTGGGGAAGAGGAAGCCGATCAGGACGGCTCCGGGCCGCAGCTTGGCGATCTGCGGCTCCGCCGGGGCGTTGACGGTGAGCACGATGTCGCTGCCACAGGCCCGTGCCTGGGTGACGATCTCCGCTCCGGCTTCGGCATACGCCCCGTCGGGGAAGGCCGACCTCAGCCCTGCTCCCGTCTCGACCACGACGTCGTAGCCGAGCCCGATCAACTGCGAGACGGTCTTCGGCGTCGCCGCGACTCTGTTCTCTCCGGCGCCCAGTTCGCTGGGGATCCCAATGCGCATGGCCAGAACCGTATCGGGCCGCCACTGGGCGTCTTGAGTTGGGGTCGCTTGGGAGCGCTGGCAGTCCGGATGGAGGGGGCATGGCCACCCGCCGCGAGGGTCAGGTGGACGGGTTCACGGCAGGGTTCCTGCGATCTCACGCAGGGCGCGGACATGGGCGTCGAACGCCTCCCTGCCCGGCTCCGTGAGCGAGAGCCAGGTCAGCCGCCTCGCGTGGCTGCGGCTCGCGGAGGCGGCCTTGCGGCTGACCACGTAGCCCAGGTCGACGAGGGTCTTGACGTGCTTGGACAGGGTTGCGTCCGAGACCTCGAGGGTGTCGCGGAGGACGGCGAAGTCGAGCTGATGCACGCGCCGCAGCAACCCGCAGATCCGCAGCCGCAGCGGGGCGTGGATCGCCTCGTCGAAGCGGGCGAGGTCACTCACTGCGCAGCCGCTCCAGGGCGCTGTCGTAGGCGACTCGAGCGAGCAACGTCGTGATCACGAACGCGGAGAGGCTGGTGACGGCGACCGCCCAGGTCGCGCCGAGGGCCACCAGCCCGAGTGAGGCGCTGAACAGGGCGAGGCCGGCGACGACGATCCCTACGAACGCGAGGGTGCCTTCGTCCCCACCTTCGGGAACCTGATGCCGGTCTCCTTCTGGATCAGGTGGACGATGGTCAGGGTCACGGCAAGGGCCAGCCACAGGGTTGCAGGAGGCTCGTACTCGTCGCGGGGCGTCGTGGTTGCGGCAGCGGCGACGAACCAGGCGGCCACCGCGCCGAACCCGGCGAGCAGAACCCAGGGCACACGCCTCTGGGAGAGTCGGTCGTTGTCGGTCGACAGCGCCTTCAAAGTGTCAGCAGCCGCCTCGGGCGTCGGTCCAGTGACGTTGCTTTCCATACCGGAAAGTCCAGCATCACTTTCCAACCTGGCAAGTGACTCTGGAACCCCCTATGACCGGGCGCTCCACACAGCCCAGGCGGCCAGCGTGATCCCGTCGACGATCAGGCCTTGCGCGATTGCTCCGACCAACTCCTCGAACGGGACCCACACAGCGTCGCTCAACTCGGATCCCACGGACAGGCCGGGTTGCGCTGCGACCACCTCCACGATCCCGATCGCATTGCTGAGGAGTCCCGTGTCTGCATGGATGCCCCCCAGCTCACGAACCGTCCGGACTGCCTCGATGCCGGTCTCTTCCCGGAGCTCACGCAGAGCGGTCTCGACCATGCTCTCCCCCGGCTCGCCCATTCCGCGGGGAAACTCCAGGCTCGTGGCCCTGATGGCGGGGCGCCACAACCGCGCCATCAACACCCGCTCGTCGTGAATGACCACGCACACGGCTCCGGGTTGGCCGTCCATGAGTTCGACGTGACGAGTCCGGTACGCCTCACCTTCGGTAGGCGTCACCAGGTCCGAGTAGACACTCAGCCAGGGAGCGGCGCCGTCGCGGTACAGCTGCTCGCTGACGATCCTCGGCTCCTCGATGTCCTCTTCTCCCACTGTCACGCTCCCGTCAGCTCAATCACGGAGGACAGATTCCTGTCCCCCAGATGGCGGTACTCGCGCCAGCTCGCCACAGCCTCGGGTAGCACGCCGACCAGGAGCGCCGCTCCGAGCGAGAGTACAGTCCAACGACCGTCGAACTCGGGGATCAGATCCAGCATGAAGGCGATCGTCGCGAAGACGGCCACCATCACGGCGCGGGTGATGACCCCCTTACGCTGCGACCGGACATCTCCGTGCTCTGAGACGACCCGCACCTGGTAGGCCAGCTCCTTCGTGGTTTCCTTCCCCGCTTCACGTTGCCACGCGGTGATCGCATCGCGGGCCTCATACCGGAAGGCCTGAAACCTAGCCGGGGTCATCTCGCCGAGCTGGACTGTCGCCTCGCCGGAGAGCGCGAGCTGCCCCGCCCGGACGCCGGCGCTTCCAGGAGCGTCGCCGTCAGTGCCCTGCCGCACCTTCAGCCAGACCTCTGCCCCACAGGACTCCGAGAGGGCCAACGAGTAGGCGTCGGCATAGGCGGCGTGGAGGCGGCGCTTCTCTGCACCATCGATGTCGAGCTCGTCGATGGCAACCTTCGCGTGAGAGCGGTCGGGCTGCCTGTGGACACGGCTCAACAACTCGTCCGGCAGTCCCGTCGTGGCAGTGGTGAGCCGCCTGCGCATGCGCGCCTCGAACAGGTCCCGGTCGGGCAGCTCCATGGGCGCCGTCTCCACCAGCCCGGCCGTTTCAGCGTCGAACCAGCTCTGCCACGCGTAGGCCAAGCCCTTGAGCGCACCTTCCTCCAGGCCGAGGCCTCGCTCAAGTGCGGCCGCCACTTCCGTGGCGACCATGCCGCTCGGCGCGTCAGCGATCTGGTCGGCGGGCAGCCCCTCAAGTCGGCTGAACGCAGCTCCGGCGTCGACCCCTGCAGGCAGGCCCGCGAGTACGGAGGACCAGATGACGAACCGAAGCTTCCTCCCGTCCCGACCGGTCGCGAAGGCGCGCAGCGACTCCTCGAGGTTCGAGGAACGGATGCGCACCCGGATGCCTGGCCGCTCAGCCAGAGGCATGCCGAGCAACTCGAGCGTCCCCGGCGCGGTCAACGCCTGGAAGAAGACGCCATCGATGAGTTGCGCATCGGTCAGCACGATCTGCTGCGAGAACAGCACCGCCGTGCGCAGCACGCCCCCGAACCACTGCTGAGCCGCGCGCCCATCTCCCCGGACGGTGTACAAGGCGCCGTGAGCCTGCGCCCACAGGCCGGGGATATCACCATGGAGGTGTCTCCACTGCCGCGACTGGACCTCGGAGTCGAGGTTGAAGACCATGGTCTGTGCCATGGCTCAACGGTAGGGCTAGAGGACGGCGCCGGGGGTGTAGGCCGCGGCGTCGGGATCGGAGGAGACGATCTCGCCGACCCTCTCCGCGACCCGGGCGACCTGAGCCTGTGCCGTGCCTGCGAGCTCGAGCGGGGAGACGATCAGCGCGTCGAGGTCCTCCCGGGTCAGCCCGAGCCGCTCGTCGGCGGCCAGCCGGTCGAGCAGGTCGTTGGTCCGGGCGCCCTTGCGCAGGTCGAGCGCGACGGCGACGGCATGCTCCTTGATCGCCTCGTGTGCGACCTCGCGGCCGACGCCCTTGCGGACGGCGGCCATCAGGACCTTCGTGGTGGTCAGGAAGGGAAGGTAGCGCTGCAGTTCGGCCTCGATCACCGCGGGGAAGGCGCCGAAGTCGGCGAGCACCGTCAGGAACGTTTCGAAGAGGCCGTCGAGTGCGAAGAAGGCGTCTGGCAGCGCTACGCGGCGCACCACGGAACAGGACACGTCGCCCTCGTTCCACTGATCGCCCGCGAGCTCGCCGACCATCGACACGTAGCCCCGCACGACCACCGACAGGCCGTTGACGCGCTCGCACGAGCGGGTGTTCATCTTGTGCGGCATCGCGGACGAGCCGACCTGGCCCTCCTTGAAGCCCTCGGTGACCAGCTCGAGGCCGGCCATCAGGCGGATCGTCGTGGCCACATTCGACGGCGCGGCCGCGACCTGGGCGAGCGCCGTGACGGCGTCATAGTCGAGGGAGCGCGGGTAGACCTGGCCGGTCGACGTGAAGACCTGGGCGAAGCCGAGCTCGTCGGCGATCCGGCGCTCGAGGTCGGCGAGCTTCTCCGCGTCACCGCCGAGCAGGTCGAGCATGTCCTGGGCCGTTCCGACAGGGCCCTTGATCCCGCGTGCCGGGTACCTACCGATCAGGTCGTCGAGCCGTTCCAGCGAGACGAGGAGTTCGTCCGCGGCGGTCGCGAACCGCTTCCCGAGCGTGGTCAGCTGGGCGGCGACGTTGTGGGAACGCCCGGTGAGCGGCTGGTCGGCGTACTGGGTGGCGAGGCGGGTCAGCTGCGCGAGGGCCGCAACCACGCGGGCACGCACCAGGCGCAGCGACTCGAGCACCTGGAGCTGCTCGATGTTCTCGGTGAGGTCACGCGACGTCATGCCCTTGTGGATGTGCTCGAAGCCCGCCAGGTCGTTGAACTCCTCGATCCTTGCCTTCACGTCGTGGCGCGTGATCCGCTCGCGGGCGTTGATCGAGTCGAGATCGACCTGGTCGATCACGTTCTCGTACGCGGCGATCACCTGATCCGGGTCGGCTCCGCCGAAGTCGACGCCGAGGTCGCGCTGGGCGCGGAGCACTGCGAGCCACAGCCTGCGCTCGGAGACGATCTTGGCCTCGGGGGCCCAGATGTCGCGCATCTGCGTGGAGGCGTAGCGGTTGGCCAGGACATTGGGGACGATCATGGGCCGCAGTCTAGTGGCGGTGCGCGGACGGTCGAACCGACGTTTCAGCCGGTCATGCCGCCTCGAACTGGCCGACGGCGGCGGCGACCACCAGCATCGACTGCGCCTCGTCCATCCCGCTGCCGCGGAACGCCTCGAGGGAGTCGACGTCACGCCAGATCTCACACACGTTGACGCGGTCCACGTCGAGCGGGTCGGGCGATACGGAGAAGTCGAGGCAGCCCGCGGCTGAGCGGGCCTTCAGCACAGCATCCGCTGAGTGCTCGAGGAACTGCTCCCTGCTTCCCGTGGCGATCCTCAGGTGTCCGGCAATGATGATCATGCCGTCCACCCTACGGGCGAGCGGCCGCGCGGAACGCCTGCACGAGCTGGACCGCCGGGGCGACGACGGCAGAGGTTCCCTCGACCGGGGCCGCGCCGTCGTCGAGGAAGTCGCGCTGCAGGTCGACCATGAGCGCGGCGCTCCTCCAGTGCGGCTCGAGGTGGGAGTCGGGGGTGGCCATGGCGCGACGATAACCCTCGGCGGGGGCCGGGACGCCG
The DNA here is from genome assembly GCF_001998865.1 of Tessaracoccus flavescens. Taxonomy (NCBI): domain Bacteria; kingdom Bacillati; phylum Actinomycetota; class Actinomycetes; order Propionibacteriales; family Propionibacteriaceae; genus Tessaracoccus; species Tessaracoccus flavescens. Next base: position 867,166 of record NZ_CP019607.1, read on the forward strand.
CGCGGCCCGAAAGTCTCGGGCGAGACTCTCAGTCCGCTCGCCGGAGGCCGGCACGGGCAGTCGACCTGCGTGCCTCCCTGACGGTGTCGGCGTCGATCGCAGATCCCGCGCGAGCGATGGTCGCACCCGCGCGCCCCCGGCCGGGCATGCACTTTGGGCCAGTCAGGCCTAGTAATGGAGTTCGTGAACGGGCCGCTCGCCTATGCTGACGCGATGTCGATCATCCGCCCGAAGGTCCTGGTCACAGGCGCCACCGGTTTCCTGGGCGGATACACGGTCGCCGAACTCCGGGAGTCGGGGCACGAGGTGCTCGCCTCAGGCCGCGACCGGACGAAGCTCGACCGCCTGCGGGTCGAGACGATCGCCGCTCCGCTCAGTGAACTGCCTGACGCCGCGCTGTTCCGCGTCGACGCCATCGTGCACTGCGCAGCACTCTCATCCCCCTGGGGCCGGTGGTCACAGTTCGCCCGCGCCAACGTCGAGGGAACGGCCGCCGTCGCCGAGGCCGCACGCCGCCACCACATCCCACGCATCGTGTTCATCTCGTCGCCCAGCATCTACTCGACCGCGGCGGACCGGCTGAACATCTCCGAGGACGAGGTCGACGGGTCGAACCCGCTCAACCACTACATCGCCTCGAAGCTGGAGGCGGAGCGGTTGCTGCGCGCCGCCCACGCGGATGGGGACCTCCCAGAACTGATCATCCTCCGACCGCGAGGGCTGGTCGGGGCAGGCGACCCGAGCCTCGCGCCGAGGCTGCTCGATGTCCACAGTCGCATCGGGGTCCCCCTGTTCCGGGAGGGGCGCAACCTGGTCGACCTGACGGCCGTGGAGAACGTCGCTCTCGCGATCCGCCTGGCTCTCGGGCACCCGGACGCGCACGGTCAGGCCTACAACATCACCAACGGCGACCCTCGCCCGTTCCGGGAACTGCTGGACCTCCTGTTCGGGCTGCTCGGCGAGTCCCCGCGCTACCGACGGGTCTCTACGCGGGTGCTCTATCCGCTCGCAGGGGCGCTCGAGCGGATCTGCGCTGCCCTTCCTGGCATGCCCGAGCCGCCGCTGACCCGCTACACGCTGACCACCATCGCCTACTCGCAGACGCTGGACATCACCCGCGCAAGGAACGACCTCGGCTACGCCCCACGGGTCAGCCTCGACGACGCGCTCGCGGCCTTCGCCGCGACCAGAGGGGCGGCCTGAGATGGGAACGCTCGACCACTTCGCCTGCGGCACGACCACCCACGACCTTTCCCGCGTCTTCCGCGGTGCCGCACGGCAGGCGCGGACGTTCCCGGCGGGCGCCTTCCTGTACCGGTCACCGGCGGCCACCGTGCTGTTCGACACCGGGTACGCCCCCGACACCGCGGACTCCGGCGTGGCCGGGTGGCTGTACAGCAGACTGCTCCCACCGTCGGTCGCCCCCGATGAGACGATCGACGCGCGGCTCCGCGCGGCCGGCATCGACCCCGGCGAGGTGACCCATGTCGTCTTGTCCCATGCGCATCCCGACCACCTCGGAGGGGTCCGCTACTTCCCTGAAGCGCAGTTCGTGCTGAGCGCCGGGGTCGATGCCTCCTTGCGCTCACCGAGGCTCAGGGAGGGGGTGCTGCGGGGGCTGCTGCCCTGCTGGTTCGCCTCCGCACGGCGCACCGTCATCGACGACGCCGCATTCGTCGACCACACCGACGGCGACCTCACCGTCCCCGTCCACGACCTGCTCGGCGACGGCAGCTATCTGCTCACGCCACTGCCGGGTCACGCGCACGGCCATCTCGGCGCCATCGTCGAGGGAGCCGTGCTGCTCGCGGGCGACGCCGCATGGGGCGCCGACCTGATCGACGCGGCCGACGACCTGCGCCCCCTCCCACGCCTGATCCAGCACGACGCAGGACGCTACGTCGCGACAGCCCGTTCCCTGCGCGACTTCCACCGCGCCGGGCTACGGGTCTGTCTCAGCCACGACACCTACGACATGTCCCGGCTGCTCGCATGAGCGCCGACACGCTGAGGATCGCCGTGTGGTACGCCCGTGCCCGCTGGCTCACCCGCTTCCGGTCGCGGGCCCGGCTCGAGCGCTACCAGCGGCGACAGCTGCGTCGGCACCTGCGGTTCCTGCGTCGCGCCTCTCCCCTGTTCGGGAGCCTGCAGCCTCGAGCCCTCTACGAGCTCCCGGAACAGGACAAGGCCACGATGATGGCCGGCTTCAACGATCTGGTCACGGTGCCGGTCGACCGTGACGAGGCCATGGCACTCGCCATCGCAGCCGAGCGGTCGCGCGCCTTCGACGCCTCCGTGCACGGCTGCTCCATCGGCCTGTCGACGGGGACCAGTGGCCACCGGGGGTTGTTCCTGGCGAGTCGCAGCGAGCGCGCGCAGTGGGCGGGAACGGTGCTGGCCAGGACCCTTCCGAGGCTCAGGGGGCAGCGCATCGCGCTGTTCCTGCGGGCTGGAAGCCAGCTCTACGACACGGTCGCGTCGCGCACCGTCCGCTTCGAATTCTTCGACACGTTCCTGCAGGTGGACGACCACCTGGCCCGCCTTGCCGAGCTGGACCCGACGATCCTGGTCGGCCCTCCCTCGGTGCTGCGCGGCCTCGCCGACGCGAGGATCCTGGGCCGTCTCCGCATCGCGCCCCAGAAGGTCTACTCGGTGGCCGAGGTGCTCACCCCGCTCGACGAGCAGCATCTGCGTGCGGGGTTCGGGGTCGCGCTCATCCACCAGATCTACCAGTGCACCGAAGGTTTCCTCGGCTGCACCTGCGAGCACGGAACCCTGCACCTGAATGAGGACGTGGTGCACGTCGAACGCGACCACCTCGACGAGCGACGCTTCGTCCCCGTCGTTACCGACTTCAGGCGCCGCAGCCAGCCGATCGTCCGTTACCGGATGGGCGATGTGCTCGTGCTGCGGGAAGCTCCCTGCCCGTGCGGAAGCGCCATGACCGCGCTTGAGCGGATCGAGGGACGCGAGGATGACGTGCTCCAGTTCGCCCGACCCGACGGCCGGCCCGTGCCCGTGTACGCCGATCTGGTCTCACGCGCCATGGCCTATGCGGAGCACGTGCGGCAGTACCGCGTCGTGCAGACCGGAGCGTCGTCGCTGAGGGTCGGGCTCGATCCCCTGACGCCCGAGGTCGCCGCTGACGTGAGCGCCGAGCTGCGCGGGCTGCTGCGCGCCCAGGGCGTCGACGACGTCACCATCGACGTCGTCTCCTACGAACCCGACCCGACGCGGAAACTGCGACGGGTGGAGAGGATGAACCCATGACGGTCCGCGGACTGCAGATCGACGGCTACGGCGTGTGCCTTCCCGAGGGCACGGTGACGTTCGGCTCAGCGACGAGGTACCGCGCCGAGGCCCCGGCGCAGCACCTCGACATGCTGGTCGACTCCGCGCAGAAGGCCATCGCCGCAGCTGGCATCTCCGCCGACGACCTCGACTGCATCATCGGCGCGACCGCAGGCGACGTTCAGCCCATCCCCTGCACCGCCTCCCTCGTCCAGGAGCGCGTCGCGCCGGATGCGCGCTGTGCCGCGCTCGACGTGAACTCCACGTGCACCAGCTTCATCACCGCCCTCGACGTGGCGTCGCGGTACCTGCGCGACGGGGAGTATCGGCGCATTCTCATCGTGGCGGGCGACGTCGGCGCCCAGTTCCTCCACCCCGGGCAGCGCGAGAGCTTCGAACTCTTCTCCGACGCCGCGGTCGCCGTGGTCGTCAGCTCACCGTCCGCGGAAGGGGTGGGCGTGCTCGCCTCCCTGCAGCAGACGTGGCCGCGTCATGCGCACGAGACGGAACTCCGCGGCGGCGGTAGCAGGATGCCCGGTCGCGACTTTCATCCCGACAACGACCACGACTACCGCTTCGACATGGACGGCCGCGCCGTGCTCCTGTCAGCGTCGAGGGTTCTTCCTGGCTTCTTCGAGCGCTTCTTCGAGAAGGCGGGCACCTCGGTGGACGAGATCGACTACGTGATCCCGCACCAGGCCAGCCGGGCGCTTCCCCTGCATGCGACGGATCGGGATCCCCGAGGACCGTTACGCGAACTACGTCGAGGACTTCGGCAACATGGTCTCCGCCTCGGTCCCGTTCGCCCTTGCGAGGGCCTGGGACGAGGGCCGGATCGGGCGTGGCAGCCGCGTGCTGCTCTGCGGCACGGCTGCTGGCCTCACGGCGAACGCGCTGCTGCTGCAGCTCTGACTCGTCAGGCCAGAGCTTCGAAGAACTCGACGAGGGATCCGGTGATGGCAGCCTCCGCCTCCGCACGCTCGACCGTCGGGACGCCGTCGCCGTCTTGGGGGCCATAGCGGCCGAGGAAGCTGTGCACCGCCCCGTCGACCGTGATCAGCCTGGTCGCGCCAGGCAACCGGTCGAGCCCTCCGGTCACCTTGGCGGCGTCGGCCACGCCGTCATGCTGGGCCATCAGCGAGACGACGGGGAACGCCTCGCCGCTCAGATCGGTCGAGTCCGAAGGGTAGGCGGCGGGCAGCACGAGGCCGGAGACGTCATGGTCTGCGGCGTACGAGGCTGCCATGGCCCCACCGAGGGAGTGCCCTCCGACCACAACGGGCAGTCCGGGAGCGAGCGCCTCCGCCACCTCCCCCGCCCGGTCGGCCGACAACACGGCGAGGTCGAGCGGCATCTCGGGGATGAGGGTGCGGACCCCGTGGGCAGCGAGGGCGTGGCCGATCCATTCGTAGGCCTGTGGACGCACGAGGCCGCCCGGGTAGAGCACGAAGGCCACCCGGGCCGCACCGCCGGTCGGCTCGACGACGATCACGTCTCCTCCCGCGTCGGCAAGGCGCACGTTCGAGGGCGCATCGGCGACGGCGGCGTCCTGACCGAGCATGACCGGGCCGCGCACGACGAAGGGTTGAGCGACGCCGACGCCGTACCCGAGCGGCGAGCAGGAACAGCAGGATGACCGTTGCCTTCTTCACGCCGCAATTGTGCCCCGGCATCCTCGCCTGCGGGTGGGCAGGCCTCCGGCCAGCCCCGGAGCGGGACGTCCGCAGCCCAATCAGTCGGCGGCGGGCCGGTCTGCTCATTCGTCTCCGACGGCCCCTGCCCACTTCTGCAGGATCGCCGCGAGGTGAGCCCTCTCGCTCTCGCTGAGCGGGGCGAGCAGGCGGTGTTCGTTGTCCAAGTGGGCCTCCACCGCACGGTCGATGCGCTCGCGCCCTTCGGGGGTGAGCCGCACCAGCCGCGCGCGCCCGTCATGGCTGCAGCGCTCCCGTGTGACGAGGCCGGCCGACTCGAGCCGGTCGACCCGCTTGCTCACCGCTCCGCTTGTGACCATCGTGGTGGCGGCGAGGTCGCCCGGCGAGAGCTCGAAGGGTTCGCCCGATCGGCGGAGGGTGGCCAGGACGTCGAACTCCCCCTCGCCCAGCCCGAACCGCCGTTGGACGGCGGAGATCTCGCGCCCGAGGGCGTCAGCGAGCCGCGTCATGTTGCCGAAGATCGCCATCGGGGAGGCGTCGAGGTCGGGCCTCTCGCGGCCCCACTGGTCGAGGATCCTGGACACGTGGTCGTTCACGGGCTTCACTATATCTTCCTCGGAAGGTACTGTATTTTCCATGGAAGATAAATGGCGGTGGAGCCTGGTGGCGGCGGTGCCTCCCGTGTTGTGGGGCAGCACCTACTTCGTGAACGCCCATTTCATGCCGGCCGATCATCCGCTGTGGGGATCGGCACTCCGTGCCGCCCCGGCTGCACTCCTGCTCCTTGCGGTGACCCGCCGGCTTCCGCACGGCGCCTGGATCTGGCGCTCCGCCCTGCTCGGCATCCTCAACATCGGCGGCTTCTTCCTGCTGCTGTTCATCGCCGCGCAGCTGCTGCCGAGCTCCGTGGCGTCTTCGGTGATGGCGCTCGCCCCGGTCGCCCTGACGCTCAGCGCATGGGCCCTACTCGGGCAGAAGCCAAGCGTCGTGCTGCTGATCGGGGCGGCGGTCGGTGCCATGGGCGTCCCGCTGCTTGTCGGCGTCGGGACGGTTGGCTTCGAGCCGTGGGGGCTTGCCGCCTCGCTCACGGCGATGCTGATGAACAGCATCGGTTCCATCCTCGCGCGACGCTGGCAGGGCGAGATCCCGGTCCTGCACACCACCTGCTGGCAGCTCCTCTGGGGAGGGGCGGCGCTGGTGATCGCCGCCGTCGTCGTCGAGGGCGCTCCTCCTGCGCTCGGGCCGTCGCAGCTCGGCGCCGTCGCCTATCTGTCGATCCTGGCGACCGCCGTGGCCTACCTCTGCTGGTTCGGGGCACTGAGGCACATCGACGCGGGGGTGGTCGGCGTGGTGGGGCTGCTCAATCCGGTAGCGGGCGTGAGTCTCGGCATCCTCGCCGGGGGCGAGGCCCTGGCCGGGACGCAGTGGCTGGGACTTGCGATCGTGCTCGGCTGCATGGCGGCCGTGCAGGTGATGCCAACTCGGCACCCGGCCCTGAACGGGGAGCCTGCGGAGAGAGAGCCTGGGGACTAGTTCGAGGTCGGCCACTGCCCGCCCGGGCGCTGCGGAGGTGGTTCGGACGTCGGCCAAGGCCGACCGGACGGATCGGGCCCGGGCGGTCCCTGCCGGGGAGGGCTCTGTGGCGGCGGCCGCCGCTGCTCGGGCTGTCCCAGCTGCCGCCCACCCGGGTCGGAGTCTCGACTCACCCGGGCCGGAGCGGGTGAGTCGCCGCCTGGACCCCACCCGGGCGCAGCAGAAGAGGGTGGTCGGGGTGGCGCGCCCCTGACGGGGCGACGGCGCAGTCGGAGCAGCAGCACCACACCGATCACGACGATCAGCAGCCCCGCCGCACCCGCGACGATGCCCATGCCGAGCCGTCCAGCCCGTTCCCGCTCGCCTTGGAGGTCGGCGAGCTCTCGACGCAGCTGGTCGAAGTCGCCGGCCTCGAACGCAGAGCGCGCTCGGTCGAGGTCTCCTCCGGTGCCGAGCAGGCGGCGTCCGATCCCGACGAGCGGGCCCGCATCGTCCTCAGCCGATGCGACAACTCGCGTCAGCGAGTCGAGGAGTTCGTCCGTCTCACGAAGCGTTTCTGCCACCGCGTCAGGACCCTCCGCGTTCTCGTAGGCCTCCTGCACGCCGCGGGGAACGGCGAGGCCGGCGTCTGCCGTGGACCTCTGGAGCTCTCCCGCGAGGGCCGCGACGTCCGCGAACCGCTCGATCGACGCGTTGGCCTCATCGAACTCCCAGGCCGCCATCTGCGCACGCAGCGGCCTGGGTGGCTGCCAGGCCCCGTCCTTCTCGTCGAGCTCCGAGTACGCCCTGCGCGTCGGTGCCCTGCCGTCGAGTCTTCCCTTTGTCGCGTCGTCCAGAACCCAGTCGAGGTAGGCGTCAGCGGCGAACGTGTTTCCCCCACGGACCTCGACGAGATCGAGGAGACGCCACTGGTCGGTGGGGGCGATCCCCTCCGTCGAGCCGGGCAGCTCGTAGGCCGACTCTCCGGAAAGGGCCCCGCTGAGCACCTCGGTCACCGCCTCGTCGTCCAGGTCATCCAGCAGGATCCGCAAGACGCCGTGCGCCGCCCGGTAGGCGTACTCCTCCTCCGCAGCGCTGGACGAGCCGCCCTCCTCGCCCCAGGCGACAAGGGGCTGTGCATTCTCGTCCCCGGTGTCCACCTCGACGAGATCCGTCTCCCCCTCTCCACTGACGCGGTGGGTGACGAAACTCGCGAGCCCTTCACGTACCCATCGTTCGGGGAACCGTCCCTCGTCGAAGCCTGCGAGCACGGCCTGACGGGTGAACGTGGTCCGGTCCAACTGCTGCGGCGCCCCCGCGACGCCGGCGGCAAGATCGATTCCATAGTTGCCAGCCGACTCCGCTGCGAGGTCCTCGTACACGGTGATCTGGCGGCTCAGCGGGAGGCCTGTGAGTGCCTCGATCGCGGGCAGCCTCTCTTTGAGGAGCCCCTCGCCGAAGTCGAGCCAGTCCTCGTCGCCGGGGAGTCCGAGCAGCGTCACCCGGCTCCCGCCCACCTCGACCCTGCGCTCGTCGGCGGTCTTCGGGTCGCGCAGCACGACGAAGGACCAGATCCCGTAGTCGACGGTGGCCTCCTCGGCCGTCCAGACGGTGTCCCCGCCGGACTTCGTGGGGGCGAAGGCCCCTCTGCTCGACCTCAGCTCCATGTCGCTCGGTGCGACGATCTCGAGCCGAACCTTTCCCGGGTCCCCCTGAGCGAGGGCCCCGAAGGCGGCGAAGCCGTCACCGACCCGCGTGGTGTCCTTCGCCCGGAAGTCGGCCCCCGGGAACGAGAACGTGAGTTCGATCGTGCGCGATTCGCCGTACAGGAGCTTCGGGAATCCGATCCTGGCCGAACGCACGTCCGCCGCGCTCCCCTCCTCCAGCGTGACCTGCAGCGGCGCCCCACCGGAGGTCGCCTGCACGTTCTGGGCGGTGGCCGGGACGTTGACGGTATAGGCCTTGTACTCCCAGCGTCCATTCGGGCTCTCGGGGGTGACCTCGGTGTCGACATTGGTGATGGTCAGCGTGGTGGTCACCGAGACGTCCGAGCCGTCCGAGCTGACCACGTAGCGGGAGTGGCTCACCTCGGTGAGACCCTTCCAGTCTGCCCGTGCCGTCGGCGACGACCCCAGAGCCATACCGGTCCCGAGCACGGCGCACGCCGCGATGCCTGCGACGATCCGGTGTCCAAACGTCATGACCATGCGCTCCCCCCAAGACGGATGGCCAGAGTCTAGGCGCAGCGTGAGGTCATCTGGCCTTGTTGGACCTCACTTGACCGCCGACGGCCCCGACACGCGGCGGCGGCACCGCGGAGTCTCCGCGATGCCGCCGGGAAGGCCTGGCCACCTCGCTCAGGCTCGTGCGGTGAGCTGACCGACGAGGTGCGGCTTGCCCTCCTTGTTGACGACAGCGAAGCTCCAGTCGTCGCCCTCCTGCTCGGAGGCGAACCAGACTTTTCCTGGCAGCAGGACCGGCTTCGCGAACTGCACCTTCACCGTGTAGGCCGGAGGCAGCTTCCCGCCGAGGGCGGCGAGCGCGCGGGCGTGGGTCCACATGCCGTGGATGATCGCGCGCGGGAAGCCGAACAGCTTCGCGGTCACCGGGGAGAGGTGGATCGGGTTCGAGTCGCCGGAGACGGCCGCGTATTGGCGTCCGAGGTTGGCGGGCAGCCGCCACAGCTGAGAGGGCTCGACCCGCGGGGCGGCGAGACGCTCGGTCGCGACGGCTTCGCCCTCGACCTTCGCGCCTCCCGCCAGGTAGTTGGACCTGCCCTCCCAGACCAGCTCGTCTCCGACATGGATCTCGCCGCGCATCTCGAAGACGGCGCCCTTCGCGTGCGGCCGGAGGTTGTCGGCCCAGACCTTCATCCGCAGCTTCTCCGAGACGGAGACCGGGCGGTGCAGCGCCATCTCGTTGCTGACGTGCACCAGGCCTGCGAGCGAGAAGGGGAAGTCGTCCTCGGCCATGAGCGCGGCCTGCAGCGGGAAGGTCTGGACGTGCAGCCAGGTGCCGGGTACGTCGTCGCGCAGGGTGAAGCCGCAGACCTTGTCGTAGGCGGCGAGCTGCGCCAGGTCCTGTTTCTGGTCCATCAGCAGGTAGCTGCGCTCCGGGAGCCCGGAGACCCTCGCCCCACGCTTGCGCACCGACCCGACGAGGCCCTTCACCAGCAGCTTGCTGACGGCCGGCGGCGCGGGAAGTGATCTCACATCGCGGCCCATGTCACGCCCCGACGAGGTTCTGGCCGCAGACCCGCACGACCTGCCCGTCGACCCCACCCGAGGCCGGGCCGCACAGGTAGGCAAGGGTCTCGGCGACGTCGACGGGGTTGCCGCCTTGGGTCAGCGAGTTCGTGCGACGGAAGATCTCGCGCTGCACGAACGGGATCGCGGCGGTCATCTCCGTCTCGATGAAGCCCGGCGCGACGGCGTTGATGGTGATCGGCCTGTCGGAGAGCTCGTCCTTCAACGCCCAGACGTAACCCATCACCCCGGCCTTGGACGCCGCATAGTTCGTCTGGCCCTTGTTGCCCGCGATGCCGGAGGTCGACGCGATGCCGACGATGCGGGCCTCCTCGCCGAGCCCGCCTGGCATGTCTCCGCTCAGCAGATGGTCGTTGATCCGCATCTCTGCTGCCAGGTTCACGTCGAGCACGGAGGACCACTGGCGCTCGTCGAGGTTTGCGAGCAGCTTGTCGCGGGTGATGCCTGCGTTGTGCACGATGGCCCAGATGCGCTTGTCCTGGCCGTACCGCGAGGCGATGTGCCCCGTGATCCGTGCACCCGCGTCCGCCTTGGTGATGTCGAGCTGCAGCGCGGAGCCGCCGATCTCGTTTGCCACCTTCGCGAGGGCGTCGCCTGCGGCCGGGATGTCGACGGCGACCACCGTGGCGCCGTCACGGGCGAAGGTCCGGGCGATGGCCGCACCGATGCCGCGGGCCGCGCCGGTGACGACGACGATCCGGTCGGCGAACGGCTTCGCGGTCAGCTCATGGGTCACCTTTGCCTGCCCGACCCGCCAGGCCTGACCGTCGACGAAGGCGGAGCGCCCCTCGAGCAGGAACGAGAGGGTCGAGGCGAGATCGGAGGGCCGCGTCCCCTCCTTGAGGAAGACGAGGTTCGACGTAGCGCCGCCGCGCAGTTCCTTGCCGACGGTGCGGTTGATGCCGTCGATGCCCTGGGCGACCGCCTTGGCCTCGAGCCCATCGACCGCCGAGGCGTCGGTGGCGAGGATGATGACTCGTCCGGAGCCCTCGAGCGAGCGCATCGCGGGACGCAGCAGCGCTCGGATGCCCTCCAACTGCACGATCTCGCGCACGCCCGTGGCGTCGACGATGATCGCCCCGGGCTTTGCCGGGTAGCGGGGCGGCACACTGCGCCCCTTGTCGTCCTTGATCCGTGCCTCGGGGGTGTCGACGATGGGCTGGCCGGGGATGACCCCGAGCAGTTCGAGCGTCTGGCGGGCGATCCCGCCGCCGTCGAGCTCACCGAGGACGACGGGGCCGGTCGGCAGCACCCTGCCGCGGCGCAGCTTCGGCGGATCGCTCAGGCCGGCCTTGCGGGCCACGAACTTGCCCGCCGGGGTGGCGTAGATGCTCTCGAGAATGCTCATGTCATGCCTCCAGGATGGCGACGAGGCCCTGGCCGCCTGCCGCACAGATCGAAATCAGGCCGCGGGAACCCGGGCCCTTCTCGGCCAGCATCTTCGCCAGGGAGGCGACGATGCGGGCGCCGGTCGCCGCGAACGGATGTCCGGCGGCGAGCGAGGAACCCTTGACGTTGAGCCGCGCCCGGTCGACGGTGCCGACCCCGGCCTGCTCGAGGGACTTCAGGGTGGCGAGCACGGTCGAGGCGAAGGCCTCGTGGAACTCGTAGAAGTCGAAGTCGTCCAGCGTCAGCCCGTTGCGCTCGAGCAGCACCGGGATCGCCTGCGCGGGGGCGAGCAGCAGATCGTCGCCGCCGTTGACGTAGTCGCTCGCGGCGACCTGCGCGTCGACCACCTTCGCAAGCACCGGCCAGTCGCGCTGACGAGCCAGTTCCTCCTCCGCGAGCAGGACCACGGCGGCACCGTCGGTGAGCGCCGTCGAGTTGCCCGCCGTCATGGAGGCCCCCTCGCCCTTTCCGAAGACGGGGCGCAGCTTCGCGAGGGCCTCGAGGCTCGTGTCGGGGCGCAGGATGCCATCCTTTGCGACCCGCAGGTACGGGGTGACGAGGTCGTCGAAGAAGCCCTCGTCCCACGCCTTTGCCAGGTTCTGATGCGACGCGAGCGTGAGCGCGTCCTGGTCCTCGCGCGAGACGCCCCACTTCTTCGTGGTCAACGCCTGGGACTCGCCCATCGAGAGGCCGGTGCGGGGCTCGACCACGCCCGGCGGAACGGGCATCAGGTCGCCGGGGCGGATCTTGGCGATGGCGGCCAGCTTCTCCGGGAGGCTGCGCGCACGGTTCAGCGCGAGCAGCGCCTTGCGCAGCGGCTCCGTCACGACGATGGGCGCATCGGATGCCGAGTCGACGCCGCCGGCGATGGCCGTGTCCGCCTGGCCGAGCCGGATCTTGTTCGAGGCGTAGACGACCGCCTCCAGCCCGGTGCAGCAGGCCTGCTGCAGGTCGCAGGCAGGGGTGAGCGCGGAGAGCGAGGAGCCGAGCACCGACTCGCGGGTCAGGTTGAAGTCGCGCGTGTGCTTGAGTACCGCACCGCCGACCACCTCGTCGACCCGCTGCCCCGCAAGGCCGAAGCGCGCGACGAGCCCGTCGAGCGCGGCAGTCATCAGATCCTGGGCGGAAGCCATGGCGTACTTGGTGCCCGCCTTGACGAAGGGGGTGCGGTTGCCGCCGACCACCACCGCATTGCGTGAAGTCATCATTGATCCTCTCGGGAACGTATCTGTGACCGACAGTAGCAGGTACACCAAGTTTCGGATACCCTGAGTTGCATGAAGCTGGACGGAGCGTCTCCCGGCGGGACGCTGAGTGACGACGAGGTCGCCGTGGCTGAAGCCCCGGTCGACGGACGGGCCCTGCGGTGGGAACAGCACAACGCAGAACGCCGTCGTGTCCTCGTCGAGGAGGCCGTGCGCGCGATCCGCGAGCTCGGCCCGAACGTCGGAATGGACGAGATCGCGGCGCGCGCCAAGACCTCGAAGACGGTGCTCTACCGCCACTTCGGCGACAAGGCGGGCCTCTATCAGGCCGTCGTGGCGTCCGTGCGTGACTACATCCTGCGCAAGCTCCCCCTCGAGGAGGCGGAGCGCCTCGGGCCTCGCGAACTGGTCGCGGCCCTCGCCGACGCCTACCTCGCCGTCGTCGAGCGCGACCGCAACCTCTACCTCTTCGTCTCGTCGCGGCCTACGGGCGAGACGCCGACCGAGGACCCGGTGCTCAGCATCACCACGCGCATCGGTAACGAGGTGGCAGCGACCATCCGCGCCTGGCTGCGCAACCAGGGCCACGACGAGGAACCGGCCAACATCTGGGCCCACGGGGCGGTCGGATTCATCTGGGCGGTCGCCGACCGCTGGATCGTGACCAACCTCCGCCGCCCCCGCGCCGACGTCGTCGCCTACATCGACCGGTTCTTCGGACCAGCATTTGAAGCCCAACAAAGGAGTTGAACCACATGACGATCTCACCCACGGGTGAAGCCCTCCGCAAGAGCCTCGACGGCCCGTTCCATGCACTCAAGCAGCGGTGGCGCGACGAGGTGACGGCCGACGACGTCGTCCGCGACACCGCGCTGACGATGGACGAGGCTCGCGACTGGGCCCTTGATCGGGTCATCGGCCTAGCGAGCCGTAACTTCGTGACGGCCGGTTTCCCCTCCGAGCAGGGAGGAACGGGCAACGCGGCCGAGTCGGTCGCGAACTTCGAGATGGTCGCCATGGGCGATCTGTCGCTGACCATCAAGACCGGCGTGCAGCACGGCCTGTTCGGCGGGGCAATCGTCAACCTCGGCACGTCGTACCACCACGAGACGTTCCTGCCTGGAGCCATCTCCGTCGATCTGCCCGGCTGCTTCGCCATGACCGAGATCGGCCACGGCTCCGACGTCCAGTCCCTCGAGACGTCGATCACCTGGGATCCGGAGACCTCCGAGTTCGTCGTCCACTCCCCCTCCCCCACCTCGACCAAGGCCTACATCGGCAACGCCGGCCGCGACGGTCGGATGGCGGTGGTGTTCGGCCAACTGTGGGTCGACGGCGTGCATGAGGGCGTGCACGTGGTGCTCGTCCCGATCCGGGACGAGAACGGCAACGATCTTCCGGGCGTCACCACCGGCGACCAGGGGCACAAGGGCGGCCTGCTCGGCGTCGACAACGGCACCATCTCCTTCGAGCACGTCCGGGTGCCGCGCGAGATGCTGCTCGACCGATACGGGGGCGTCAACGAGGCCGGCGAGTACGAGTCGAAGATCAAGTCGAAGAACGCGCGCTTCTTCACCATGCTCGGCACGCTGGTGCGCGGCCGCATCTGCGTGGGTGGCGGGGCCGCGTCGGCCGCGAGGAAGGCGCTGACCATCTCGGTCAACTACGCCAACCAGCGCAGGCAGTTCCGTGAGCCCGGGCTAGGTCACGAGATCCTGCTGCTCGACTACCTGACGCACCAGCGCCGCCTGCTGCCCAATGTCGCCGCCGCGTACGCGTTCGGCTTCGCCCAGAACGAGCTGTCGCTCGAGTTGCAGCGGGTGATGGACGCCGAGGGCGCCGATCCGCACGCGGCCCGCGCACTCGAGACCCTCGCCGCGGGCATGAAGTCCATGCAGACCCGCTGGGCCAACGACACCCTGCAGGAGTGCCGCGAGGCCTGCGGCGGAGCTGGCTACCTGTCCGACAACGCCATCACGCTCGCCCGCCAGGACGCCGACGTGTTCGCGACCTTCGAGGGCGACAACACCGTCCTGCTGCAGCTCGTCGCGAAGGCACTGCTGCTGAACTCCAAGACCAGCTGGGGTGAGATGGACCTGCGCGGCACCGCGCAGAAGACCGCCCGCCTGATCGGGGGGACGGTCCTCGAGCGCACGACCGCCCGTTCGCTGATCGACCGGCTCGTCGCGTCGGCCAACCGCAAGCCCGAGTCGCAGAAGCTGCGGGCACGGGGCTGGCAGATCCAGCTGTTCGAGTTCCGGGAGGAGCACGTCGTCGAGGGCCTTGCCCAGCGGATGCGCGCCGCCAGCAAGGCGGAGGACTCCTTCGAGGCCATCAACCAGTGCCAGCCGCACATGCTCGAGGCCGCGAAGGCGCACATCGAGCGGGTGGTGCTCGAAGCCTTCGTCGCCGCGATCGAGGACTGCGAGGACGACTACGTCAAGGCGCTGCTCGTCAAGGTGTGCGACCTGTATGCGCTGTCGACGATCGAGTCGAACCGAGCCTGGTACCTGGAGCACGAGGCGTTCGACCCGCGCCGTTCCAAGGCGATCACCGCCGCGGTCAACGAGCTGTGCGGCGAGCTGCGCGGCAAGTCGAAGGAGCTGGTCGAGGGGCTCGGCGTTCCCGAGGACTGGCTGGTCCACCCTCGCACGGCGATCCCCCCGCTCAGCAACAAGCGCTGACCGCGTCCGCAGAGCCGCGTCCCGGGACCACCGGGGCGCGGCTCACCCGTCTCGGCGGGCGGCCGCTACGGCCTCAGCCATGGGGCGACCACGGATGCCTCGTCGTCGACGATCTCCTCGGGGTGCGCCTGGATCGCCCGGTCGTACTGGGTCTTGCCGTTCGCCTTGTAGAGGCGCGACTTGTCGACGCTGTAGGCCGCGGTTCCGCGGTAGTCGAGGTAGGTCATCCGTTCGAGGTGCTCGGAGTTGGCCTTGACGTAGTTCATCACCCAGTCGGCTGCGCCGGTGTTGGCGAAGACGGGGAAGATCGGCGACAGCAGCGCGACGTCGGCCGGCCGGATCGAGCGGACGGGCCCCACGGCGTCGGGGTACTGGCTGTGGAAGATTGGGCAGAGCCGCGTGGCCGAGTCGCCGTTGGGCTGGCAGATCACGATGTCTGCGGCGTTGAGCCCCACCCGTGGCTGCTCGACCTTGAGGTTGGGCACCTTCACGGCGACCGCGGGCCGCGTGAGCGTCGCCGGGTCGGTCACCGTCATGCCGGTCAGCGTTGCGCGGGGCACCGGCGTCGGCGACGGGCTCGGGCTGGGCGACGGCACGGCCGAGGGGGTGGGCGTCGGGGCTGCCGAGGTGGGCGACGGGCTGGTGTCGGGCTGCGTGGTGGTGCAGCCGACGAGGCCTGCGACGAGGGCGCCTATAAGGACCCCGCGCCTGGAAGCGGTGATGTGTGTTCCGACCCTGTTCAGTGGGGAATGCCGATGTCTGTGCGGTGGAAGCCTCCCTCGAGGAAGACGCCCTCGAGGAGAGCGTAGGCCCGCTGCCTGGCCTGCTCGACGTCGGTCCCCCGGCCGACGATCCCGAGCACCCGACCGCCCGAGGACACGAGCTGGTCGCCGTCGAGCCGGGTGCCCGCATGGAGGACGTAGGCATCGGCCTCGTCGGCGGGCAGTTCGATGGGCGTCCCGGTCGTGGGGGTGCCTGGGTACCCTTCGGCTGCCTCGACCACGACGACGGCCGCGCCGTCGTGCCATTCGAGGGGACCGACGGTGTCGAGCTGGCCCCGCGCGGCCGCGTCGAGCACGCCCGCGAGCGGGGTCTTGAGCAGCGAGAGGACGGCCTGGGTCTCTGGATCGCCGAAGCGGACGTTGAACTCGACCACCCGCAGCCCCTTCGAGGTGAGGGCGAGGCCCGCGTAGAGGAGCCCGTTGAACGGGGTTCCCCGTCGACGCATCTCGGCAAGCGTCGGCTCGACGACCTTCGTCATGATCTCGTCGGTCAGCCCGGCGTCGGCCCAGGCGAGCGGCGAGTAGGCGCCCATGCCTCCGGTGTTGGGGCCCTCGTCCGCGTCCGCGACCCGCTTGTAGTCCTGGGCGGGAAGCAGCGGCAGTGCGCGTTCGCCGTCACAGATCGCGAAGAGGGAGACCTCGGGGCCGTCGAGGAAGTCCTCGATGACGACGCGTCCGCACGCCTCCGCGTGATCGAGGGCGGCGACCCGGTCGTCGGTGACGACGACCCCCTTGCCCGCGGCGAGCCCGTCGTTCTTCACGACGTAGGGGGCCCCGAACGTGTCGAGGGCGGCCTCGACCTGCTCGAGGGTCTCGCACACCCTGGCGTCGGCCGTCGGCACCCCCGCGGCTGCCATGACGTCCTTGGCGAAGGCCTTCGACCCTTCGAGGACTGCTGCCTCGGCGCTGGGGCCGAACGTCGCGATCCCCGCCTCACGCAGCGCGTCGGCGACCCCTGCGACCAGGGGAGCCTCCGGGCCGACCACGACCAGGTCGATGCCCAAATGCTGCGCGGCCTCGACAACGGCCGCCGGGGAGGCGGGGTCTGCGGAGTGCAGGGTGGCGATGCCCGCCAGCCCCGGGTTGCCCGGGGCGGCATGCAGTTCGGTGACGGACGGATCGGCGGCCAGGGCGCGGCCGATCGCATGCTCACGACCGCCAGAACCGAGCAGGAGGATCTTCACGCGCGCCAGCCTAACTTGAAACCGCCGCGCACCACCGACCGCGCCCACACAGTGTGCGCGAGCCTCGGGTTCCGCGAACCCGCCTGCTGGACCGCCAGGCCATTAACCTCCCGTCATGAGCTACGACCACTACCTGATCCCGGCCGAGCACGCGGACGACCCGGACTCCGCCGCCAGGCATCTCGACTCGGTCATGGACGATGAAGCGGCCCCGGATGCGCAGGCCTTGGCCGACGCCATCACCGCCCGCGACACGGATCCTGAGGTCGCGCTCCTCTCGCTGACCCCGGTGCCCGCCTCGGGAGACTGCGTGCTCGTCTACGGGCCGTGGCGAACCGTGCAGGAGACCCGCGACGTCATCTTCGCGGAGACCCGCCCCGGGGGTACGCGGTCTACGATCCGCAGGACCACATCGTCTTCGACCCCCGCGGCGCCCATGGGGCGAGGCTGAGCACCTCCCATCGCGGCGACTTCCCATACGCCACGACGCAGGCCGTGGAAGCGCTGATCGGCAAGCTCCGCATCGACGACCACCTGATCGCCAGCACCTCGGACGAGCACTACATCCAGGCCCAGCGCCAGGGCGAGACGACCTACGCGGTGGAGTACCGGGAGGGGGGCTCGTCGCGCCACTTCGCGACGGAGATGTCGTCCGCGGACGACGTCGCGGCGGCCTTCCGTGCCTGGCTCGAAAACGGTCCGTCGGAGCTGCCCTCTGGCGGATGGACGAGGCTAACGTTCTGACGTCGGCCTGAGATCAGGCGGCAGCCGTCTGGCGGCCGGGAGCGCGGTAGAGCACTGGGAGCCACCGTCGGGTCAGGTCGTAGATCAGACAGGCCGCGCCCGTCAGGAGCACCACCAGCAGCGGCACGAGCCAGATGCTGACCAGGCTCCCCTGCTTCCCGAGGCCGGGGGTCAGCCAGATCAGCAGTGCGAGCAGCAATGGGTGGAAGATGTAGATGGGAAGGGTTCTCGCCGCGAGGTAGGCCCCGAGCCGCCTCACGCCGCCGAGGTGTGCCAGGAGTCGCGATGCCCCCAGGAAGAAGGTGATCCCCAGGATCGAGAGCACCGCCGTCAGAGGCTGCCGGTACGCGGAGCGCTGCGGCGCGTAGATCTCGAGAGCGATCGGCACGTAGGCGGCGACGGTGAGCGGAAGCACCCACCACGGCACCTTCGCCCAGCGCTCGACCAACGGCCTGGCGAACGCCCCGAGGGCGAAAAACAGGTAGAAGTTGAGGAACCGACGCAGCGTGAACAGCGCGTCGAAGACGATCCCCTCCCCCACCAACGGGACCCAAGGCCAGAGGACGTCGGCCGCGGCGGCGAGGGCAAGCATCACCAGTGGCACGCGGCGTCCGAGCCGCGACACCACGAAGAACAGGGCGAGCAGGGGAAGGTACCAGTAGGCGCCGTTGAGGCTGACCACCCAGCTCGCCGCCCTGACGGCTGTCGCCTCGAGGTGCTGCGGGTTATAGGCGGCAGCGTACGGATAGGCGTAGAGCAGGGTCCACAGCGCGAACACCCAGGCGTGGTCCAGGATCCTCGGCCGGGCGATGGCGCCCCAGCCACGCGAGAGCGCGCCGACCGACAGGAGACCCGAGACAAGGAAGAACAGCGGCATGCGCACCGGAAGCAGCCAGGCGCTCAAGGCGGCGAGCACCGCCTCCACGCGGTTACTCCCGACCGTCAGGACGGACATGCCCGTGATCGCCACGTGGTAGAGCACGACCAGCACGACGGCCGACGCCTTCGCGACGTCGACCCAGTGCAGCCTCTCCCGTTCCACGGCGGTCAGGATAGCCGCCGAGCGGGCCCCACACGCCTGACCACCGGGTAGCCTGCCGAGCATGAGGGAACGACTACGGCGAAAGTACCTGAGCCTCGGGATCGGCGAGTTCACGGCGATCGCGGTGTTCGTCATCGGCGCGCTCATCGGGGTGATGCCGCGCCTGTCCGGGTCGGAGCCCCTGGCGCTGTGGGCCGCGCTCATCCCGCTGTGCCTGATCCTCGCCCAGGCTGGCACCTACTGGCTGCTCGCCCGCGCCTGGGTCGGCGAGTCGACCATGCCACGCGGGTTGGCAGGCTTCTACCGCCTGCTCAGGATCGTCAACCCGATCCTGCTCCTCGGGGGCGCGGTCGTGATCGCGATGTCCTTGCCCATCGGCCCAGGTGCGCTCATCCTCGCGATCGCCATCTGGGTGTTCGCGGTCATCGAGTACCTCAACTACTTCGTGGTGCGGCTCTCCTACCCCCTGAGCCGCTGGTTCCAGGAGGTCGGTTCCTGGCGCACGCCTCGGCTGATGATCGACGTCCGCGACGCGGCCTGATCAACCCATCGTGCGCTGGCCGTCGAGGGCCTCGCGGATGATGTCGGCGTGGCCTGCGTGCTGCGAGATCTCGGCGATCAGGTGCAGCGCGACCCTCCGCACCGACCAACTGACCCCCTGCTCGAACCACGGGGCCTCGGGCAGCGGATGCCCGAGGTCGAGGTCGGCCTCGGCGACGATGCGCGCCGTCTCGGCACCGACGTCGCGGATCCGCCCACGCAGGACCTCAAGGGTCTCGTCGTCGCTCAGCACGAAGCGGGTGTCCTCCCACTCGCTGTCGCCCCAGTCGCCGTCGTTGCTCTCACCCTCGGCGACGGCGTCCCAGTCGACATCGGACTCGTAGACGCCGGACCCACCGAACGCCTCGGCGCCCTTGAGCGCGAACTGCATCCACTGCTCCTCGGTGTCGGCCACGTGCTTCAGGATCGACGCGATGGTGAGGACGCTCACCGTGCTCGCGGTGCGGGCCTGCTCTTCAGTGAGCCCCTCCGCGGTCTGCAACAGGAAGCCCCGGTGCCGGTCGAGGGTCTCGATGATGGTCTCGCGTTCAGTCATTGTCTGAGCCTAGGTGTACTGACCACGGAGATTGAGTACGCGCGGCGGGTCTGCTGGACATAGGGGAAGACCTCTGAGTGAAGTGTGGGACTTACGACAGAACCCATTTCACGAAACAGAGGTCTTCCATGCCCCACCGTAACGCCATACTCACCGAAACCGGACGTCTGCACCTGGCCCAGCTCGTCGTTGACCAGGGCTGGACCCTGCGGCGAGCCGCGGAACGTTTCGGTGTCGCGGTCAACACCGCCCGCCGCTGGGCGCAGCGTTACCGCGAACAGGGCCTGGCCGGGATGGTCGACAAGTCCTCTCGCCCGAAGCATTGCCCGCATCAACTCTCGCAGCGCACCGAGCGTCGCATCGTCGGGTTGCGTGTAACCAAGCGCTGGGGCCCGGCCCGGATCGCCTACCACCTTCACCTGAACCCCTCGACGGTCCACAAGGTCATCAGGCGCTACGGCTGCCCACCCCTGCGATGGACCGATCCTGCTACCGGAGCCAGGATCAAAACCTCACGCGCCGAGAAACGCCGCTACGAGCACGCCGCCCCCGGCGACCTGGTCCACGTCGACATCAAGAAACTCGGCCGGATCCCCGACGGCGGCGGCCACAAAGTGCTGGGCCGTGCCGCGGGTACCCGGAACAAGACCAGAACCGCCACGAACCGCCGGCCCGGGTATGCCTACATCCACAACGCCGTCGACGACCACTCCCGCTTGGCCTACAGCGAAATCCTGACCGACGAGAAGAAGGAAACCGCCGCCGCGTTCTGGCAACGCGCCAACGCCTTCTTCAACGCCGCCGGGATCACCGTGACACGAGTCTTGACTGACAACGGCGCCTGCTACCGCTCCAACGCCTTCAAAAAGGCTCTCGGCGACGACATCACACACAAACGCACCCGCCCCTACCGACCCCAAACCAACGGCAAAGTCGAACGGTTCAACCGCATCATGCTCGAGGAATGGGCCTATGCCCAGCCCTACACCTCCGAAACCCAGCGAGTCGCCGCCTTCGACCAATGGCTGCACCATTACAATCACCACCGAGGCCACACCGCGCTCAAGGGACATCCCCCAGCCGCGCGCGTACCCAACCTATCCGGGGTGAACACCTAGGAGTCGGCACCGACAGTTCGTGGCCGATCGCCTCCGCAGACGGAGTGACGCTCCGCGTCGTCAACCTCGGCGGCCCACCTCAGCGCGGGCGGGGGTGGCTCTGCGTGCGAGAACGTCAGTCGGTGGTGCCGAACTCCGCCTCGTCGGCCTCGCGGTCGGCCCGCTCGGCCGCCTCCTGGGAGCGCTGGACCAGCACCCGGAACCCGATGATCAGCAGCAGGAAGCCTCCCCCGACGGGGACGGCCCACCACCAACCCCAGTTGAAGTCCTCCTGCCACACGGCGACCACGACGGTGGCCACCATGAACAGCGCCAGGAGGATCACCAGGGCGGTGACGAGCCTGCGGGTCGTCACGTCAGATCAGGTCGTTGATCGCGACCGACTCCTCGCGGCCCGGCCCGACGCCGATGCCGCTGATCCGGCAGCCGATCAGTTCCTCGAGCCGGCGCACGTAGGCCTGGCAGTTCGGGGGGAGCTCGTCGAAGGTGCGGGCCTTGGAGATGTCCTCGCTCCAGCCGTCGAGGAACTCGTAGACCGGCTTGGCGTGGTGGAACTGCGACTGCGTCATGGGCATGACGTCGTGCCGCTCGCCGTCGACCTCGTAGGCGACGCAGACGGGAATCTTCTCCCAGCCGCTGAGGATGTCGAGCTTTGTGAGGAAGATGTCGGTGAAGCCGTTGATCTTGACCGCCTGCTCGACGAGCAGCGCGTCGAACCAGCCGCAGCGACGCGGGCGACCGGTGGTCGCGCCGAACTCGCCACCCTTCTCACGCAGCGCCTCGCCGTCCTCGTCGAACAACTCGGTCGGGAACGGGCCCTCACCGACACGGGTGGTGTAGGCCTTCGCGATGCCGATCGTGCGGTCGATCCGCGTGGGGCCGACGCCGCCACCGGTGGTCGCGCCCGAGGCGGTCGGGTTCGACGAGGTGACGTAGGGGTAGGTGCCCTGGTCGAGGTCGAGGTGGTGCGCCTGCGCGCCCTCGAAGAGGACGACCTTCCCCTCGTCGAGGGCGTCGTTGATGTAGCGGCCCGAGTCGACGATGTGCGGACGGATGGCGTCGGCGTGCTTCAGGAGCGACTGCACGACGTCCTCGGCCTCGATCGGGCGACGGTTGTAGATCTTGACCAGCAGTTCGTTCTTCTGGTCGAGCGCGGCCTCGACCTTCTGCCGCAAGATCGACTCGTCGAGGATGTCCTGGATCCGGATGCCTATCCGGTTGACCTTGTCGGAGTAGCACGGGCCGACGCCGCGACCCGTCGTGCCGATGCGACGCTTGCCGAGGAAGCGCTCGGTGACCTTGTCGAGGACCTTGTGGTACTCGGTGATGATGTGCGCGTTCGCGGAGATCAGCGGATGCGGGACGTCGACGCCCCGCGAGTGCAGGACCTCGAGCTCCTCGGCAAGCACGTCGAGATCGACGACGACGCCGTTGCCGATCACGGTGGTGGTGTCCGGGTTGAGGATGCCGGAGGGAAGCAGGTGGAGGACGAACTTCTCACCGCCGACGACGAGGGTGTGGCCGGCGTTGTTGCCGCCGGAGTATCGGACGCAGACGTCTACGCGGTCACCCAGCGCATCGGTCGCCTTGCCCTTGCCTTCGTCGCCCCACTGGGCACCCACAACAACAACACTCGGCATGGAAGTCACATCCCTTGGCACATGCATAGAGGAAGCCCCACAAGAATCTCCCGGGGGCCTTGCGTCCGCAGTCTACCGGACCCTCCGGTCGGCGGGTCCGGAAGCGAGGAGACTCGGCCTAGAAGCGACGGGCCCTGTCCGTCATCTGATCCATACGGTCGCGCATGAGTTGCATGCTGTCTGACATCCGAGTCGTGATGTCTCGGAGCTGGCCCTCGAAGTCGGGAAGCTCGACCCCGCCGGGGAGCTCGGCTCGTTCGTAGCGGGTAAGCAGGTCTGCGACTGCCTCCGCAACAACAATCTGCGCCGTCTCCAGACTCATCTGGCCAAGGGAGACAGACACTGATCCGTCATTCATGACCGTGACGATGGCCGACTGGTCTGCACTCGTTCCGGTGACCGGGCCGAGTTCGGGCATCGATCCCGCGACTGCGAGATCGCGCAACTGCGAGACTGCCCTGTCCACCTCATCTGCTCCGGACATCTGGCCTCCTTGACTCCTAGACTGACGCCCACAACCTACCGTTTCGGAGGATCATGACGAGCTTCGACGTCACACCGGAGGCCATCCGGAAGACCGCCCGCGGGCCCATCGGGTCAGGCGCAGCTGCGATGGCAGCGGCTTCGCGAATCCCACCCCCACAGATCGAGACCGGCAGGCATTTCGCAGAGCTGACGACCCATCTTGCCTCTGCGGCCCAAGGGATCAGCGGATACCTCGGAGATGTCGCCGGTTCGCTCGAGGCGATGTCGACCAAACTCAATCTGGTCGCCGCCAACTACGAGGCGACCGAGGCGGAGAACACAGCCGCGGCCCAGCAATTCTTCAGGGAGTCGTGACGTGGGGTACGCAGTAGACCTGATGCCTCCGCTGAGCGAGGACGCGCAGCGGGCCATCACCTACCTGGGCATCGACGATCCTCGTAACCACCTGCGGGACTTCGACGTCGATGTCGACTCGATGCGCACCTTCGCTGCCGATCTGCAGAGCGCGGTCGGGCAGGCGAAGGGCGCTGGCGAGACGGTCCGCGCCGCGCACGTTGACGGGTGGCAGGGTGCGGCAGCGGTCCAGTACGACGACTGCAAGATGCAGTGGTACGACTACCTACTCGTCGCCTTCGACTGGATCCTCTTTATCGTCGACTGCATCGTCGCCATCGTCGATTGGATCATCGAGATCATCCGCTGGGTGCTGAACCTGATCGACTGGGTGCTCGGCATTCTCTCGGTCTTCGGCGCAGTGCTCCTCCTGGCGGACGAGTTCGGGTGGAGGATCCCGGGGTGGGTCCGATGGCTCCTGAAGGCGGGCAAACTAGTTGAGAAGCTCCCTAAGCTCATTCTCACCGTCGTGGCGGCCGCTGCATGGCTCGTCGGGAAGGTGGGCTGGGTGGTCGACTGGCTCCTTGACCGACTGCGCGACGGGATCAACTGGATCCGCGACGCCATCGACGAGTGTGGCGGAGCTCCGGAGAAGTGGCCCGATGAGCCCATCGAGCCGAACTTCTGATCCCTGGCGCCTGGTCACGCCGGGGCTGATCGCCGCCTCGGTGACAACGGCCATGGTCCTGCTCGCGTCGTTCCTGGCGTTGGCGCAGGTGGAGGGGACCCCCACAAGCTCAGCACACGGATGGCCCTCGCTCGTCCTGGGCCTTGCCATGTCAGCGCTCGTGACGGTTGCCTGGGCGAGGCACCGCCGTCTCGCTGGGGCGACGCACGATCCCGCCCTACCTCGACTCGGTCTCGCGTATCTGGGGCTGATGCTCGGTTGGCTCAACGTCGACAGCCTGGTGGGGCTGCTGGGCAGGCAGGTGTCCTGGGGATCTGTTGCTGGGGCCGCGCTCGCGATCGTCGGCCTCGTGGCAGCGGTGGCCCTGATTGCCTCCGCGCTGCGTCGGGATTGACCGGTTGGCAGGGAAGTGAGGTGGTCGTACTGCCAGGCCACCGGCCAGCGTCGGCACAAACGTCGAAACCCCTGGCCCCACACGCTCGCCCGGTGAGACAATGGAGCCCGCGCGCCCATGACGGCGCCCGCCAGTGCAATGACGCAGGAGGCTCCCCGTGAAGAAGCTCATCAACTCTCCAGACAATGTGATCGCGGACGCCCTCAAGGGCATCGCGGCATCCGACAAGGACGTGCGGGTCGATTTCAACAACCGCGTGATCTACCGGGCCACCCCGAAGGAAGCGGGGAAGGTCGCGATCATCTCAGGTGGCGGCTCGGGCCACGAGCCGATGCACGGCGGGTTCGTCGGCGTCGGCATGCTCGACGCGGCCTGCGCGGGCGAGGTCTTCACCTCCCCCACCCCCGACCAGATGCTCGCCGCGACGACCACCGTCGACACCGGCGCAGGCGTGCTGCACATCGTGAAGAACTACACGGGCGACGTGATGAACTTCGAGATGGCGGCAGAGATGGCCGCCGACGCGGGCGTCGAGGTCGCCACCGTCGTCGTGGCTGACGACGTCGCCGTCCAGGACTCGCTCTACACGGCCGGCCGCCGCGGAGTCGGCGCGACCGTCCTCCTGGAGAAGATCGTGGGAGCCGCAGCCGAGGAGGGCGCCGACCT
Source organism: Tessaracoccus flavescens (assembly GCF_001998865.1). NCBI lineage: Bacteria > Bacillati > Actinomycetota > Actinomycetes > Propionibacteriales > Propionibacteriaceae > Tessaracoccus > Tessaracoccus flavescens. The sequence goes on from NZ_CP019607.1 coordinate 892,338, forward strand.
GGCCGCCGTCGCCGCGCTCGCGCAGAAGGTCGCAGACAACGGCCGCTCGATGGGCATGGCCCTGACGTCGTGCACCGTCCCGTCCGCAGGCAAGCCCACCTTCGACCTGCCAGACAACGAGATCGAGATCGGCATCGGCATCCACGGCGAGCCGGGCCGCCACCGCGAGCCCATCGCGGACGCCCACTCGATCGCCGAACAACTCGTCGCACCGATCCTGAGCGACCTCGACTTCACCGGCGCCCCGGTGATCGCGATGCTCAACGGCATGGGCGCCACGCCGCTGATCGAGCTGTATCTCATGTACGGCGAGGTGATCGCCCTCCTCGAGGAGGCCGGGGTCACGGTCGAGCGCAACATGGTCGGCAACTACATCACCAGCCTCGACATGGCCGGCTGCTCGCTGACGCTCGTGCGCGCCGACGATGAGCTGATTCGGCTCTGGGACGCACCGGTCCGCACGGCCGGGCTACGGTGGGGCCTGTGAGTGCAACAGAGCTGTCCCTCGACCAGCTGGCTGACTGGCTGCGCCGGTTCGCCCAGATCGTCGACGAGAACAAGACGTACCTGACCGAACTCGACTCCGCGATCGGCGACGCCGACCACGGCGCCAACATGGCCCGCGGAACTGCCGCGGTGGTGACCCATCTCGATGAGGCCAACACCATCGACGCGCTGCTCAAGAAGGCGGGCATGACGCTGGTCAGCACCGTCGGCGGAACGAGCGGCCCGCTCTACGGCACGCTGCTGATGAAGATGGGCATGGCCACCGGGGCTGTGACCGAGCTGTCGGCAGAGGAGTTCTCGAAGGCGTTCCGCGCCGGCCTCGAGGGCCTGGTCGCCCGCGGCAAGACCGAGCTCGGCGACAAGACGATGGTGGATGCACTCACCCCCGCCATCGACGCCTACGACGCCGCCCTCGCGGACGGGGCCGACCTGCACGACGCCGTCGAATCGGCCGCCCAGGCGGCCGCCGCCGGTCGCGATGCCACCACCCCGCTCGTGGCGCGCAAGGGTCGGGCCAGCTACCTCGGCGAACGCTCCGCGGGTCACATGGACCCCGGAGCCACCTCGTCGACCTACCTGTTCGATGCGCTCTCCCAAGTGATCGGCAGCTAGATGGCCGTCGGAATCGTCGTCGTCTCCCACAGCCGACGACTGGCTGAGGCCGCCGTCGAGCTCGCGCTCCAGATGGTGCACGGAGATCCTCCGCCCATCCAGGTCGCCGCGGGCACCATCGATGACGGCCTCGGCACCGACGCGACCGCCGTCATGTCGGCGATCGGCGAGGTCGACCAGGGAGACGGAGTCGTCGTGTTCGTCGACATCGGGTCGGCTCTGATGAGCGCCGAGCTCGGCATCGAGCTGTACGGCCAACCCGACTCCGACGTCCGGATCCTGCCTGCGCCGTTCGTCGAGGGCATCGTGGCTGGCGTGATCCGCGCCGTCGGCGGTGCCACCATCGACGAGGTCGCGGCCGAGGCGAACCAGGGACTCAAACCCAAGCTGGCAGCGGTCGGCGACGCGGCCGTTGCCGACGAGCCTTCGACCCCCGAGTCGTTGGCAGGTGAGGCGTCCGCGGAGGCCCGGCTGATCAACGAGACGGGGCTGCACGCCCGCCCCGCCGCGCTGTTCGTGGCAGAGGCGAGGAAGTTCGACGCCGAGATCAAGGTGAGCAACGGCGTGATCGGCCCGGTGGCCGCGACGAGCAGCATCGGGCTCGCGACGCTCAACGCCAGGAAGGGCGACACGCTCACCCTGATCGCGACCGGGCCAGACGCACGGGCCGCCGTCGACCGGCTGGCCGAGTTCGTCAACGAGGGTTTCGGCGAGTGAGGCTGCGACGGCGACACGAGACCTCGGTGCGCCTCCTCACCGAAGGCGGCATTAGGCTGTGGCCATGAGCGAGACGCATCCCAACCTGATGGCCTCCGACGTCGTGGTGCGCCTGCCGGAGGATCCGGCACTGGCCTCCATCTCGGAACACGGACGCGACCACTTCCTGCAGGTCGTCGCGGACAACCCGGGCTCGTCGCTGGTGTGGGCGTTGCTCGCGGAGACGTGCCTGACCGAGGACGATCTCGGCAACTCCATCGCGGCCTACGCCTATGCCCGCACCGGGTACCACCGCGGCCTCGACACCCTTCGCCGCAACGGATGGAAGGGCTCGGGTCAGGTGCCGTGGGAGCACGAACCGAACCGCGGCTTCCTCCGCGCGCTGTGGGCGCTCAGCGTCGCTGCGGGCCGGATCGGCGAGGCTGAGGAACAGGAGCGCTGCGCCCAGTTCCTGCGCGACTCGTCCGAGGAGGCCTACCAGGTCCTGGCAGGCGAGACCGAGGCTCAGCCCTCCCCAGAAGAATGAGCCGGGGCACCGTCCCGGCGTGACCTGAAGTTGACGACGCAGACGCGCGAACACCGCGACCCCACCCACTCTCTTGAGTGACCTGACCCCTGCCGCGGCTAGCCTCGACGGGTGACCAGGACAATCGTGAACCGTGGCCGGATCGGGCTGAAGCTGGGCTTCGGCGCGCTGTGCGTGGCGGCCGCAGCAGCCTGCACCGGCACGCCAGAACCCGCCCCCACCACGCTGTCAGCCTCCCCGCTGCCTGTTCCGAGTGCTCCGCCTGCTGTGCTCGACCGCCTTCCCGCTGTCATCGAGGACCTCACGACGCGACCTGGGGAGATCTCCCTGCTCCAGGTCACCCGGGACCACGTCGCGGCACGGATTCACGAGGGCGACCAGACGCGCCACGAACTGCTGGTCCAGAACTACGACCAGGGCAACCCGCCGGTCGACATCGGCAGGAACGACGAGTTCCCGGCGCCGACCTCGACCCTTGACTCCGCATCCATCGTCTCGGAGGTGGAGACGCTCGCCTCCCGCTGCCCCGGCGAGTACTTCGAGGTCACCATCGTCTTCCTCGGCGAGACGACCCGGTTCGCAACCCTGAAGTGCCCGCCCGACGCGGCCGACAAGATCAGCGTGTCGCCAACGGCTGTCACGCTCAACGGCGAGGTCCTGCCCGATCTCACCGGGCCGTGGACCCTGGAGACGTGGCAGCAGGTGCTCGACGAGACGAGAGCCCTGAGCATCGGGGGAAGGATGACCTCCGTCTATGTGCTTTCTCCCCAACTCCTGCTCCAGGTCCCGACGGCCGAATCGGGCCCCTGCACCAACCTGTCCTTTCTGCGCGACCTGGACGGTCGGTTCATGTCCAGCTCCTGCAACGAACAGAACCTGGCGGAGTCGCCTGCCATCGACGTGAAGGACCGCACCGCCCAGCAGTTGGCCGATGCCGCGGAGGCTACGGGACTGACGATCAATCCGTCCGAGGGGTACCTGTCGGTGCTCTGGTCGGCCGAAGGAGGCACCGAGCACCTGAAGGTCGAGCAGGGAATCACCGAGCAGACGGTCCCGGTCGGCTGAGACCGCAGCCACTCACCCATCTGCCGCTCAGGAGTCCTCGTCGCCCCGAAGGTGGTCGGTCAGGTCTTGCATCTGGCGGGTGAGCGAGGCGAGCCCCGGGATGTCCAGGCCTGAGTTGCGCAGCAGCGCCTCGTTGAGGGCGCTCGTGCGTGGCCGGAGCTCGGCCCCCTGTGCGGTCGGCTCGACAAGGACGTGACGCTCGTCGCGGGCCGGGCGCGTCCGGGTGACGAACCCGGCGGTCTCCAACCGCTTCACCGCGGGCGTGATCGTGCTCGGCTCGAGGCGAGGCGGTGGGCGATCGCGCCGATGGTCGAGGCGCCCTCCTCCCACAGGGTGCACAGAGGTACTGCGTGTAGGTCACGCCGAGGTCGTCGAGCAGCGGCTTGTAGAGGCGCTGCACCGCGATGGAAGCCGAGTAGATCGAGAAGCACGCTGCCGTCGAGCGATGCCGGGCTGGGGCGTCGGCGCCGCCGAGGCGAAGGTCACCGACCCCGCCTGGAAGCACAAGCCGAGCTACTACCTCGTCGCGCGCGACGACCAGATGCTCCCCGAGCCGCTGCGGCGCCGGATGGCCGAGCGGGCGGGCATGGACATCACCGAGGCTCCCGGCAGCCACGCCGTCCACGTGTCGCAGCCCGACGCGGTCGCCGACCTGGTCCGGCGGCATCAGAGCGCTGACCACCCAGCGGCTTGCGGCGGGCACCTTGGGGGCGCTCGGCGGGAGCTGTCGCTCCGCGGGCCCGACAGGGAGGCCGGGCTTGCGGGGCGACAGTAGTCGGCCCCGGGCGAGGCGCAATCCTCGCCCGCCCGGGGCCGCCCCCAACTCGGGACCAGCAGGGTTCCCGGGGCCTCAACTGATTCGCGACGGCGTGAGCAGCACCCTGCCCTCCGCCACCACCCGGCGCCCTCCGGTGAGCTCGACGGCGAGCCCCTCGAGCCGATCTTCGGACGAGTGACCGGCCGACAGCCGGATCTCGCCAGGTTCCACGATGCGCTGCATGTCGGTGCCCGTGAACGATGTACGGTCGGCGTGCACCTCGAAGGTGACCCGCGCCGACTCCCCCGCCTCGAGGTCGACCTTGCGGTAGCCGATCAGCTCCTTCAGCGGGCGCACGACCTCCGCCCACGGGTCCTCCAGATACAGCTGGACGACCTCCGCGCCCGCCCGGTCACCGGTGTTGGTGACCGTGACGTTGTACTCCACCTTCCCGTCCACCGGGATCCGCGTGGCGGAGACGGACGGGTCGGACAGCGCATAGGACGTGTACGACTCCCCCGAACCGAACGGGAACAGCGGCCGCGGGTCGAGGTTGGAGATGCCGTCCGAGAACCACGCGAGCGACGGGGCGAGATAGGTTCCCGGCTGTCCGCCGCGCAGTGCTGGGATGGCGATCGGAAGTCGGCCCGACGGGTTGGTCACCCCGGTCAGGATGTCGGCGAGCGCTTCGGCTCCCTCCACCCCTGGCATGAAGGCCTGGACGATCGCGACGCAGCGAGCCGCGTAGTCGCCGAGCGCGTACGGCCGGCCGGTGACCAGCAGCAGGACCGTCGGGGTCCCGGTCTGGAGCACCCGTTCCAGCAGCTCGCCCTGACGCCCGGGCAGCGCGAGGTCGACGACGTCGCATCCCTCGCCCGAGGTGCCGATCCCAAACAACCCCGCGATATCACCGACGGTGACGATGGCCAGGTCGGCAGAGGCCGCGAGCTCCACCGCCTCGTACAGTTCCTCGTCGGTGCCGCCGAGGAAGCCGCAGCCTCCCGCGAACGAGAGGTCTCCGTCGAGCGCACCGGGCAGAACCTCGTCGAGGCTGCGGATCTCGAGCCCGGTCTGCTTGCCCGGGAACCGGGAGAGCACGTGGTTCGGGAATGCGTAGCAGCCCATGAAGGACCGCACGTCGGTCCACACCGGCCCGACGACGGCCACCTTGCCGAGCCCCGCCCCGAGCGGCAGCGTGCCGTCGTTGCTGAGTAGCACGATCGACTCGTCAGCGATCCGGCGCGCGACGGCGCGGTTCTCGGCAGAGTCGAGGTCACGGTCAGGCGCGTCGCCGCCCGCGATCTCCGGCTCGGCGTCAAGCAGCCCCAGTTCGGCCTTCTGGGTCAGGGCGCGCAGCGCAGCTCGGTCCACGTCCTCGACGGTGAGCAGCCCGCGCTCGATGGCCTCGGAGATCGCCGCGAAGGAGCCCATGTCGGGCAGCTCGATGTCGAGGCCGGCCCGGATGGACAGGGCCGCAGCCGCGGCCTCGTCCTGGGCGATGCGATGGGTGCTGGTGAGGAAGTTGACCGACCAGTAGTCGGAGACGACGGTTCCCGTGAAGCCCCAGCGCTCACGCAGCAGCTCGGTGAGCAGCCAGCGCGACGCCCCGGCTGGCACGCCGTCGATGTCGCAGTACGAGTTCATGACGGACTTGGCGCCGCCTTCACGCACGGCCATCTCGAACGGGGGAAGCATCACGTCGGAGAGTTCGCGTCGCCCCATGGAGATCGGCGCATGGTTGCGGCCTGCGCGCGAGGCGGGGTAGCCGACGAAGTGCTTGAGGGTGGCGTGCACGCCCTCCCCCTGAAGCCCCTGCACGTAGGCGGTGCCCATCGTGCCGACGAGGTACGGGTCCTCGCCGCAGGTCTCCTCGACGCGGCCCCAGCGGTAGTCGCGAGCGACGTCGAGCAGCGGCGACAACCCCTGATGGATGCCAAGCGCGTGCAGGTCCGCACCGATGTGGGCGGCCATCTCGCCGATCAGCTCGGGCCGCCACGTCGCACCCCAGGCGAGGGCGGCCGGGTAGACCGTCGCCCCCATGGCCGTGAACCCGGTGAGGCACTCCTCGTGGGCCAGCGCCGGGATCGAGAAGCGAGATGCACCCATCACGTCGGCCTGCCTGTCGCGCAGCTCGCGGCGGCCCTCCTCGACGGTGAACGGCCGGGTCCCGAAGATGCGGGTCAGATGGCCGAGGCCGTTGCGGTGGGCCTCTCGCCAGGTCGCCTGGCTCATGGCGTGTTCCATGGGCGCGACGTCGTGGTGCTGGCCGTCCTCGGGCGGCGCCTCCCGCGGCCGGTTCCAGAACGATCCGAGCTGGGCGATCTTCTCGTCGAGGGTGAGCTCGGCGAGGAGCGCTGCCGCTCTGCCGGGTGCGTCGAGGGTGGTGTCGTGCCAGGGGCGCATGGTTGTTCCTTCGTGGGGGGCGGTCATCCCTTGACCGCCCCGGAGAGTCCGCCGACGATCCGGCGCTGCATCGCGAGGAAGAAGATCATCGCAGGGATCATGGCGAGGCTGGTGAACGCGAAGACGCCGGCCGTGTCGGCCGAGTGCTCAGATGAGTAGTCGGCGACGCCGAGGGGAAGGGTCCGCATCTCTCCCTGCATCAGCAGCAGCGGCAGCAGGTAGGCGTTCCAGGACGACACGAAGGCGAGCACGCCGACAGTGACGAGCCCCGGCGCCGACAGCGGCAGCATCATCCTCAGGAAGATCGAGACGCGACCCGCACCGTCGATGAAGGCGGCCTCCTCGATGTCGGTGGGGATGGCCTGCAGGAACGGACGCAGGATGACGATCGTCATCGGAAGCGAGAACGCGGCCTGCGGCAGGGCCAGCCCCCACCACGTGTTGCTCATCCCCAGGTCCTTGGAGATGATCACGAACAGCGGGATCACGGCCACCGTCGCCGGGAAGAGCAGGCCGGTGACGAAGATCATGTAGAGCGGCTCGCGGAACTTGAACCGGTAGCGCGACAGCGGGTAGGCGGCCATCAGGCCGAAGATGACCACCATGGCCGTGGTCAACACAGCGACGACGGTCGAGTTCAGCGCATAGGTCCAGAACCTGTCGTCGGTCAGCACCTTCGCGTAGTTGTCGAGCACCCACGGGTTGGGCAGCCCGGCCGGATTCTCGGCGAGTTGCGCGTTCGTGCGGAAGCCGCCGAGGACGGCGTACAGGACCGGGCCGAGCGTCAGCGCGACGAGGACGAGCGCCACGAAGTAGACGAGCGGGCTGGTGCGGGGGCCTCGCCGACGCCGCTGCCTCGGCTCGGGAGCCGTCATGCCCTGTGCGGGCAGGGTCATGGTGCTCATCGACTCTTCTCCTTCGGCTCGTCGGTCGCGTGGTCACGGCGCAGGACGAAGCGCTGGTACAGCAGAGCCATGGTCAGCGCGATCACGAAGAGGATCACCGACGCGGCGCCTGCGATGCCGTAGTTGGAGCGCTTCGTGCCCTCGTTGATCAGGAACGTCGCCATCGTGGTGGTCGCGTTGGCCGGGCCGCCCTTCGTCAGGATCCACACCATGTCGAACAGCTGCAGAGAGCCGACCATGGAGAGGAACGCCCAGGTGCGCAGCGTGGGGCCGAGCAGCGGGATCGTGATGTGCCACTGCGTCTGCCACCAGGAGGCGCCGTCGATCTGGGCGGCCTCGTGGAGCTCCTCGGGGACGCCCTGGAGCCCTGCGAGGAAGAGGATGATGGCGAGGCCGAGGTACTTCCAGGTGATCACGACCATGACGGTCCAGAGCGCATACTCCGGCGTGCCGAGGAAGCCCTGCGGCGGTCCCTGGAGGCCGACCACGGCGAGCATCGAGTCGATGACGCCGTACTTGGGCTGGAGAAGCTGGAACCACACGACGCCCGCGATCACCTCGGCGAGGACGTAGGGGACGAAGACGACGGTGCGCAGGATGCCCTGGAAGCGCATCTTGCGATTCAGCAGGAGGGCAATGGCGATGCCGAGCGGGAGCTGGATCACGATCGAGGCCACGACGATGAACAGGTTGTGGCCGAGCGCTCCGATGAACACGTCGTTGGAGAGGACCGAGATGTAGTTCTTCAATCCGACGAAGTCGACGAGCGGGCCGAATCCCTTCCACCGGAACAGCGAGAACTGCACGGCTTTGAGCATCGGCCACACGACGAACATGGCGAAGAGGATGAGGGCGGGGGCTGTGAAGGCGATGATCTCGACGACCATCTTCCAGTCGCGCGGCTTACGCGGACGAGTCACGGGTGGGCGCTCCTCAGAGCGCCCACCCTCGACCACACCCTCGCTGGCGCCCTTGGGGGGCGCTGCGGTGGTCTGGCTCATGGTCACTTCTCCGCGTCAGCGGCTTCCTGCGTCGCGTCGACGATGTCCTGTGGGCTCGCCTGGCCGGCGAACATGAGGGCGATCGCGTCGTTCATCGCGCCACCGACGGCCTGGCCGAAGGCGGTGTCGAAGTACAGCTGGACGCGGGCTGCGCTGTCGCGGACCTTCAGCAGGTCGGCGAGTGCCGGGTCGGAGACGGCACTGGTCGCGTTCGGGTTCGTCGGCAGGCCCATGTCGTTCTCGGCGAAGCCGGTCTGGACCTCGTCGGAGAGCAGGTAGTTGATGAAGTCGACCGCCTGGTCGGGGGCGTCGGCCGGGGCACCCCAGGCGTCACCACCGCCAAGCGCGGAGCTCGGATCACCCTGCTGGCCCTCGGTCTGCGGGAACGCGAACCATCCGGTCTTGTCGCCGAGTCCCTTGCCGTCCTCGGTCAGGCCCTGCATGACGCCGGGCTCCCAGTGACCTGCGAGCTCCATGGCGACCTTTCCGGTGGCGAGGAGGCCGGACGCGGACGTCGGGCCGGCTTGGGCCGGGGTGGTCAGGAAGCCGGCGTTGAACGGCTCGGCCGCGATGACCTTCTCGAGCTGTTCGCCAGCACGCACGAAGCACTGATCGGAGAAGTCGAGGGTCTTGACGGCCTCGTCGAGAACGTCACCGGTGCACTCGCGAAGTGCGAAGTAGTACCAGTAGTGGGCTGCAGGCCACTTGTCGCCAGCGCCGACGGCGATCGGCTCGATGCCTGCCGCCTTCAGCTTGTCGATGGCCGCGAACATGTCGGTCCAGGTCTCGGGGGCCTCGGTCACGCCGGCCTTCTCGAAGAGCTCGGTGTTGTACCAGAAGCCGACCACGCCCATCGAGAACGGGAGGGCATAGGTCTTGCCGTCGACCTGCCAGCCAGCAACGGAGCCGCCGAGCTTCTCGATGGCCTCGGCCGAGGGCTCGGTGAGGTCCTTGACCAGGCCCGCCTCGACCTTCGCCGCGAGCTCGCCGCCGCCACGCTCCATGTAGATGTCGGGCATGTCGCCCGCCTGCCAGGCTGCCTCGATCTTGGTCCCCATGTCCTCGTGCTGCATCGCGGTCACCTCGATGGTGACGCCCGGGTTGTCAGCCTCGAAGTCGGCCGCGACCTTGTCGTAGTACTCCTTGCCGGGCGAGTTGTTGGAGTTGTGCCACCACCTGAGCGTCACATTCTCCCCGGCGCCCGTCGTCGCACCGCCTGTCGGGTCACTGGTCGCTGCCGGGGCGTCCCCACCACACGCTGCCAGGGCCAGGCTCGCCACTGCGGCGAGAGCCAGGATCTGCTTCTTCATTGAAACTTCCACCTTCCGTACGCGCAATGTTTCGCGAAACAACAATTGAGTGAATCGTAACCCCCGTAGAATCTGAGTCAAGCCGGGGGGTCGATTTGTTATCTACGCGTTGCAATCCACGAAATCATTTCGTAGTCTTCGCGCATGCCAGAACCGAAGCTGCGCCTCGAGGAAGTGGCCAAGCGAGCAGGCGTTTCGCGCGCCACAGCCTCAAAGGCCCTCAACCGCCGTGGCGATGTGTCCGCCGCGACCCGCGAGCGCGTCCTGGCCGCAGCGAAGGAGCTGGGCTACCGCCGCACCGAGCCGAACGAGGGCTCGCTCCCGCTGATCGCCTGGGTGGCCGACAACCTCACCACGACCTACACGCTCGACATCCTGCGCGGCAGCGCCTCGACGGCCCAGGAGGCCGGGGTGGGGCTCGTCACGCAGTACACCGCGCGGCAACCCGGTCACGTGCAGCCGTTGAGCCACGAGTGGTTCGAGAGCATCAGCGGACGCGAATGGCTTGGCGCCGTGGTCGTCACGTCACGCCTGTCTCACGCCCAGTTGGACCGGATCCGTGACCTGCACCTGCCGGTCGTGGCGATCGACCCGGCCAACGCGGTTCCTGCCGACCTGCCGTCCATCGGCGCGACCAACTGGAACGGCGGGGTCGAGGCGACCCAGCATCTCGTCGACCTAGGGCACCGTCGGATCGGCTTCGTGCGCGGAACCGAAGGCTCCGTGCCCGCCGTCGAACGCATGCAGGGCTACATCTCTGCGCTCAGCATGAACGATCTTCTGCAGGACCCGCGCCTGATCGCGGGCAGCGACTTCACGTACGAGGAAGGGGTGCGCGCCGGCCTGGAACTGCTCTCCCTCGACAAGAAGATCCGACCGAGCGCCCTGTTCGTCTCCTCCGACCTGATGGCGCTCGGGGTCTACTCCGCGGCGCGCCAACTCGGCCTGAGCATCCCGGACGACGTCTCGATCGTCGGCTTCGACGACTCGCTCCTGGCGGGTCTCGCCACCCCGGGCCTGACGACGGTGCGCCAGCCGCTGCACGACATGGGTGCCGCCGCGGTCAGGACGCTGATCGACCTGAGGGCGGGTCGACGGGTGACCGCCGGCCCCATCCGACTGGCCACCAACCTCGTGCTTCGCGGCTCGACGGCGCCACCTGCCTGAGCCGCACGCGTCGTAGCGTGCGCCTCCCATGCACCTGCGTCCCGCAATGGTCACGGCCATTCTGTGGAGCCTGGCCGTTGCCATCCCACTCGCCATGGCCGGGTACGTCGTTGCACTGGCCAGCGGCGTCGAGGACAGCCACAGCCCTGCCCGGACCATCGCCATCGTGAGCCTGCTGGCGGCCCTCGGACTGCTCACGCTCGCGGGCTTCCGGCTCCGCACCAGGACGGCGCAGTTGGGCCGCCTGGCCCAGCTGGCGCTGATCCTCATCGGCGGGTACCAGGTCGCCGACGGAGCCCTCCTGATCGCGGAGGGCAGGACAGGGACCGGCGCCTTCTGGATCGCCGTCGGCTCGCTCTGGGTCGCCTTCTGGGCCCTCAAACTGAGGCTCGACACCCGTCCGACACCGAGGGAGCCCGGCGTCCGCCGTTAGGCGCAGGGGCACCGCGCGTTTTACACTTCTCGACGGCCCTTTTTCCGAACCTGGGAGTTCCGCCCGTGCCAATCCGCCAAGACCTGCGAAACGTTGCGATCGTCGCCCACGTCGACCACGGCAAGACCACCCTCGTCGACGCCATGCTGTGGCAGTCCGGAGCCTTCCGTGAGGGGGCCGACGTCAACAACCGGGTCATGGACTCGATGGACCTCGAGCGCGAGAAGGGCATCACCATTCTCGCGAAGAACACCGCGGTCAAGCACACGCGGCCCGACGGCACCGCCGCCACCATCAACATCATCGACACCCCCGGCCACGCCGACTTCGGTGGCGAGGTCGAGCGTGGGCTCGAGATGGTCGACGGCGTCATCCTGCTCGTCGATGCCTCCGAGGGACCGCTCCCCCAGACGCGCTTCGTGCTGCGCAAGGCACTGGCGAAGAAGCTGCCCATCATCGTCGTGGTGAACAAGGTCGACCGCTCCGACGCGCGGATCTCCGCCGTCGTCGAGGAGACCTACGACCTCTTCATGGACCTGATCGACGACGACGCCACCGAGGTGCTCGACTTCCCGATCGTCTACGCCTCCGCGAAGGCCGGCCGCGCCTCCACCGAGCAGCCCGCCGACGGCGAGATGCCGGACAGCCCCAACCTCGAGCCGCTGTTCAGCACCCTCTTCGAGCACATCCCGGCCCCCAGCTACGAGGAGGGCGCCGTCCTGCAGGCCCATGTCACCAACCTCGACGCCTCCCCCTACCTCGGCCGCCTGGCGCTGTGCCGCATCATCCAGGGTGAGCTGAAGCGCGGGCAGCAGGTCGCCTGGTGCAAGACCGACGGCACCGTCCAGAACGTCAAGCTGACCGAACTGCTGATGACCGAGGCGCTCGAGCGCGTCCCCGCCGACAGCGCCGGTCCCGGCGACATCGTCGCGATCGCGGGCATCCCCGAGATCATGATCGGCGAGACCCTCTCCGACCCGGAGAACCCGAAGCCGCTTCCGCTGATCCACGTCGACCACCCGTCGATCTCGATGACCATCGGCATCAACACCTCGCCGCTGGCCGGCCGGTCGGGCAAGAACCTCACCGCCCGCCTCCTCAAGGCGCGCCTCGACCAGGAGCTGATCGGCAACGTCTCGATCCGCGTGAACCAGACCGAGCGCCCCGACACCTGGGAGGTCCAGGGACGAGGCGAACTGCAACTCGCCATCCTGGTCGAGATGATGCGCCGCGAGAGCTTCGAGCTCACCGTCGGCAAGCCGCAGGTCGTCACCCAGGTGATCGACGGGAAGGTGCACGAGCCGATCGAGCGCCTGACGGTCGACATCCCCGACGAGTTCGTCGGCGTGGTCACCCAGCTGATGGGGCTGCGCCGCGGCCAGATGGAGCAGATGGTCAACCACGGCACCGGCTGGGTCCGCATGGAGTTCATCGTCCCCGCCCGCGGCCTGATCGGCTTCCGCACGGAGTTCCTGACCGAGACGCGCGGCACGGGCATCATGAACCACGTCGCAGAGGGCTACGCCCCGTGGGCCGGCGACTTCCGCACCCGCCCCACCGGCTCGCTCGTCGCCGACCGCACCGGCTCGGTGACCAGCTACGCGCTGTTCAACCTGCAGGAGCGCGGCACGATGTTCGTCTCCCCCGGCGCCGAGGTGTACGAGGGCATGATCGTCGGCGAGAACCCCCGCGCCGAGGACATGGACGTCAACCCCACCAAGGAGAAGAAGCTCACCAACGTGCGCTCCTCCACCGGTGACGAGCTGGAGCGCCTGATCCCCGCGAAGCAGATGTCGATGGAGCAGCAACTCGAGTTCTGCGCCGGCGACGAGTGCCTCGAGGTCACGCCGGCAGTCGTGCGCATCCGCAAGGTCACCCTGAACGCGAACGACCGGGCGAAGGAACGCAACCGCGCCAAGAAGGCCTGACGATTTTCGGGGCGGCGGCCGGGGTGATCGCTCACCCCGGCCGCCGCCTTTTCGCATCCATGCGTTCGCCCTTAGCGAACGCTCACGATATATCTTTGACATATCTCGATATGGCGCGCACACTCGTTGTTGTCGGCGTCACACGGACGCCACACGACACGAGGAGATCCACATGGATTACCCATTCGACGGCCCACGTGGCCGCAAGCACATGCACCGTTCGGCCTTCGAGTCGACCGAGGGTGGCGGCGAAGGCCGCCGCGGCCGTGGCGGTCGACGCCATGGCGGCCCCATGGGAGGCCCAGTCTTCCCGCCCATGCCCCCGATGCCCCCTGGCTTCGACCCATTCGGTCAGCGGCGAGGCGGCCGACGGGCCCGGCGCGGCGACGTCCGCACCGCGGCCCTGCTGCTGATCGCCGAGGAGCCGCGTAACGGCTACCAGCTCATCCAGGAGCTCGACCAGCGCACCGACGGTCGCTGGAAGCCGAGCCCGGGTGCGGTTTACCCGGCACTCAGCCAGCTCGAGGACGAGGGCCTGATCCGCTCCGTCGACGAGGCGGCGGGCAAGGCGTTCGCGATCACCGACGAGGGACGGGCCGAGGCCGAGAAGGCCGCAGAGCGTCCTGCCCCGTGGGAGCAGACCGACGGACAGGAGGACCCGTCACACGACCTGCGTCACCGATTCGGGCAGCTCGCCCAGGCCTTGGGTGCCGTCGCGAGCACCGGTAACGACGAGCTGATCGCGCAGGCGGCGTCCGAGATCGACGATCTCAAGCGCCGGCTGTACCAACTGCTGGCCGAGTCGTGAGCAACGCACGCTCGCGCGCGAGATTGCGGCGGGCGGCGGCCTCCCACTCCACCATCCCGAGGGGCGTACGGAAGATCTCCGTGCGCCCCTCCAACGTGTCGATGAACCTCAGCCGCGCAGCGAGCCACCCGGCGTCGTCGACCGCGGGCAGCTCCGCCCGTAGATCGGCTGCGTTGTCCACGTAGCGCGGCCACGGCGATCCGAGCCCCGCCAGGTCGGCATCGCTGACCCGGGCGCCCGCCAGGTCGGCCCGGTCCGGATCGTGGTCGACGGTGACGAGGACGAGCCGGACCACCTCCTGGGCCTCGGCAGGCGGAAGCACTCCCCCAAGCGATTCGACCGCGAGCGCTGCGGAGGCCTCCTCGTCGGCGGGCGACGAGCAGGAATGGACGGCGTCATGGAACCAGAAGGCGATCCGCTCCAGGCGTCCGGCGCCGAGCCGGTCGAGAACCTCAAGACCCGATCGCAGATGCGCCTCGCCGTGATACCTGCGATGCGGCTCCCGCCAACGCAGCAACAACGCCTCCCGCAGCGCGACGGGCAGGTCGCTCACCACGCGCGCACGCCCCAGTAGGCCGCCCCTGCCCACAGCCCCGCCCAGAGCAGCGAGGCGAACGAGCCGATGATGAACAACTCCCCCTTGCGGGACTCAGGCTCGCTCATGGCGAGTTCGGCATAGCGACCGAGCCCCTTCACGGCGAGCACCATGGCGATCCCCGCCGGGAAGCCGGCCACGATGCAGGCATAGACGGCCAGCCGCTCGAGCATGCCGACCCAGCGCCCACCGGGCAGTTCCTTCTGCGCCTGCACGAGGCCGAGGTTCTCCCTCGCCAGTTGCACCTCGTCTGCAGGCTCGCGGCCGGTGGCGTCAATGCGTCGGAGCACCAGCCTGATCACGGGGTTGCCCCAGGTCGCGAGCACAGCGCCCACGACCACGATGAGAGCCTTGAGCACGAGGTCGACCACACCGTCACGCTACACGTCGGCACCGACAGCGCGGCGATGAAGGCGCCAGTTTCATCCCGATCTCGATGAAGACTTTCCCTTTAATCTAGGAATCTGAAGAATTTTCCTTCATCGGGATGTTTTGAAGCTAAACTCTACATATGGCAAAGGACGTCGCGGCTGTTGCACTGCTCGGGGACCTCGTGGGTTCGCGCACGACCGAGCGCACACGGCTGCATGAGGCCGTGGTGGCCGCTGCCGAGGACGTGAACTTGGGTGTCGCGTCGCTCAGCCCTCTCACCACGACCGTCGGCGACGAGTTGCAGGGGGTCTACCCCACGCTCGGCGCAGCGCTGGAGGCCGCCTTCAGCCTGAGGCTGGCCCTCGCGCCCAGGTGGGAGGTGCGCTTCGGCCTCGGAGGCGGAGAGTTGCGTGTGATCGACGCCGAGCGGGGCATCCAGGACGGCTCGGCGTGGTGGTCGGCGCGTGAGGCGCTCGAGTGGGTCGAGGAGCAGGCCGGCCGCAAGGGGTACGCGAGCGCGAGGACCGCCATCCGCGACGGGCGGGAACAGGCCACCCCTCAGGCAGACGCCATGGTGAGGCTCGTCGACGCCTCCCTCGCCCGGCTGCGCGACGGGGGCATCGGAACCCTCTCCGGCATGTGGGACGGCCTGGACAACGCCGAGACGGCCAAGCGTGAAGGGATCAGCGACTCGGCGAACTCGCAGCGGGTGATCAACAACGATCTGCGTCCCCTCCTCGACGCCATGCGGGCCCTGACGACTCTGCCCTGAAGGCGGAGACGGCCCGCCCCATGTTCCGGGGCGGGCCGTTCTTCGCGGATCAGTTGAGGGCCGCGAGAGCCGCGTCGTAGTCCGGCTCCGTGGTGGTCTCGGCGACCTGCTCGGTGTAGACGACCTTCCCGTCGGCGTCGATCACGACGACGGAGCGCGACAGCAGCCCCTTCAGCGGGCCGTCGGTGAACGTCACACCGTAGGTCTCGCCGAAGTTCGTGCGGAAGTCGGAGGAGACGACGACGTTCTCGATCCCCTCTGCGCCGCAGAAGCGGTTCAGGGCGAACGGCAGGTCGCGCGAGATGCAGAGCACCTTCGTCCCCTCGAGCCCTGCCGCCTTCTCGTTGAAGGTGCGCACGCTCATCGCACACACGCCGGTGTCGACCGACGGGAAGATGTTGAGCACCAGCTTGTCGCCTGCGAAGTCGGCCTTGGTGATGGGCGCGAGGTCGACGCCGGTCACCTCGAAGTCGGGCGCAGCGGCGCCGACCTCAGGCAGCTGTCCGACGGTGTGGACGGGGTTTCCCTTGAAAGCAATCTCAGCCATGCCTCGATCCTTCCCGATCCTGGCCCGCTTGCCAACCGCCATCCGCCGATCAAGACGGACGGCGGTTCGTTGGGTCTTATCCGAGAACCGGCCTGACGTGCAGGCCGACGTCCGGATCGACGAGCGCCTCCTGCGAGGCGGGGATGGAGTCGACAAGCACCTCGGCGTCCACGGGCACGTTGCGCTTGATCATGCCTAGCGCGACCGGGCCCAACTCGTGATGCCGCGCAGAGGAGCCGACGAAGCCGACCTGCCTGCCGTTGTACTCGATGGTGGCGCCGAGCGCCGGAAGCTCGGACATGGAGCCGTCGAGCAGCAGCTGGACGAGCCGGCGCGGCGGCCGGCCGAGCGTGTGCACCCGCGCGACGGTCTCCTGACCGCGGTAGCAGCCCTTGTTCAGATGGGTTCCGACGAGACCGATCTCGTTGGGGATGGTCTTGAAGTCGGTGTCGAGGAAGATCCGCGGCACCCCGGCGGCGATCCGCATGGACTCGAAGGCCCACGTGCCGACGTTGCCCTCGAGGCCCTCACCCTCCGGGATGAACACCTCCGAACCGCCGAGTTCGCTGTCGCGCCTGCGCCAGCCCTCAGGGATCTCGACGCGATGGCCTGCCCACGCGAGGCTGAGGTCGGCACGCCGGACGACCTCGACCCGGAGCGAGAACCGCATCGAGTCGAGGAACGAGACAAGTGCGTCGCCCCGGCCCGGCTCGGTCCACCCCAGGAAGCTCTCCCCGTCGTCGACGCCGTAGAGCACGTGCTCGATGTGGCCGGTCGGGCCGAGCAGCAGCGCGCAGGTCGCCTCGTCCGCGGGGAGGGCCTCGACGTGCTGCGTGCTCAGGGCGTGCAGGAGGTTCAGCCGGTCGACCCCCGTGAGTTCGAAGACATCCCGGTTGCCGAGGCCGACGATCCCCTCACCGGCGGCGAGGGCCCTCGCCTCGGTGACCGGGTTGCCGTAGTGCCACACCAGTCCGGCGTCGACGCCGTCCTCCATCAGGACGGGCATCAGACGCGCTTCAGCCGGGCCCACATGTGCGGGCGGAGTTCGTGCTCGGTGGTTGCACGGTCGAGCGCGTACATGAGGTCGCCCTCGACCTTTCCGTAGAGTCGCTGTCCTGCGGAGTGGGTCACCTCTGCACCCTCCGTGCGCACGACGGCGTCGGTGAGCAGGTCGATCCGGGTGACGGCGATCTTGCCGACGAGGACCTCGGTCCAGCCGTCGGAGTTGGCGAGCACGACCTCGACCGAGGCGTCGGGCTTCGGGTGCCAGAAGCCGGTCTCCATGCCGAACGGCGTCGGCTCGGCACCCTCCTCGGTGATCAGGAAGGTCTGGGCCACGTAGTACAGGTAGTTGCCGCCGTTGTGGTTGAACTCGATGCGCTGTTCGAACTCGAAGTCGTTACCGTCGTGGTCGGTTCCGTTTCCGGTGCCCTCCCAGCGTCCGACCAGCCAGCCGAGGGCGGTCAGCTCCGGGTTGAGGCCTTCCGGCACCTCGATGTCGATGTTCACTCGTCTCTCCTGTCGGCCTGGTTACGCAACAGCGTCCACACCACTGCGGCGAGTGCGACCAGTGCCACGAGGCTGGTCAGCCCGGCGGCGACGATCATCACCCACGCTAGGACGCTCATGGTCGCAGTATACGAACGCGCGACAATGGGCCCATGCGTGTTGTGGTGACAAGGGTCAAGTCAGCCTCCGTGAGCGTCGACGGGGAGGTGGTGGGGGAGCTGCCACGCCCTGGGCTGCTTGTCCTGGCGGGCGTCGGCCACGACGACACCCCGGCCGACGCCGCCGCGCTCGCCCGGAAGATCTGGGGGCTGCGGATCCTCGACGGCGAACTCTCAGCCAGCGACGTGGCCGCTCCCCTGCTGGTGGTCAGCCAGTTCACCCTCTATGCCTCCACCCGCAAGGGCAGAAGGCCCTCCTGGAGCCGGGCGGCCCCCGGCCCGGTGAGTGAGCCGCTCGTCGAGGAGCTGTGCGGCCAGTTTGAGGCACTCGGCGCCGAGGTCCACCGAGGACGCTTCGGCGCCCACATGGAGGTGGTCTCCGTCAACGACGGCCCCATCACCATCGTGATCGACACACACGACTGGGACTGAGGCTCACGCCGGGGCCAGGAACTCCAGCATGCTGATCGAGACCGCGTCGTGGGTGCCCGTCGTGTCGCCTGGCTCGGTTGCCTCGCCGACGACCATGGTCACGGTGCTGACCTCCACCGCGGGGAAGCGCACCTCCTGCGGGTTCGCGTTGTTGGCCGATAGTCCCTGCACGAAGAACGATCCGTCCGCGAACTCCCACCTCACGCTCAGCAGGCGTCGCTCGTCGCCGTAGCGCCCAGTCCACACCGTGTTGCCGTTGACGAGTCGGATCCCGGCGAGCAGCGTGCCCTTCTCGAAGGTGAAGCTCACCGTCTCGTCGCGGCCGTCCCCCTCACAGCGCCAGATCGTCTGGGGGTCCCGGTCGATCAACGCCTGCACCGCCTCGCTCTCCCCGCCGCCTCGACACTCACCGAACGCCGCGCTCGCAGCAACCGCGTTGACCGGGCCGTCGTAGGGGGCGAAGCTGTCCGGGGACGAGGGAACCACGCTCGGCGTGGCGGAGGTCTCCGGAACCGGAGTCACCTGCGGTTTGAAGATCAGCAGCCGGCCTGCGATGAATGCGGCCGCGAGCGCCATCACCAGCACGAGCACGAGAAAGCGCGGCGCGATCCCGTCGCGCAGCGGCTCGGGCGCGACGGGGCTCTCGGGGCGGGAGCCCTCGGGCGTGGCCGAACTGGCCTCACGCACGTCCTCAGACTCGGCCGCCCGTTTCCGGAAGTACTCATCCGGAACGCGGGGCACCATGGCGCACATGCTACAAGCCGGGTCTCGACGCCATGGCGCGCGTGCCAGCGAGCAGCACGCGGGCGCTACGATGTTGGCACCGACGAGAGGAGCAATAGCGCGTGAGTGCCGTCCTATTCGTCTCCGGAGTCGAACCACCCGAGGCGTTCGCACTGCTCAGCCACAACGTCAGCCGCATCACCTCTACCGCCCAGGCCCTCCTCGAGGCGGAGTCGGCAGACGTGATCGTGGTCGACGGACGCACCGAACTGGCCAACGCCCGCACCGCCTGCCACACCCTCTCCCAGGGGGCCGGCACGCCCATCCTGCTGATCGTCGCCGTCAGCGGCCTCGCCGTCCTCTCGCCGGAGTGGGGATTCAACGATTTCATCACCGACGGGTCGGAGCCTGCCGAGCTCGACGCCCGGCTGAGGGTGTTGACGCGGACCACGTCCGATCCCGACGTGCTGGCCGCCGGCCCGATCAGGGTCGACGGCGCCGCCTACTCCGCCTCGGTCGACGGCGAGCCGCTCGACCTGACCTACACCGAGTTCGAGCTGCTGCGCTACCTGATGCAGCACCCCGGCCGGGTGTTGTCGCGCGAGACGCTCGTCAGCCAGGTGTGGGGCTATGACTACTACGGGGGCACCCGCACGGTCGACGTACACGTGCGCCGACTCCGGGCTAAGCTCGGCCAGTTCGACCACTACATCGGCACAGTGCGTAACGTCGGTTACCGGTTCGCAAGTGCCAGGGAGGCTCATCGTGCTGGTTAATCTGTCGACGCTCACCCCCACCATGCAGGACGCTCTGCGGCGGTTGGTGGCCGCCATCCGCGACCATGACGGGATCCCACCCATCAACGAGTCCGGATCGCTCGGGATCGACGGCGTCAGGGAGGCCGACTTCTTCTTCATGGGGCGCCGCTGCGACCCGTTCGGGTTCGTCTTGTGCGACGAGCGCGACGGGACCCTCCAGGTGGGCGTGCACCCCGACCACCGCAGGAAGGGGGTCGGCACGGAACTGCTGACCGAGGCGTTGTCGTCCTACCCTGATTTCACCGCGTGGGCGTTCGGAACGCTGCCCGGGGCCGACGAACTCGCCGCCCGGGTGCGGATGGAGCCCGTCCGCCAACTGCTGCGCATGGAGCGCCCGCTCGCACCCGCGGGCCAGGCCCCGGCCGAGGCGGAGGGCTACGAGATCGTCACCTACGATCCCGCCGACCGCGAGGCGATCGTCGCCCTCAACGCGGCAGCCTTCTCGCACCACCCGGAACAGGGAAGGCTCACCGTCGCCGAGTTCGAGGACCTGACGAGGCAGGACTGGTTCGACCCGGCCGGCCTGTTCGTGGCGCGCCGCGACGGCGAGGTCGCAGGCTTCCACTGGACGAAGCAGCACGGCGACGGTCTCGGTGAGGTCTATGTCATCGCCGTCGCCCCGGAGCACGAGGGACGGGGCCTCGGCCGCGTCCTGTTGCAGCGCGGCCTCGACCATCTCGCGGGCAGCGGGGACGAGCGCGTCCAGCTCTACGTGGAAGCGGACCAGGAGCGTGTGGTACGCATGTACGAGCGCGCCGGCTTCACCGTCGGCCAGGTCGACACCAGTTACCGCAGAAAGGGATGACCGTGAGCGAGACGCCGCTGCCGGCCGACCGGTATCTCGACCGCGAGCTCTCCTGGCTCGCGTTCAACGACCGGGTGCTCGACCAGGCCCGCGACGGCGACCGGGTGCCGCTCATCGAGCGGGCCAAGTTCCTGGCGATCTTCTCCTCGAATTTGGACGAGTTCTTCATGGTTCGCGTCGCCGGGCTGAAACGCCGCATCGCCGCCGGTGTCGCCGTCCCCACCCCTGCGGGAAAGATGCCGGGCGAGCTGCACAACGAACTGCTCGACCGGGTCGCTGAGCTCGTCGCCGAGCAGTCGCGCGTGTTCAGCGAAGACGTCCGGCCCGCGCTGGCCGCCGAGGGCATCGAGATCCTCGGCTGGGACCAGCTCACCGCAGCCGAGAAGGACCGGATGCGCGCGATGTTCGCCGAGCGGATCTTCCCGGTCCTGACCCCGCTCGCGGTCGACCCTTCGCACCCGTTCCCCTACATCTCAGGCCTCTCGCTCAGCCTCGCCGTGCTGCTGCGTAATCCCGCCACCGGCGCCAAGCAGTTCGCCCGGGTGAAGGTGCCGCCGCTGCTTTCGCGCTTCGTGAAGCTCGCCGAGGGCCGCTACCTTCCGCTGGAGGAGATCATCTCGAGGCATCTCGGGCAGCTCTTCACCGGCATGCAGGTGCAGTCCTACACGTCGTTCCGGGTGACCAGGAACGAGGACATCGAGGTCGAGGAGGACGATGCGGAGAACCTCCTGTTCGCCCTCGAGCGCGAGCTGCTGCGCCGCAAGGTCGGCCGCCCTCCGGTGCGCCTCGAGGTCGAGGACAGCATCGACGAGGAGATGCTCGACATGCTGATGGCTGAGCTCGACGTCACCGAGAGCGAGGTCTTCCGGCTTCCGGCGCCCCTCGATCTGACCGGGCTGTTCGCGCTCGGCGACTCGAAGCGCGAGGACCTGAAGTACCCGAACTTCCTGCCCATCACCCATCCCGACCTCGCCCAGGTCGAGAGCGCCCGCCCGGCAGACATGTTCAAGGCGCTGAAGCTGCGCGACGTGCTCGTCCAGCACCCGTACGACTCGTTCGCCACGTCGGTGCAGCGCTTCATCGAGCAGGCCGCCGCCGACCCGGCCGTCCTCGCGATCAAGCAGACCCTGTACCGGACCTCTGGTGACTCCCCCATCGTCGACGCCCTGATCGAGGCCGCCCAGGCAGGCAAACAGGTGCTGGCCATCGTCGAGATCAAGGCCCGCTTCGACGAGCAGAACAACATCGGCTGGGCGCGGAAGCTGGAGAAGTACGGCGTCCACGTCGTCTACGGCATGGTCGGCCTCAAGACCCACTGCAAGCTTTCTCTCGTGGTGCGTGAGGAGGCAGACGGGCTCCGTCGCTACGCCCACATCGGCACCGGCAACTACAACCCGAAGACCGCGCGCATGTACGAGGACATGGGCCTGCTGACGTCGAACCCGATCATCACCGACGACGTCGCGCGCCTGTTCAACCACCTCTCCGGCATGACCCAGGAGACGCACTACCGCCGGCTGCTCGTCGCGCCGCACGGCATCCGCAAGGGGCTGATCGACTACATCAACGGGGAGATCGCCAACCACCAGGCTGGCAAGCCGTCGGGGATCAGGATCAAGGTCAACTCCGTGGTC
The DNA here is from genome assembly GCF_001998865.1 of Tessaracoccus flavescens. Classification (NCBI taxonomy): domain Bacteria; kingdom Bacillati; phylum Actinomycetota; class Actinomycetes; order Propionibacteriales; family Propionibacteriaceae; genus Tessaracoccus; species Tessaracoccus flavescens. The sequence goes on from NZ_CP019607.1 coordinate 914,842, forward strand.
GACGAGGCCATCATCGACGCGCTGTACCGAGCCTCGCAGGCCGGGGTGCCCGTCGACATGTGGATCCGCGGCATCTGCACCATCCGGCCAGGCGTCGAGGGCCTGAGCGAGAACATCAGGGTGCGCTCCATCCTCGGCCGCTTCCTCGAGCACTCTCGGATCTTCTGGTTCGCGGGCGGCGGCAAGCCGATCGTCGGGATCGGGTCGGCCGACATGATGCACCGCAACCTCGACCGTCGCGTCGAGGCGATCGTCTCGCTGTCCAACCCGGCCCACATCCGCCAGATCGAAGAACTCTTCGATCGCGCGTTCTCCCCGGAGACCGTGCACTGGGAACTGCGTGACTCCGTCTGGACGGCGCACACGACCGACGAGGAAGGCAAGCTGCTGACCGATCTGCAGGACACCCTCATCCAGCAGGCCGCGGCACGTCGATCGTCACGATGAGCAAGAGCATCAAGATCCGCGCCGCCGGGGCCGTCGTCCTCCGCGGCGAGGGTGACGACCGTGAGGTCCTCGCCGTACACCGGCAGCGCTACGACGACTGGTCGCTCCCGAAGGGCAAGGGGAAGGTCGACGAGCTCGCGCCACACACCGCGATCCGCGAGGTGCTCGAGGAGACCGGCTACTGCGTGCGGCTCGGGCTGCGGCTGCCTTCGATGCGCTACCAGGTGTCGAAGGGCCCGAAGAAGGTCGAGTACTGGCGCGCCGAGATCGTCGAGGAGGTCGGCTTCGAGCCGAGCAACGAGGTCGACCGGGTCCGCTGGATGCCGATCCACAAGGCCATGCGCAAGCTCACCTACACCGACGAACGGCGGGTGCTCTCGGCCGCCCTGCTGAAGCCGACCACCACCCCGCTCGTACTCGTGCGCCACGGTAAGGCGATGCTGCGCAAGGACTGGAGCGGCAGGGACCAGGAGCGACGCCTAACGGCGCGCGGTCGCCGTCAGGCCGCGGTGCTCAGCCAGTTGCTCGGCGCGTACGGCGTCGACTCGCTGGTGTCGTCGTCGTCCACCCGTTGCGTGGAGACGCTGCGGCCGTACGCCCTCGAGCGGGACCTGCAGATCGTCACCGAGGACGTGCTCACCGAGGAGGAGGGCACCGTCCGGCCGAAGGACGTGCGGCGCTTCACGTCGAGGCTGCTCGACTCCATCGAGGTGCCGACCGCCGTGTGCGGGCACCGGCCGGTGCTGCCTTCGATGTTCGAGGGCCTCGGTCTCGATCCCCGCCCCATGGTCGTCGGGGAGGCGATCGTGGTGCACCGTGACGCCGCAGGTGAGCGGGTGGCCGTCGAAGTTCACAAGCCGACGGCGTGAGGCGCGGGCCGGAACCTCGCGCTGAGCACGTCTTTTAGCGCATCCGGGGCTCCGCGGACCGAAAGCTCGATCCCCGTTCACCTTCTGTTAACCCAACGTGGCCGATCGCGTTACTTTCCAGGCATAGCGTCCCAGACGAAGCCGGAACACCGGCACAGACCCCCAGGGGTCGAAGCGTTCACACTTCGGAAGGTAATTCCCCGAATGAAGATTCGTCTCACCGCCGCGCTCGGCATCACCGCCGCTCTGCTGCTGTCCGCCTGCGCCACCAACGAGGGCACCCCTCCTGCCACCAACGGCAACGACGGTTCGACGTCGTCCTCCGGCTCGGCCCCGGCCTCGACGCTGGAGGGCACGCTCTCCGGCAAGGGAGCCTCGTCGGCGAAGGTCGCCCAGGAGACCTGGATCGCCGCCTTCCAGACCGCGAACCCGGGCGTGACCGTCAACTACTCCCCCGACGGCTCCGGCGCCGGGCGTGAGGCCTTCATGGGCGGCGGCGCCGACTTCGCCGGCTCCGACCGCGCTCTGAAGACCGACGAGAACGTGGCTGGCGCCTTCAAGGGCTGCAAGCCCGAGTCGCTCGCGATCGACGTTCCGGTCTACATCTCCCCCATCGCCGTCATCTTCAACGTCGAGGGCGTCACCGACCTCAACCTGACCCCCGAGGTGCTCGCCAAGATCTTCCACGGCGAGATCAAGAACTGGAACGACCCGGCCATCGCCGCGCTCAACCCGGACGCCACCTTCCCGGATCAGGCGATCACCGCCGTGCACCGCTCCGACGAGTCGGGCACCACCGAGAACTTCACCGACTACCTGAGCGTCGCCGCCGAGGGCGTGTGGACCGAGGAGCCGTCGGGCGACTGGCCGCTGCAGGGTGGCGAGGCCGCGAAGGGCACCTCCGGTGTCGTCGCTGCGGTCACCGGCGGCAAGGGCACGATCGGCTACGCCGACGCCTCCCAGGCAGGCGAGGCCGGCATCGCGAAGGTCGGCCCCGAGGGCAGGTTCGAGGCTCCGACCGAGGAGGCCGCCGCGGCCGCCGTCGAGAACTCCCCGCTGGAGGAGGGCCGCGAGGCCAACGACATCGCGATCAAGCTCGACCGCAAGGCCGAGGGTTACCCGATCGTCCTGGTGTCGTACGGCATCGCCTGCGCGGAGTACGCTGACAGCGCCAAGGCTGAGCTCGTGAAGGGCTACCTCGGCTACATCGCGTCTGAGGAGGGCCAGAATGCCGCCGCCGAGTCGGCCGGTTCGGCGCCTCTCTCCGACGCACTGCGCGAGAAGGTTCTGGCCGCGATCGACACGATCAAGTGACCTCAACCACCTGAGACGCAGCGACGCGCCCTCCCGGGACAGGGTGGGCGCGTCGCTGTGACTTCGGTCCGCACCACGTAAGCACCTTCCAGGAGACACGACCATGTCCACCGACACCACGGAGCCGAGCAGGCAGGATGAGCAGGCGGCGCCCGCCTCCCTTCTGCGCAGCGCCAAGCGCTTCGGCGACTCCCTCTTCCGCTCCATCACGACGGCGTCGGGCGGCCTGATCCTCCTCATCCTCCTCGCGGTGGCCTTCTTCCTGGTCGCCCTGTCGGTGCCGGCTCTCACCGAGCCGCCCGAGGATCTGCCCTACGGGCCGTTCTGGTCGTGGGTGCTCCCCTACGCGCTCGGCACGATCTGGGCCGCGGCGCTCGCGATGCTGTTCGCGGTACCGGTGGCGATCGGCGTCGCACTGTTCATCACCCACTACGCGCCCCGCCGTCTCGCGCAGGGGCTCGGCTACATCATCGACCTGCTCGCCGCCGTCCCGTCGGTCGTGTTCGGCCTGTGGGGCATCAACGTCCTCGCCCCGATGGTGCAGCCGATCTACACCTGGCTCAACGCCAACCTCGGCGGGGTCCCGGTGTTCAGCATCTTCTTCGGCGGCCAGGTCTCCGGCACCGGACGCACCATCCTCACCGCGGCCATCGTGCTCGCGGTGATGGTGCTTCCGATCATCACCGCCGTCACCCGCGAGGTGTTCCTGCAGACGCCGAGGCTCCACGAGGAGGCCTCCCTCGCGCTCGGCGCCACCCGCTGGGAGATGATCCGCCAGGCGGTGCTGCCCTTCGGCATGCCGGGCATCGTGTCGGCCTGCATGCTCGGCCTCGGCCGCGCGCTCGGCGAGACGATGGCGGTGGCCATGGTGCTCTCCCCAGGTGACGGCTTCCACCTGAAGCTGCTCACCTCGTCGAACCCGAACTCGATCGCCGCGAACATCGCGCTGAAGTTCCCCGAGGCCTACGGGCTCGGCGTGAACCAGCTGATCGCCTCCGGCCTGGTCCTGTTCGTGATCACCCTCGTCGTCAACATGGCCGCCCGGGCGATCATCGCCAGCCGCGCCGAGTTCTCTGGAGCGAACTGATGCCCGGAACCGCCACCGCCGCGCCGAAGACGCGCAACGTCCTCACCTCTGCCCAGCTGCCGAAGTACACGACGCTCGCCCTGCTCGTCACCGCGCTCGCCGTCTCCTTCGGCATCCTCGCCGTCCTCGGAGCGGCCTCCTGGCTCTCGGGTATCGCGCTCGGCGCCGCGCTCTTCTACGTGACGAGCTACGCCCTGTCCGCCGCCGTCGAGGGCACCCGCAAGGCGAAGGACCGGCTGGCCCGCAACGTCGTGACCGGCTTCTTCATCCTCGCGCTCTTCCCGCTGGTCTCGCTGGTGTGGGGCACCGTGTCGAAGGGCCTCGCCCGCTTCGACGGCGAGTTCCTCAGCTACTCGATGCGCAACATCGTCGGCGAGGGTGGCGGCGCCGTCCACGCGATCTGGGGAACGCTGATCATCACCGGCCTTGCCACGCTGATCTCGGTGCCGATCGGTGTGCTGACCGCCATCTTCCTGGTCGAGTACACCAACAACCCCGCCTTCCGGGCGCTCGGCCGCACCATCCGCTTCTTCGTCGACGTGATGACCGGCATCCCCTCCATCGTCGCCGGCCTGTTCGCCTACACCATGTTCTCCCTGTTCCTCGGCCCTGGCACCAACAACGGCCTCTCGGGCGCGGTGGCGCTTTCGGTGCTGATGATCCCCACCGTCGTGCGCTCCACCGAGGAGATGCTGCGCCTCGTCCCGAACGAGTTGCGCGAAGCCTCCTACGCGCTGGGCGTGCCCAAGTGGCGCACGATCGGCAAGGTCGTGCTGCCGACGTCAATCGCGGGCATCGTCACCGGCGTCGTCCTCGGCATCGCCCGAGTGATCGGCGAGACCGCCCCGCTGCTGGTCACGGCCGGCATCACGGCGTCGATGAACCTCAACCCGCTCGCCGACCCCATGGCCACCCTCCCGGTGTTCGTCTACTACGAGTACACGACCCCCGGAGCCGTCGCCGCCCCGTACATCGAACGCGCCTGGGCCGGTGCGCTCACGTTGATCATCATCGTCATGGGACTGAACCTGATCGGGCGGCTCATCGCCTGGAGGTTCGCTCCCAAGGCCGGCCGTTGACCCGAACGTAGAGAAAGAACTATCAAGCAATGTCCAAGCGCATCGAGATCAGGGATCTCAACATCTTCTACAGCAAGTTCCAGGCCGTGCGTGGCGTCAACATGGTCATCGAGCCGCGTTCGGTCACCGCGTTCATCGGGTCGTCCGGCTGCGGCAAGTCGACCGTGCTGCGTTCGCTCAACCGCATGCACGAGGTCATCCCTGGCGCGTACTGCCAGGGCGAGGTGCTGCTCGACGGCGTCAACCTGTACGACCCCGCCGTCGACCCGGTGCGCGTGCGCCGTCAGGTCGGCATGGTGTTCCAGCGGCCCAACCCGTTCCCGACGATGAGCATCAAGGAGAATGTGCTGGCAGGCGCGCGGCTGAACAACTCGCGCATCTCGCGCTCCGAGGCCGACGACATCGTCGAGCGGTCGCTGCGCGGCGCAAACCTGTGGAAGGAGGTCCAGGACCGTCTGGACCGCCCCGGGTCGGGCCTGTCGGGCGGTCAGCAGCAGCGACTGTGCATTGCCCGAGCGATCGCGGTCTCCCCCGACGTGCTGCTGATGGACGAGCCGTGCTCCGCGCTCGACCCGATCTCGACGCTCGCCATCGAGGACCTGATCAAGGAACTCAAGGAGACCTACACCGTCGTGATCGTGACCCACAATATGCAGCAGGCGGCGCGTGTGTCGGACCAGACGGCGTTCTTCAACCTGAAGGCCCACGGGCAGCCGGGTGAACTGATCGAGATCGGCTCGACGGAGAAGATCTTCCACAACCCTGACCAGAAGGCCACTGAGGACTACATCACGGGTCGCTTCGGCTGATCGAGGTGCGGGGAGGCCCGGTGGAGCTGCTGCTCCGCCGGGCCTTCTGCTTTCGGGGAGAGCTGCTTGCACAGGGAGCACCAGTCTGCCCCGTAGTCCACGACGACATGGCCACCGCCGCGGGGTCGGAGGTGGCACCACGGGCAGCGGCACCGCCCCTGTTCCCGGTCGCCATCCAGCGCCGCCGCGCGAGGCGGCCCCCGTCGTTCCCGTCACATGAGCAGGACCCCCCCGCGAACGCGCCACCCCTCTTCCCGTCCCTTGAGCAGGGCCGCCCCGCGCAGCGGCGGCGCCCGTCGTCGAAAGGCCCTCGAACACGTCCACGGTCCGGACCACAGCGCCAAAGTGACCCACGATCCCGGCCTCAGCCTCGCGCGACTCGGCCGGAGCCTGCGCAACGGCCCCGAGCACCTCGCTTGCCAGGACGAGAGCCGAGAGAAGCGCAACGAATACGGCGACGGGCGCTGGGAGTCGGCGCAAGGTCGGGGTCGTCTCCGGCGCGCCCCGCGCCGATCTCAGGGGCGGCCGAGGCGGTCTCGACACCGACCATACGGGGTCCGCGCACCCCATGGCCTGTAACTGGCCGGCTCCTCGGATCAGCGAACCGGTGGACGGAACTCGCTGGACCGGATCAGGTTCTGTTCGGGGACTCCGCTTTCGGTTTGGCGCCTGTCCCCCCGCCGCCCGCGGACGGCGCGGGTTCGCCCGGATGTCAATCTCGGAAAATTATTAGAACATCTATTTGATTTTTCGCCAAGTTGCCGTAAACTCAGCACATGGAGCCGCAGCAGTCCCAGAGCCGACGCGACAAGGCAGTCGCGTTGATCCGGGCCGGGCTCGAGCTGCTCCGCGATCCCTCCCCCGATGAGCCGATCACTGTTCGGCGTGAGCTGGAGCTGCTCGATGCGATCCGCGTAGCGGCCGAGCAGCTGCAGACGCAGCATCGGGTGATGGCCGCCGATGCCGACCGCCGGAAGGTGGCCGAGCGGGCGGTGGGCGTCCCGCTCACCACCTGGCTCAAGTCGACAGGTCGCACCACTCAGGCGGTTGCCGCGGCGACGATCTTCGCCGGCCATGACCTCGCGGCCCACCCGGAGGTCCGGGCAGCAGCGCTGGAGGGCTCGGTCACCTCACGCCAGGCCGACAGCATCACCCGCGTGCTCAACCAGTTACCGAGCGATCTGAGCGACGAGCAGCACGAACATGCGGAGCGCTTCCTCGTCGAGCAGGCTGGGAGCGCCACCCACGAACAACTGCGGTCCATGACCCAACGCGTGCTCGATGTGGTCGACCCCGCGCTGACCCGCGAGGGAGCGGCCGAGCGGGAGCGGCAGCGGCTACAGAGGCAGCGCGAACGCGCTCTGGCTCAGCGGTGCTTCCGATACCGCTTCGATGACGGCTCGATGATCTTCAACGGGTCGCTGCCTGCCGTGGACGGCGAGGCACTGGCGCGGCTCGTGGCGTCATACCGGGCCTCGGAGCGGCGGCAGGCACGCGACGACGGCAGGCCGTCACCTGCGCTCGGTCGCCCGTCCGACAGCCCGGAGCAGCGCGATGCCGATGCGCTGGTGCGCATCGTCCGCGCCATGCAGGTGCGCAAGGCGGCACCCAAGGTCGCGGGCGACCGGCCGCGTGTCGTCGTGGTGATGCAGGAGGAGTCGCTGCGGGAGCGGGCCGAGCAGGCCGGGGTGCTGACCCACGGCGAGCGGGTCTCGGCCGGGGACCTCCGGCGGCTGTGCTGTGACGCCGATCTCACCCCGGTCGTGCTCGGTGCAGATTCGGAACTCCTCGACGTCGGGCGGACCCAGCGGCTCGTCACAGATCCGATCCGCAAAGCCCTGTCGCTGCGCGACGGCGGCTGCACCTTCCCAGGCTGCGAGCAGCCCGACGAGGCGTGTGATGCGCACCACATCGTTCCCTGGTGGGAGGGCGGACCCACCTGCCTTGCGAACCTCGTGCTCGTCTGCGCACAGCACCACGCCATGGTCGAACCCCTGCGGATGCACGACGACCAGCGCAGCCGCGGTTCAAGTCCACCGGTGCCGCACGATCACAACCCCGCACGGCCGGGCTCGCCACCGCCCGAGGGCTCTGGCGTCACGCCACCCGGCCAGCTTCCACCATCAGGGGCCCCGGACGACTCCGTCCTCGGGCCACCGGGGCCAGCCGAGCGAGCCCAGCCATCAGGTTCCCGGGAGGACTCCGTCCTCGTGGCACCCGGATCCGAGCGGGACCGGCGCCATGGGCGGTCGCTGGTCGGGGCCGGATACCCGCTGCGCAGCGGCTACGACCCGACCGACCGTTGGGAGGTCAGGATGAACGCCTCTGAGCGGCCGGAGTTAATCCCACCACGACGGCTCGATCCCGGGCGGACACCGGTGCCCGCGCGTTCGGGCCTCCGGATCGACGTCGGGCTCGCCACCTGAGCGGCTGGGGCGAGCCCACCGGCCAGGCCGTCGTCCCAGCCGGTGACAACTCAAGAGCGTGACGGTTCAGGCGCAGAAGGGTCCGCTGTGTGGACGTTGACGGCCCGTCGGACGACTTGGGCTCAGGCCCACATCGTCACCAGTTGGCCGGTCCCCTCCCCGACCACGGTGCGCGCGCGTATCGGCATGATCCGTCTAGCCGCGGAGCGGAGACACCAGCAATGCGTCGACTGGAAATTCGACTGGAAGGGGGCAATGGGGATGTGTGTTAATTGCCCCGGGCGATCGGCTGCCGCGCAGTGGGCGGCAGTTCCCGGAATCGCTTGTGAGGCCGGCTGGTGCGTGGTTGTGTGGAGGACATGAGTGATCTCAGCAACATCCCCGCACAAGACCAAGAATGGCCAGGCCGCGAGTCCGAGCTGAAGCCGAAGGCCGATCACGGCCACGACACGTGGGTGGCGCGAGGCCGGCTGGAGGGCAAGCGCGCTCTGGTCACCGGGGCCGACTCCGGAATCGGTCGGTCCGTCGCCCTCGCATTCGCCAAGGAGGGAGCCGATGTCGCCATCGTCGATCTCCCCGGCAGTGACGACCTTGAGGAGACGAAGTCGCTCGTGGAGTCGCAGGGAAGGAAATGCGTCGCGATCCAGGCCGACCTCCGTACAGCCGAGGCCAACCGCGAGGCCGTGGAGACGACGGTCGAAGCACTCGGAGGGCTGGACATCATCGTGGCCAACGCCGGGTTCCAGATGAGCCATCAGGACATCTCCGAGTTCCCACCCGAGCAGCTACACCGGACGTTCGAGACGAACGTGTTCTCGCCGTTCTGGCTCGTGCAGTCAGCCATGGACCATCTCGGCCCTGGGGCCTCGGTGATCATCACGACGTCGATCCAGGCCTACGACCCGTCCGAGGTCCTGCTGGACTACGCGGCGACCAAGGCGGCAGCGAACAACCTGACGGTCAACCTTGCCCAGACGCTCGGCCCGCGAGGCGTGCGGGTCAACGCCGTCGCCCCGGGACCCATCTGGACGCCGCTCATCCCGTCGACCTTCCCCGAGAAGAAGGTCGAGGGTTTCGGCACCGATACTCCGCTCGGCAGGGCGGGCGATCCGATCGAGGTGGCCGCGGCCTTCGTGTTCCTCGCCTCGGACGAGGCCAGCTACGTGTCGGGCTCGGTGCTCGGCGTGACGGGTGGTCGACCGGTCTTCTGATGTGACGACCAGACAGCTGCCGGCACGAGCTCTGCGACCCGTGCCCGCCGTCCTCGTCGCGTCCACGCGAGGGCGTGTGTACAGATCTACCAGGAGCGCGGTTGCTGCCAATACTGGCGCTGCCAGCGCTCACCGTAGGTTTGTGCACGCCCCCTGCCCAGAGCACCGATCGGACACTGGATCGCCCGCACCAGCCCGACCCTCTTCCCCTGCCTCGCCGGGCTGTCGCGGACTTCAGCCGGACGCGGGGCTCTCGACGTCTGCGACCACCTCGGCCTTGAAGCCAGCGGAGTTCTCGAGCCAGCCGGCGTAGTGCTGCTCGCCTCCTGCGTGCGGGTAGCGGTCCTGGTAGAGGGGCGTCCAGCCATGGAGCGGAGCCTCGGCCATGATCGCGTCGACCGTCTCGCGCTCCCCCGCCTTGAAGGCGAGATGGTTGACGCCCGGACGGCGACGGTCGTGCCCTCCGGCGCTGACGTTCGGTGACGTGGTCAGGCTGAGATAGGTCCCTCCGGCCGCCCAAGACTCCCCCTCGGACCAGCTCGATTCACGCACGAACCCCAGCCGTGCGAGGAGCCACCCCCATTGCGCAAGGTCGGTGCCGACGTCGGCGATCCAGACCTCGACGTGATGAAGTCCGGGCATCGTCAGCCGCCGCACTCCATGAGCCCCGCCGACTCCTTCAGCGTCAGGACGCGGGCCGCAGACTCGGTGACCCGGGTGGCGAAGGCCTCGTCCGACTCGGCCTTCGCGACGGTCGCCTCGACCATCGCCGTCATGATGGTGGGATCGGCGTTGATGGCCAGATCACCGCCGGCCTCGATGAAGCGCACGCCGCGGTCGGCCGGTTCGATGTCCTCGACCGACTTGGCCGCGCCCAGGTCGTCGGAGATGACGACCCGGTCGAAGCCGAGGTCGTCGCGGAGCATCCCGTCGATGATGGCCGAGCTGAACATGGCCTCGTTCTCGGGATCGATCTGGGTGTAGACGGCAGAGGACACCATGACGGAGTCGACGCCGCCATCGATGACAGTGCGGAACGGTTCCAGCACAGGGCTGTCCTTTGCCACCTCGGTGTCCTCAGCCGCGCCGAAGTCGGTGTTGGTCTCCACGAGGCCGAGGCCTGGGAAGTGCTTGACCGAGGTCACGACGTCTGCGGAATGCATGCCCTCGATGAACTCCATGGCCTTCGCACCGACGAGGCCCGGCTCGCTGCCGAAGTCTCGCTTCAGCTTCCCGACCGGCGCGTTGGTGTTGCGCCGATCCTCGGGCACGACGTCGGCGTCAGGGGCCAGGTTGTAGGCGACGCCTGCGGAGCGCAGTTCCTCGGCCCACTTCGTCGCCTCCTCCGTGAGGTGCCCCTCGGGCCAGGCTCCCTGCTCTCGGGCGTCGGGGATCCGGGTGAAGCCCTCGCCCTGGAGCCGCTGCACCTGCCCGCCCTCCTGGTCGACCGACACAAGGAGCGGGAGTTCGGCCGTGCCAAGCGAGCCGAGCTCTGCCGACAGCATGCGGATCGGCTGAGCGCCTGCGGTGGTGTTGCCGAGAAGGACAACCGAGCCGAGCTTGTTGTTGACGATGGCCGTGCGGGTCGTCTCGTCGAGGCCGCTCGTCGAGACACCCACCATGAACAGCTGGCCCACCTGGTCGGCGACCGGGAGCGCCTCGGCCTGTACCAGGCAGGCGTTCACCGACTCCGGGGACGGCGAGGCAGAGCCCTGTCCCTCAGGCACGGGCGAGGCCTCGGAGGTGTGTGAGCCAGCAGGGGTCGGGGCCTGGACCCGGCCGTCGTTGACCGGCAGTTCCGGCGCGCAGGCCGTGAGGGCAAGGACGGCCAGGAGGGCCAGCGGATGCAGCGGCCGCCTCACTTGGCGATCTCTGCAGGCTGGTGGGCGGCCATCAGCCCAAGCAGGGCGTTCTCGACCACCTCAGCCAGGGCTGGATGGATCCAGTACTGGCCGCGGGCGATGTCGGGAACCTTCTGCCCGAAGCTCATGGCCTGGATCAGCGGCTGGATCAGCGTGCTCGCCTGGGGGCCGATGATGTGCGCGCCGAGCAGGGCCCAGGAGCCCGGATCGGCGAGCAGCTTCACGAAATGGCCCTCATCCTCCATCGCCCATCCATAGGCGACGTCGGCGTAGCGCTGGGTGGCGGTGACGTACGGAGTGCCCCACTGGCGCAGTTGCTGCTCCGTGGCGCCGACGGCCGCGATCTGCGGGTTCGAGAACACCGCGTGCGGGACGTAGCGGTGATCGGTCTCCACCGGGCTGTCGGGGTAGAGCAGGTTGTGCTGGACGGTGCGGGCCTCGGCATTCGCGACATGCTTGAGCAGGTAGTCGGACGACACGTCTCCCATCGCCCAGATGCCGTCCACGCTCGTACGCTGCTGTGCATCGACTCGGATCTGGCCGTCGCCGCGCACGTCGACGCCCGCCGCCTCCAGGTTTAGGGCCTCAGAGTTGCGGTCACGGCCGACAGCGACAAGCATCGCGTCGGCGAAGTACTCGTACTCGATGCCGTTGCGGTCGGTGGTCACCACGATCAGGCCCTTGCCGTCCTTCTCCACGGAGGACAGCTTCTGGTTCAGGCGCAGCTTCACCCTCCCGGCGATGAGCCGCTGGAACTGGTCGGAGATATCGCGGTCGTAGCTGCGCAGCAGGACGTCGGAGCGGTTGATCAGGGTGACCTCGGTGCCGAGCCCCGAGAAGATGTGTGCGAACTCGGCGGCGATGTAGCCACCCCCGACGATCACCAGACGCTTGGGCCGCTGGTCGATGCGCATGATGTCGTCTGAGGTGAAGACCAGGTCGGAGACCTCTTCGAGGCCCGGCACGTCGAGCCTACGCGGGCGCGAGCCGGTGGCGATGACGATCCGGTCAGCGCTGATCTCCTCATCGCCGATGCGAAGGGTCCGGTTGTCGACGAACGAGGCCTCGCCATGGAAGACGGTGACGTTCTCGGAGCGCTCGCGCCAGTCGAGCCCGCCGGCGGAGATGGCGTCGATCCGCCCGAAGATGCGGTCGCGGATGGCAGCCCAGTCGGAGCCCTCGTAGCGCAGATCCACGCCGAGCCGCTCCGCCTCGGTCGGGCTCACCGCGTAATCGGCGGGCAGCACGAACATCTTGGTCGGGATGCAGCCGCGGTTCAGGCAGGTGCCGCCGAAGACGGGGTCACGTTCGATGAGGGCGACATTCCAGTCGGCAAACCGTTCGTCGATCAGCGAGTTACCGGAACCGGATCCGATGACGGCGAGGTCGAAGTGCTGCATGGCCCCATTGTGTCACGACCGCGCGGAGCGGCACCCGCAGGCGGCTCACCTAGAGTGGGGGCATGAACAACGCATGGGCGGTCGTCACCGGAGCATCGAGCGGGCTTGGGGTGGCGTTCGCAGACCGCATCGCGTCCGAGGGGGTCGGCGTGGTGCTCGTCGCACGCCGCGAGGACAAGCTGCGCGAGGTCGCCGCCGACCTGCACCGGCGTCGCGGCGTGGACACAGACGTGGTGGCAGCCGATCTCTCGACCCAGGAGGGTGTGCAGAAGGTCATCGACGCGATGGAGGGTCGCGAGCTGGCCTATCTCGTCAACAACGCCGGCTTCGGCACCCTCGGCGACTTCGAACAGGCCGACGAGTCGCGCATCGCCAACGAGCTGAACCTCAACGTCGTCGCCCTCACCCAGCTGTCACGGGCGGCGGCGCCGGGCATGGTCGAGCGGGGCCGCGGAGCCATCATCAACGTCGCCTCGACCGCCGCCTTCCAGCCCATCCCTCGGATGGCCGTCTACGCAGCCTCGAAGGCCTACGTGCTGCGGCTGACGATCGCTCTGTGGTCCGAACTGCACCCCACGGGGGTGCGGGCCCTTGCGATCTGCCCCGGCCCCACGGAGACGCAGTTCTTCGCCAACGCCGGAAACGACGCCGTCATGGCCGACCGACGGACGCCTGCGCAGGTGGTCGACACCACGTTCACCGCGCTCAAGCAGCACCGCCCCTACGTCGTCGACGGCGTCCGCAACACGGTGATGGCCTTCGCCACCCGCCTCGCCCCGACCAGGCTCCAGGCGAAGCTCGCCGAGTTCGTCGCGACGCACTGACGGCGAGGGCTCACTCCACCTCGAACGTCTTGGTCTCCACCGGCTTCGCCGAGTTCTCCGGGGTCCGCACGCTGACCTCGTACCGGCCCGGAGGCAGGGTCGCCGTGACGCTCCAGGGGCGCCACCCGTCGGGGTTGGGTTCGGCAGAGGTCTGAGCCGACTCCTCGGCGACGACGGCCCCGGAGTCGGTGTTTATGATCCGCACCACCGGCTCCCCCAGCCCGGGCTTCACGGTGCCGGTGATCGTCAGGTCGCCGCTCACAATCGCCAGGTTCCGCGGCGCGGTGATCCACACGTCGGGCATCGGGGCCAGGTCCTGGCGGCGGTACCCCGACTCGCTGACGAACCGGGCGGGCGCGGCGCCGCCGTCCGACTGGAACTGCACGCTCAGGTACGGATCGGCCACCAGGTCGGAGATCGTGTAGACCATCTGGTTGCGGGCGAGCTCAGCATCCTGGTCCGACTCGATGGCCTCGTAGGCCTCGGCTGAGAGGTTGACGGTGAGGGCGTCGCCGCTCTGCTCGACGCTGATCAGGCGGCCCGCGGTCCACATCGAGCGGTAGTCGGGGTCGGCCGCCGGAACCGTCAGCAGCGCGTCGACCGCGGAGCCGACGAGGTTGCCCGACGACGACAGGTCGCGCAGTTCGCGGTACAGCCCCCCGTCCCTTCCGACGTAGTAGAGCGGGACGCCGCGCACCTGTGCGGGAATGGGCCGACCCGCGGTCGGGGCGACCGTCTGGTCTGGTGAGGCGGGTGGCTGCTCAACAGGGGCAGCAGACGGGGTGGTGAGGGCGGCGAGGACGAGGCCGGCCACGATGGCAAGCGCGGTCAGCACGGCGACGGAGCGGGGCCCGAAGGTGACCCTCGCATCGCTGCCCAGCTGCCCCAGTTCGGCGGCGAGCGTGCTGGTGCCGGGAGCCTGGACGGTGCGCGCCGCCGCGCGCAGCGCCGCCGTCACCTCCTGGGAGAGCGCCTCGATCCCGCCGGGGATGCCGTCGCCCCTGACGTTGGCCCGCAGCGTCTCGCGGGCGATCTCGAGCTTCTGGTTGCAGCCGCGCACCGACATCCGCATGATGCCCGCGAGCTCGGGCCCGAACACCGCCAGGTAGTGGCTGACCACGATGATCTCGGCCATCCGCGGAGGCAGCGCGGAAATCTGGGCGAGGAGTTCGTTCTGCCTCGGGTCCTCGACCCGCGGAAGCTCGAGCGGCTGCTGCGGCCGCCGCGCGACACGGGCCGCATGGACGACGCTCTCCTGCAGGAACTCGATCCGCTCGGCGGGGTCGATCAGCCGTTGGCTGCGTCGGTGCAGCGCAAGCAGCGCTCCGCGCAGGATCCGGCCCGACTGTTCCTCCGCGCCGAGCAGCACGGTGAGCCGGTGCAGCGTCGCACCCTGCTCCTCGTACAGTCGGACCAGCCAGTCCGGGCTCTCATCTGCCATCGGTCATCAGATCCCGGAATACGAGTGCAATCCGCTGAAGAGCAGGTTCACGCCCACGAAGTTGAACCAGAAGGCGACGACGCCGACGATCGCGATGATCGCGACGGGCTTGCCGCGCCACCCGGCGGTGGCCCTGGCGTGCAGGTAGGCGACGTAGATGATCCAGGTGATCAGCGACCAGGTCTCCTTCGGATCCCAGTTCCAGAACCGGCCCCATGCGTACTGCGCCCAGACCGAGCCAGCGACGATGGTGAAAGTCCAGAGCGGCACCGCGAACGCGTGCAGCCGGTAGGAGATCAGGTCGAGCTTCTTGGCGCTGGGGAGCTTCGCGAGGTAGCCGCGCAGTTCCTTCCCGGAGGCCTTCTCCTCGGCGCGGACCCGGATCAGGTACAGGATCGAGGTGACGGCGCCGACGTTGAACGCGGCGCCCGCGATGGCGGCGGCGACGATGTGGATGATGAACCAGACGCTGTGCAGCGCGGGCACAAGCGGCGCGACGTCGACGTAGAACTGCGTGACGGCGACGCCGAGGCCGAGCGCGAACAGCAGGTTGAGCGCCAGCCCGAGCCACCGCATGCCGAGCCGGTAGGCGCACACGAGGTAGATCAGCGCGGCGAACGCGAGCGACGAGGTGACGAACTCGTACATGTTGCCCCAGGGGGCGCGTCCGGCCGCCACCCCTCGCAGCACCACGGCCGCGACGTGCAGCAGGAACGCGATGGTCGTCGCGAAGAGGCCGAGTCTGCCGTAGAAGTCGACCCGGGTGCGCGCAACGTCCTCGGATCCGTCCGCGGGACGCTCCGAGGCCAGGCCACGGGCCGCAGACCACTCCAGGGCGCACAGCCCGAACGCGACGAGATAGATGACGGTCGCCGCGACCATGGCCGTGTAGGACCACTCACTGAGCGTCATGCAGTCGCTTCCTCCTTCTCGGCGGGCACAGAGCCCTCACCATTGTCGCGCAACTCCTGCGAACCTGTCGTGGCGGCCAGCAGCGCGGCCACCTCCTCGGGCAGTCCTGAGGCGGCGTCCGCCCGGTCGAGACCGCCTGCCGTGGCCTCGGCGTCCGTGACGCGCACGAAGAGGCGACGCGGCCGCACGAACAGGCTGACGCACAGCCCCGCAACACCCACCGCGATCGCGATCAGCGTCAGCAGGTTGCCGGGCGTGTCGCTGACCTGCAGCTTCACCCAGCGGTCCCAGCCGTCGAAGGTGATCGACCCGAGGCCGTCGGGGAGGGTCATGCCTCCGCCGACGGGAAGCGCCGCACGAAGCACCTCGCCGTTGTCGCCGGGCACCGGCTCGAGGCCGGTCGTGTCGAGCGTGTAGATCGACTCGGGGATGCCCGTCTCCTCCGCCGGGTCGCCGAACCAGGCGTTCAGGTAGACCTCGGGGTTGAGGGCGTCGGGGAAGATCGACTGCGGGCCGTTCTCGTTCAGCAGCGCCGTCGGGTAGAAGAACGCCTCGAACGCGAGCCGTTTCGGCCGGGCGTCCGGAACCTTCACCACGCCGACCGAGGCGAAGTTGCCGTCCTGCGGTAGGAACACGACCGGGCCGGAGAAGGCGACGTCTCCGTTGCCGTCGCGGACGGTGAACGAGGGGGCGTAGCCGTGGCCGAGGAGGTTCACCTGGGTTCCTCCGGCGGTGATCACCGGCTCGTTCACGGTGAGCAGTTCGGTGCTTGTGCCTGCGGCGTCGTTGACGGTGACGTCGGCGTCGAACCGGCGTGCGGCGCCCGTCTGCACCTCGCCCGTCTCGAACTCGGCGCGGAAGTCGTCGACGTCAATCGAGAAGGGCTCGAGCGTGTCGGTGTCGAGCAGCGGGCCGCTGGTGAAGTCGTCGTACTGGGTGATCACGTTGGCGAAGCCGCGGCCCTCGACGACGACGGCTGTGCCGTGGAAGCCGAGCAGGTTCGACCAGGCGAGGCCGAGCAGCAGCACGACGAGTGAGATGTGGAAGACGAGGTTGCCCGCCTCCCTGCTGTAGCCGCGCTCCGCGCTGACGCCCTCGTCGAAGCGGCGGACGCGGTAGCGGCGTGAACGCAGGTACGCCTCAGCGTTGTCGAGCGCGGTCGGCGCGTCAACGGCCAGGGCGCCGGTGGCCGTCTCCTGGAGGCGACCGATGCGGGCGGGCAGCTTCGGCGGCGGCTTGCGCACGGCCCTCAGGTACTTGGCGAGGCGGGGAAGGATGCAGCCGATCAGCGAGACGAACAGCAGCAGGTACACCGCCGAGAAGGCAGGCGAGGTGTAGACGTGGTACATGCCGAGCGGCTCGAAGATCTTGTCCCAGAACGGATGCTCGCGCTTGAAGTCGAGCACCGAGATCGGCGAGACGGTGGTCTGCGGGATCATCGAGCCCGGGATCGCGGCGAGAGCGAGCAGGAACAGCAGCATGAGCGCAGTGCGCATGCTGGTCAGCTGCCCCCATGCCCAGCGGACGAACTCCACCACCGGGTTGGACCTCCGCGCCATCACAGGATCGTCCCGAACGTGGCCGCCCACTGACGAAGCACGTCCATCAGCCGGTCCCACAGGCCCGTGACCATCGCGACACCGACCAGGATCATGACGACACCTCCGATGCGCTGGATCAGTCTCTGGTGCCTGCGTAGCCAGTCGAGCTTCGGCGCGAGCGCGGTGAAGGCCATCGCGAAGGCGAGCAGCGGGATCCCGATGCCCAGCGCGTAGGCGAACGCCAGGATGCCGCCGCGGGTTGCGGAACCCTCGTTGATGGCGAGGGTCAGCACGACGGAAAGGGCCGGGCCGATGCAGGGGGTGAAGCTCAGGCCGAAGACCATGCCGAGCAGGGGTGAGGCCAGCGCCCCCATGCGGGGGGCGAGGTTCGGTCGCCAACCGGACGGCATGGGCAGCCAGCCCGCGAAGGCGGCGCCGAGGGCGATGATCACGATGCCGAGGATGACGGTGATGATGCGCATGTTGCTGATCAGGACGGCGCCGACGCCGCCCAACAGGGCGCCGGTCAGCACGAACACGATCGAGAAGCCGAGGATGAAGCCGAGCGTTCCGCCGATCAGGAGCCGCTTGGAGCCCGTGCCCTCCGCGATCTCGCTCGCCCCGAGGCCGGAGGCGTAGCTCAGGTAGCCCGGCAGCAGCGGGAGCACGCATGGCGAGGCGAACGAGACGAGACCGGCCAGCATCGCGACGGGGATCGCCACCAGCATCGACGAGGTGAGCGCGTCGTTCGTCCAGGCCTCCAGCAGCATGCCGGTCATGTCAGGAGGCCGATTTCACGTCGTCGACGATGCCGACGAGGGTCTTCGCATCGACGGCGCCGAGCACCCGGGCTGCGATCCTGCCCTCCTCGTCGATGACGAGGGTGCTGGGGATGGCCTTGGGTGGCAGCTTTCCGAAGTCGAGGAGGAGCTTTCCGGACCCGTCGTAGATACTGGGGTACTCGATGCCGAAGGCGCGCTCGAAGGCGAGCGCCGGGGCCTTGTCCTGTTCGCGGGTGTTGAGCCCGAGGAAGGCCACGTCCTCGCCGAGTTCCTCGCTCGCCTTGACCAGTTCGGGGGCCTCCTTGCGGCAGGGCGCACACCAGGAGCCCCACACGTTGAGCACGATGATCTTTCCTGCGTGGTCCGCGGTGGAGGCCTCGCCTCCGGTCACGGTCGGGCCGGAGATGACGGGGGCGATCTCGCGATCACCCTCGGGGACGATCGTGACGGTTCCGTCTCCCGTGACGAAGCCGGCCCCGCCTCCGGAGTCGCCGGTCTCGTCGCCCGAGTTTCCGCCGGGTTCTGCGGTGCAGGCGGTGAGCGCGAACAGCGCGGCCAGGGTGGCCGCGACCGCGCGCCTCACGTCCCGACCTTGAACTTGCGCTTCGACGTCGAGGGCAGCAGGTCGGCGACGGGCTCGGCGTAGGAGACACCGGTGATCCGGCCGCTGCGCACGGTGAAGCTGGTCACTGAGCACAGGGTGCAGCGGCGGCGTCGGGGGTCGTGCACGAAGCTACGCCCGAGCGCCGCGAGGTGGGAGATCCAGATCGGCAGCTGGTGGCTGACCACCAGCGCCTGGCCGCCTGGTCCGGCTGCCTCGGCCGCGTCGGTGATGGCCGCGCGCATCCGGGCGGCGATGTCGGCGTATGGCTCCCCCCAACTGGGGCGAAGCGGGTTGCGCATGTGCCAGAACATCCTCGGGTCGCGCAGGGCGGCGTTGTCTCGGCCGAAGATCATCCCCTCGAAGCGGTTCTCCGCCTCGATCACGCGCTCGTCCGGGGTGATCGTCAGGTCGGCGTGACGGGCGGCCGTCGGGGCCATCGTCTCCTGCGCCCGCTGCAGCGGTGAGCACCGGAGATGGGTCAGGGGCACCTCTGCCCAGTACTGCCCCATGCGTTCGGCCATCTCACGTCCGAGGGCCGACAGCCCGAAGCCTGGCAGTCGGCCGTACAGCACGCCGGTCGGGTTCTCCACCTGGCCGTGCCGCATGACGTGCACGATGCTCGCATTATCCACGTCCATCACCATATGCGGCTATCCGGCGGGTTCAACAGCCTTGCGCCGCTTGCGACGCTTGCGCTGCGAAGGCTTGGTCAGCGGGAGACCAGCGGCGGCCTGGTCGCTCCGCCTGCGGTCGGCGAACCGGGCGAGGCCGTCCGCGACCGACTCGAAGGTCGGGGTGTCGGCGATGACGTCGACCCGCAGGCCGTGCATCTCGCAGGCTGCGGCCGTTGCGGGGCCGATCGCGGCGACGACGGTGGCCGCGTGGGGCTTGCCAGCAATGCCGATCATGTTGCGCACCGCGGTGGCGGAGGTGAACACGACGGCGTCGAACATGCCGGTCTTGATGTCGTCGCGCACATCGGCCGGCGGGGGCGCGGCGCGGACGGTGCGGTAGGCGGTGACCTCCTCGACGTCCCAGCCGAGGCGGCTGAGCCCGACGAGCAGGGGCTCGACTGCGACGTCGGCGCTGGGCACGAGGACGCGGTTGAGCGGGTCGATCAGGTCGTCATAGGCCGGGAACTCGTTGGCGAGGGCGCCGGTGGTGTTCTCCACGACGGGGGTGAGGTCGGCGACGAGGCCGAGGCGCGCGAGGGCCTCGACGGTGCCTCTGCCGACTGCGGCCAGGCTGATCCCGGACAGCGCGCGGGAGTCGAGGCCGAACTCGGTGAGCCGCTCCGCGATGGCGGAGACGGCGTGCGGGGAGGTGAACACGAGCCAGAGGTAGCGCCCGTCCACGAGGCCGCGGACCGCCTTCTCCATGGCCTGCTCGGTGCGCGGAGGCTCGATCGACATCGTGGCGACGACCTCGCTGCTCGCCCCGTAGTGGTCGAGCTCGTCGACGAGGGCCGTGACGTCGTCCTTCGTCCTCGGCAGGATGACGCGCCAGTCGAACAGCGGCTTGCCCTCGAACCAGGCGAAGCGGTTGCGGTGCGACTCGTCGATGCCCGGGCCGATGATGAAGAACCGCTCCTCGGGATCGATGTCTGTGACCTCGCCCCAGGTGGTCAGGTCGCTGACCTGCCCGGTGGTGCCCATCCGTTCGAGGGAGAGCACCGTGGCGTCTGCGCCGAAACGTTCGGCGGCCTTTATCGCGACGGCACGCGACTTGTCGCCCATGACCCGGATGATCAGGGTCTGGGCCGTGGGCCAGTCCTCAAGCTCGGGGATGCCAGCGGTCGCATCGAGGGCCGCGAAGGCAGCGGACGCGGTGACCGCTCCGTAGGACAGAGCGGCGCTCCACCTGTTGACGCCCGGGACCACGTTGGAGTGGTGGCCCGCCTGGGCGAGCACGTCGGCGAGCACCGAGTCGGCGTCGGCGTCGGTGAAGTAGTCCCAACCGTGCAGGCGCACGACCTTCAGCCCCTGGGCGACGGCCCTGAGGATCTGGTTCGCGTCGTCCTCGCGCTTGGACACGCGGATCTGGGCGTGCGCGGGCACGAGCGCGCGCACGTGCTCGACGTCGGTGGTCGGGTCGACGATGATGAGGTCCGCGAACTTCAGGGCGCGCGACCCGGAGAGCGTCAGCAGCGCGAGGTCGCTCGGGCCGGATCCGACAAAGGTCACGGAGCCGCTTGTCGCTTCAAACTCCGGCGGCGAGGCCGGGGAGGTGGGGTTCAAAGACTCGCTCACGAGAAATCCGTTCAGTGGTGCGCCAAGACCCAGTCGTCTGGGATCGGTCGGGGGTGGCCGGAGGCCAGAGCCGAGCGGAGGGCCCCGTCATCGACGAACCAGTAGCCGAGCAACTCCCGGTCGACGAAGGTCACCGGCACGTGGTCGGTGTACTTCGCCCGGAGGCGCTCATCTGTGTCGACGTCGAGGACCCGCAGGCCCACGCCAAGCTCCTCGCAGGTTCCGCGCACGAGAGACTCGGCTTCCACGCAGAGGTGGCAGCCTTCCCGTGTCAGGAGCAGAACCCGCGGGGCTGGGTGCACTACTTACCGGCGCGACGACGCTGAATGCGAGTGCGCTTCAGCAGCTTGCGGTGCTTCTTCTTCGCCATACGCTTGCGGCGCTTCTTGATAACAGAACCCACTGTGTGCCTTTCATCGCCGGAGACTGTCTCCGGATGTGTGAGGAGTCCAGCCAAGCTGGTCAGACCCCAAATCTTAACGCGACGGCGGAGGATCGGACAATTGCCCTGCTCCGGCGCCACTCCTGGCAGCGTCGGTCAGCTACTCCTCGGCCATCTCCCTGCCGCGGGTGCGGCACTGCTCTACGGCGTCGAGGAGGGCCGCGCGCACCCCGTGGTCGTCGAGCGCGCGGAGCGCCGCGGCGGTGGTTCCCGCGGGAGAGGTGACCATCTCGCGCAGCACGGTCGCGGACTTCCCGGACTCGGCAAGCATGGCTGCCGAGCCGACGAAGGTCTGGGTGACAAGTGCGGTCGCCTCAGCGCGGGTGAGTCCCTGGTGCACCCCGCCCTCGATCATCGCCTCGGCGACGTAGAAGAGGTAGGCGGGGCCGGAACCCGACAGCGCGGTGAGCGCGTCGAGGTGGGCCTCGTCGGTGACGATGGAACTGCCGACGGCGTCGAGCAGGCCGGTGACCCGTTCGACCTGTTCCCCGGTCGCGGCGGCGCCCGGGACGATGCCAGCCATGCCCTTTCCGACCAGCGCGGGGGTGTTGGGCATGACCCGGACGACTGCGGCGCCCGGGAGCGCATCCTCGAGCTTCGCGAGGGGCACCCCGGCCGCGATCGAGACGACGAGCGCCCCGTCGGCCAAGTGCCCGGAGAGGCTCTCCAGCACGTCTGGGATCTGGTAGGGCTTCACGGCCAGCACGATCGTCTCGGCCTCGGCCGTGTCCGTGAGGTCGATCCCACGCACGCCGTGGCGCTGCTCGAGTTCGGCCACCCGGGGCGCCGAGGCGTCCACGATCGCGATCTCCGCGGGCTCGATGCCCGAGGCGATCCAGCCGGCGATCAGCGCCTCCCCCATGGCTCCCGCGCCAACGACCGCGATCATCATCGGACGAGGAGCTCCGCGATCTGGATGGCGTTGAGGGCCGCGCCCTTGCGCAGGTTGTCGTTCGAGAGGAACAGGACAAGGCCGTGGTTGCCCTCGACCGAGCGATCCTGGCGGATGCGGCCGACGAGCGAGGGATCGGCCCCGGCCGCCCGCAGTGGGGTCGGGACGTCGACGAGTTCGACGCCGGGCGCCGCTGCGAGCAGGTCGCGCGCCTCCAGCGGCATGATCTCGCGGTCGAAGCGGAGGTGGACGCTCAGCGAGTGTCCGCTGAAGACGGGGACGCGGACGCAGGTGCCGGCGACGAGCAGCTGCGGGAGGTGGAGGATCTTGCGCGATTCGTTGCGCAGCTTCTTCTCCTCGTCCGTCTCCCCCTCGCCGTCCTCGACGATGCTTCCCGCGAGCGGGAGCACGTTGTAGGCGATGGGGGCGACGTAAGGGTCGGCGTCGACCGGCTGGAACGCCGACCCGTCGAGCGCGAGAACGCGCGGGTCGTCGATCTCGCCGAGCTGGCTCGAGAGTGCCTCGACGCCCTTGACTCCCGACCCGGAGACGGCCTGGAAGGTGGTCACCTGCATGGCCTTGAGGCCGGCGGCGTCGTGCAGCGGCTTGACCACCGGCATGGCGGCCATGGTCGTGCAGTTGGGGTTGGCGATGATTCCGAGCTGGGCGTCGGCGACGTCGCCGGGGTTCACCTCGGAGACGATCAGCGGGACGCGCTCGTCCATGCGCCAGGCGCTCGAGTTGTCGACGACGGTGGCGCCGGCTGCGGCGACCTTCTCGGCGTGCTGCTTCGAGGTTGAACCGCCCGCGGAGAAGATCGCCACGTCGAGGCCGGCGAAGTCGGCGGTGGCGATGTCCTCGACGACGACCTCGGCGCCGCGCCACGGCAGCTTCTTCCCTGCAGAACGCGCGGAGGCGAAGTAACGGATCTGATCGACGGGATAGTTGCGTTCCTCCAGGAGGCGACGCATCACGCCGCCGACCTGACCGGTCGCACCAAAGACACCAACACGCATGGCCGCGATTCTACGCCGAACCCGCAGACCGAGCGTCGCACGCGTCCACGCCGGGCGTCCTCACATGACTCTTCTGCGGCGACGAGCGAGCGGCGAGGGCGAGCGGCCTTGGACGCGGCCGACGGCCGGGGGAACAGGTCTCCCCGGCCGTCGGCGGTCATGCGCGGCTGGATCAGCCGATCTCGTTCTCCAGGTCGGCCTGCGCCTTGTCCAGCACATCCTTCACATCAGCGTCATTCTCGTAGATCTCGTTGAGCTGGTGATGTTGCTCGGCAGGTCGTGCATGGAGGGCCGACCGAAGAAGGAGGCGAGCAGGTCGCCGTTGGGGGCGGTGGTCAGGGACGGGATGCGGCAGCGCAGCCGGTCCCCCTCGCCCCTGCGGGTGATCGGGAGGTCAGCGTCCGATCAGCGACATCAGCCACGGAAGCAGCGGCGCCCCGAGGAAGGCGACGATATCGAGCAGCGAATGGGTGACCACCAAAGGCATCACGCGCCCCTTCAGCCACGTGAGGAAGAGCCAGCCGAAGGCGAGCCCCATCACGAAGTTGCCGATGAAGCCGCCCCACCCCTGATACAGGTGGTAGCCGCCCCGGATCAGCGCGCTGACCAGGACGATCACCCACATCCGGCCGCCGGTCTGGGCCCACCGGGTGAAAAGGTAACCGATCATGACGACCTCCTCGAGGACCCCGTTCATGATCGCCCGCAGCAGTAGGACGATGACGTTGACGACTGTGAACTCGAGGCCGGAGGTGTTGATCTGGGTGTTGATCCCGACCGCCAACGCGAAGAGGTAGAAGGCCAGGCCTGCCACGCCGATCACGGCGAAGATGGCGGCGCCCTTCGCGAGGTCGCTTCCTGGGCGGCGAAGGTCGAAGCCCATCGCCCGGAACGGGCCGCCCTCAAGGGGCCTGTGCACCCAGAGCAGGTACAGCACCAGCACCACCGGCATCAGCGGGAAAGCGATGTTGGCGACCTGGTACATCGCGTCGAGCCAGGGCCGGTCCGGGGTGGTGGCCGTGTTCAGCGTCGTCGTCTGCTGACCGATCGGCTCGGGCCGCGTCATCCGCTCGATGATCCGCAGGATCGAGTAGACGGCCGACTGACCGAGCGAGATCAGCATCACGATCGCGATCTCGACGTGGATCGTGCGTCCGCTTCCTGGATCGACCACCGCAGGGGCGGTGGTCACCGCTTGTCCCCCAGCGCGCGCAGGTAGCTGAACATGGTCCTCGGGCGGGCCGCGAGCCGCGTCGTCAGGTACTCGAACCAGGCCGGGCCGAAGGGGAGGTAGGTCCGCGAACGGTAGCCGATGTCGGTGAGCCGACGCTGCTCGAGCGGGCGGACGCCGTAGAACATCTGGAACTCGAACCCGTTGGCCGGCACGGCGTTGCGGTGCGCCAACTCCTGGGCGATCGCGATCAGCGTCGGATCGTGCGTGGCGAGCATGGCGTAGCCGCCGTCCTCCATCACCCGACGCAGGCACCGCACCAGCGCCTTCGACTTCTCACGCTCGGAGCGCAGGCCGATCGACCGCGGAACCGGGTACGACCCGACGCAGAGCCTCACCCGCGCACCCTCCGCGGAGACGGAGGCGACCTCACGCTCCGACCTGCGGATGTCCGAGGGAAGGGTCAGGCCGAGGCTCCCGTGATGCGCGTGCACCCCACGCCAGAGACGCAGAGTCTCGTCGTAGGCCTCGGCGCCCTGCATCTCGAGCGTGACGACGGCGCCGCGCTGCTCGGCGGCGTCACAGAGGTCTCGCAGACGTGACGCGGCGCTGGCCGGGTCGGTCCGGAGCCCGAGCGACGAGGGCTTGATGGAGAGCTCGGCGCCCACGGCGAGCGCATCGAGCACCTCGAGCGCATGGACGAGGGCGCCGGGTGTCTCCGCCTCGTCATTCGAGGTGGGCAGGTAAGCCAGCGAGACGAGCAGCCCCTGCCTGCGCAGTCGCTCGACGACCACGCGGGCCTCAGTTGCGTCCGCGCCCGCCACATAGCTGCTCGCGAACTCCTCCGCGACCCCCGAGGCGAGGGCGGCGTTGCGGACCCGACCGGAGCGGATGAAACGGCGCACGGCCGTGCTGACAGTTGACATGTGCTCAGCGCCTCCGTGCCAGGCCGGCGTCCATGGCCTTGCGGATGTTGGCGAGCGCCTCACCGAGAAGCTCCTCGCGTTCATGCCTCGACTTGGCGCGCCGCGACGAGACCTCAAGCACGATGTGGCCCTCGTAGCCGGTCTCCGCCAGATGCTCGAGAACCTCCCAGGCCGACTGGTCGCCCTCACCCGGCATCAGGTGCTCGTCCTTGAAGGAGCCGCGCCCGTCTGTGAGGTGGACGTGGGCCAACCGGTCTCCCCAGGCGTGGATGAGATCCATCGACTGGCGCTGCGACGTCGAGGCGTGCGAGAGGTCGAGGGTGAGATGGTCGTAGTCGTAGGGGGTGGGATCCCAGCCGGGGAGGTAGGCCTGGAAGTGCCGTCCCGGAGTCCGCCAGGGATACATGTTCTCGACGGCGTAGATCACGTCGGACTCGGCGTTGAGCTTCTTGACCCCCTCGACGAAGCCCGCGCCGTACTCGCGCTGCCAGCGAAAGGGCGGATGCACCACCACGACGTTGCCGCCGAGCTGTTTCACCGCCTCCCCGGAGCGTCGCAGCTTGTCCCAGGAGTCGGAGCCCCAGGTGCTCTGCGTGACGAGCAGCGTCGGCGCGTGCACCGAATGGACGGGAACGCCGTGGTAGTCGGCGAGCTTGGCGACCGAGCCGATGTCTGTGGAGAGCGTGTCGACGCCGACCATCAGTTCGACGCCGTCGTAGCCGAGATCTGAGGCGAGTTCGAATGCGCTGGTGGACGCCTCGGGAAACACCGAGGTGGTCGAGAGAAGGACCTTCGACGTGGGCACGGAGTAAACACTACCGCGCAGTCGTGGCGCAGCCCGGTGCCTGTCGAGACGCGCCCCGATTTCGTGGGGAGGGTACCTGGGGGCGAGAATGAGGGCATGCACGTCGACCATCTCATGTTCGCGACCGGTCCGGACGGCCTCAAGGCGGAGGCGGCCCGGCTCGCTGACGCGCTTGGCACGCAGTACAAGGATGGTGGCTTCCATCCCCGATTCGGCACGCGCAACCACATCATCCCCCTGGCAGGCTCCCGCTACATCGAGGTCGTCGAGGTCCTCGATCATCCTGCGGCGGACAAGGCGGCTTTCGGGCAGGCCGTGCGCGCCCGCTCGGACATGGGCGGTGGCTGGCTCGGGTGGGTCGTGAGCGTCGCCGACATCGCTCCGTACGAGCTGCGCCTCGAGCGCTCCGCCGTCCCCGGTTCGCGCCAGTTCCCCGACGGTCGCCGCCTCGAGTGGTCGCAGATCGGCATCCGCGGCCTGATCGCCGATCCCCAGCTGCCCTACTTCCTCGAGTGGAAGTCCGACGACTCGCTGCGCCCCTCCGCCCTTGCGGGCGACGTCAGCCTCGACTCGATGCAGATCTCCGGATCCGCGGAGCGCCTGTCCGAGTGGCTCGGCCTTGAGGTCGGAGACGAACTCGACGGCGTCGCGCTCGACCTGGTCGCTCCCCGCGGCATGCCGGGCATCAACAGCGTCACCTTCCGCAACGGCGCGGGCGACCTCGTCACCATCTGAGCCCTGAGGGATCTGTCGGTCCGGCCAACTAGGCTCTGACCGTGGCGAAGAAGCAGGATTCCTACCAGTGCACCGAGTGCGGCTGGTCCTCCACCAGGTGGGTCGGCCGCTGTGGTGAATGTCAGGCGTGGGGCACCGTCGTCGAACGGGGTGCCCCGAAGCTGCGCTCCGTCGCGTCGTCGGTCCCCGTCGACCAGGCCGTCCCGATCTCGCAGGTGCCGACCGACCAGGCGGCCCGCCGCCTGACCACGATCGCCGAACTCGACCGCGTCCTCGGCGATGGCCTCGTGCCTGGGGCCGTCGTGCTGCTCGCAGGCGAGCCGGGGGTCGGCAAGTCCACCCTGCTGCTCGACGTCGCAGCGAAGTGGGCGCGGTCGGGTGAGACGACGCTGTACATCTCCGGCGAGGAGTCGGCCTCCCAGGTGCGGCTGCGCGCCGAGCGCACCGGCGCCATGGACGACTCGCTGTACCTGGCCTCCGAGAACGATCTCGGCACCGTGCTCGGCCACGTCGAATCGGTGCGCCCCTCGCTGCTGGTCGTCGACTCCGTGCAGACCATCGCGACCGCTGAGGCCGACGGCGCCCCCGGCGGCCCGAGCCAGGTCCGCGAGGTCACCGGAGCGCTCGCCCGCGTCGCGAAGCGTGAGGGGATGGCGGTGATCGTCGTCGGCCACGTCACCAAGGACGGCGCGATCGCGGGCCCGCGCACCCTCGAACACCTCGTGGACGTGGTGCTCACCTTCGAGGGCGACCGGCACTCCGGCTTCCGGATGGTCCGCGCGACCAAGAACCGCTTCGGCCCGGCAGACGAGGTGGGCTGCTTCGAGATGAGCGAGACCGGCATCGTGGAGGTGCCCGACCCGTCCGGGCTCTTCACGACGGCCCACGCCGAGCCGGTGCCCGGCACCTGCGTCACCGTCACCCTCGAGGGGCGCCGCCCGCTGCTCGCGGAGATCCAGGCCCTCGTCGCCCCCTCCCCCAACCAGTCGTCGCCGCGGCGCACCACCCACGGTCTCGACAACTCGCGCATCGCCATGGTCCTTGCCGTCCTCGAACGCAAGGCACGGCTCCCGCTCTCGGCACACGACGTCTACGTCTCGACGGTGGGCGGCGCACGGGTCACCGATCCGTCGGTCGACCTGTCGGCCGCCATCGCCATCGCATCCGCCGCACTCGACAGGCACTACCCGCGTCGGCTGCTCGCGCTCGGCGAGGTCGGCCTCGCCGGCGATCTGCGCCGCGTCCCCGGGGTGGAGCGGCGGCTCGCCGAGGCAGGAAGGCTCGGCTTCGAGTTCGCCGTCGTGCCGCGGGGTTCGCGCGATGTCACCGTCAAGGTTCCGCGACTCGGCGGGCTGCGCGTCGTCGAGGTCGACTCGCTGGCCGATGCGCTCGGGGTGCTCGACCTGCGTCGCGCCACGAAGGAGAAGGAGTAGCCGGGTGGAGGAATGGCTGCGGATCGGCGAGGTCGCGAGGCGCACCGGCCTGACTCACCGGACGCTGCGCCACTACGACGAGATCGGCCTGCTCCGCCCGAGCGGGCGAACCGATGTCGACTACCGGCTCTATGCCCGCAAGGACCTCGACCGGCTGCTCGCGATCCAGCACCTCAAGGCGTTGGGGCTGTCCCTTGGCGAGATCTCCGAGGCCCTCGATGAGGGTGGTGACGCGGCAGAACTGCTCGGCAGGCACGCAGCGGTCGTAGAGGCGAGGATCGCCCAGGAGCAGGAGCTGCTCTCCACGCTGCGCAGGCTCCAGCGCGCCGCGAACGCCGGGTGGGATGAGGTCCTGCGCGCCATCGAACTCACTGAGCGGCTGCGCCACCCAGAGCCGGAGGTCCGGTTCCGCGCCGCGCTGACCGAAGCGCCGGACGCACCCACCGATGTGCTGATCGAACTGCTGAGCGACCCGGTGGCCGGGGTGCGCGAGGGCGCGACCTGGGCGGTGGCCCAGCGTCCCGAGATCCGCGAGGAACTGATCGCCACCATGCTGCACGGCGACGCCGAAACGCGCCACTCCCTCGCCCACGCCCTTGGGAAGCTGCGCGATCCCGCCTCCGTCGCGACGCTGCGCACGCTGCTCACCGACCCGGACGAGCTGGTCGCGACAAAGGCCGCGTTCAGCCTCGGCCAGGTGGGCGGCGAGGAGGCCGCGCGGGCCCTCGTCGGCGCCCTCGGGGAGTGCCGCGCCCAGGTCGGCGACGAGGCGGGCTCGGCGCTGGCGCGGATCGACGGCGCGCTCCCGTTCGTCGTCGAGGCGCTCGCGGACGGTTCCGCCGTGGTCAGGGAACGGGCGGCGGACGCGTTGGCGCTGCTCGGGGATGCCGGAGCCACCGAGGCCCTCATCGCCGCACTCTCCGACGCGGAGGAGCCGGTGCGTTTCGCGGCTCTCGTCGCGCTCGGCCACCTGGAAGGCGAACTAGCCGGGCGCGCCGTCGAGGAGGCTCAACACTCCCCCGACGAACGCACCCGGCTCGTGGCACGGCGGCTCGTGGCCGACCGTCAGCCCAGGTAGGCCTTCGCAACCTTTGCGACCAGCGGGTCGCCGCCGTCGACGAGACGTCGCAGCCCCGCCTCCGAGCTCTCCCCCAGCTGGCCGAGGGCGGCGATGGCGGCGAGCCTCACGGCGGGCTCCGCGTCAGCGGCGGCCTCCTCGAGTTTTGCGGCCGCGGAGGCGGCCTCCTCGCCCAGGTGGCCGAGCGACTCGGCGGCGTGCTCGCGCACCTCGGCGTCCCCGCTGGAGAGCGCACTGATGAGGGCGGGAACGGAGGCGTCGCCGAGGGAGTGGAAGGCGTTGGTGAGCGCGTCGCGCTGGTGCAGGTCCCCGTCACCGAGGCGGGTGGCCAGCAGGTCGACGGCGGAGGCTCCTCCCGTGTTGACCGCGGCGCGGTAGGCCTTGATCGCCACATCGGGGTCCTCGTCGGCGACGAGGCGGCTCACCGCCTCGAAGTGCCGGGAGTCTCCCACCTTCGAGATGACGTGGGCGGCGGTGCGCCGCTCGCCCGGGTCGTCGCTGCCGACCATCTCGAGCAGGACGGGGCCGGCCGTCTCGGCGTGCTGGACGATCGCCCAGGTGAGGTCCTCGCGGACGCAGGAGTTCTCCTCGACGCGGATCCGGTCGAGAAGGGCAGGCACGACGCTCGGATCCGAGGCCGCGCCCATGGCGAGTGCCGCCTCGCGGCGGTCGCTGCCCTCGGGGCTGCCGAGGGCCTGAATCAGGGTAGTGGTCGTTGCATTCATGTCCTCGACGCTAAACCCTTACGTCGCGTGAGGGTCAAATGCCCCCTGGCGTCGCAGGTCACCAGCACCTCCGGGCCATCCACTCACGCTGGGCGGCAACAACTGCACCGGGCGACACTAGACTGATCACGCAGTCCGACCAGGAGAACCACTTGCCCAAATCGACAGTCCGCCGATACCTGAAGCTGTTGGCGCCCGGGACACCGCTGCGCGCTGGCATCGACCGGATCCTGCACGGACGTACCGGCGCGCTGATCGTGCTCGGGAACAACACCCAGGTGCAGCAGGTCTCCTCGGGAGGGTTCAAGATCGGGGTCGAGTGCACCGAGCAGTCCCTGCGCGAGCTCGCGAAGCTCGACGGCGCGATCGTGCTGTCGAACGACCTGTCCCACATCGTCGCCGCGGGCGTGCACCTCGTGCCTGCCGGTGACCTCCCGACCGCCGAGACGGGCACCCGGCACCGCTCCGCCGACCGGACGGCCCAGGTGGCCCGGATCCCCGTCGTGACCGTTTCCGCCTCGATGTCGACGGTCTCGATGTTCCACGAGGGTCACCGCCACATCGTCGAGACCGTCCCGCAGGTCATCTCGCGGGCCAACCAGACGCTCGCCGCTCTCTCCAGGGTGGTCACCCGGCTCGGCGACCTGATGGACCAGTTCACGCCGCTCGAGATGGCCGAGACCGTCACCCTGCGCGACCTCACCCACGTCGTCCACCGTCTCGAACTGACCCGACGACTCTCCTCGGAGATGCAGTTCCACATCGATCTGCTCGGCATCGAGGGCAGGATGGTCGCGCTCCAGCACGCCGAACTGGCCGCCAACTTCTACGGCATCGGCGACCTGCTGGTGGCCGACTACGCGGGCAACGTGTCGGATCCATCCGAGTTCGACCTCGCGAAGCTGCACAACTTCTCCCCAGAGGAGCTGTTCAGCGGGCAACTGGTCGCGGAACGACTCGGTTTCGGCACCGGCGCCAACCTCGAACAGCACGTCGAGACGCGCGGCATCCGCCTGCTCACGAAGGTCGGCAGGCTGCCAGCGTCTCTTGTCACCAAACTCATCGACGACTTCACGCTGCAGGAGCTGTTCGGCGCCTCGGTGAGTGTCCTGATGGAGATCGAGGGGATCGGCCCCACGCGCGCGCGCCAGATCCGCGACGCCCTGCTGCGCATCACTGAGACGAGTTGATCGGTCTGAGCGCCGGCGGCTAGGCTGGAAGCCACACAGGGGAGCGCCTCGAGGCGCTGAGAGTGCGGACAGAGCCGCAGACCCTCAAACCTGATCCGGCTAGCACCGGCGTAGGGAGTGGGACCTCCCCGGCATGTGCCGGGCCTCCGAGAGGAGAGAAATCATGAAACCGCTGTCAACGGCTGTCATCGCCGGCGCACTGATCGCGCTCAGCGCCTGCGGAACCCCGGCGCAGGAGCAGACGGGGAACCCGGGTGCACCCAGCGAGAGCGAAACGCTCACCGTCGTCACCCACGACGCGTTCACGCTTCCCGACGAGTTGAAGGAGAAGTTCGCCGAGGAATCGGGCTACAAGGTCACCTATGTCGCGCCGGGGGACTCCGGAACACTGGTCAACCAACTCGTGCTCACCAAGGACGCACCGCTGGGCGATGTCGTCTACGGCATCGACAACACCTTCGCCTCGCGCGCAAGCGATGAGGGAGTGCTGGTCGACTACGAGTCGCCCGCCCTTCCCGGGAACGCGCAGCAGTTCGCGGCGGACCAGCTGACCCCGATCGACTTCGGCGACGTGTGCATCAACGCCGACAAGGCCTGGTTCGAGGAGCGGAAGCTGGACGTGCCCACCACGCTCGACGACCTGACCGACCCCGAGTACAAGGACCTCCTCGTGCTCACCAATCCGGCCTCGTCCTCCCCCGGCCTGGCCTTCCTGCTCGCCACCATCGGGGCCAAGGGCGAGGACGGCTATCTCGACTACTGGAAGGCGCTGCAGGACAACGGCGCGAAGATCGACTCCGACTGGACGGAGGCCTACTACACCGACTTCTCCGGAGCCGACGGTGACGGTCCCCGTCCGCTCGTGTTGAGCTACGCGACCTCGCCCGCCTACACGGTCGACGGCGAGTCGAGCACGACCGAGGCCCTGCTCGGCACCTGTTTCCGGCAGATCGAATACGCGGGGATCCTGAAGGGTGCCGCCAACGAGATCGGCGCGCGCAAGTTCATCGACTTCATGCTCAGCCCGGAGGTGCAGTCGGCGATTCCGGAGAACCTCTACATGTATCCCGCCGTGATCGACACCGAACTGCCGGAGGACTGGGCGCGGTTCGCGCCGTTGGCCAGCAGCCCGATCGAGGTCCCGGCCGAGGAGATCGGGGCGAACCGGGACCGCTGGATCCAGGAATGGACCGAGGCCATCGGCTGAGCCGGGGCGCCGGGTGGGTCGGCTGGATCCTGATCGCCGCCGTCCCGCTCGCGTTCCTGGCCGTCTTCTTCGCCTGGCCGGCCGCGGCGCTGATCCTGCGCGGCTTCCATGACGGGGCGTCCTGGAGCCTCGACGGTTTCACCGCCGTGTTCTCCTCCTCCCGCACCTGGAAGGCGGTCGGCTTCACGCTCGCCTCGGCGACGGCGTCGACCGCGCTCTGCCTCGCTCTTGGGGTGCCCGGCGCCTATCTGCTCTACCGGACCAACTTCCGGGGGAGGTCGGCTCTGCGGGCGCTGGTCACCGTCCCGTTCGTGCTGCCGACCGTCGTGGTGGGCGTGGCGTTCGGGGCGCTCCTGCGCGAGGACGGCCTGCTCGGTTGGGCGGGCCTCGGAGGGACCCCGACGGCGATCATCGCGGCCATGGTGTTCTTCAACTACTCGGTGGTCGTGCGCACCGTCGGCACCATGTGGTCGCGGCTCGACCCGCGCCTTGCCCAGGCCGGGGCGACGCTCGGCGCGTCGGCGCTGCGGGTGCTACGCACCGTCACTGTGCCGACGCTGACGCCCGCGATCGTCTCCGCCGCATCGTTGGTGTTCCTGTTCAGCTCGTCGTCCTACGGGATCGTCATGGTGCTCGGCCAGAACAGGTACCGCACTATCGAGACGGAGATCTGGTTCCTCACCACCCAGTTGCTCGACCTGCGTGGCGCGGCCGCGCTCTCGATCACCCAACTGGTCATCGTCACGGCGGCCCTGTGGCTGAGCGGAAGGGCCCAGGCACGGATGACGCGCGCCCTGAGGCTCCAACCCGACGTGGCGGACGCGCGCAGGCTCGACATCCGTCGCGACGGGTTCCCGCTCGCCGTCACCGCTGTGGTGGCCGTTGTCCTGATCGGTCTTCCGGTGGGAAATCTGCTCTGGCGGTCCCTTCACCGCGACGGCGCGTTGTCCGTCGTCAACTACGTGCAGTTGGCCACCACCTCGACGATGGGCTCCGACCTGTGGAGCGCCACGCGCACCTCGCTCGTGACGGCGGCCGCGGCGACCGTACTCGCGGTGCTGCTCGGGGTGCTGGTCGCGCTGATCGCGTCGCGTCGGCCACGCGGCAGGTCCGGACGCGGCGCGCTCACCGCCCTGGAATCGGTGTTCCTGCTCCCGCTGGGCGTCTCAGCGGTGACAGTCGGGTTCGGCTACCTGATCACGCTGAACCGGCCGCCGCTCGATCTGCGCTCGAGCATCGTGCTGATCCCGATCGCGCAGGCCGTCGTCGCGCTGCCGCTGGTGGTGCGCACCCTGCTCCCCGTGCTTCGGGCGATCGATCCGCGCCAACTGCAGGCATCGGCGACCCTCGGCGCTGGGCCGTGGCGCACGCTTCTGCGCGTCGAACTCCCACACCTTGGGCGGGGCCTCGGGTTGGCCACCGGGTTCGCCTTCGCCACCTCGCTCGGGGAGTTCGGTGCCACGTCGTTCCTGGCCCGCCCGGACAACCCCACCCTGCCCGTTGTGATCTTCCGGCTCTTCGGGCGGCCGGGCGCCGAGACCTACGGGATGGCACTGGCAGCTTCAGTGCTCCTGGCAGGATTGGCGGCAATCACGATGGCGGCCGCCGAGAGGATGCGGCCCCAGGAGGTGGCGACGTGGTAGCTGGGCTCGACGTGCGTGACGCACGCATCGCCTACGGGAAGGTGACCGCCGTCGACGGGGTGAGCCTGCAGGTTCCCCCTGGCAGCGTCGTCGGCTTGCTCGGTCCGTCCGGGTCGGGCAAGTCGACCCTTCTGCGAGGGATCGCCGGGCTCGAGCCGCTGGTCGGCGGCAGCGTCTCCTGGGACGAGGAGGACCTCGTCGGCGTGAAGGTCTTCAAGCGCAACTTCGGCATGGTGTTCCAGGATGCCCAACTGTTCCCGACCATGAGCGTCGGCAGGAACATCGCCTACGGCCTCGGGAAGCTCGGCCGTGCTGAGCAGCGGGCGCGGGTCGAGGAGATGCTCGACCTGGTCGGCCTCCCCGGCTACGCCGACCGCAGGCCGACTGAACTGTCCGGCGGACAGGCGCAGCGGGTGGCGCTGGCCCGATCGCTCGCTCCGTCGCCGCGGGCGCTGCTGCTCGACGAGCCGCTCTCCGCGCTCGACACCGGTCTGCGCCGCAGGCTGGCCGAGGATCTCTCCCGGATCCTGCGCGAGACGCACACGACCGCCGTCTACGTGACCCACGACCACCAGGAGGCCTACACGATCGCCGACCAGGTCGCGATCCTCGCCGAAGGGCGTCTGCTGCAACTCGACGACCCCGAGGCACTGCGCACCGCACCCGCGTCACGCGAGGTGGCGGCGTTCCTCGGCGCGCGGGCCTTCATCACGGAGTCTGTGGCGAGGCAACTCGGTTGGCAGGGAACGCTCGGCAGCGGCGAGATTCTCGCTGTGCTGCCGAGCGCCCTCATCCTCGCCGAGGACGGCACCGAGGTCGAGGTGCTCGACCAGGGCTACACCGTCGACGACGTGGAGATCGGCGTGCGCCTGCCCGACGGGCAGCGCACCGTCGTGTCAGCCCCGGAGCGTGCCGACTCCGGCACCGTCCGGGTCAGGCTGATCGGCGGGGCTCCCGTTCCGGCGTGAGCCGACGCTCGCCTTGAGCCGCAGCGAGGAGAACAGGCCGATCGCGAGGGCCGCCGCGGCGGCCCAGACTGCCCACGAGCTGGCCCGGGCGAAGTCATCGGGCGTTGCCTGCTGCAGGACGTGCGTGCCGAGCGCGCTGGTCAGCACCGTCCCGCCAAGCGCCGCGCCGAGGGCGGAGCCGATCTGGCGCACGGTCGACTGGACGGCGGAGCCGGAGCCCGACTCCTCCACCGGCACGTCACCGAGCACGAGCGAGGTGACCTGGGCCGACGCGAGGCCGACACCGACGCCGTAGACCAGCATGGTGGCGGCGACCCACCAGGAGCCGAGCTCGAGCAGGACGAGGAGTCCGGTCGCGGCTGCACCGACGACCTCGAGCGCCAGCCCGAGGATCACCACGCGGGCAGCACCGAGAGCGGCGGCGACATGGCGGGCGGAGGCACCCGCGAAGAATGCGCCGAGCGCCATGGTCACGAGGACGAGCCCAGCGCCGAGGGTGTCCAGCCCGAGCGTGGTGGTGAGATACAGCGGCAGCACGAACACCAGTGCGAACTCGCCGACGGCGACGAGGCCTGCGGTGAGGTTGCCCCACGCGAAGCTGGGGATCGCGAACAGCGAGGTGTCGAGGATCCGGACCTTTCCGCGGGCTCCGCGGCGTCGCTCATATGCCACGAAGACCGCGATGAACACGGCACCGACGAGGAGGGCGACAGGCGCGGCCGAGACGGGCACGTCGAGGCCCCAGGTGAACGAGCCGAGACGAAGCTCCGACTCGGGGCTCCACCAGCCGAGGTTCGAGCCCTCGATGAGACCGAAGACCAGGGCGCCGAAGCCGACGGCGGCCAACACGGGGCCGAGGAGGTCGCGGCCCGGATCGGCGTCGCCCCGCGTGTCGTCGACGAGGAGGAGGGTGGCCGCGATGAGCACGAGCCCGATCGGGACGTTGACCAGGAAGATCCAGTGCCAGCTCGCGTACTTCGTCAGGAGGCCGCCGAGCAGTGGGCCCAGGGCGGCGGCGCCCGACATCACGGCACCCCAGACGCCGAAGGCGACCGCGCGGTCCTTGCCCCGGAACGTCGCGTTGACCGTCGAGAGCGTCGAGGGGAGGATCAGTGCACCACCGACGCCCTGCACCGCGCGGGCCGCGATCAGTGACGCGGCGCCACCCGAGAGCGCCGCGAGCACGCTTCCCCCGCCGAACAGCAGGATGCCGATCAGCAGGGTGTTGCGGCGGCCGAACCTGTCGCCCAGGCGTCCCGCCGTCAGGAGCAGGGCGGCGAAGACCACCGAGTAGAGGCTGTTGACCCACTCGGCGTCGGTCAGCGACAGCCCGAGGTCCTGGATGATGACCGGCAGCGAGACGCCGACGATCGTTCCGTCGAGCACCACGAGGCCGAGCGAGATCGCCAGGACGGCGAGCCCCGCCCAGCGGCGGCGGCCTTTGTCAGGCTCCTGAACCTCCTCAGGCATCGGCGAGCTTCTTGCCGAAGAAGCCGATGCGGGTGCCGAGCATGAGCAGCAGGAGCACGAAGCCGGCGGTGACGCTCATGTGCCCGAGGCCGGCGAAGCCCGCCAGCATCGGCGAGTCGGCGAAGGGGTTTCCGAGCACCTGGAGGGAGCCCTTGATCAGCATCATGGTGCCGGTCAGCACGACGCCGACGTTGAAGGTGATCATGAATGCCTTGTACCGCTTGGTGAGCACGCTCAGCTCGAACTGCTTCTCGAGCAGCAGGAAGATCAGGCCGCAGATGGCGCCGAGCGTCAGCCAGTGGGTGTGCACGACGGCCAACTGGGTGCCACCCGGGTGGTCGTTGAACTTCGTGAACTCGCGGTAGAACAGCCCGCTCAGCAGTCCGAGGGCGGTGTACGCCGACGCGAAGAAGTACTGGGTCTTGAGGGCCTTGGTCATGTCAATCCTTTTCGAGACATCGTGTCGCTATCCATGGTAGGTTCGCGACACCCTGTCGTCAAATGCTCGGGTTTTGCGGTCCGCGGACGGGAGCATCCGGGCACCCTCGACGCCACATGAGACAATGAGTTCATGCCAAAGATCGCCGCAGCCACCGTCGCAGAACACCGCGAACACATTCGCGGTGCCCTCGTGGACGCTGCCGAGCAGATCCTCCGCGCCGGCGAGCCGTTGACCGCAGGCGTGGTCAGCGCGTCGGCTGGCATCGCCCGCAACTCGATCTACCGCTACGTGGACAGCGTCGACGATCTGCGCGGCATGGTGCTCGCGCGCTACCTCCCCGCATGGGACGAGGCCGTGGCGCAGGCACTTGCACCGCTGCCCGATCCGGGCGACCGCATCGTGGCGTGGGTGAAGGTCAACATCCGCCAGGCCGACTCGACCGGCCACAGTTGGCTGATGGACATCTCCCGCGGCGCCTCGTCGTCCAACGCCAGCGCCGAAGTGGCCGACCACGCCCACCGGATCCTGCGCGACGCGCTGGGCTCCGCATGGCTCGACCTCGTCGGCGACCCAGAGGAGGCCCGCATCCAGGCGGCGCTCACGCTCGGCCTGCTGCAGGCCGCCTTCCAGGCCCTCGATTCCGACCTCCCGACCGAACGCCTCGTCGAGTCGACCGGCAACGCCGCTCGCGCCCTCGTCGACGCCGCTCGGCGCCAGTGAGATCTTGAGCACTTTCCGCCTACTGGTTATCGGGACGCGACGGCGGCGGCGCGGATGCGCTGTCCGACCGTGAAGGCACTTCCGACGGCGACGAGGCCGAGCCCGACCCAGAGCACGGCGACAGGCGCGCCGAGCCCGACGGCGAACACCCCGGCGAGGCTCACCAGGAGCCGGTCGGTCCGCTCGAAGAGCCCGGACGACGCGTCCCAGCCCTCGACCTCCGCCCGGGCCCTTGCGTAGGACACCAGGAAGCCAAGCGCGAGGCAGGCGAGCGCCAGCCACACCACCACCTCGTCATGCCTGGCTCCCCAGAGGACGAGCCCACCGAACAGTGCCGCATCGGCGAGCCGGTCGAGGGTCGAGTCGAGGAAGGCGCCGAAACGAGACTCCCTCCCGCCGAGCCGGGCCATGTTCCCGTCCAGGCCGTCGCCGAGCAGGAAGGCGAGCACGATCAGCGTCCCCGCGACGAAGCGGCCGGCTGGAAGCAGGGTGAGCGAGGCCACCACCACCCCGGCGGTGCCGAACACCGTTACTGCACTAGGCCCGATGCCCCAGGAGAGAAGCAGCCGGGCGAGCGGGGCGAGGAGGCGGCCGTAGAGGCCGCGCAGGCGCGAGAACACGACCCCAATGTAGCGCCGCGCTCACCGGGTCGGCACACGGGTCGAGCCACCGTGGACTCGGCACTAGGGTGTCCCCCATGGCCCGCTCCCGCTTCCCCAGCTCCGTCTTCTCGACCGGTTCCGAGCCCGATCCGCGCTTCACCATGGCCAACGAGCGGACATACCTGGCCTGGATCAGGACCTCGCTCGCCATGCTGGCCGGCGGCATCGCGCTCGAGGTGCTTGGCCTCGGCCTCCACGAGGGACTCCGGCTCGCGGCGTCGCTCGTGCTGATGCTCGCAGCTGTGGCCGCGGCGCCGATGGCCTACTTCGGCTGGGCCCGCAACGAGCGTGCCTTGCGCCGCAACGAGCCGCTGCCCTCCTCCCCCTTCGGCCTCCCGCTCGTCATCTGCGTGTCGGTGGCGGCCGTGCTCGTCTTGCTGGGCTTCCTGCTGCGATGAGCGACCACCCGTTCGATCCAGGGTTGCAGCCGGAACGCACCCGGCTCGCCTGGCAGCGCACCGCGATCTCCATCGCGGTCGGTGCACTGGTCTACGCGCGGATCGAGGCAGGCGTGCTCGGCCTCGCGAGCTGGGCCTGCGCCGTGATCGGCGCGGTCGCCGGGATCGGCATCGGCTACTGGTCGAAGCAGCGCTACCGCTACACCCACCGTTGCCTGAACACCGGACGGGTCGCCCTCCCGGACGGGCTGCTCCCGCTTGTCGTCGCGGTCGTGGTCTTCGCAGCGGGGCTGCTCGCGGTCGTGGCCGCGCTCCTGCGCGCCACCGGCGACAACCCACCGATCTGACCCGATCAGACACGCAACGCCATCGACCCAGCCCGGACGACGATCGATGCGACACCCCCGCGCCCGCGACCAGGCCGCGCTGGCCGACCCCAACCTCGCCGGCGCCGAAGGACGCCACACGACGTCGGCTCACCCAACAGGGGCTTCCGGAGGTGAACCAGCCCGCCTGCACCTCACGCTCGTGGGATTGGCCATTGGCCGCAGGGCGCACGGCTCGGTCTCGTCGGCCGGATCTGCCGCGTCGGCCTGGCGGTGCTCAAGTAATCAGCCCAGACCCGCCCGCACCCGGGCCAGGTGAGAGCAGTGACTCACCGGTTCCGGCGACGAGGGCGTCGCCACCGTCACGCTGTTCGCGACGGCGAACCCCAAGGGCGCGAACGCCGACCGCAACATCACGCTCAGCGACGGCCAGAGCTACCACTCATCCGTGCGAGCTCTCCTCAGTGGCTCCAGGCGCGACCACCGAACCAGCTCAGGCCCTGTGCCTCGTCGACTCAACCGGCCGCGAATGCCGCCCTGCGACCGCTCGTCGAGGTGGCGTGGACTGCTCCTGGTGGCCAGACAGCACGAGGGGCGGACCACCGAAGTGGTCCGCCCCTCTCAGCGTGTGCCAGGTGTCAGCCCTGTTCGCCCTCGAATGCCGGCTCGAGCTCTGCGACGTCGGCCTTGGCCACGCCGGTGAACTTGAACGGCAGCTCCGAGCCTTCCTCGGCGACATCGACCTGGACGATCTGGCCCGCGGAGAGCTCCCCGAAGAGGATCTTCTCGGCCAGGATGTCCTCGACGTCGCGCTGGAGGGCGCGGCGCAGCGGGCGGGCACCGAGCACCGGGTCGAACCCGCGCTTGGCGATCAGCGTCTTGGCCGCGGGCGTGAGCTCGATGCCCATGTCCTTGTCCTTCAGACGCGACTCGATCTGCGCGACCATCAGGTCGACGATCCGCTCGATGTCGGTCTGCGTCAGCTGGTGGAACACGACGATCTCGTCGACGCGGTTCAGGAACTCCGGACGGAAGTGCTGCTTGAGCTCGTCGGAGACCTTCGCCTTCATCTTCTCGTAGTTGGACTCCGTGTCGCCGGCCTTCGAGAACCCGAGGTTCACGGACTTCGAGATGTCACGCGTACCGAGGTTGGTCGTCATCACGATGACCGTGTTCTTGAAGTCGACCACGCGGCCCTGGGCGTCGGTCAGACGACCCTCGTCCAGGATCTGCAGCAGCGAGTTGAAGATGTCCGGGTGGGCCTTCTCGATCTCGTCGAACAGGACGACGGAGAACGGCTTGCGGCGCACCTTCTCGGTGAGCTGGCCGCCCTCTTCGTAGCCGACGTAGCCGGGAGGCGAACCGAACATCCGCGAGGCGGTGTGCTTCTCGGAGTACTCGCTCATGTCCAGCGTGATGAGGGCGTCCTCGTCGCCGAACAGGAACTCGGTCAGCGCCTTGGTCAGCTCGGTCTTTCCGACGCCGGACGGGCCGGCGAAGATGAACGAGCCGCTTGGACGCTTCGGATCCTTCAGGCCGGCACGGGTGCGGCGGATCGAACGCGAGAGCGCCTTGACCGCGTCCTCCTGGCCGATGTACCGCTTGCCGAGCTCCTCCTCCATGCGGAGCAGTCGCTGGGACTCCTCCTCGGTGAGCTTGAACACCGGGATACCGGTCGAGCCGGAGAGCACGACAGCGATCTCCTCCTCGCCGACGACGGCGGGGATGTCGGAGTCGCCCTGCTTCCATGCCTCCTCCTTCTCCGCCCGCTGGGCGCGGAGCTTCTGCTCCTCGTCGCGGAGCCGGGCGGCCCGCTCGAAGTCCTGGGCGTCGATCGCCGCGTCCTTCTCGAGCTTGTTGGCCGCGATGGCCTCGTCGAACTCGCGCAGGTCCGGCGGAGCGGTCATGCGCTGGATGCGCAGGCGTGCGCCGGCCTCGTCGATCAGGTCGATCGCCTTGTCGGGAAGGAACCGGTCCTGGATGTAGCGGTCAGCCATCGTCGCCGCGGACGAGAGGGCCTCGTCGGTGATAGTGATGCGGTGGTGCGCCTCGTAGCGGTCGCGCAGCCCCTTGAGGATGTCGACCGTCAGAGCCACGGACGGCTCGGCGACCTGGATCGGCTGGAAGCGGCGCTCGAGGGCCGCGTCCTTCTCGATGTGCTTGCGGTACTCGTCGAGCGTCGTGGCACCGATGGTCTGCAACTCGCCGCGCGCGAGCATCGGCTTGAGGATGCTCGCAGCGTCGATCGCGCCCTCGGCGGCACCCGCACCCACCAGGGTGTGGATCTCGTCGATGAACAGCATGATGTCGCCGCGGGTCTTGATCTCCTTGAGCACCTTCTTCAGGCGCTCCTCGAAGTCACCGCGGTAGCGGGAGCCTGCGACGAGTGCGCCGAGGTCCAGCGTGTAGATCTGCTTGTCGCGCAGCGTCTCCGGCACATCACCACGGACGATGGCCTGCGAGAGGCCCTCGACGACCGCGGTCTTGCCGACGCCGGGCTCGCCGATCAGCACCGGGTTGTTCTTGGTGCGGCGGCTGAGCACGGTCATGACGCGCTCGATCTCATGGGTACGGCCGATCACGGGATCCAGCTGGTTCTCGCGCGCAGCCTGGGTCAGGTTACGGCCGAACTGGTCGAGGATCTGCGAGTTGCCGCCCTTCTCCGGACCGGAGTCGGGGGCGCCGGACATCGAGGCCTCGCGGCCCTGGTAGCCCGTGATGAGCTGCAGCACGGTGCTGCGGACGCGACCGAGGTCGGCGCCCAGCTTGATCAGCACCTGGGCCGCGACCCCCTCACCCTCACGGATGAGGCCGAGCAGGATGTGCTCAGTGCCGATGTAGTTGTGGTTCATCTGCAGCGCCTCGCGCAGAGAAAGTTCGAGAACCTTCTTGGCGCGGGGGGTGAACGGGATGTGACCCGTCGGAACCTGCTGGCCCTGGCCGATGATCTCCTCGACCTGCTGCCGGACAGCCTCCAGCTCGATGCCGAGAGACTCCAGAGCCTTGGCAGCGACGC
This sequence comes from Tessaracoccus flavescens, assembly GCF_001998865.1. Lineage (NCBI taxonomy): Bacteria > Bacillati > Actinomycetota > Actinomycetes > Propionibacteriales > Propionibacteriaceae > Tessaracoccus > Tessaracoccus flavescens. The sequence continues at coordinate 956,964 of NZ_CP019607.1, forward strand.
CCTCTCCCTCATGAATGAGGCCGAGCAGGATGTGCTCGGTGCCGATGAAGTTGTGGTTGAGCAGCTTGGCCTCGTCCTGGGCCAGGACGATCACGCGCCGCGCGCGGTCGGTGAACCGTTCGAACATGTAACTTCCCTCCTGCTGCCCGACGGGGCACGTCGAGCAGAACTCTTACAAGCTTACTAACGCTTGCCGAGTACCAAAGGATCCGCGGTTCACCACCCGCGAACGACCCTCGCTCAGTTGGCCGCCTCGTAGGCTGCCATGACGTCCGCCGGCACCCTGCCGCGGTCAGAGACCTCGAAGCCGTTCTCACGTGCCCAGGCCCGGATCTCGGCAGTTCCGCCCCGTCCCGCACGGCCGCCCGCGGCCGCGCTGGTGCGGCGCGAACGCCTGCCGCGGACCTTCTCGGCCTTTGCGATGAAGGGCTCGAGTGCGGCCTCCAACTTCGCGACGTTCGCATCGCTGAGATCGATGCTGTACGAAGCGTTACCCAGCGAGAACTCGACCGTCTGATCGGCCTCCGTGCCGTCAAGGTCATCGGTCAGAATTACTCGGATCTCGCGCGCCATGTCATCTCCTGGTAGTCACGTGTATGGATAGGATGAACCCTACAAGCATAAAGGGGTCAGGTTCCAGGGTTAATTCATGAGCAATATCAAGAACTTCAGCATTGGCGAGATCCCGCTTCCCAATCACGAGCAGATATCTCTCGGCAAACGTCATCCGACAAGCACCGGAGCAATTTCCATTGCGGTGGAACTCGACGGCTCGGACCGCATCGCGTGCGCAGACGTCACGTCCGGCTTCGGTCACCGCGGCGCCGAGAAGCTGTTCGAGGTGCGCGACTACCGCGCCATGATCATGCTCGCGGACCGGCACGACTGGCTTGCGGCGTTCAGCGGCGAACTCAGCCTGACACTCACGGTGGAGAACGCGATGCGATTGACATCGACGCCGCGATCGACAATGCTTCGCACCCTGCTCGCCGAATTGAGCAGAATACACAGCCACCTCGCATTCCTGTCCTATATCGCCGACGAGGCGACGGCCGCGCGCCTATGGGCGGTGGTCGAGTCAATTCGCATGGCAATGCTCGACTGGGCCGGAAATCGCGTCCACCCCATGCTCAACCGGGTGGGCGGACTCGCCAGCAATGCGCCGGAAGGCTGGATCGACCGGCTCGAGCAGACGCTCGACGACGCGGCCCGGGTCGCGGCAGAACTGCGGGCATGCCTCGCGGCCACCACCCGGTTCCGGGGGCTCGCCGTCCTCGACAGCAAGGCCTGCCTGGGCCATGGCCTTTCGGGCCCGGTCGCCCGCGCCGCAGGGCTCGACCTCGACCGGCGTGCCACCGGATACCTGGCCTACGGGGAGATCTTCCGACCGGTACAGCCTCGGGAGGCGGGAGATGCCGAGTCGCGGTTCGCAGTCCTGATCGACGAGGTGGGCACCTCCGTCGACATGATCCGCATGGCGGGCCGGCGGCTGCCGGAGGGCGAGATCTCGACGCGGCTCTCCCGCAGGCTCAAGGTGCCCGAGGGTGAGCACACCACCGACATTGAGGCCCCCTGGGGCATCGCATCGTGCCTGATGGTCTCACGTGGCGGCCAGACGCCCTGGCGGGTGGCGCTGCGCACGCCCTCGTTCGCGAACCTCTCCGCGCTCGGTCTTGCCCTGGAAGGCGCCACAACAGCAGACATCCCCGATGTCGTAGCCAGCTTGGGCTACACCATCGGGGATGCCGACAAGTAGGAGGGCGTCAGCCTCGCTCAGGCCTCGCGGCGCAGCTCCGGCAGCACGTCGAGGTTGAGCTTGGCGAGGTCGACCATCGTGGGGTGCTCGTCCTCGCCCCAGATGTCGTCGATGCTCGGCGTGACGGCGTTGCGCGGGAGGGTGACGATGTTGGCCGTCTCCTCGGCCTCGAGCTCCGCGATCCGGGCCTCGAGCACCTCGACGCGGGCCTGTCGCTCGGCCACCTCGGCGCGCAGCCAGGCGGCGTTGCCGCGCATCGAGCTGAGCTCCGACTTGGCGGCGGCGAGCTGACCGCGCAGCTTCGCGATCACGGCCTGGAGGTTCTCCGCGCGAGCGTTGAACCGGCTGATCATGGCGACCGACTCCTCATGGAAGCGGTCGGCCTGATGCGAGCGCAGGTCGATCTCGTGCTTGAGTTCTTCGGCGTGCCGGACGCGCTCGGCGCCCAGTTCGCGCCATGCCACGTAGACGGCGGCAAACGCCATGACGATGGCGACGACCACCCCGGCGCGGATCACCCATTCCCCACCGAACATCGAGGCGACGGCAGCCACGGTTCCAACGGTGAGGATGGTGAGCGCAAGGGTGCGATCAGAGGATTTGTGAGCAGCGCGACGACCAGCCATGGGCGACAGTGTATTCACGGGAGATTGTGCACACGCGCAGCACGCTGGGCGTGTCGCGGATCAGGCAGGTTCGCCGTCGGGATCCTCGTCATCGTGGTCGTCTTTGACGACGCAGGCGCGCTCCAGTAGGGCGCCCGCGCCCGCGAGGGCGAACGATGCGACGACCGTTGCCGCGCCCTGGATGACGCGTTGCGAGGGCAGCGGGGCATCGAACAGTTGGAGATAGCGCATCACGTAGACCACGTGGGCGCCTGCGAAGGCGGCACCCGTCATGATCATGGCCTTACCGACGCTCAGCGCGGCGAACGACTCCTGGGACGAGGCCTTGTGCTCCTCGCGACGCTTCGGCAGCAGCCTGCTGTAGATCGCGACCACCACGGCGAGCGCGAGCAAGGTGATCGGCACCGACCATGGCACGACCGGAGGGAAGCTGCCCGCCGCCTCGAAGGCCAGCAGCACGAGCCAGCACACGACGGCACCGGACAGGACCGAGATGACCGCCTGCCTCACCGTGGTGAGGCCGAGTTTCGGGCGCTCGCTCAAAATCCCGTGTTGGCGTTGATGACGATGTCGGCCCGGCGCACCACGCCAGACACGTCGACGTCGTCGATGAGTTCCGCGATGGGGCCGTGGCCCGCGATCTCGCCCTTCGGGTCGATGTCGAGCCAGGGAACGAGCACGAAGGCGCGCTCGTGGGCGCGGGGATGCGGCAGTTCGATGTTGTCCTCGGAGATCCGCTTCCCCACCATGATCACGTCGATGTCGAGCGTTCGGGGACCGAAGCGGACATCGCGCACGCGGCCGAAGTTGTCCTCGATCGCCTGGGCGCGGTCAAGGATGGTCAGCGGCTCAAGCGTGGACTCGGCGACGACGATCAGGTTGAGGAAGTCGTCCTGCTCGATGCCACCAACTGGCTTGGTCTGGTAGACCGGCGAGACGTCGACGAGCATCAGATCGGGCGTCTCGGCCAGGAAGTCGACGGCCTCCTGCAGGATCGCCGCCGAGTCGCCCATGTTCGATCCGAGGCTCAGGACGACCTTCGAGATCGGCCGCAGGTTTCCCAGCGTGTCGACGTCGATATCGAAGGGGCCGTTATTCATCTCTACTCCTGCTGATCGTTACGGAGACATCCGCGAAGGTCTGGGTCAGGGGCGCTGAAGGCTTGTGCACCGTGACGGTGGCACGCACAACTCTCTCATGAGCCAGGCATCGGGACGCAATCTCGCCGGCAACCGTCTCGATCAGATCACGAGGTTCGCCGGTGATCACGGCCTCGACCTCGTCGGCGATGTCCGCATAGCTCACGGTGTCTGTGAGGTCGTCGCTCGTGGTCTCGAGGGGCAGCTCGAGGATGACGTCGACGACGAACGACTGGCCGTCGCGGCGCTCTTCAGTCAAGACGCCGTGGTAGCCGGTCGCTGTCAGCCCGGTGAGCGTTATGCGGTCGATCGGAGGCTCCCTTCGGGTATCGATTCGACCTTAGCGCACCACCTACCGCGGGGGCGTACCCGCCTGGGGTCTTTCGATGGAATTTGGTCACGCTCGAGGCGGAAGTGACCGGTCAGAGTCGCCGCGGAGCGGGTCGGCTGAGCCCCGGTGTGGCCGCGTGGCCCGCTCGCCTGCGGGCGTCGGGTCGATGGGTCCCGCCACGTCGACCCGGGCGACGCCGTCGCCGAGCAGCTGCATGGCAACGGTGATCGCGTCGGACTGGCCTGCCACGTCGTGGGTGCGCACCCCCCACACGCCGTGCAGCGCGGACCAGAAGGACAGGGCCGCGGTCGCGCCGTCCCTTCCGTGCGGTTCGCGGCCGCCGAGCAGATGCCCGAGGAAGGCCTTCCTGGATGCGCCGACGAGCAGCCGATGGCCAAGTGCCTGGAACCGGTCGAGGTGGCGCAGCAGCTGCCAGTTGTGCTCGGCCGTCTTCGAGAAGCCGAGCCCAGGGTCGAGGATGATGCGCGACGGGTCGACTCCCCCGCCGACCGCCCGGTCGCGCTGGGCGAGCAGTTCCGCGAGCACCTCTTCGACGACGTCGTCGTACGTGGCGAGCGACTGCATCCGCGAGGAATGGTCGCGCCAGTGCATGACGACGTAGTCGGCGTCGGAGTCGGCGACGCTGGGGATCATGTCGGGGTCGGCGAGGCCGCCGGAGACGTCGTTGATCATCCGCGCTCCGGCCTGCAGGGCCGCGCGGGCGACGCTGGCTCGCATCGTGTCGACCGACACCGTCGCCCCCTCCGCGACGAGAGCCGAGACGACTGGTACGACGCGCGCGAGTTCCTCTTCGGGCGAGACGCGTGCGGCGCCGGGCCGGGTCGACTCGCCGCCGACGTCGATGATCCCCGCGCCTGCGGCCATCATCTCCCTGGCGTGGGCGAGGGCGCGCTCGCCGTCAAGATAGGCGCCGCCGTCGGAGAACGAGTCAGGGGTGACGTTGAGGATGCCCATCACCTGGGTCACCGGGATCACCGGCCCAAGATCAGGCTCATGGCCTCCGCACGGGTGGCGGGGTTGCGCAGTTGGCCGCGGACGGCCGAGGTCACCGTCTGGCTGCCGGGCTTCCGCACGCCGCGCATGGTCATGCAGGTGTGCTCGGCGGAGATGACGACGATCGCGCCGCGCGCATCGAGCTCGTTGACGAGGGCCTCCGCGATCTGGGTCGTCAGCCGCTCCTGGACCTGGAGCCGCCTCGCGTAGACGTCGACGAGGCGGGCGAGCTTCGAGAGTCCGGTCACGCGGCCGTTCTCGGAGGGGATGTAGCCGATGTGGGCGACGCCGGTGAACGGCAGCATGTGGTGTTCACACATGCTGACCAGCTCGATGTCCTTGACGAGGACCATCTCCTCGTGAGCGATGTCGAACGTGGTGCCGAGGATCTCCTTGACGTCCGCGTCGTAGCCCGCGGCCAGCTCGGTCCAGGCCCGCGCGACCCGGTCAGGGGTGTCACGCAGTCCGTCGCGTTCGGGGTCCTCCCCGATCGCGATCAACAGTTCGCGGATGGCTGCCGCCGCGCGCGGCCCGTCGACGGCCATCAGTTGCTCGGAGGTGTGTTCGGCGGACCCCATGGTGACGATCCGGGCTGCGGAGGCTGGGGCGTCTGGTCGTGGCCAGGAAGCTCACGGGAGAAGTCCGGCCCGGGGGCGAGCACGTCCGGCCGGTTGACCGGCTCAGGCGGAAGCGGGATCTCGACGGGGGGCTGGTCGGAGGGGACGCGAAGGTCGGAGCCGGTCCAGGCCGGACGCTTGTCGCGACGGCGTAGCGACGCGAACACGGCCGCGACCTCCTCCTTGTTCAGCGTCTCCTTCTTGAAGAGTTCGCGCACCAGTTCGTCGAGTACGTCGCGGTTCTCCACGAGGACGTCGAACGCCTCCTGGTGGGCCGTGTGGATGAGCTCGGCGACCTCCTTGTCGATGACCGCGGCCATGCTCTCCGAGTACTCCTGCGTCGAGTCGGTGCCACGCATGCCCATGAACGGTTCCGAGTCGCCGCCGCCGAGCTTGACGGCGCCGACGGCCTCGCTCATGCCGTACTGCGTGACCATGGCCCGGGCGACCTTAGTCGCCTTCTCGATGTCGTTGGCCGCGCCGGTGGTCGGGTCGTGGAAGACCAGCTCCTCGGCCGCGCGTCCGCCCATCATGTAGGCCATCTGGTCGAGCAGCTCGCCGCGGGTCTGCGAATACTTGTCCGCGTCGGGCATGACCAGGGTGTATCCGAGTGCGCGGCCGCGGGGAAGGATGGTGACCTTCTGCACCGGGTCATTGCCCGGCATCGCGGCAGCGACAAGAGCGTGGCCGCCCTCGTGGTAGGCCGTGATCAGCCGCTCGCGGTCGTTCATCAGGCGGGTCCGCTTCTGCGGGCCTGCGATGACGCGGTCGATGGCCTCGTCCAGCTGGGGCTGCCGGATCATCTCCTCGTTCATGCGGGCGGCGAGCAGGGCGGCCTCGTTGAGCACGTTGGCGAGGTCGGCGCCGGAGAAGCCGGGGGTCCGGCGGGCGATCGCGACCAGGTCGACATCGCTGGCGAGCGGCTTGCCCTTCGCGTGGACCTTCAGGATGTGGGCACGACCGGCCGCGTCGGGGGCCTCGACGCCGATCTGGCGGTCGAAGCGTCCGGGGCGCAGCAGCGCGGGGTCGAGCACGTCGGGGCGGTTGGTGGCCGCGATCAGAATGACGCCGCCGTGCACGTCGAAGCCGTCCATCTCGACGAGCAACTGGTTGAGGGTCTGCTCGCGCTCGTCGTGACCGCCGCCCATGCCTGCGCCTCGGTGGCGGCCGACGGCGTCGATCTCGTCGATGAAGATGATCGCGGGGGCGTTCTCCTTGGCCTGCTGGAACAGGTCACGGACGCGGGAGGCGCCGACACCGACGAACATCTCGACGAAGTCAGAACCGGAGATGGAGAAGAAGGGGACGCCCGCCTCGCCCGCGACGGCGCGCGCGAGCAGCGTCTTGCCGGTGCCGGGAGGGCCGTACAGCAGCACGCCCTTCGGGATCTTCGCGCCGAGCTTCTGGAACTTGGCCGGCTCCGCGAGGAACTCCTTGATCTCCTCGAGCTCCTCGACCGCCTCGTCGGCGCCCGCGACGTCCTTGAACGTCGTCTTCGGGGTGTCCTTCGAGACTAGCTTCGCCTTCGACTTGCCGAACGACAACGGACCGTTCGCCCCGCCGCCCGACATGGAGCGCATGACCCAGAAGATCAGCAGGATCAGGATCAGGAACGGTAGGCCGGTGTAGAGCAGGGTCGACCAGATCGACGGAGTCGGGTTGGTGCCCGTCCACTTCTCGAGCGTCCCGTCGGCCTTGCGCTGCTCGATCAGCTTGATCACGTCGTCGACCTGCTGGTTGCCGACCCACGCCGACTGGGTCTTCTTGCCCGCCTCGTCGGTGATCCGGATCGCCTGCTCGCCGTCGACGAGGATGACTTCCTTGAGCTTGGCCTTGCCCGCGAGCAGGTCCATCGTCTCGGAAGTGGGCACGGTCTGGTAGCCCGCCATGGAGCTGAGCAGCTGCATACCGAGCACTAGGAACAGCACACTGAGCAGGATCCAGGCCAGTGGGCTCTTGAAGAACTTCTGCAAGTCATTCCGATCTCGTGGGTGCCGAGGGTTCAGCGCACCGAAACCTTACCAGCGTACGCAACATCGGCTTGTGGTCACGCCTGGGATCCGCTATCGGCACTAGATCGCCAGGTCGACGGATAGGAGGCCGGCGTGGTCTGCGCCCCTGGCAAGCCCTCCAGCACATCGGGTGTGGCGCCCACCCGTGCCGAGTGGTCCCGCCGGTCGCCGCGGCACGGGGCGCGTGGGAGCTGCGATGCCGCGCCCGGTCGAGCGCCAGAGCACCGGGCCGAGGACCGCTACGCCGAGGGTGGCCGCGAGGGCTCCGATCGAGAACAAGCATGGCCAAACCGAGACCTTCGGCCGCTTGGCGAGCAGTTCGCCCTCGGGGTCCCTACAGATGGTGACCTCGTCACCCACCCGGATGTCCTCGCTGCGCACGGATCTGGTTGAGCCGTCCGGCATCGAGACCTCGACGTGACGGACCTCGCGCGTCGAGACCCGGCGTCTGGTGCGTACCCCCTCCCCGCTCTGGAACTCGCCGGTCGCGGTCACGGTGACCTCTTCGTACGAGGCGGTGGCCGTCGACACGTCACGGGAGGTGCTGAAGACACCGAACACGACAAGCGCAGCGAGGGCCAGCAGCCAGGTCACGACCTCCCTCGGCGAGCGCCTTCTCGCCCGGATCGCCTCGGCGTACAGCGGTGAGCTCGTCGGATCCGTCACGGGAGGCCTCCCTGATCGACAAATCCGGAAAGCCTATCCCCGCCGGGGTCTCCCCGGCCCCGCCAGGTCAGCTGTAGACGTGCTTGGCGAGGGTGCCGACGTCGCGCAGGTTGCGGTAGCGCCCGGCGTAGTCGAGGCCGTAGCCGACCACGAACTCGTTGGGGATCTCGAAGCCCACGTACTTCACCGGCACCTCCATCTGGGCGGCGTCGGGCTTGCGGAACATCGTCATGATCTCGAGGCTCGCGGGCCCGCGGGAGGCGAGGTTGCTCATCAGGTAGGAGAGCGTCAGTCCGGTGTCGATGATGTCCTCGACCACGATCACATGGCGGCCCTCGAGGTCGGCGTTGAGGTCCTTGAGGATGCGCACGACGCCGCTCGACTGGGTGCCCGCACCGTAGGACGACACCGCCATCCAGTCCATCTCGACGTGGCTGCGCATCGCGCGCTGCAGGTCGCTCATCACCATCACTGCGCCGTTGAGCACGCCAACGAGCAGGATGTCGCGCCCCGCGTAGTCCTCATCGATCTGCTGAGCCACTTCGTCGATCCTGGCCTGAATTTCGGCCGAGGTGAAGAGCACCTTCTCCAGGTCTTGCGACACGTCTGTTGCATCCACGTGCAAGAGCCTATACCGGCTCCACCTCGCCCGCACCCGGGGTGAAGTGGAGGCGCCCGTCGACCCTGCGTACCGTTCCCCCCGGCACGTGGATCCCGCCCTGGCCGCGCCAGGCGAGCACCAGTTGGTCGACGGCGAGCACGTGGTTCTGCTCGGCCGCGGAGCCGCGCGAGCCGAGCCAGCGGTGCAGCGCCCGCCAGCGAAGGGCGTCGGGCAGATCGGACAGTTCACGACACGACGGCGACTCATCGTCTGGTGCCTCGATGCCCGCGAGCGAGTCGAGCAGGTCTGCATCGGCCCGGGCGAGCAGCGCGGTGCGGGCGAGCGCAGGTGCGATGTCGCGGCCGAGCCCTTCCGAGAGTTCACGCAGGAGCCTCCTGGCCCTGACGCGGGCGAAGGCCGGATCGTCGTTCATGGGGTCGTGCCACCAGTCGATCCCCCATGCCTGGCAGGCGGCCACCGTCTCGTCGCGGCGCAGCCCGAGCAGCGGCCGGATCAGGGGCTCACGGCGCGGGGCCATGCCCGCGAGCGAGCGGGTGCCTGAGCCGCGCAGCAGGCCGAGCAGGACGCTCTCGGCCTGGTCGTCGAGCGTGTGTCCGAGCAGCACCGGCAACCCCTGCGCGGTCAGCGCGGAGAGCCTGGCCTCACGGGCGGCGGCCTCGACGCCGTCGCCGGAGGGCCGGACGGTGACCTTGACGATGTCGGCCTCAACGCGCCGGCTGTGCAGCCGTTGACGCGTCCGCTCGGCGACGTCGGCCGACCCGTCCTGCAGGCCGTGGTCGACCACGATCGCGCGGATCCGGCCGCCCGCCCTTGCCGCCGCCCACTGCGCGCCGAGCGCAAGCGCCATGGAGTCGGCGCCCCCTGAGCAGCCGACGATCACCTCGCCGGGTGGCAGGTGGTCCGCGACGGCACGGGCGACGAGGAGCGCGGCGGGCGCCAACTCCTGCCTAGCCATCGACCCGGTCGAGCCAGCGCCCCGGCTCGGTGATCTCTTCGGGGCGCGGCAGGTTGCCTGGCTGGGCGAACGCCGTCATCAGCGCGGCGCGGCCCTTGAGCGCGGTGATCCGGTCGCAGAAGGCCAGCCCGTCGCGATACTGGGCCGACTTGTCGAGCGAGGACGACAACCGGCCGAGCCCCGATGCTCCCTTCGGCCGCGTGAACGCCTTGCGCAGCGCCCGGACGGTGCGGACGTGGCCGCGGCCGGCGTTGTCTGCCGTGTGGTCGGCGTGTCCCTCCAGGAACGTCATGGCGGCCACCAGTTCGCCGAGCGCCTCCCCCGCCTCGCCGGTCGCGAGCATCGAGGCGAGGTCGCCGGTGCGCGCCCATGCCACCAGACCGGGAAGCGGGGGCGCGTCGTCCTCGAAGACCGTTCGCGCACGCTCGGCGATCCAGGCTCGCAGCCAGGGTGCGGCCCGGAACTGCAGGGCGTGGGTCTGCTCGTGCAGCGCGACCCACAGCCGGAAGTCTGACGGCACGAACCCGTGGCTGCGCTCGTGGGCGACGATCGTCGGGGCGACGAGGTAGAGGGTGTCGGAGCCGGTGTAGGCGTCGAACTGGCCGAGCAGCCTTCTGCTTGCCATCCGCAGACCGGCGCCGAGCAGCACGGCGTTGCCCGCGCCCCTCACCCGGTTCAGCGGGCCAGCGGGACGGCGGGGAAGGTCCAGCTCGTGGACTGTGGCCTCGATCATGGAACGCACGGCCCTCCCCCAGCCCGCCCAGTCCACGACGCTGATCCGGGAGGCGCCGGGCGAGTCGACGCCGAGCCGCGCCGCTGCGAGTTCCCCCGCCCTTCTCGCGGTGACGCGCAGGTCGGCGACGAGCTGCTGCACCTGACGCGAGTCGACCTCGGGCAGGCCGCGCGAGCCGGTCCCCCCGAGCGCGAGCGCGAGGGACCAGTTGATGCTGGGGGCGTAACTCATGAGCAGCCGCAGGATGCGACCACCCCGGTCGCCTGGTCGGCCCAGACCTTCGACGCCCAGCCGTCCGGCGGACCGTTGATGATGAACGCGAACGAGACGAGCCGTCCGTCGTCGGTGATCGTCGTTCCGGCCAGCGACGAGACGAGCGAGAGGGTGCCCGTCTTGGCGCGGGCCACCCCACGTGCGGGGCTGGAGATGTCGTCGGTGAAGCGGTCGGCGAGGGTTCCGGTCACGCCCGCCGTCGGGAGGCCGTCCAGGATGACCGACAGGTGCGGCTGGGAGTCGAGCAGGAGCATCGCCTTCGCGAGCATGTTCGCGGTGACGAGGTTGCTGCGCGACAGGCCGGAGGCGTCGTGCAGGACGGTCCCCTCGTCCCACACGCCGAGTTCGGTCAGCTCGGCCCGGATCGCCGCGACGCTTCCTGCGAATGTGGTGGGCTGCCCGACGTGCCTGGCCAGCTGAAGGCCGAGGACCTCGGTGTAGGAGTTGTTCGAGCGGTTCATCGCGGTCTCGACCAGGACGTGCAGCGGGAGGGACTCGACGCGGGCCACCTCGTCGCCCGAGCCGGTGGCCGGAGTCGGTTCCCCTGTGACCGTGATGCCGTTGGCCGTGAGCTGGGCCGCGAAGGTCTTCGCGGCGTCGAGGGCGGGGGTGCGGCTGCGCCCTCCGGCGGGGAGCTTGCCCTCGTCGACCCAGAGGGCGGACAGCTGGGTGACCTGGTCACGGTAGTTCGCGGGCCAGGTGGCGTTCCACCCAGGCTCCTCGAACCAGGTCGCGTCGAAGCCGAGGGTGACGGAGGTCTGGCCGGCCTGTTTCAAGGCCTCGGCCGTTCGTGCCGCGAGGTCCTGGGTCGTGGCCGGGCGCGGGTAGGTGCCCGCCTTGGCGGGGACGCTGAGCAGGGTGGGATCGCCCGAGCCGACGATGACGATGCGCCCGGGCTCGGGCTGGACGACGGTGGTGGCGAAGCGTTCCTCACCGTCGAAGGCGTTCATCACGGCGAGCGTGGTGAGGGTCTTGGTGTTGGAGGCGGGGATCAGCGGAGTGGTGGCCGACTTCGACGCGAGCACCTCTCCCGTTGCGACGTCGAGCACCTCGTAGGCGAGGCTGACGGCGGCGCCGTCGACCCCGACCAGCTTCGACGTGTCGAGACCGGCGAGCTTCGACTCGAGCGTCGCACGCACTGGCACCGGTCCCTCGCTCGGGACGGCGGCAGCACCGATCAGCCCTGTGCCTGCCGCTTCGACGGCCGACGGGGTGGCGCTCGGCTGGTCGAACAGGGTTGGCGCGACGGTCGTCGGGGCGCCCTCTCTCGTCCACCCGGCCGCTGCCGCCACCTCGCGTTGGAACACCGCGAGCGCGAATCCGCCCACGAGCAGGACCACGGCAAGCACGCCGGTGATGATCCACTCGACGATTCTGCGAGTCTTCACGACGTCCTCCAACGCGGTATCCTGCTGGGGTAGCTGCCCCGCCACCGGTAGGCGGGCAACGAACCCAATCATAGGAGTGTCGCAGTGAGCGAAGAGGCGCCAGTTGGCCTGACCCCCATCGATCCCGGCCGCCGCATCCTTTTCGACGTGACGGTTGAGATCCCCAAGGGCACCAAGAACAAGTACGAGATGGACCACAACACTGGTCGCATCCGCCTTGACCGCACCCTGTTCACCTCGACGCAGTACCCGTACGACTACGGCTACGTCGAGGGCACCCTCGGCCAGGACGGCGACCCACTCGACGCGATGGTGATCGGCAACGACCCGACGTTCCCGGGCTGCCTGATCGAGTGCTACGCCGTCGCCATGTTCCGCATGACCGATGAGATGGGCGGTGACGACAAGGTGCTCTGCGTCGCGACGGCCGACACCCGCCGCCACCACATCACCGACCTGTCGAGCGTTCCAGAGCACATGCTGCTGGAGATCGAACACTTCTTCTCGGTCTACAAGGACCTCGAGCCCGGCAAGTCGGTCGAGGGCGCGACCTGGACCGGCCGCGAGGACGCCGAGGACGAGGTCAGCGCCTCCTTCGAGCGCGCAAAGGGCACGCCGTACGAGCACCACCACGTGAACCTGGCCTGACGCCAGCCGAGAAGGGCCCCGCTTCGGCGGGGCCCTTTCGCGTTCTCAGGCGAGCGATGCACCCACCTGGACGCCGACCCAGGCGGCTGCGAGGCACCCGGCGACCGTGGCCATCGCGTAGAGCACACCGGTGCGGACGCGCCTGAGGCCGAGCTCGCGCGCCGCCTGCCAGCAGGCAGACGAGAAGGTCGTGAAGCCGCCGCAGAAGCCGGTGCCGAACACCGTCAGGGCGTCGTCGGTCGCGATCACGGAGGCGACGCCGAGGGCCAGCGAGCCGCTCAGATTGATCAGCAGCGTGCTGATCCAGGCGGGGAACCGGCGGGTGACCGCCTCGTCGACCAGAGCCCGTGCCACGGCGCCCAGCCCGCCGGCCAGGCACGCGAGCAGGGCCGTGAGCATCAGTCGTCGTCCCTGCGCAGCTTCATCCCCGCCAGATGCCCGACCCCGGCGAAGACGATCCCGACGAAGGTCTCGGCGATGACGATGATGACGCCGCCCGGCTCGGTGACCCCCTGCAGGGCGAGCGAGGACCAGGACGTGAAGGCGCCCAGCCCGCCCACCGCGAGGAAGAGACGACGAAGGGGCACGTGGGGGCCCATCACGCCGGAGAGCAGACCGAGCAGGAAGCAGCCCGCGACATTGACCGCCGCGAGCGCGACGACCTCATCCCCGAGAAGGTGCAGCAGGGCCATGCGCACCGCGGTTCCGAGCGCACCACCCGCGAAGATCACCAGCAACTTCACCCAGAGTTTCATCGCAGCCAAGCAAACCACCGACCCGCCCTGCGGCCAACTCGCCCCCGTCGAGCCGCAACGGACCACCGGTCGGCGTGTGGGAGGATTGCCCAATGCCCCGCTATCTCATGTTGCGTACCCCCTCGGCCAACCGCGTCTACGCGGGCGAGTCGGGGCCGCTGACCGTGGCAGAACTCGAGATCACCGCACCCTTCGCGCGCGAGGTCTCCGACGTCGAGCTCGCCGGCGTCAGCTATCTGGGGTTCGAGGCCGACGCGCTGGGTGAGGCGCACCTGGAGGCCGTCGCGCGACAGTCGGCCTGCTTCGCACTGTTCGAGGCGGAGGGCGATCTGCTGCGCCCCGTCGCGCTCCCCCGCGCCTTCGTCATGGACGACGACCTCGTCACCATCCCGAAGTACCAGGGAAAGACCAACGAGCAGTTCACCCAGCTGCTGCTGGGCGTCACGCTGGCCTCCGTGACAAGGGAACCGAACGGCCCACGGCAGATCCTCGACCCCCTCGCGGGCCGTGGCACCACGCTGTCGACGGCGCTGCTGCTCGGTAACGACGCCCACGGGGTGGAGGGCGACGCGAAGTCGTTCGAGCAGATGGCCTCGTTCTACAAGACCTATCTGCGCCGCAAGCGCATCCGGCACACGGCCGACGTCCACCCCGTGCGACGCGACGGCAAGGCGATCGGCAAGCGCTTCGACGCCGAGCTCCAGACCGAAGCCGGCCGACTGACTCTCACGTCGTTCACCGGCGACACCCGCACCTCCCGCGACCTCTTCGGCAAGAAGAAGTTCGACGCCATCGTCACCGACGCCCCCTACGGCGTGGCGCACGGCGCGACCACCGACGTGCGCGGCACCTCCGGAAGGCGCGACCGCTCCCCCGCCGGGCTGCTGCGCGAGGCGATCCCGGTGTGGGCGTCGCAGCTGATGCACGGCGGGGCGCTCGGCCTGTCCTGGAACACGTTCGGCCTGACGAGGGAGGACCTCGCCTCGCTGCTCACCGACGCAGGGCTCACCGTCCGCGAGGGCGGCCCGTGGGAGCGGTTCGCCCACCGGGTCGACTCCTCCATCAAGCGCGACCTGATGGTCGCGGTCAAGCCGTAGCAGCCTTTCCACGGCGCCCCCACGCAGGGGGGCGGGGCAAAGTAGCATCGCCGCATGAGACAACTCGTGCTGATGCGCCACGCCAAGACCGAGGGCAACAACCCGGGAGGCGACAAGGCCCGCCGGTTGATCCCCCGCGGCGTCCAGGACGCCCAGGAGGCAGGGCTCGCGCTGCGTCGGCTCGGCCTCCAGCACGCGCTGGTCTCCACCGCCGCCCGCACGAGGGAGACGTTCACCGCGCTCGGCCTCGACATCCCGGCTGAGCACCTCGACGCGCTCTACATGGGCGGCACCGACACCATCGCACGGCTCGTCTCCGAGGTCGACGACGACATCACCGGGCTGCTCGTGGTCGGGCACGCACCGTCGATCCCCGGCCTCGCGGCCACCCTCGCGTTCCGGGCCGATCCGGGTGACGCAGACGACATCGGCGCCTGGTTTCCCACGGCCGCCTACTCGCTGTTCACGCTCGAGGGGAGCTGGAGTGACCTCGCCGAGGGCATCGGCGCACGTCACGAGGTGACCAAGCGCCCCGAACAGTGATCCGGGCCACTCCACGGCAACACGCCCGTAACGCGCGCGCCCGTTTTCGTTACGGCACGGGCCGAAACGTTGACGCGACCGTTACGAGACGACGCGTTCCACGAAACGTGCGACTTGTTGGATCGTGGCCATGGAAATCCTCGAAATTGACACGGGCGACACCGCCTGGGTCCTGGTGAGTGCGGCGCTCGTCCTGCTCATGACCCCCGGTCTCGCGTTCTTCTACGGCGGAATGGTGCGCGCCAAGAGCGTGCTCAACATGCTGATGATGTCGATTACGACGATGGGGATCGTCGGGGTCCTCTGGGTCGTTGTCGGCTACTCCATGGCCTTCGGCGAATCGTTCGGAGGGTTCCTGGGCAACCCGCTCCAGTTCGCCTTCCTCGAGGGCCTCATGGATCCCGAGAAGGCCACCTTCACGGTTCCGTCGCTGGTGTTCGCCGGCTTCCAGGCCGCCTTCGCGATCATCGCCGTCGCGCTGATTTCGGGCGCGGTCGCCGACCGGATGAAGTTCTCCGCCTGGGCCACCTTCGCGGCAGTGTGGGCGCTGCTCGTCTACTTCCCCGCAGCGCACTGGGTGTTCTCCTTCGACGGCGGCACCGCCGAGAAGGGCGGCTTCATCGCCAACTCCATCCAGGCCATTGACTTCGCGGGAGGAACCGCGATCCACATCAACGCCGGGGCCGCGGCTCTGGCCCTCTGCCTCGTGATCGGCCCGCGCCTCGGCTTCGGCAAGGTGCCGATGCGGCCGCACAACCTCACGCTTGTCATGCTCGGTGCCGCGCTGCTGTGGTTCGGCTGGTTCGGCTTCAACGCCGGCTCGGCCCTCGGCGCCAACGCGATGGCGGGCGTCGCCTGGATCAACACCCTGGCAGGAGGTGCCGCGGCGATGCTCGGCTGGCTCCTGGTGGAGCGGCTGCGTGACGGCCACGCGACCAGCCTGGGCGCCGCGTCCGGCATCGTCGCCGGTCTGGTCGGGATCACCCCCGCAGCGGCCTCGGTCAGCCCGCTCGGCGCCCTGATCGTCGGCCTCGCCGCAGGCGTGCTCTGCGCCTTCGCCATCGGGCTGAAGAACCGGCTCGGCTACGACGACTCGCTCGACGTAGTGGGCGTCCACCTCGTCGGCGGACTCGTCGGCACCCTGCTGATCGGCTTCATCGCCGACCCGTCCTCCCCGGCTGGCGTCGCGGGCCTGTTCTACGGCGGCGGCCTCGACCAGCTGTGGCGCCAGGTGGCCGGCGCGGTCATCGTGATGGTCTACTCCTTCGTGGTCACCTTCGCCATCGCCAAGGTGCTCGACAAGACGATGGGCCTGCGGGTCGTCGACGAGGTCGAGACGCGCGGGATCGACACCGCGGTCCACGCCGAGACCGGCTACGACCTCAGCCACATCGGCTACTCGACCTACGGCGTCCGTCAGACGCTGATCGTTCCCGCCCGAGAGGAGATCGACGCATGAGGCTCGTCACCGCAATCGTCCAGCCAGCCATGATGACCCAGGTGCAGATCGCACTGGCCCAGCACGGCATCGCAGGCATGACCGTCACCGAATGCTCCGGCTACGCGCGCCAGCGTGGCCACAAGGAGATCTACCGGGGCGCGGAGTTCACCATCGACTTCATCACCAAGGCCAAGATCGAGGTGCTGGTCGAGGATGACGAAGTAGAGGACGTGATCGCAGTGGTCACGGACGCCGCGAGGACGGGCGCCGTCGGCGATGGGAAGGTCTGGTCCACCCCGGTCGACGAGGTCGTCCGGATCCGCACCGGCGAGAAGGGCGCGGCAGCGATCTGACCCGACCCTGGGGCGACGGGGCGTCGAGTGGGAAACCACCCGGCGCCCCGTTCCACGTCCGCTCACCGCGAGCGGCGGTGACCTCAGCCAAGCCCGACCCGCGGCGGCGTCGCCCGACTAAGCTGGTGCCAACAGGTCAAAGGAGACTGCCATGAGCGACACCCTCATCTCGTCCGACGCCGGCTGGCCCGAGCCCGCCCTGCTCGAAGGCGAGGCCATCCCGACAGCCGTCGTCCGCCACGACGGTGTCACCGTCGCCGACCTGCGCGATCTGTTCGACTCGGCCTACTCGAAGGTCGCGCTCGCGCTCGGCGCGCAGAGCAACCCGCCCGCCGGTCCCGCCATCGCCGTGTACGAGGGCGACGTGGCCTCCACCTTCTCGATCGAGATCGGCTTCCCCGTCGACACCGCCCTTGCCGACCCCCAAGACGACATCGTCGGCTCAGAACTCCCGCCAGGTCCGCTCGCGGCGCTGACCCACATCGGCCCCTACGACCGGCTCCCCGACGCGTGGGCGAGCCTGATGGGTTGGCTGTCGACCGAAGGACACACGCCCGGTCGGCGCTTCGGCGAGATCTACGTCAGCGAGCCGGGCCCAGACGCCGACCCCGAGCGGCTGCGCACCGATCTGTTCGTCACGCTGGCCTGACTCACTGCCCGACGAAGGGGAACTCCTCGAAGCGCCTCTGCAGGGCCCGCTCACCGGCTGCCGAGATGGGCCGGAACGCCTCGATCTCCAGGCTCCGCCTTCCCGGCCGCCCACCGCGACTCCAGATGCCGACCACCTGCGCTCCCTGCACAACCGTCTTCTTGAAGACCCCGTTGTTGCCGGGCACGAGCCGGTCGTGCTGATCCCGCGTCATGGCGAAGAGTCGGTCCTGGTAGCCGAGGATGAACTCGTCGAAGCCGGGAAGCAGCAGCGGCCTGCTCACCGCCCGCCCCAGGGCGGCGACCTCGTCCAGCAGCCCGGCGCGCCAGTAGCTCGGCTCCGCCGCGCCGTCGCTCTCCAGGTGGCCTGCGACCAGTGGAAGGGCGGCCCGGATCTCGGCCAGGCCGAGCTTCGTCCACCAGGCGAAGTCGCGGATGGTCGCCGGACCGTGGCTGCTCAGGTAGCGCAGCAACAGTTCGGCCACGGCGGGGACGCGCTCACCGTCGAAGCGTCCCGCCAGGTCGGAGCCGGCAGGCAGCCATGATGAGACGAGCGCGATGTCCTGGTCGGTTCCGTTCCACGGCCCGTGGCACACGGTGCTCCTGGCGATCAGCGTGAAGAGCATGTGGTAGCCGCGCCCGCCCTTCGGTGCGAGCCCGGCGGCCTCCCAGACGCCGAAGAGTTCGGGGCGCGACCTTGGGCCGTCGGCGAGCGCCTCCAGCGCCGTCTCCTCCGCCCTGGCAAGCGCCCCCTCGTCGAGACCGAGCTGGCGGCGCCTGGCCTCCGCCGCACGCAGCGACGGCGCCGAACAGAGCTGGGTGACCCACACGGCATCCCTGGACGGCATCAGGAAGACGGTTCCGCGCATCGGGTAGCTGCGCACGATCCGCCCGGCATCGAGCTCAGCCAGCACCTCCACCGGATCGGGTCGCGGCGTGCGCAGCGCGGTGCTCGCGATGACTCCTGGAAGGTCCTGGCCCTGCATCGCCACATGGGCGGTCACGGCGTCAAGGGCGGTCGCGTGAGGCGCGATCAGGCCCTGGGCGACGAGCCGTGCCGCGGCGAGCTGTCTGCGGGTGAGCATGGGTCAAGTATGGCGTCGCGGGGAGGTCGCCCGCGCGCCGTCGACGGGAAGGCTCAGGCCAGGTCGCGGGCCACCGCTGCGGCGACCTCGCGGCCGGAGCGCACCGCGCCCTCCATGTAGCCGTTGAACCGGGTCGAGTACTCGGCGCCTGCCCAGTGCAGCACGCCCTCGGGCTCGGCGAGGATCGGGCCGTTGGTGGTCCACACGCCGGGCGAGAAGTGGGCGCCGTGGCAGCCGCCGGTGAACTTCTCGCTCGACCAGTTGCGCTCGATGTAGGCCACCGGCTTGGCTGCCGTCTGCCCGAAGGTGCGCACGACGGAATCGACGAAGGCGCGCTCGCGCAGGCTGACGGAGCGGCGCGAAAGCGAGTCGGCGTCGGCCCCCTCGAAGAAGCCCATCAGGTGGCCGCGGTTGGAGTTGTCCGCGGTCGTGTCGAACGTGACCCGCACCGCCCCCTGGTCTGCGCTGGACTGGCCGGAGAAGCCCCTGTCGCGCCAGAAGGGATGGTCGTAGATCAGGAAGGCCTTGATCACGTTGCCGGGGGCGACCTTGTCGGCTGCCTCCTTGCGCCAGGCGGGCAGCGGCGGGTCGTACTCCATCGCGACGGCGAGCTGCGGAGGAAGGGTCGAGATGACCTGCTTGGCCTCGATCTCCTCGCCGTCGGCGAGCGTCACGGTGGCGGAGCGGTCGGAGTAGGCGACCTTGACCGCCTCGGCGTTCAGTCGGACCACGTCACCGAGACGATCGGCGAGCGCGGTGGCGACGGTGGCCATCCCCCCGTCGACGCGCTTCTGGTGCAGGCCGCCGTTGCTTGCGAGCATCGTCTCGAGATCGGGGCCGGAGTTGACCTGGTGCAGGCCCTCGAGCAGCGTCGCGCCCTTCGGCATCGGGCCGAACGCGGCGGCGTAGACCTCTGCGAATCGGCGCTGGGCGCCCTGGGTGCGCAGGTTCGTCGAGACCCAGCGGCGCAGATCCTGACCGAGCCAGGCCCCATTGGACTTGCGCCAGGCCGGGTCGTCACGCAGACGCTCGGCGAGGCGACGGAGCCGCAGCAGGCCCTGGCCGAGGTCGGAGACCTCGAACGGGGTGAGCGTGGGAGCCTCGTCCGAGGACGGCACCTCCAGCGCCTGGCCTCGGAGCCGGACGACGAGGTTGCCCTTGGCGGGGAGCCCGATGGTGGTGAGTCCGAGGTCGTCGATGATCTCGGTGAGTGCGGCGAAGCCTGGGCCGATCCACTGGCCACCGAGCTCGACGTACCCGCCGTCGCTCAGCACACGGTTCTCGACCCGGCCGCCGACCCGGTCGCGCCCTTCGAGCACGACAACCTTCAGTCCCCGGTCGACGAGGTACTGAGCAGCCACGAGCCCTGCAAGGCCCGCACCGATGATGGCGCAGTCCAACACGTGTCTCCTCCTCCGCAGATCATCCCCGAGGTGATCGGGGCGCGATGCTCAGCCTACAAGGACCGCTGCATCACTCAGCGCACGGCCTTGGTTAAGGGCGCTGTCACCTGAGCACATGGAAAAGGGGACGGACCCGAAGAGGATCCGTCCCACTGTCCGAGCCGCCCACGGGATTCGAACCCGTGACCTACGCTTTACGAGAGCGTCGCTCTACCGACTGAGCTAGGGCGGCAGCAGGACGGAACTATACCGAACCAGCCCACGGTTTGACGAACCGGCTACGAGCAGGTGGTGCCCTCCTTCGGCGCCTTCCCTTCGTAGAGGTATTCGTCGACCGCCTTGCCGATGCAGCCGTTGTCACCGCTGACCGCCCCGTGACCCGCGCCGTCCAGGGTCAGGAGGGTGCCCGACTCCAACTGCTCGGCCATGGAGACGGCCTGCTCGTACGGGGTGGCGGAGTCGCCGGTGGTGCCGACGACCAGGATCGTCGGGGCTCCGGCGGCGGTGAGCTTGAGTTGGGGAGCCGAGCCTGCGGTCCAGTACTGACAGTTGTAGCTCGTGCCCATGTTGGGGGCGAGGACGGGGGCCTCGTCGAAGGTCTCGCGCCAGTCTTCGAGCACCGGGGCGGCCCCCTCGTCGACGCCGTCGACGCATGCCATGGCGGGGAAGGCGTAGGCGATCGTGTCGTAGCCATTTCCTGCACGGCCGTTCATGGCGTCGGCGGCCTGCAGGAGCGGCTCGCCGTCACCGGCCATCCCCGCCTTCAGGAAATCGGCCAGGGTGCGGTAGGCGGTGTCGTCCTCGTAGAGGAACATGGCGACGCCGGAGGCGCCGAGGGTCTGGGTCAGTTCGCGGTTGCCGACCTTCAGCGGCTTGGCGTCCAGGCCGGAGAGGAAGGACGCGATGTCGTCGTTGATCGCCAACTGATCGTCGCCGAGCTCACACAGATCGGAGCCTGCGCACCACTTCGTGAAGTTGTTCAGGGCGAGTTCGAAGCCCGCGACCTGCGGCACCTCGTCCTTTCCCGTGATGTCGACGGCGGCGTCCAGCACGAGCCGTCCGACGGAGTTGGGGAACAGCTGCGCGTAGGTGGCTCCCACGTAGGTGCCGTAGGAGACGCCCACGTAGTTCAGCTTTTCGGCGCCGAGGAGGTGCCGCAGCAGGTCGAGGTCGCGCACCACGTCGATGGTGGTGATGTGGTCGAGCAGTTGGGCCGAGCCGTCGCGGCACTCCTTTGCGAAGGTCTTCGCGCCGTCGCGCAGCGCCGTGTCCTCCGCGGCGTCGTCGGGGCTGCCGTCGAGGTTCATGAACGCGTCGGTGCTCTTGAGCCCGCCGCACACGACGTGCGTGGACTGCCCCGTCCCGCGAGGGTCCCAGCCGACGGCGTCGTAGTTGACGAAGCGCCCAGCCATCGACTCGGCGTAGCCCTGCCCGCCGAACCCGGGGCCGCCGGGGTTGAAGAAGAGGGGGCCGCGCGACGAGTCGCCAGACGGGACGCGGCGCACCGCGATCTCGATGGCCTCGCCCTCGGGCTCGTCCCAGTCGAGCGGAGCGGTGATGGTCGCGCACTGCGCCTTCTGGGAATCTGGGCAGAGTTCCCAGTCGACGACCTGGGATGCGTAGTCGGAGTAGTCGCCAAGCGAGTCGAGGAACTCGACGCGGGGCGTTCCCGAGGCCTTGTAGTCGGTCTGACGGTCGGCGTTGTCGTTCTTTCCCGCCGGGAAGGTCTCGTACTCGGAGATCTTCTTCTCGGGCATGCCGGGCATCCGCTCACCCTCGGCCACCGGATCGGGCGTGTACGGTCCGACGGTGGTCGGCGAGGCAGGCACGTCGCGGCTGCGGCCGCCGAGCATGTTGCCCAGGAACAGCGCCCCGACCAGTGCGATCGCGATCGCCGCCAGAATCATCTGGATCACCTGGACCGACCTACTCATGCGGTTCCTCTCCTACTCGGGCTAGCCGCGTCGAACATACCGATTCGAGGGGGCAGCGGATCACCCCGCTCGTGCGGGTCCGGACGATCACCTGACCCGCCGGGACGTTGTGCCCGACGACGACGCCGGATTCCTCGTCCACCTCCACCCGCTCCCCCACCTCGGGGGCGCGGTTGAGGAAGTCGACATACAGGCGATGTTCGTACTTCAGGCAGCACATCAGCCGTCCGCATGCCCCGGCTATCTGCAGCGGGTTGGACGCAAGTCCCTGCAGCTTTGCGAGGCGGGCCGAGACGGGGTCGAAGTCGGTGAGGAAGGTGGTGCAGCACAGCTGTCTGCCGCAGCTGCCGACTCCCCCGATCAACCTCGCGGCATCACGCGCGCCGACCTGGCGCAGGTCGACCCTCGCCTCGAGGGCGCGCGCCAGCTCGCTCAGGAGGGCACGGAAGTCGACCCGGTGGGGGGCTGTGAAGTAGACGGCCACCATCCGGTCGAACTGGTCGGAGCGGTCGAGGTAGTCGGTCCCGACGACCTTCATGGGCAGCCCGTGACGCGCGATCAGCTCGCGGGCCGTCTCTGCGGCCGAAGCCCTGATCCGCCGGTTGGTCTCATCGCGTTCATGGTCGGACGGCTCCGCGGGACCGGCGCACACAGGCAGTTCACCGAACCCCTCGCGCGCCTCCTCGGGGGCCCACACGCACTGGGCCAGTTCGTCGCCGTCAGCTGTCGGGTACAGCACCCAGTCCCCGACCCGGTAGTCGCGTTCGCCCGGGTCGAGGTAGTGCAGTTGGCCGTGGCGCTCGAACGCCACCGCCATCACCTTCGCCATGGATCACAGACTAACGGGCGCCGACAAGCATGAGGCCCCCGGTGGTGACCGGGGGCCTCGTCTGCGTCAGAGGATCAGTGGCGCTTGGCCTGCCTTGAGTTCCAGCGCGCCTTGGAGATGGCTCCGTCGATGCCTGCCTTTCCGCCTCCGATGGAGAACAGCAGGATGCCGATGGCCAGCAGGACGAGTTCCTTGTCGCCGCGGAAGCCTTCCATGTTCTCCACGAAGATCGGGAACGGACCCCAGCGCAGGAAGGCGAGGGCGGCACCGGAGATCACGGCCAGCAGGAGGCCCACGATCCGCACCCCGAGCCCGAGCACCAGCATCACGGCCATGGCCGCGAGGGTGAACCCGAGGCCCCACGCGATCTCGCGGGTGTACGGCAGGACGGTCTGCTCGAGGTATTCGGCGGTTCGCGTCACGTTGCCGAGGATCTGCCAGGCGGCGACGCCGAGCACGAAGGCGAGGACAAGTCGCAGCACGAGCAGCCCGAAGCTGCCGAACCCGCCGACGCCGGGGCGGCGAAGAGGCGCGGGGTCGCGCAGGGCGTTGGCCTCCGAGGTGGCCACGAGTCCGAGTCGCTGGTCGCGAGCCTCCTTCTCGAGCCGGAGCTGCTCGGCGCGCTGCTCCTCCTCGGCCGCCTCGGCCTCGAGCGAACCGCGGGTGTCGATCACCTGGGTGTGCTCGCCATTGTCGTCGCGATAGAGGCCCGCCATCGAGGCGGTCGCTCCGACGGCAGCGGCCTCCTCGGCGCCCACCGGGCGGGCGAAGGGGGCTGCGGCGGCGTCGTGCTGCCGGGTCTCGGTCATGGACTCGTCCTCCGGGTTGGCCGCGTCGTCCGCGGTCGTGGTCTGATCGACGAGCGGCGCCTGGTCGTCCGCCGGCTTGTAGCTGGTCTCCTCGATCACGGACTCGCGTTCGGCCGCGACTGCGGGGGCGACATAGGCGACACCCTCCTCACGCAGGTCGTCTGCCGGTTCGGTGGCGGGGAGGGGCGCATCCATCGGCTCGGGCGGCAGCGGCTCGTCGACGGGGCCGAGGGTGGGCTCGCCGGCCTGGACGAGCTCGTCCTCAGCTGCGGGAGCGACGTCGCGGTCCGCGGTCGGCTGGTCGAGCACGGTCTCGGTGTGGGAATCGTCGATCAAGCGCTCATCGGCCGGATCGGGAGCGGCGATCGGCGCGTCGACCGCGCGTTCGGACTCGCTCTCGACCGCCTGGGAGGCCGGTTCACGCACCATCGTCTGGTCCGGATCCCCGAAGAACTCGGGCTGCGCCTCAGGCGACGGTTCGACCTGGTCCTCAGGGAACACGACGGTGGGCCGCGGAGGGACGTCGTCGGCGCGGTCACCGGCCAACGGCTGATCGGCGATCTGAGCGCCGTGGTCGTCTGCGCCAGATGCCTGCTCGACGTCGGCGTCGCTGCGGGTCTCGTCACCGGCAAGGGGCGCGGCCGAGTCGGCGACGGGCTGATCGGCGGGAGCGTCGTCGGGCTCGTCGACAGGAGCGTCGTAAGCGATCGGCTGATCCACGGGAGCATCAGCGACCGGCTCATCCGCGGCGATGTCGGCCTCGGAAGCGTCCGAGCGGAAGATCGACTCGTCCGCGACGACCGGCTCTGAGGACTCGTCCGAGCTCGCACCTTCCGGCGCGGTGGGCTGTGGCGTGGGAACGGGGACGGTCTGCTCCGAGGAGTAGTCGTCCCATTCGTTGGCCTCGACAGGCACGCCGTAGTCGTCCTGCTCCTGGCTCCAGTCATCGGCCTCGCGCGGAGTGCCGACCTGCCGCCAATCGTTGTTGGACATGTCGCGATTCCCCTATCCGTGGGCATTCTTGCACCACATCTTGACACCGACAGCGCCGTCGATCCGGGGTGACACGCCCGGGCGGGTCAGGTCCGGCCTGCGAGCGAGAGCGAGATCAGCAGGGCCTCGAGGGCGAGCAGCGGGGCGACGTTGCCCTCGAGCGCCGTGCGGGCGCGCAGGATGGCGTCGAGCGCCCGGACCGTCTGCTCCGGCGTTGAGCGCCTGGCGATGGGGGTGATCTCGTCGGCCAGATCGGAGTTGACGAGGCTCACCTCTGGGGCGGTCTGGGTGGCGAGCACGTCGCGGTAGTACGCGGTGAACTCGGTGAGCACGCGGTCGAGCGCGTCGCGCTGGAGCCGCTTCACGCGGGCCTTCTGCTGGTCCTCCAGGTCTCGCAGTGCCGCCTGGGCGTTGCGCGGCTTCACCCCGCGGGTGCCGAGCCCGAGCGCCTCCTGGAGCGCGGCCAGTTCCTTGGCGTCCAGTTCGGCGGTGGCCTGCTTCGCCTCCTCGGCCGCGGAGTCGACGAGGTTGTGGGCCGCGTCGAGACAGGCGGTCACCGACGTGAGCCGCCCTGGCAGGGCGAGGATCTCCCTGCGCCGGATCCTCGCCTCCTCGTTGCGGGCGAGCATCCGCGCCCGCCCGATGTGCCCCTGCGCCGCACGGGCCGAGTGCGCGGCGAGCGCCGCGGGGATGCCGTCGCGTTGGACGAGCAGTTCGGTGACGGCCTCGTCGCTCGGAGTGACCAGCTTGATCACGCGGCTGCGGGAACGCACGGTGATGATCACGTCATCCGGGCTGGGGGCGCACAGGAGCCACACGGTCTTCGGAGCCGGCTCCTCCAGCCCCTTGAGCAGCGCGTCCGCGCCCCGCTCGGTGATCCGGTCGGCATCCTCGACCACGACGATCTGGTAGCGGCCCTTCACCGGGCTGAGGTTCGCCCTTCCGACAAGCGCACGCACCTCGTCGACGCCGATCGACAACTGCTCCGTGCGAAGCAGCGTCACGTCGGGGTGTGCTCCGGAGAGGGTGGTGCGGCACTCCTCGCATTCGCCGCAGCCCCCGCGTGGACACTGGAGGGCTGCGGCGAACGCCTTCGCCGCGTTGGAGCGGCCTGAGCCGGGAGGCCCGACGAACAGCCAGGCGTGGGTCATGGCGTGGCGACGTCCCTCGACGGCGCGACGCAGCGTCTCCACCGCGCGCCCCTGGCCGATCAGTTCGGAGTAGACGTCACCCATGAGGGCAATCCTGCCATCAGGCGACGACAGCATCACCCTCGGTCGCGCCCTCGTCCACAGCCTCCGTGGCCGCAGCCTCCTGACCACGGGTGCGCAGATGCGAGCGCACCGACCAGCCGATGGCCAGCACGGCGACGGTGAAGGCCGCGATGTAGAGGGGAAGGTGCGCGGCCGACGGGATGTCGAAGGCCTTCAGCAGGGAGCGGATGTTGACGATCACGATCGCCGATCCGGCGGCCGCACCGAGGATCCGCGGAGGAAGGTGGCGCACCAGCCACGCGGCGATGGGCGCCGCGATCAGCCCTCCGAGAAGCAGCGCGAGCGCCATCCACCACACGATGCCCTGGCCACCGAGGCCGATCAGGAACCCGAGGCTGGCGGCGATGGCGACGAGGAACTCGCTCGCGTCGATGGTGCCGATCACCTTGCGGGGCTCCATCCGGCCGCTCGCGAGCAGGGCGGGCGTGCCGACCGGCCCCCAACCTCCGCCGCCGGTGGCGTCGACGAAGCCCGCGAAGATGCCGAGCGGGGCCAGGAACTTCGTCGGGAGTCGCCGTCCGAGGTGCCTGGTTGAGATGCCGAAGAAGGTGAAGCGGATCAGCACATAGATGCCGAGGACCAGCAGGATCACGGCCATCAGCGGCGCTGCGGCCTCGGTGCTCAACTGGGAGAGCACCGTCGCGCCGAGGAAGGCGCCGACGGCGCCTGGGATGCCGATCCGGGCGACGACCTTCCAGTCGACGTTGCCGAAGCGGTGGTGTGAGACGCCAGAGGCGAGCGTCGTGCCGATCTCGGCGAGGTGGACGGTGGCCGAGGCCATGGCGGGGTTGGTCCCGATGGCGAGCAGCAGGGTGGTTGAGGTGACGCCGTATGCCATGCCGAGCGAGCCGTCGACGAGTTGGGCGGCGAGGCCGACGAGGGCGAGAAGGACGAATTTGAGCATGAGGATTCCTGGGTTCGATCTGACGGGGAGGGGCTCGTCAGGCCGGACACAGGGCGCTGGAGACGCGCATGTAGTCGACCGCGCGTCGTGCGATGGGATAGAACATGTCGCCTCCTTCTGATGCAGGAGTCAAACACGCATGGAGGCCGTCTGGGAACGCCCGGAACGGCTATTTCCGACGGATTTCGCTGTGGGGAGAATCGCGGAATACCCGCGGCCACAGCGTGGTTCAGTCTTATCCAGGCAGGAGCGATTCGACCCTCTGACGGATCTGGGACGAAATGTCCTCGCGGGTGCCGCGGGCGTTGATCACGAGGAAGTGGTCGGGATCTGCGGCTGCCTGGTCGAGGAAGAAGGCCCGTGCGCGGTGGTGCAGGTCGATGCCTGCCTGTTCGAGCCGGTCCTTCTCCGCGATCCTCGCGACCGCATCGCCGGGGTCCGCGTCGAGCAGGATGGTCAGATCGGGTCGGAGCCCGCCGACGGCCCACCAGCCGAAGTGTGCGATGTCGTCCATGGCCAGCTCGCGCCCCGCACCCTGGTAGGCGATCATCGACAGGACATAGCGGTCGCTGATCACGATCTCTCCGCGTTCGAGCGCAGGCGCGATCAGTTCGTGCACGTGCTGGGCCTTGTCAGCGGCGTACATGAGCGCCTCGGCCCGCGGGGACACGTCGCCGTAGGCCGGGTCGAGCACCAGCCTGCGCAGCTCGGTGCCGACCTCGGTCCCGCCGGGCTGGCGCGTCCTGACGTGCGCGAGGCCACGCTCGTCAAGCCAACGGCTCAGCAGGTCGACCTGTGTGGTCTTCCCGACCGAGTCGCCGCCCTCGAACACCACGAACAGTCCACTCATCGCTTCTTCTTCTGCCTCTTCTTCTCGGCCTTGGCCAGCGCCTTGCGCGCGGCGATCACCCGGTCGGGCCAGCGTTCGATGAACTGGGCGCGCCGCGTCCGGACCCGCGACCTGGTCCGCTCTGCGTCAAGCCCCAGCTGGTACGCCTGGCCTGCGGAGAGCCCGTCCAGTTCGGGGTCGCTGTCCATCGCGCCCAGCGCGGAGCCGCGCAGGTCGTCGAGGAGTTCCTCCAGCTGCGCGAGCAACCTGCCCATGGTCTTGGGGAACAGCGGCGCCGCGACGCTCGCGGCCACGTCGAGCTGCTCGGCCGCGCGTAGAGCGGCGAGCCACCGGTCATCGGGCGAGGCGAGCTCGAGGGCGCGGCAGCGGTCGGCGAGGATGTAGGTGGCCTGCTCGGCGCGGTCGAACAGGACCTCCGCCGCGGGGCGTTGGGACAGGTCGCCGAGCCGGGGCGCGAGCACCGCGCCGACCAGCGCGTCGAGCACGTCGAGCACGGGGGCTTCGATGTCTGCCGCACTCTCGTACGGGAGGCCGTCGAGCGCCTTCTCCGTGCTCTGCCGCCAGCCGGGCTCAAGGACCGGGGCGAGGCCCCTCAGGTCGCGTCCGAAGGCCCACAGCTGCGCGTTGAGCGGGCCGAGGTCGTCGCTCTGCTCGGCCCGGCGTTCGAGGTCGGCCCGCACGATGCCCTGAAGGTGCTCCGCGAACACCTCGGTTGCGAACTCCTCAAGGGTGAAGTCGCGTCGCATGGGCTCGGGGCGGGGAAAGTTCGTCAGGCCCGTCGCGGGCGCTCCGAGGCGCTGCTGCAGGCTCGGGTAGGAGTCGACGACCGTCGCGTTGACGGCTCGGGCAGCGCTGAGCAGGAAGTCGCGCTGCTGGCCCGTGAGCGCCCTGGTCGGCGTGATGGTGATCTCACGGAACCGGGCGGTCGTGATGCCACTGCGCCGGATGGTGACCTTCTCGTCCTTGACGTGGGCGGCGATCTCGCCGTCGTCGTCGCGCAGGGCCCACTCGTCGCGTTCGCTGTTGATGGCGGCGATCGGACCGAGCACGGCGTGCCGGACGATCGGCTTCAGGAGCCGGGCGAACTCCTCTGGCAGGTCCCCGTCCGAGCCGAGCGGGTGCGCCTGTTCCTCGGGAAGTGACGGGGCCCAGCGGGGGGCCGCGATGTACCACTCCCCCAGCCCGCCGACCACGCGGTGCGCGACGACCACGCCGTCGCGCAGCAGGCGCCCGTCCGCCGCGTCGAGGATCGTCGCGTCCATGGTGAGGCTCGCCGCCGGACGTCGCATGACGCGCGGCAGTCCGACCGACTCGGATGTCAGCTGGGGAGCCTCGGAGCTGTAGGGAACCTCCAGCCGCAGGACCTCCATGCGGCGTCGCTTCTTACCCATGCCGCAACCCTAGTGTCGGGACTGACCTCATGTCTGCGCTCCGACAGAGGCTCAGGAGGATGCCTTCTTCGCCGGCGCCTTCTTCGCCGGTGCCTTCGCGGGTGCCTTCTTGGCCGGGGCCTTGCGGGTGGTCGTCTTGCGCGCCGCGGGCTTGCGCTTGGGGGCGGGCCCCTTCGCGCGCTTCTCGGCGATCAGCTCGAAGGCGCGCTCGTTGCTGATCTCCTCCGGGGAGTCGTCGCGGCGAAGGGTCGCGTTCGTCTCACCGTCGGTGACGTAGGGCCCGAACCGGCCCGACTTCAACACGACCGGCTTTCCGGAGACGGGATCGTTGCCGAACTCCTTCAGCGGCGCGGCGGTGGCCGCCCGACCCCTCGTCTTCGGCTGCGCGTAGATAGCGAGCGCCTCGTCGAGGGTGATGTCGAAGATCTGCTCCTCGCTGGTCAGCGAACGCGAGTCGGTGCCCCGCTTGAGGTAGGGGCCGTAACGGCCGTTCTGCGCCGTGATCTCGACGCCGTCGGGATCTGTGCCGACCACGCGGGGAAGGCTCATCAGCTTCAGCGCGGCTTCCAGGTCGATCGAGTCGATCGACATCGACTTGAACAGCGACCCTGTGCGCGCCTTGGCCGACTTCGGAGCGTCCTCGGGCAGCACCTCGGTGACGTAGGGTCCGAAGCGGCCGTTCTTGGCGACGATGAGGTTGCCGGAGGCCTCGTCGGTGCCAAGCTGGCGCTCCTCGTCGAGGGGGCGGCTGAGCAGCTCCTCTGCAAGGGCGACGGTCAGTTCGTCGGGCGGGGTGTCCTCGGGCACGTTGGCCCGCCTGCCGTCCGAGGCCTCCACATAGGTGCCGTAACGGCCGACGCGCACGTCGATGCCGGAGTCGCCGAGCGGGAAGGTCGACAGCGCCCTCGCGTCGATGTCACCCAGCTCGGTGACGAGCGTCTCCAGGCCCTGGTGGGCGTCACCGTCAGGCCCGCGGTAGAAGTCGGAGAGCACCTGCAGCCGCTTTGCCCTGCCCGCCGCGATCTCGTCGAGCTGGTCCTCGAGCTGGGCGGTGAAGTCGTAGTCGACCAGCTCGGAAAAGTGCTCCTCCAGCAACCTGGTGACGGCGAACGCGAGCCAGGTCGGCACGAGCGCCGAGCCCTTCTTGAAGACGTAGTCGCGGGCGGTGATGGTGCGGATGATCGAGGCGTAGGTCGACGGGCGGCCGATCTCCAGTTCCTCGAGCTTCGCCACGAGCGACGGCTCGGTGTAGCGCGCGGGGGGACGGGTCTCGTGGCCCGCCGGTTCGGCCTTCGCGACGGCGAGGTCCTGGCCCTTCTCTAGGATGGGCAGGCGGGTCTGCGCGTCGTCGGTGGCCGAGTCGTCGTCGGTGCCCTGGACGTAGGCCTTGAGGAAGCCGGGGAAGGTGATGGTGCGTCCGGAGGCGACGAGGCCTGCTTCCTTTGCGTCGTCGGCGGAACCCGCGAGCAACGCGTCGATCCGGATCGTCACGGACTCGCCGCGGGCATCGGCCATCTGCGAGGCGAGCGTGCGGCGCCAGATCAGCTGGTAGAGCCGGAACGTGTCGCCGGTGAGGCCGGTCTGGTCCGGGTGCTGGAAGGTGTCACCTGCGGGGCGGATGGCCTCGTGGGCCTCCTGCGCGGACTTGACCTTCGAGGTGTAGACGCGCGGCTTCTCGGGAAGGAACCGCTCACCGAACAGGTCGCGGACCTGCTGGCGGGCGGCGTTGATGGCCTGGCCCGACAGCGAGATCGAGTCGGTTCGCATGTAGGTGATGAAGCCCTTCTCGTAGAGCTCCTGAGCCACAGACATGGCGCGCTGCGCGGAGAAGCCGAGCTTGCGGCCTGCCTCCTGCTGCATGGTGGTGGTGCGGAACGGCTCGTAGGGACGGCGCGTGTATGGCTTCGACTCGACGGAGGTGACCCCGAGCTTGGCTTCGGCCAGCAGTTCGGCGATCCGACGGGCGGACGCCTCGTCGAGCACGAGGAGGTCCTGGCTCCTGGCCTGGCCCTTTGAGTCGAAGTCGCGGCCCTGCGCGATGCGGGTGCCGTCGAGGTCGACGAGGCGCGCCGGGAAGTTGCGGGGGTCGGCGTCGGCACCGGCATCGAGGATGACGTCGAGGTCCCAGTAGCCGGCAGGGACGAAGGCGATCCGCTCGCGTTCGCGGTCGACGACGAGTCGGGTGGCGACAGACTGCACGCGGCCCGCAGAAAGCCGGGGCATGACCTTCTTCCACAGCACGGGCGAGACCTCGTAGCCGTAGAGCCGGTCGAGGATGCGGCGGGTCTCCTGGGCATCGACGAGGGCGACGTCGAGGTCACGCGGATTCTCGACGGCCTCGAGAATCGCGGGCTTGGTGATCTCGTGGAACACCATGCGCTTGACGGGGACCTTCGGCTTGAGCTCCTGCATCAGGTGCCACGCGATGGCCTCGCCCTCGCGGTCACCATCGGTGGCGAGCAGGAGTTCGTCGACCCCTGCCAGCTTGGACTTGAGGTCCTTGATGGTTGCCTTCTTGTCGGGCGAGACGACGTAGATGGGCTGGAAGTCGTCGTCGACGTTGACGCCGGTGCGCGCCCACTTCTCACCCTTGTACTTGGCGGGAACCTCCGCGGCGGAGGTCGGCAGATCGCGGACGTGTCCACGGCTCGATTCGACGATGTAGTCGCGACCGAGATAGCCGGCGATCTTGGTCGCCTTGGTCGGTGACTCGACGATGACGAGACGCTTGGAAGCCATCAGCTCTGCCCCTTTCCGATGGGAAACATTGCGAACAATAGCCTGCGAGGTCAATAGGTCCCATCACCGGTTGTCGCTGGCGGTCCTTCTCCGCCGGACAGAGGCGGGCCGGACGGAGCCGCTGGACGCACCCTGCGTGGCCTCCTGACAAGGGCGACGAGCCCGACTATGAGGCCGCCGACCGTGTGGGCGGTGACGAGGATCAGGCTGGCGCTGAGCCACGGTGCCCAGCGCGTCTGCTCAGTGGCCAGCGCCGCCCGCTCACCCGCGGTCGCCAGGTCTCCGTCCGAAAAGGCCTCGCGCGCCCCCGCCACGGCAGCCTCGGTGCGAAGCAGCCGGATGCCGAGGTCGGAGAGCGGATCGGCCGCCCCCTCCACCGTTGCGCGTGCCCCCTCGACCCGTTCGAGGCTCTCGCCCGTCTCGGCCAGCAGCTCTGCCGAGTCCGAGTATGCGGCCTCGTCCTCCGCGTTCTCGTAACCTTCGCGCACCTCACCCGCGAGCTCGAGGCCGGCCGCCGCAGCAGCCTGCTGCAGCTCCCCCGCAGCCTCGGCCTGTTCACCGAGGGCACCCATCAGGTCACCCGCGCCGCCGAAGTCCCAGCGGGACATGGCGATCCGCAGCCCCCTTGGCGGTAGCCATCCTTCGTCGGCTGCGTCGACCGCCGCATAGTCGTCGCGGGCGACCGAGCGCTGTTCAAGAGTGGTGGCAGCGTCGTCGTCGAGCACCCAGGTCGCGTAGGTCTGGTCGGCGTCCGTGTTGCCCCCGCGCGACTCGACAAGGTCAAGGAAGCGTCGGGAGTCGGTCGTGCCCCGGTTGTCCTCGCTTCCCGGGGGCTCGTAGGCGGACTCGCCCGCGAGGGCCGCCTGCACGACGGTGGTGAAGTCCTCGTCCTCGAGGCCACCGATCAGTTCGTTGACAGCGGCGTGGGCCGCCGCATAGCCGTATTCGTCGGTCTCGCCGACCGCGAGCCCGGTCGGGTTGCGCCACTGGCTGAGCGGGAACGCCGGGTCCGAGTCGCGCTTCGGGACATCGGAGGGGGTCTCTTCGCCACCGATCCTCGGCGCGAGTCGTCGCGACACGACCTCGGCGAGACCCTCCTGGAGCCAGCGTCCCGAGAGGTGGTCGTCGTTGAGCCATGCGTGGGAGGTCTCGTGCAGGAGGAGCTGGGTGTCGAGCTCCTCGCCCAGCAGGATCTCGCGTTTCGTGAAGTCGAACCAGGCGTAGCCGGTGACCGTCGGGGAGACGTCTTCGCGGACGGTGTCGAGGCCGCCGGGCCACGGCGTTGCGAGGAGTTCCTCGAGCGCAGGGACGCCCTCGGCGAGTTTCTGGTCGACGAAGTCGGCCCACGCCTCGTCCCCTGGGAAGCTGAGCAGGCTGACCTCGTCGCCACCGACGGTGATGCTCCGCTCAGCGGTCTGCGCCGGGTCGCGCAGGGTGACGAACGCCCAGATGCCGGTCTCGTCCGTGTGCTCGCTCGCCCGCCGGGTGACGGACGAGTCGGCCGCGGTCTCCGTGAAGATCTCGCTCGTGGAGTGGAAGTCGTAGCCCTCCGGAGCGACGATGTCGAGCGTCGTCCGGCCGGGCTCCCCCCAGGCGAGGGCGGTGAAGGCCGCGAAGCCCTTCCCCACCCGCGTGGGGTCCTTTGATCGGAGCTCGGCACCGGGCAGGTCGTAGGTGAGCGTGATCTCCCGGGTGCGTGCGTAGCGCAGCTGGGGGAAGGCGATCGACGCGATCCTGATGCTCGCCTCCGTACCGCCCTCCGTCGTGACCGTCAGGGTCGAGCCTCCAGAGGTGGCCCGCAGGTTGCTCGCGCCCGCGGGTACGGGCACCTGGTAGCTGGTAGCTGGTAGCTGGTGAAGTAGAAGTAGCGGAGCTGGTTGCCGCAGCGTTGGTCGGGAAGGGTGTTGCGCAGCGACATCGTGACGCCGACCTTGACCGCCGATTTGTCCGCGGCCACCACGTATCGTGCGGCGTTGGTCTCCGTGAGCCCCTTCACATCGGCCTCGGCGTGCGGCGCGAGTCCCACGAGGAACGACGAGGCGAGCAGTGCAATCCCTGCCCCGAGGCGCCGACCCCTCATCTGATCCCCTCTCCTAGGGGACCGAGTGTAGGACCGGCCCCGCGTTCTGAGTCACCGCCGAAAGTCGAGATCCTGAGCGGGGCTCACCTGCCCAGGGGAAACTTCACCTCGCGCCCGTCGCGTGGGTCGATGACGGGGTCCACGAGCGCGCGGACGTAGAGCGAGAGCCCGCCCAGGCAGATCAGCCCGACGACGATGAGCAGCCAGCCGGGAAGCCCAAACACCTGCTCCGACCATCCGAGGAGGGAGAAGATGCCTTGCAGGACCAGCATCCCTCCAAGGACTCCGAGGGATCCGGAGATCGCGATCACCAGGCCGTAGCGCACTCGGGGAACGGGGCGCGCCGCCACCAGCGAGTCGGCGTACTGTGCCGGGGTGCCGAACGCCTGCTCGGCCGGCTCACCGCTCTCGGCGAGGTGGCTCTGGGCTTCGGCGAGGATCTCGCCGATCCTGACCCCGGGCACGTCACGCTCACGGAGTTCGGAGGTGAGGTCGTCGAGGTACTTGTCGTTGTTCATGACTGTTCCTTCACGAGATCGGTGACGGCCGCGGAGAACCGGTCCCAGTTGAGTGCGCGAAGGGACAACTCGGCGGTCCCCTTCTCCGTGATCGCGTAGTACTTGCGCCCCGGCCCGTGTTCACCCGTGCGCCACGTCGTCGTGACGAGCCCGGCCTCCTCGAGCCGTCCGAGAATCGGATACAGGGTGCCTCCCTTGACCTCGCCGAAACCAGCGTCGGTCAGCTCCTTCGACAGTTCATAGCCGTAAGTCTCGGCCCTCCCGATCACAGCGAGCACGGCGAGTTCGAGGAACCCCTTCACCCAGGGCGTCGGCCATGTCTGCTGCGTCACGACTCCATCGTGACACCATCTAGCTAGGTTTGCAATATAGATAGCGATTCGATTGTGGTGATCGTCACTGGGCGCCAATAGGGTTGATTCATGGAGACGCTCACGAAGGAGCAGGGGCGCGCGGCCGCTGTGCGGGCACAGCAGCTCGATGGCGAGCAGCGAGACGACCTGCTCGCCGTCGTCTCCGCGCTGACTCATCTGCCGGTCAACGTGACCGACATCGTCGCTCCGTCTGCCGAGCACATCGCCTACACCCGGCTCGGGGAGTCGATCTCGTTCGACGACGTGCGCAGGGCGGCCGAGGTCGAGCTGTCGCTCTTCGAACACCTCGACCAGCCGATCCCCACCGAGCCGTTGAACATCCTGCTGCGTCCGGTCTCTGACCTGCCTCTGCTGCGCGGCGAGATGGAGGCCTGGGCTGAGACCCACCCGAGGACTGCGGCCTGGGTCGAGGCGAACGCCGGTTTCCGTGACGACGTCCTCGAGACGCTGCGGATGGACGGGCCCGTCCCCCAGCCGGACATCGAGGACACAGCGACGGTGCCGTTTCGGTCGTCAGGCTGGAACACTTCGCGCAATGTCGCGATGATGCTGGAGGCGCTGCAGGGATCCGGCGACGTTGCGGTCGCGGAGCGGCGCGGCGCCGTCCGGGTGTGGGACCTGGCCTCCCGGATCCTTCCCGAGGTCGAGGCGCTCGGCCGGGAGGAGGCCTCGGCCGAGCTGGACCGGCGTCGACTCGTCTCGCTCGGGCTCGCCCGGCCGAAGTGGGTCGGCGATGCCGGGCGCGAGGTGCGGGTCGAGGGGACGCGGGGGCTCTGGCGGCTCGCCCCGGATGCCGAGCTCGGCCCGGTCGCTCCCCGGGTCAGCGTCCTGTCGCCGCTGGACCGCCTGCTGTTGCCGAGGACGAGGATGCGCGACCTGTGGGGCTTCGACTATGCGTTGGAGCAGTACACCCCTGCGGCGAAGCGTCGTTGGGGCGCGTTCGCGCTCCCGGTCCTTCACGGCGCCGACCTGGTCGGGAAGGTGGACGCCCGCAGCGACCGCGAAGCGGGCCTGCTGCGGGTCGCGGCGCTTCACTGGGACGTCGAGGCCGACGCCGCGCTGCGCGGCGGTGTGGCCGAAGAGTTGGAGCGCTTCGCGGCGTGGCTGGGGCTCGGACTCCGGCTTCCCTGACCGGAGCCGGACTTGACTTCCAGGTGACGCGCACAGACCTACGGTGAGCGCCGGCGGTGCCTCTATTGGCACGAACCGCGCTCCTTGTAGATCCGTGCACGGTCTTGACCCCTTCATCGGTCGCCGGGTCCCATGGCATCGCCGGACCGGGCGCGAGCCCGGTCCGACCCAGCCCCTGGCCGTTCAGGCAGGCTCAGCGATCCCGGGGCCCTCGACGCTGCCGGGCGTGGCCGTCCTTCCGCAGGTCAGCATCAGCAGTTCACCGATGGGCCCTCGGATTTCGGGGCCGCGGCCCGCCTGCCAGTCGGCGTCGGTGGCGACCATGCGCACCGACCGCACGAGCCGCCACCCATCGCCACGGCCATCAGTCTGCCCTGTCGATCGCCTCTCCGACGCCTGCGGGATTGAGATCTCGTCTGATGCCGAGGGGTCGGGCGATGTCCTGCTGATGCACGAGCACGTCGATCAGCGGCTCCCTGATCGACGTGACGAAGGGGTGTCTGCGCACCTCGGCGAAGCGGTCCCACTGGTCGAGGATCTGCTCGACGGGAGCGCTGCCCCTCCGCACGCCGTCGAGTCGGACGGCCGTGTCGTACCCGCGCCACATGCCGCCGACGAACCGCAGGGTGGCCGCGACGTCGAGCTGCGGGTTCGCGATCAGGTGGGCGGCGACGTCACGGACCCGCCAGCCGTCGCACAGGCTCGGCTCGTCCCACTGCGCAGGGGTGAGCGAGCGCAGCAGGTCACGGATGCCAAGCCGTTCTTCGATGATGATCTGCCAGATCCCGGCACGGTCCATGGTCACTCCTCGAGGGTAAGGAACTGGTCGAGGAGCGCCTGGCGCACCTCGGGGATGACGGCTGCGCCCAGGTCGGCCGCGGCGATGTCCAGCACCTGGGCGACGGCCCCGATCACCTGCGCAAGCGTGAGGTCGCCGTCCAGGGCACCGAGCACCGCGGCCAGCGCGGTGTCGGCCTTGATCGCGCGCAGCAGGCCTACCCGCTGGCGGAAGATGACGTGTTCCGGATCGGCGGCACCGGGGCGTCCAAGGGTCTCCTGGTCGACATCGACGAGACGCGGCCGCGAGGCGAGCAGCTCACCCGTGGGAAGGCGGTAGGCGTCGACCGCGGAGGCATTGCGGGCGAACACATCGCCGACCGGCTGCGCGACCGCGTGAGGCCAGCTCTCGAAACGGCGGTGTGGTTCATCGCGACCGGCCCTGGTGATCTGGATCCAGCCCATGCCGACGGAGGAGATCCCAAGCTTCTCGAAATAACCGAGCCACTCGTCATAGGCGGGCCGCCACCGCTCTGTTCCTGCGAGCCCCGCGTCGGTCAGCCACATCTCGATGTAGCTGAACACGTCGAGCCGTTCACGTTCGATCACCCAGGCGTCGCAGCCGTCGGGAACCCATCCGGCGAGCCGCTCTTCCCACGGCTGATCCAGCACGGCCCAGTTGGTGAGCAACTGGAGGCTGCCGCCATGCGTCAGATGCTCCCCTGCGCCGCGGACGAGTGTCTCGACGAGCAGGTCGGCCTCGAAGTTGGCTTCGCGGTAGACGAGGGTGTCTCCGTCGGCGCTCGGGGGTGACATGACGAACGGCGGGTTGGACACGATGAGGTCGAACCGTTCGCCCGTGACCGGCTCGTAGAGGGAGCCAGCGCGCAGGTCGATGTCCGCCTCGTTGAGGGCCGCGGTCACCGCGGCGAGTTCAAGGGCCCGGGCGTTGACGTCGGTGCCGACGACGCGGCCTGCGTGTCGGCCGAGGTGGAGCGACTGCACCCCACACCCCGTGCCCAGGTCAAGCGCGGTGTCCACCGGCATGCGCATGGTGATCTGCGCGAGGGTGGTCGAGGCCGGCGAAACGCCCAGCACGTAGTCCGGCCGGGTGGGCGTGATGATCTGGTCGAGCCCCGGCGTGAGATCGGCGACCACCCATCCGGAGGCTCCGTCGTCGGGCGAGCCGTAGGGACGGACATCGACAAGCGCCCGCACGGCGTCGCCGTCCAGGCTGAGGAAACCGGCCCGGACGAGGGCGTCGGCGTCGACCACCCCGTCGAGACGATCTGCAGGAACGCTCTGCTGGAGGAGGAAGAGCCGGATCAGCGTGCTGAGCAGGTCGGTCGCCTCGCCGAGCGCCACGTCGGCCGGCACCGTCATGTTGCGACCGAGGCCAGCCTGACCGAGTTCTCCGATCCGGTCGAGGACGTCATCGACGAGGTATCCGACGGCGATGAGGTCGGCACGGAGGCGGATGAGGTCGGTATCGCTGAGCTGCACCCCGTCATCCTAGGACCGCCGGTCCGGGCCGACGCCCCGGTTGTGGGCGTGGGGCGCGACACACCCCGGGCAGTCCGCGCCAGGAGGTCGACGGTCGAGTCCTCGAGTCGATCAGCTCTGCGGTCTCGAGCACACCGAGGCACCGACGACTCGGGTCATGGGCCTGCACCATCCAGGCTTCTGCGCCTGCCTGCGGTCGTGGCCACCACCCCTTCGACGACGTCTCCACGTCGACCGGAGGCTGCTCAAGGAGCGGAGCGCCGGAGATACTCGAGGATCGAAAGGACCGAGGCTGCTCACGGCACGACGGTCCGGGAACCGCCGAAGAAACGGAGTGCGGAGGCTGTTCGATACCGGCGGCACCCGGCCGGTCCAGGCCCAACCTGCGTCCTGGCGTCCTGGCGCTTCCCTCGTCCGCGGCCGTACCCACCGCCTCTCGACGACGCCTCGCGCGACTGGGTCGAGCGGAGGCTGCTCAAGGAAGGGTGGGTGGGCTGCTCAAGTGACGGATGGGGCGGAGGCCGCCAAGTGACGGGGAAGATCACGCCCAGCGGCCAGACCCAACCGTCCACCCAACGGGAGTCCCCCGGCGAGCGTCGGCGGTCGCGGGCACCGCCTTCCGACGACGCCAGGCACAACCTCGTCGTGCGGAAGTCCGACCCGCCGGGCCCGCAAGCGGTATCCACGGCCGCCCTCGCGCCTTCGAGCGGCGACTCCGGATGAGGGGAGAAGAGGCCGGTGGCGCCCCAGTTGGGATCGTCACCGGCCTCGCCGTTGGAGGATCAGACCGACTCGGTCGCTCCCTGCCAGAGGTTGACGCCCTCGACTCCGCTGTGACGATCGATCGCGGCGAGCTCATCGGCGGTGAACTCGAGATTCCCGAGCGCGGCCAGGTTGGCATCGAGCTGCTTGACGGAGGAAGCACCGAGCACGACGGAGGTGACAGACGCGGCGCCCTGGTCGCGGAGGGCCCAGGCAATCGCCATCTCAGCGAGGCTCTGCCCTCGCGCCTCTGCGATCTTGTTGAGCTCACGCAACTGCTCGATGTTCTCCTCGGAGAGGAGGTCGCTGTCGAGCGACTTGCCCTGCGCGGCCCGCGAGCCCTCCGGGATCCCGTCGAGGTAGCGGTCGGTGAGCATGCCCTGGGCAAGCGGCGAGAAGCCGATGACGCCCATGCCATTGTCTGCGGCGGCCTGCAGCAGCGACGGTTCGCCCTCCTCGATCCAGCGGTTCAGGATCGAGTAGGAGGGCTGATGGATGATCAGCGGCGTGCCGAGCGAACGGGCGATCTCCTGCGCCTTGGCTGTGAGCTCGGCCGAGTAGGACGAGATGCCCGCATAGAGTGCCTTGCCGGAACGGACCGCCTGATCGAGGGCGGCCATCGTCTCCTCGACGGTTGTGTCGGGGTCGGGACGGTGGTGGTAGAAGATATCGACGTAGTCCAGGCCCATCCGCTGCAGCGAGTCATCGAGCGAGCTGAGCAGGTACTTACGCGATCCCCCGAAGCCGTAGGGGCCCGGCCACATGTCCCAGCCCGCCTTGGACGAGATCACGAGCTCGTTGCGATACGGAGCGAAGTCCTCGGCGAAGACCCGACCGAAGTTGATCTCGGCCGAACCGTACGGCGGTCCGTAGTTGTTGGCCAGGTCGAAGTGGGTGACGCCCTTGTCGAAGGCACGACGCAGGATGGCGCGCTGCGTCTCGAGCGGCTTGTCGTCCCCGAAGTTGTGCCACAGGCCGAGCGAGATGGCGGGCAGCTTCAGGCCGCACGTGCCGAGACGCCGATAGGGCATGGATTCGTAGCGGTCTTCCGCGGCGACGTAGGTCATGATCCACACTTTAGTTGCATCGCGAACCCCAGGAATGGCGCATCGACCCAAGCCAGATATCGGTCGCCGCGACGGCGGGCAGCCACCGTGCGCCCTGGACGCCGACGAGTATGTCGGCGACCCGTCCCGGCGTTGGGCTCACCGCTGGCACCTGGTTCGCCGGGCCAGTCTCTGCCCTGTTTCCGCGTTGTGGCCCCTCCCCCTCCCCCACCCCGCCCCTCGTCTCGT
The DNA here is from genome assembly GCF_001998865.1 of Tessaracoccus flavescens. Lineage (NCBI taxonomy): Bacteria > Bacillati > Actinomycetota > Actinomycetes > Propionibacteriales > Propionibacteriaceae > Tessaracoccus > Tessaracoccus flavescens. The sequence goes on from NZ_CP019607.1 coordinate 997,232, forward strand.
CCCTTGTGTCAGGGGACCTCCTTCGCCAGACTCTCGGCCACATCACGGACGCGGCTGAGCGAACACGGTCGGAACCCGATTGCCGAGCTCTCCCGACTCTCCAGTCCCAGTCCTTCTCCATAGGCGACCTGCGGCCGCAAACAACCGCGCACACCTCATGCAGACGACCCCGCGGCACAACCAGTAGACGACAATCCGCCGCTCCTTCGAAACCAGCGGCCGCTCCCCAACGAAAGACGACCGGGGCACCCAACCCCCAGCACGATCACACCAGCCCTCGCGCCTACGGCCGACTGCCCAAAGGAGTCCGATCAGCATCCCGTGCCACGTCCCAAGACCGCAGTGGATGCTCGTGTAGGCCCACCCTGCGACCTGGGCCCGTTCACCGCGTGTGCATGCCATCAACGAGGTCGACCGTCCGGGAGGTCCTCGCCGACGCCTCGGCTCACCGAGGTATCGCCGCGGCAGCGACGCTCGGCGACCGCCCCCGCACTGACGCCGCATGCCTCCAAAGTGGCCAACGCTGAGCACGGTGGCCGCCCTTCAACGTGCCCGGCGCCCCGGGTGATTCGGAAGCCCGTCACCGGGCGCACCGCCTCGACGGCGCCCGGCCGTACCCGGTCCGGTCATGGCCCCGCCCTGTGCGTGGGCCGCCCAGGCCTGTGCGCCCACCTCGACCGCTCTCCGTACTCTCCCCAGGGGACTCAGCTCGACACTCTCCCCAGGGGACTCAGCTCGACGCGGCTGTCGCCGTCCGCCGGATCGTCGCCGGAGCCCCGGCGAGCCGCGGGGCGACCCCCTCGGAAACCGTGACCTCGACGACGACCTGGCGCCCCTCACCCCTGACCCGGCAGGCCGCCACCGTCACCTCGTTACGGCGGGCCGTCTCCGCAGCCGCGCGGCACGGGTCGTCTCCCGCGACTGCCGCGCTGACCGCAGACAGCGCCGAGAGCTCCGCCGCCTGCTCCGCCTGCCGGGCGACCGCGAACCAGTGGATGAGAACGACAGCCGCATAGAAGACCGCGCAGATGCTGAGGCAGATCCCGACCACGAGCACGGCACCTGCGCTTCCCCTTTCATCCCGCCGCCGGGCGGACCGGGAACGGCGCCGGGCTGACGCCGGGCCGGTCATGGCCCCTGCCCCGGTTCGTAGGCCGCCCAGGCCTGTGCGCCCACCTCAACCTCCCCGAGCCCCAACACCCGCACGCCGAGCGTCACGGAGGCCTCTACGCCGCCGGCCTGCCGATCGATCGAGATCCGTGCTCCACCAGGGGCCCGGTCCCGGGCGGCCTGCACCGCCCGGGCATCTCCCCTGGCGCTCTGCCTCGCCAACTGGGCGCTCGACTCGGCGCACGCGCTCTGCGCGACGCCCAGCATTGCGAGCGAGACAAGACAGGCCGTCACGACGACAACGGTGACGACACCCACCGCCAACTCGACGGTCACCATGCCACGTTGGGACCGGGGCGACGGGCGACCACCGTGGCCGCCCGCGCCCCTCGGCCACATCACAGGCCTCCGGCGACCTTGCCGAAGATGTCGATGACCCAGTCGAAGAGGGTCTGGAAGAACTGGTTGTCGTTGAAGATGCGCAGCAGGACGAGGGCGACTGCGGCGGCCGCGAGGAGGCCGATGGCGTACTCGACGGTCGTCAGGCCGCGCTCGGCCAGGCGACGCAGCTTCTTCGGGGTGCTCGGGACGAGGTTGGACATTGCCGGTTCCTTTCGGTGCGCCGGCTGCCGTTCAGCCGGTCACCTACTTGATCCGTCGGATCCGCACCCCGTTGCCACCAGGAACCCCTCCTGTGGAGATCCGGCACGGACAACACCTCCGCCTGTGGACAAGCGGCTCAGAAGAGCAGCAGTGACAACAGCTCGGCGGCGTCGGCCTTGTTGAGCACCTGGTTGGCGTTGCCGCACTTCGGAGAGACCACGCAGGCGGGGCAGCCTTCCGAACACGCGCACCGGGTCAGTCGCTCCAACGTCGCCCGAAGCCACTCCTCGATCTCCTCGTAGCCCCGGTAGGCGAAACCGGCACCACCCTCCATGCCGTCGTGCACGAAGATCGTCGGCAGCCCCGTGTCGGGGTGGAGAGCGGTGCTGACGCCACCGATGTCCCACCTGTCGCACGGCGCGAAGGCGGGCAGCAGCCCGATGGCGGTGTGTTCCATCGCGTGTGCCGCGGCACCCATCTGCAGCTCGGGCCAGCCGAGCCGGCGGCTGAGATGGGGCGGAACCGTCCACCAGACGGCCTGCGTGGTCATCCTGTGCCTCGGCAGCTCGAGCGGGGTCGAGTCCCACACCTCGTGGGTCACCTCGTCGCGGCGCAGGTATCCGAGCACCTGCGAGTCGAGACGCACCTCACCCCTGCACACCTCCGTGAAGCCGAGCTCGCGCCTGTCGACCTCCCGGACGATCTGAATGTCGAAGGAGGTCTGGGGTTGCGTGTAGTAGCGAGGGCGCGACCCGACGACGAAGGCCTGGTGTTCGTCCCTGTCCAGCGAGTCGACGAGGAACGCCTCCCCCTGATGCAGGTAGACCGCACCGGGGTGGACCGTCCGGTCCACGGCGGCCATGTCCACCCCTCCGAGCACCCGGCCTGTGTCGCGCTCGATGATGTCGAGTGGGCGTTCCCCGATCGAGCGGAGGTTGATGAAGTCGACCGCACGGTCGGGCCGGGTCCAGAAGTAGCGCCCTCCCCTGTTGCGCAGCACGCTCTGATCGGCGAGCGCGGCGGCGGTGGAGGGCATCGTCGGCCCGAACCACCGTTCGTCCTGCGTGCTCAGCGGCAATTCCTGGGCCGCGGCGGCGAGGTGCAGACCGAGCACCCTCGGATTGTCGGGATGCAGGACGGCGCGCTCCACGGGCGAATCGAAGATCAGCTCGGGATGCTCAAGCAGATAGGCGTCGAGCGGGTTCTCGCTTGCCAACAGGACGACCAGGGCGTCCTGGCCGCGTCGACCGGCCCGGCCGGCCTGCTGCCAGAAGGAGGCGAGCTTCCCCGGGTACCCGGAGACGAGCACGGCATCCATGCCTGCGATGTCGACGCCCAACTCGAGCGCGTTCGTGCTGGCCAGTCCACGCAGCTCGCCGCTGTGCAGCCCCGCCTCCAGTTCACGCCGGTCTGCCGCGAGGTAGCCGCCCCGGTAGGAAGCGATCCGCAGCGGCTCGTGCGCCTGCTCCTGCGCTGTGATGGAGACCAGCTCGGCCCCCTGCCGTGACGGCACGAACGCGATGCTCTGGCAGCCCGAGTCCGAGAGCCTCGCCAACAGTCCGGCCGTGTCCATCCGTAGGGACGACGAGGGCTTCCAGAGGGCGACAGTCCGCCGCCCAGCCGGAGACGTGTCCACGTCGACGACGCAGACCTCATCCTCGCCGATGAGCGCGCCGGCGAACTGGGCCGCGTTCGGGGCCGTCGCCGACGAGAGCGCCACCGTCGGGGAGGCGCCGTACTGCGCCGCGATCCGGCGCAGGCGTCGGATGACCTGTGACACGTGGGCACCGAAGACCCCCTGGTAGCGGTGGGCCTCGTCCACGACGATATAGCGCAGCGAGCCGAGGAACGACGACCACCGCTGGTGGTTGGGCAGGACCGAGTAGTGCAGCATGTCGGGGTTGGTCAGGATGAAGCCGGCATGATCGCGTGCGAACCTCCGATCAGCCTCATCGGAGTCGCCGTCAAGGGTTCCGACGCGCCACCCCCTCGGCCCCAACTCGGCCGCCGCCCGCGCCTGGTCGTGGGCGAGCGCCTTCGTGGGCGCGATGTAGAGCGCCGTGTGCCGGGCCCGGGTGAGCCGGGCGCGCGCCGAATCGACGGTGGTGCCCACCTCGCCATCGACCCCGGCCGCGATGATCGGCATCAGATAGCCGAGGGTCTTTCCCGAGCCTGTAGGGGTGCAGATGATCGAGTGCCTGCCTCGGAAGAGGTGCTCGGCGAACTCCACCTGGTGCGCCCACGGCTCAGGGACCCCTGCCTCCACGATGCGACGCCGACTGGCCTCGGAGAGCCAGGACGGCCAGTCGCATGCGCTCGCCTCACGGGCCTCGCGGGTGTGCACGGCGCACACCTCATCACGGGAGAGCAGCCAGGCATGCCCTGGCACCGGGGCATCGCCCCGTTCCACGGCCTCTGCCACGTCTGATCCGGAAGTCACGTCACCACTGTGCCAGCAGGCACGGACAAATCCACGAGGTGCACTCGTCAGCCGAAGAAGTCGCGCAGCAGTCCCGCGACTATGGGCACGACGCCCACCAGGATGAACGCGGGCAGGAAGCACGCCATGAGGGGCACCACCGATCTGACGCCGACCTTCCTCGCCTCCTTCACCGCCAGGTCACGGGCATCACGTCTGCCGTCCTCGGCGTGCATCCGGAGCACATCCGCGAGCCCCGTCCCCGAGCGCTCTGCCCGAGCGATGTCGGCTGCCACCCTCCCCCACACACTGTGACCACGCAGGTCCTCCCAGGCGCTCGGGCCTGCCCTTCCCAGCGCCACCTGGGCCGCGACCCTCTCGAGGAGACTCCGTGTCGCCTCTGGTGAGACCTTCGCCACCGCCGTGACCGCGTGGCCGACGGGTTGACCGGCATCCAGGCACACCGCGAGGAACTCGAGCGCTTCGGGCAGCTCGATCGTGAGGATCCTCACGTCGGTGCGACGGGGTAGCCGTCCGAGCACGACTGCTGTGGCGGGGCCGGCCACCCCAGCGACGAGGATGCCCGCCGCACCGGGCAGCACCAGCAGCGCCATGGCTCCCGTTCCGATGCCCGCGAGCATCCGGCTCGCCAGCCCGAGCATGGGTTCCGGGCCGCCTCGCCGACCGGCTGCCTGCCGTGCCGGGCGCAGTCGGGAAAGCGCCGAACTGGACGGCGGAAGGATCAGCCAGGCGGCCACGGCCGCCGCCAGCGCCGCCAGCACCACCTGGTTCATCTTCGGCCTCGCTTCGGCCGCGACAGCGCATCGATCCACAGCACACCCGCGGCGGTCAGCACCACGCCGACCAGCACCAGCACCTGACCGAGCGGCTCACGGGCGAGGAAGTCGAGCGAGTTCACCCCCACCGCGAACCCCAGCCCGATCGCCAGGAAGGGCAGCGCCGCCATGATGTGGCCGCTGGTGCGGGCGGCCGCCAACTCCGCGTCGACGACCGCAGCCAACTGCTGCTGCCTGCGCAGGTTCTCCGCCACCCGGGCGAGGATCTGCGCGACCGGCGCTCCGCTGCGTTCACTCAGCCGCCACGCCGCGGCCACCGGTCGCAGCGCACCACGGCCGGGTTCCGTGGCCGTCCGCAGCAGCTGCTCTCCGACGTCTGCCCCCAACGCCGAGGCCTCTGCGGCTGGGGCGAGCACGGGACACTCCATTGCGGCCTCCCTCAGCGCGGCGGTCGGGATCTGGCCCGAAGCCAGGAGCCCGGCGAGGATCCGGGCAGAACGTGCACACTCCGCCGCGGACGCACGTTCCCGGCGCCGCGCGAGGTGGGCCCTGAGCAGGAACCACACGGTCGCCGACGCGACCGCCCCGCTGAGCAGCCACAGCGTCAACGCGGGTACGACGGCGATCGCCACCAGCAGTCCGACGAGCCAGAGCACCGGCCAGCGCACCGGAAGGAGTCGGCGAGGTGTCCTCGTCTGAGCCGAGACGGCGAGCCGCCGCAGCGACCCGGCGTGCGACGGCCCGAGGAACACGACCGCCGCGAGCGCTGCGAGCGCCACCGCCCCGACGATCATGGCCCGACCATCCGCCGCAGCCGCTCGCCCGCCGCGGTGTACTCGACCCCAGCCGGGCGGAGGTTCGCCGCGGGCTCGATCACGACCTCACCCGACGCCGACCTCCGGAATACGCCGATCTGAGCGACCGACCGCCTCCCACCCGGTTCACGGACCACGTGGATCACCATCCGAAGCGCCGACGCCACCTGCGCGTGGCATGCCTCGCGCCCCATCCCGCCGAGCGCCGCGAGAGCCTCGATCCGGGCCATCACATCCGAGACCGAGTTGGCGTGCACCGTGGCACACCCTCCCTCGTGCCCGGTGTTCAGGGCCGTCAGGAGATCGGCGATCTCCGCCCCACGCACCTCGCCGAGCACGACCCTGTCGGGACGCATCCGTAACGCCTGACGCACGAGGGTCGTGAGGCTGATCGCCCCCGCACCCTCGGCGTTGGGAGGCCGGGCCTCCAGCCGGACACAGTGCGGATGCGAAGGGACCAGTTCGCGGGCATCCTCGACCAACACCATCCGCTCACGGGCGGGCACGAGGGCGAGCATCGCGGCGAGCAGCGTCGTCTTCCCCGTCCCGGTGCCGCCCGAGATCAGGAACGGCTCGCGTCGCCGCACGATAGACCCGAGCAGGCCGGCCCCCTCCGGGCTCAGCGAACCGCTGCCGACCAGATCCTCCAGCGAGAAGTTGCGCCTCGCGGGGACACGCAGCGACAGGCAGGTTCCCGGCTCTGAAACCGGCGCGAGCACCGCATGCAGCCGCACGCCGCTCGGGAGCCGTCCGTCGACGAAGGGCGAGGCGTCGTCGAGTCGTCTGCCCGCGGCAGCGGCAAGCCGGATCGCGAGCCTGCGGACCTGCTCGTCGTCGACGAAGCACAGCTCGGCACGCTCCAGCCCGGCACCGCGGTCGACGAACACCTCTGAGGCCCCGTTGACCACCACATCGGAGACGTCGGGCAGGTTGAGCAGCTCGTCGAGCGGCCCGGCTCCGATGCTGTTGCGCCTCAACTCGTCGAGGGTCTCGCGGACGAGGCAGTCGGTGACCACCCGTCCCTGGGCCCGGAGTGCTGCCGCGACATCGGTGGGCGTGAACGCCCGGCCGAGCTTGGCGAGGCTGGTGCGCAGCTCGTCGAAGCCCTCACGCATCTCGCACCCATCCCAGAATCCGGGAGACCTGCTTCGCATATCTGCGGGAGGCCCCCGCGAGCGGCGTCATGCCCAGCTCCGCCAGCCGTGGCAACGCCTTGTGCGAGCCGACGACACCTGCGCACTCGGCACCGAGGGATCGGCACACCGCCGCCTCGGGAACCGTCCGTCCTGGGCCCGACCGGACGACGATCCCCGCCTGAGCCCGCCCGAGGTCGAGCATCTGGGCTGCCGCGACCGAACGCACGTCCGCACCCACCACGACCAGCACCCGCTCGGCCTCGGGCGGCGCCGGCCCGCGGCCGGCGTCGATCACCATCACATCGCTGGAGCGGCCCAACCCACCGAGCACTGCCTCGACGGCCTCACCCCCCGGCGCCTCGGCCTGCCTCGAGCGGGAGAGCACCGCGGCCCCATCCACCTGTGGCAGCCCGCCGAAGACGTCACCCAGCTCGCCGCGCGCCTGGCCAAGATCCGACCAGCGGAGGCCGCGTACCGTCTCTGCACCGACGAGCAGATCGAGCCCACCGCTCGCGGGCGCCAGATCGACGGCGACGGCCCGCGCTCCGCCACGGGCGGCCAGCATCGCAAGCGAGACCACGAGCGTGCTCACGCCGAGCCCGCCCGAGGCCCCGACGACCGCGACGGTGCGGGCGGCGCGCACCGACCGCACGGCCCCGGCCAGGACGGAGCCGAGCCGGTCCGCCGCCTCCGGCAAGGGGATCACGGGGAGACCCAGCTCGGCCGAACATCTCGCGAGCTCGTCGACCGAGGCACCGACGAGGTGGGCCGCCCCACGCCCCGGCGACCCCGACCGTCGCGCCACCTCGACACCGATCAGCCGCACAGCGGCGCCAGCCCACTGCCCGGCGGCCTCCTCGGGCGCCCCCGCGACCCGCAGCTCGACGTCGAGCGCGGCGGCACTGACCTCCACGGCTTCGATGAGGAGAGGGTCGCGGCTGCACAGCAGCGCATATCCGGTCACGTCGTCCATGACTCCTTGTTCCGCAACCGCGCCCGGCCTTTCCCACCGACCCGCCGGGCTGTGCATAACCCTCGGGTCGCTACAGCAGGCCGGGCACTGTCGTGGTTAACCTAGAGGCCAGCAAACCCCTGCCGAGAGGACCCCATGAGCCGCGTCGCGATCCCGCTTGAGGCCGTCGACTGGCTTTCGGTCTGGCGTGGGGTGCGCGGGCTGGTACTGGCCGGAGACACCGCCTGGCCGAAGCGGCTGCACCGCGCGGGCCACACCCTCTTCGCGCTCACCGACGAACCGGCGGTGGTGGACAAGCTCGGCCCGATCGACAGGATCACCCCGCTGCTCGCCCGGCCAGAGGCGATCCCGACCGACCCGTTCCAGTTCGAGGTCGTCTTCGTCCACCAGAGGCTGCACACCTGCGACCCGGACGAGGCACTGCCCCAGATCGCGCGGGTGCTGCGTCCGGGTGGCTGCCTCAGCGCCTCCTACCTGATCCGCGACGACTCGGTGCCGTGGGTGCGCCGTCTCGCTGCCCTGCTGCGCCGCTTCGACCCGATGGCGATGAAGGGCGACTACGGCAGCGAGTCCCTCGAGCGGCTCCGCAGCAGCAAGTACTTCCCCGAGGTGGAGGAACGCGCCTTCCGCGTCTGGCAGACGATCAGCCGCGAGGATCTGCTCAATCTGGTCCGCCACCAGCCGCTGACCGCGAACCTCAACCCGAGCCAGCTCGCGCACCTGCTCGGCCAGGTCAGCGACCTGTTCGACAGCGCCGTGCGCCCGGGCGAATCCCTGCGCCTGCCTTTCCAGCTGCTCTGCAGCCGCGCCTGGGTCAACCACGAGGAGATGACCGGCCCGGTCGTCCTGCCAGAGAGTGCACTAGCCATCCCCCTCTGATGCACAGTCTGGCCCGCAGGTAGTGGCCGCGCGTGGCGGGCACTAAGCTGGCATCTGCGAAAGGAGCGTCATGCCCATAGAGCCACGTCATCCACTGGTCGAGATCAAGGATGCGGTTTCCGACTTCGTCGCCAAGGAGGCCGAACTCGCCTCTGCCGAGCTGAAGCCTGCGGCGAAGGCCGCCGGAATGGGCGCCGGATTCTTTGCCGGCGCCGCCGTCTTCCTCTTCCATGCGCTCTGGATGCTGGTCATCCTGATCACGCTTGCGGTCGGTCTGCTGCTGCACTCGGTGACCCCGATGGGGCCGTGGGTCTCGTTCACCCTCGGCTTCCTGGTGAGCGTCCTCTTCTCCGTTCTGGTGGCGGGCATCCTGTTCACACTCGGCCGCGGCAAGTTCTCCCAGGTGAAGAAGCCGGAGGCCACGATCAGCGAGGCGAAGGCCACGCTGGACGCGGTCGTGGACGCCATCGCTTCACGCACGAAGGGCAGCGACGTCGCCATCAAGCCGGGCAATCTGCCTCAGTTCCGCGACGCGGAAGAGGGCGACCTGCCCTGACCACTGGTCGGAGGGTGCACCCACCTGGCAGGCTTGGCCCATGACCACTTGGGAATACTTCGTCGCTCCGATCCTGTCGCACGTCGCACAGCAGATCCTCAACAACTTCGGCTCTGAGGGCTGGGAACTGATCCAGCTCGCTCCTGGCCCGAACCCCGACACGCTCGTCGGCTACTTCAAGCGGCCCGCCGCGAACTCCTGATGCACGCCTCTGAGCGCCTGGCTGAGCTGGGCATCGACCTTCCTGCCGTCGCCGCCCCGGTCGCCGCCTACGTGCCAGCCACCCGCGCTGGAGGTCAGATCCTCACCTCGGGGCAGCTCCCCTTCGTCGACGGCGCGCTCAGCGTGACCGGGAAGGTGGGCGCCGAGGTGTCGGCCGAGGAGGCAGCGTCCGCGGCGAGGATTGCGGCACTCAACGCCGTGGCAGCCGCGGCCGATGTCGCGGGCGGCGTGGACCTGATCCGTCGCGTGGTGAAGGTCGTCGTGTTCGTCGCGAGCGACCCGGCGTTCAGCGGCCAGCCTGCCGTAGCCAACGGCGCCTCGCTCCTGCTCGGAGAGATCTTCGGTGAGGCGGGCGTCCACGTGCGCAGCGCCGTCGGGGTCGCCGTCCTCCCCCTCGACTCGCCGGTCGAGGTGGAACTGGTGGTCGAGGTCTGATGAACCAGCCGGAGGCGATCAACCAGGCTCTGGCGACCCTCTACCCAGACGCCAGGGCCGAGCTCGACTTCACGTCGCCTTTCGAGCTGCTGATCGCCACCGTGCTCTCCGCACAGTCGACCGACCGCAGGGTCAACGCCGTCACCGCCGTCCTCTTCGACAGGTATCCGACGCCGCTGGCTCTCGCGGAGGCCGACCGGGCCCAGGTCGAGGAGATCATCCAGCCGGTCGGCTTCTTCCGGAACAAGACCACCGCCATCATCGGCCTGTCACGCAGCCTCGTCGACGACTTCGACGGGAACGTCCCGGACACGCTCGACGAGCTCGTCACCCTTCCCGGTGTGGGCAGGAAGACGGCGAACGTCGTGCTCGGCAACGCCTTCGACATCCCAGGCATCACCCCGGACACCCACCTGATCCGCCTGGCCAACCGGTTCGGCTGGGTCGAGAGCACCAAGCCCGACGTCGTCGAGCAGGCTGTCGGCGCCCTCTTCCCCCCTTCGGAGTGGGTGATGGTGTGTCACCGGGTCATCTGGCACGGCCGCCGCTGCTGCCATGCCAGGAAGCCCGCCTGCGGAGCCTGCGTCGTCTACGACCTGTGCCCAAGCCGGGATCTCGGCGAACAGGATCCGGTCAAGGCGGCGAAGCTCATTCGGGAGCCTCGTAACTGACGGGTACGCTCGTCCCCGATGAGGATCCCGCGCACCGTCACAACCGCCGCAGCCCTGCTGCTGCTGTCGGCCTGCGTGCCGAATGGAGTTGACGCCCCGACGTCGCCAGCGCCCCCGACCCCAGCGGCCACCTCGCCTGCCGACCTCGCCGCGCTCAGGCAGCAGTACGGCCTCCCTGACTGCCCGACGACCGATCCCGAGGCCGAGCAGCTCGATGGGGGGCTCCCGCGCACCGCGCTGACCTGTCTCGGCAGCGACACCGTGCTCAACCTCGCGGGGCTCCCCCGCACCCCGACGGTGATCAACCTGTGGGCGCAGTGGTGCGCGCCGTGCCGCGCAGAGTCTCCCTATCTGCGCGCCGTCTCCGCCGACCTGACAGAGGTGTCCTTCATCGGGATCAACTACGACGATCCTCAGCCCGACTGGGCCCTCGAGTTCGCGGATCTGGTCGGCTGGGACTACCCGCACATCATGGATCCACAGAAGGAACTGCAGGTGCCGCTCAAGGTGCCGGGCCTTCCCACCACCTACTTCATCGACGCAGACGGACGCATCGCCGGGGTCCACCCTGGAGAGCTCGAGTCGGAACAGCAACTGAGGGACCTGACGGCGAAATACCTGGGGGTCTCGTGAGGCACCCGGAGGCATTCGCCGACCTGGAGCGCGCCCTCCGGGAAGGCCCGGTTCCCCGCAGCATCGGGCTCGACCGCTCCCCGCGCGGAGAGCGTCACGCCGCCGTGCTGATGCTGTTCACCGATGACGCCGACCCCGAACTCACCTTCGTGACGCGGGCGGAGACGCTCCGCAAACATCCGGGGCAGATGGCACTCCCAGGGGGCCGCGTCGAGCCCGGGGACACCACTCGGGCCCACACGGCGCTGCGGGAGGCGAACGAGGAGATCGGGTTGGTGGCCGACGCCGTCTCCGTGCTCGGCGAACTGCCGCCGCTGTGGGTGCCTGCCTCGCGGTTCGACGTGACGACGGTGCTGGGCGTGTGGGAGGGCGGCACGCCGCTCGAACCGGTCGACCCGGCCGAGACGGGCGCGGTGCACTGCTACCGGGTCTCCGACCTCGCTTCCGAGGCGGTCCGCGTCACCGCGAGCCACCCGACGGGGTTCCTGAGCCCCGCCTTCGTGTTCGGCGACCAGTTCATCTGGGGCCTCACCGCCCACCTCGTCGACTGGGTGCTCGAACTTGGCGGTTGGGCACGTCCCTGGGATGCCGACCGCATCGTGGAGATTCCGGCGCGCTACCTGCGCGACTGAGCCGAAAATGGCGAGGCGTGCCGGAACGTCTCGTTCCGGCACGCCCCCTGAGCGCGTGTCAGTCCTTGCGGCGAGGCGGCAGCACCGTGATTGTCGCCGCCGGATCGTCCTGGTAGTTGAGCAGCACGTCGTGCCAGCTCTCGATGTCGGGCCGCGAGCGCAGCAGCGCACGGCGCTCCCGCTCTGTCATGCCGCCCCAGACCCCCCACTCGATGTGGTTGTCGAGTGCCTCGGCGAGACACTCCGACCTGACGGGGCAGCCCATGCAGACGGAACGAGCCCGCTTCTGGTCCTTACCTTCAGGAAAGAGTGAATCCGCCATGTCGCGGCACTTGGCCTGCAGGGTCCATTCACTTGCTTCTGCGAGAGACATCTCCTGCCCTCCTTCGCGCAGTTGCTGACTTGTCTCCGACGCTAGCGCATCCCACGCTCACCGCAACAGGGGTTCAGCGCCACAACTTCGGTTGTCAAGTACAAACGATGGTGACTTTAGGTCGGTAACGTAGGATGTGGACCATGAAGTCTGCCTCCCTCAGCCAGAAGGCGTACTCCCTGCTGATGTTCCTGGCGGTCAGCGTGCTCGCCGGGCTCCTGATCTCCGGCCTCGCTGTGCCGTTCACCGCACTGACCGGCAGCGCGGGCAAGATGGCCGTCACGGCCCTCGAGGACATGCCTGCGGAACTCCGCACGCCGCCTCAGCATGAACGCTCCGAGGTCTACATGGCCGACGGGTCCCTGTTGGCAACGTTCGCGGATGAGAACCGCGAGTACGTGACCCTCGACAAGATCTCGACGCAGATGCAGATGGCGCAGCTGGCGATCGAGGACCACCGCTTCTACGAGCACGGAGCCATCGACTTCCAGGGCTTCGGCCGCGCCGCCATCAAGACGCTGACCGGCGACACCCAGGGCGCCTCGACGCTCACCCAGCAGTACGTGAAGATGGTCCGCATCGAGATGGCCCGCGCATCCGGCGACGAGGAGGCCCGACGCAAGGCTGACGAGGTCACGATCGAGCGCAAGATCATTGAGGCGCGCTACGCGATGGCGCTCGAGGAGGAGCTCACCAAGGACGAGATCCTGGAGCGCTACCTCAACATCGCCTACTACGGCGACGGCGCCTACGGCGTCCAGGCTGCAGCGAAGCAGTACTTCGGCGTGAACGCTGCAGACCTCAACCTCAGCCAGTCGGCGATGCTCGCAGGCATCGTGCAGAACCCCACGTCCTTCGCGCCAACCAGCAAGGGCAAGGTGCGCGAACAGTCGATCAAGAAGACCACCGAACGTCGCGACGTGGTGCTCAACCAGATGGCCAAGTGGGACATGATCACCCTTGATGAGGCGGAGGAGGCCAAGACCCCGCTCGACTTCAGCAAGGGCCAGCGAACCTACATCGGCTGCGCCAACTCCGACTACCCCTTCATCTGCGACTACGTCCGTCGCACGCTGATCTCCGACCAGATGACCTCGCTCGGAGAGACGGCGGAAGAGCGCACCAACACGCTGGAGCGCGGCGGCCTGCGGATCCACACGCTGATCGATCCGGCGGCCCAGAACTCGGCCCAGAAGGCCGTGAGCAACATGGTCGCCTCCACCGACCCCGTGCTGGCCAACTCGGTGCTGATCCAGCCGAGCACCGGTCTGATCGTCGCCATGGCGCAGTCGCGCCCGGTGATGGGCGAGAAGGAGTTCGACCAGACCTTCTACAACTACAACGTCGGCGCAAGCATGGGTGGCGCCGAGGGCTACCAGGCGGGCTCGACCTTCAAGACGTTCGTGCTCGCCTCCGCGCTGAACCAGGGCGCCACTCCGGACAAGACCTACAACGCGCCGGGCAGGATGCAGTTCAAGGGCGACACGTTCCGCAACTGCGAGGGCCCGTTCAAGTTCGACCAGGACTACGAGCCACAGAACCAGGGTAGGCGGGGTTACGGCACGATCGACATGATGAAGGCCTCCCAGAGTTCGGTGAACACGTACTTCATCCAGCTGATCCGCGACACCGGCATCTGCTCGGCCATCGACATGGCGAAGCTGGCCGGGGTCGAGCGCTCCGACGGCAAGGACATGCGGGTCGACGCGAACTTCCCCGCCTGGGTGCTCGGCACGACCGACGTGACCCCGCTCTCCATGGCAGAGGCCTACGCCACCTTTGCCAACCGCGGCATCCACTGCGAGCCGATCATCCTGAAGTCGGTCGAGCGCAACGACGGGACCGCCGTCGAGGTGCCTTCGGCCAACTGCAAGCAGGTCATCCGCCAGGAGGTCGCCGACGGCGTCAACTACATCCTCAAGTCCGTGGCCCTGAAGGGCACCGGAAGGCCGGCCGCCCTCGGGGACGGCCGCGATGAAGCAGGCAAGACCGGCACCACAAACGGCGCCAAGGCCGTGTGGTACGCCGGTTACACCCCGGAGATGGCTGGCGTGGCCATGATCACCGTCGACAAGACAAACCCGCACTTCAAGGGCACCAAGAACCCCTCGCTGACCGGCGTGCGGGTCAAGGGCGGCAGACTCGACGGATCAGGTGGTGGCGACGCGGGCCAGATCTGGAAGGCCGCCATGAAGTCGGCCCTCCGTGACAAGCCGAAGACCAAGTTCACCGCCCCCTCCAAGAGCATCCTCGAGGGCGTCAAAGTCAAGGTGCCGAGCATCAAGGGAATGGGTTACAACGAGGCGAAGCAGACGCTCGAGGCGGCCGGCTTCAGCACCTCGGTGTGGCGCGTCTACTCCAATAGCAGCAAGGGCACCTTCCTCGGCATCGAGCCCAGCGGTACCGCGACCAAGTTCTCCACCATCCGGATGAAGATCTCCAACGGTCCCAAGCCGAAGCCCAAGCCGAAGCCGACGACCCCGGCCACCCCGAATCCTCAGGCCCCCGCGTCGATCGCACCTCCCGCGGTGGAGCCGACCCCGCCGGCCGCCCAGCCGACGCCGCAGCGCTGATGCGCAGACCCGTCGCCACGGCAGCCGGTGCCGTGGCGGCAGTCGGGGCCGCCTGCTTCGGCTGGGGGCTGCTCGAGGCACGCCTGTTCACCGTCCGCGAGGCGCGGCTGCCGCTCCTGCCCCAGGGCAGCCAGGACCTGAGAGTGCTACACCTTTCAGACGTGCACCTCCTCAGCAGGCAGGCCACCAAGCTGGAGTTCCTGCGCTCGCTGGCCGATCTGGCCCCCGACCTCGTCGTCAACACGGGCGACAACATCTCCGAGGCCGGCGCGGTCTACCCTCTGATGCAGGCCCTGGCAGGGCTCCGAGGAGTGCCTGGGGTGTTCGTCTTCGGCTCGAACGACTACTACGCGCCGAAGTTCAAGAACCCCGTGTGCTACCTGCTCGACGGCCGCTCGCACATGGCCGCCGCGCCCCCGGTCGAACTGCCTTGGCGCGATCTCCGCGATCGACTGGAGGGTTACGGCTGGGTCGATCTCACAGGGCACCGCGCCACCCTCGAGGTCGACGGCCTGCGGATCTCCTTCCGTGGCACCGACGACGCCCACCTGGAGAAGGACGACTACGCGCTCGTCGGCGGGCCCGCAGACGAAACGGCCGACCTCAACATCGGCGTCACCCATGCCCCCTACGCCCGTATTCTCGACGCGATGGCCGCGGACGGCATGGACCTGATCTTCGCCGGCCATACCCACGGCGGTCAGGTCTGCGTCCCAGGCTACGGCGCCCTGATCACCAACTGCGACCTGGATACGGCACGGGTCAAGGGCCTCTCCCGCCACGGCGCGGCCCACCTGCACGTCTCCGGCGGGCTCGGCACCTCCCCGTTCGCCCCGTACCGGTTCGCGAACCGCCCCGAGATCACCCTGCTGACACTCACCGCCCGATCCGCCTGATCCAGTTCGCGATTCCGCCCCGGTTCGGCTAATATTTCCGATGGCTCACGAGCCATCGGGGTGTGGCGCAGCTTGGTAGCGCGCGTCGTTCGGGACGACGAGGCCGCAGGTTCAAATCCTGTCACCCCGACCAGTGAGGTCGCAGTGCAAGCCCGGATCCGGCAACGGACCGGGCTTTTCTGTACCCGGCTCACGCCGACTCCGCCACGCCGAAGTGTTCCGCCAGCAATCTCCGTGGCAGTTCCCGCCCGAAGCGGGCGAGAAGAGTTGCCGGACCGTTCACCTCGTCTCCTGTCGGCGTGTGCTGTCTCCGGTCATGTCCCGTCTGTCAGTGCGACCAGGCGGCCGCAGGGCACGCCAGTGGGTCCCCCGGAACGGGATACTACAACTTGTAGTCCACCGTTCTGGGTGCGACCTGCTCCCTTCGCGGCCACCCGTTCCGCCATCCACAGAGGGTGCCGATAGGCTCGCCCTACCTCGACCACCGGAGTGCGACAATGCTGACGCTGAGGATCATCGCCACCCAGGTCATCGCCCTGATGGCCGAGCCGCTCCTGACCGCCCGGCAGGCCCTGCTGGCCGAAGGCTGCCTCGACGACGCCGTCCGCGCACGTCCGGCGTGGATAGGGGCCTGGACCTCTGGCCTGCTCGCCGGAACCCTCTCCACGCTGCCGCCCGAGGATCCATGGCGCCACATCCACGCCCGGTATGCCGCGCCTTCGGCGACCTGTCGGTCGACCCGGGACGATCAGGTCGAATCCCCGAGGCTTCGATACCCTGCTCGCCGGTGCCGTGGAGGGCTGGCGCGCAGCCTTCGCGGACTGGCTCACGGCTGCCCAGTCACTGGGCGGAACCCTCACACCCTCAGACGACCTCGAATCCGACGTCCATCCCTCCCGTCGCCGCCCCCACTCGCCTGTCACCGAGGCCTCCCTGGCTGCGCGACGTCGCCCACCGGAGGCGGGCCTACCTGGGCTCGCTCGACCCAGGCTGGGTGCTGTTCGCCGCGACTGGCATGGGCCGGGCGACGAGGTGGAGCATTCCTTCCAGCCCACCTGGCTGCGTCCCGATGAGTCGGTCGAGCAGATCCTGGCCATGCTCGCTCCGATCTCCGCGTTCGACCGATGGAACTGGCCGGAAGACGCCCTGATTCCGCCAGACGCCTACGAGGACTTCCGCGTCGACCGCTGAACCGACGAAAACACCGTCCCGGCCCCGACAACGGGAGATACTTGGCCATGGCCAAGCTGCATCGCGTCGATCCCATGACTGAGCCTGGCATCACCCGCAAGGGCGCAGGCACCGGTTTCACCTACGCCGGCCCGCGCGGAGGGAAGGTCAGCGAGGCCGACCTCGCCAGGATCAAGGCGCTCGCCCTGCCGCCGGCCTGGACTGACGTCTGGATCTGCACCGACCCGCTCGGCCACATCCAGGCCGTCGGCACAGATGAGGCGGGCCGCCAGCAGTACCGCTACCACGAGCTCTGGCAGGAGGAGCGGGCCCAGGACAAGTTCGACCGGATCCTCAAGCTCGCCACGGCGCTGCCTGCCGCGCGTGGGCGGGCGACAAGAGACCTCAACGGTGACGACGCCCAGTCGCGCGTGCTCGCCGTCGCCTTCCGGTTCCTCGACGACGCGGCTCCGAGGATCGGCTCGATCGCCTACCTCGAGCGGTACGGCAGCCGTGGTCTGACCACGCTCGAGCAGCGCGACGCCACGGTCGACGGCCATCGGATCCGGCTGCGCTTCCCGGCGAAGTCGCACAAGACCGACGAGCTGGAGATGACCGACGAGGTGCTGGCATCGGTCGTGACGGCGCTGCAGAACGGATCGGCCAGCGACCGCCTCCTGCGATACAAGATCTCCGGGAGGTACCACCACATCGATCCCGAAGAGGTCAACGGATACCTGCACGAGTTGACCGGCGGACCGTACACGGCAAAGGACTTCAGGACGCTCCGCGGCACCATCACGGCTGCCGAGTCGCTGGCGAAGGCCGACCCGGCCGAGAACGAACACTCCATGAAGCAGGTAGAGGTGGCCGCGATCAAGGCCGCTGCCGAGGCGCTGCAGAACACCCCTGCGGTCGCACGGTCGAGCTACGTGGACCCGCGGATTTTCGACGCGTTCCGCGCCGGAAGGAGATCGAGCTCCGCGTCTCGGGCGACGGAGCCCTGCTCCGGCTCCTCGGCGGCGACGCTCAAAAGTAGGGACCTGCTCCGGCGCCATCAGACCGGACCACGGCCTCCACGGGCACGTCCCGCACAGCCACGCTGTCGAAGCCGTGCCACGACTCAGGGGCGTTCCCAGTCCTCGATGTCGCCTGGCACCACCGTGAACAGGGGGTGCGGCTCCAGCCGCTGTGGCAGCGCAGGCAGCAGGTCGGGCGAGCGGACGGCGAACTTGGCCGCGAGGTGCCCACGTTCGAACACGAGCTGCCCTTCCGTCACGCTCAGCGCGTCTGCCGGATCCGTGCGGTCGATCCTCGAACGGTCGAAGCGGTAGCCGCGGGCGTCCGCCTCGTCGGCGAGCCTCGCGAGGTAGGCGCCCACCGTCGCGACGGGGTCGTCGGCGGTGCGGAACCGGTCGAGCTGTGGATGGTTACGGTAGCCCTTCGTCCGCCCGGCGAGCACCGCCTGGGCCAGCAGCGTCTCGCGCCAGCCGGCGATGAGCGCCTGCCTGTCGAGGTACCGGGGATGCACCGACCAGATCCGCATGGGATCCGAGTCTACGGCGCGGCGAGAGCTGCTTTCACTTTGACAAGTGGACCGATCGCGGCACCGCCGTGCGGTCGTCGGAGAGCCGGACTAGGCTCGAAAGCAAGTGGCAGGAGAGCCCCTGCCACCACCGATGCCCCCGGAGAGTGATCGACATGCCCTTCAAGACCAGCCACTACATCGCGGGCCGGTTCACCGACGACGAACCGAGCCTCCCGGTCGAAAACCCGGCGACGGGGCAGGAACTGACGAAGGTGGCCGACGCCTCGCCCGAGCAGGCGATGACCGCGCTCGACGCCGCCGTCGACGCAGCCGAGGAGTTCGCAGCCACCGAGCCGCGGTACCGCGCCGAACTGCTCCGCTCGGCCTACGAGGCGATCATCTCGCGGACAGACGAGTTCGCAGAGACCATGACGCTCGAGATGGGAAAGCCGCTCGAGGAGTCGCGCGGCGAGGTGACCTACGGAGCCGAGTTCCTGCGCTGGTTCGCCGAGGAGACGCCGCGCGTCTACGGCCGCTGGTCGACCGCCCCGAGCGGCGGATCGCGGCTGCTGACCATGAAACAGCCCGTCGGCCCTGTGCTCGCCATCACCCCGTGGAACTTCCCGCTCGCGATGGCCACCCGCAAGCTCGGACCGGCCATCGCCGCCGGCTGCACGAGCGTCCTCAAGCCGGCGCAACTGACGCCCCTGACCGCCCTGCTGCTGATGGACGTGTTCGACTCGGTCGGCCTCCCCGCAGGCGTGGTCAACTGCTTCGTGTCATCCGACTCCGCCGCCACGACGGGGCCCATCATCGCCGACCCCCGGCTGCGGAAACTGACCTTCACCGGGTCGACGGCGGTCGGGGTGACGCTGCTCGAACAGGCGGCGGACAACGTCCTGCGCACCTCCATGGAACTCGGCGGCAACGCACCCTTCCTCGTCCTCGCGGGGGCGGATGTCGACCGCGCGGTCGAGGGTGCGATCGTCGCGAAGATGCGCAACATCGGCCAGGCCTGCACCGCCGCGAACCGCTTCATCGTGCACCACAGTCACTGCGAGGAGTTCGCCACCAAGTTCGCCCGCCGGGTCTGCGAACTCGTGATCGGCAACGGCATGGATGACGGCGTCAAGATCGGACCGCTGGTCTCCGCGGGGGCGCTCGACGGCGTCGAGTCGGTCGTGCGGGAAGCCATCGACGCAGGCGCACGGGCGTTGGTGGGCGGTTCCAGGATCGATCGACCGGGACACTTCATGGAGCCGACGGTGCTCGTCGACGTGGACCCCGCCTCGAAGGTGTTCCGCGAGGAGATCTTCGGACCCGTCGCCCCGATCGTCCCCGTCGGCTCGACCGACGAGGCGATCGCACTGGCCAACGACACCTCCTACGGCCTGATGAGCTACGCCTACACCGACGACCTCGACGAGGGCCTCACCGTGTCGGAGCGGCTCCAGTTCGGCATGGTCGGCCTCAACACCGGGCTCGTGTCCAACCCCGCGGCGCCGTTCGGAGGCGTCAAGGCCTCGGGGCTCGGGCGTGAGGGCGGACCCGAGGGGATCAACGAGTACCTGGAGATCAAGTACGTCGGCATCGGGATGAAATAGGCCCTGACAACGAACGCTAATGTTCGTAGCTTATTGGCTATGGGTATTAGCATTAGCTTTCTTGAGAACGGCGTCGCCTACGAGGCGATGGGCGAGGGACCGCTCGTCGTCTGCTCCCCCGGCATGGGCGACCGGCGCGACGCCTTCCGCCCGCTGGCCGAGTTCCTCGTCGGGGCCGGCTTCCGGGTCGCGCTGGTCGACCTGCGCGGGCACGGCGACAGCAGGGGTGCCTGGGAGGTCTTCGGCGACGAGGCAACCGCCTCCGACCTGATCGGGGTCATCGAGCGGCTCGACGGCGGCCCTTCCGTCATCGCAGGCGCCTCGATGTCGGCCGCGTCTGCCACCATCGCCGCCGGGCGACGCCCCGATCTCGTCTCGGGTCTCGTGCTGCTCGGCCCCTTCCTGCGTAACGGCGCGGGCGCCCTGATGCGCGTGGTGATGTCCGTTCTGCTTGCCAAGCCGTGGGGCCCCTCGGTCTGGCGCTCCTACTCGGCCCGCCTGTGGCCAGGCCTCGGAGAGGGCGCCGCCACTCGCGCTGCGGAACTCACCGACGACCTTCGCTCCCGGTGGTCCGACTTCCGGAAGACCGCCGCCACCGACCACGCAGTCGTCGCAGCATGGCTCGGTCGGGTCGAGGTCCCCACCCTCGTCGTGATGGGCACGGCCGATCCCGACTGGTCCGATCCGGCCGCGGAGGCCGACTGGGTAGCCGAGCAGTTCCCCACGTCGCGCATCGTGATGGTCGACGGCGCGGGCCACGCCCCGATGCTGGAGCGCCCCTCCATCGTGGCCAGCCAGGTCACCGGGTTCCTCGGCGAGCTGGGCGGCACGCGTGGCTAGGGCGGGGCTGAGCCCATCGGTGGTGACCGAGGTGGCAGGCGACCTCGTCGACCGCCACGGCGCTGAAGCGCTGACCCTTGCTCTGGTCGCCAAGGAGGTGGGGGTGGCGACGCCCAGCCTGTACAAGCACGTCGGCGGGCTCGATGATCTGCGTTCGCGGGTCTCGGCCGCCGCCACGATCCAACTCTCCAAGGCGCTCGCCGAGGCGACGGTGGGGCTCGCCGGGCGTGACGCGCTGGTCGCCCTCGCCTCGACCTACCGGAGTTACGCCGCAGAACATCCCGGCCTCTACCCGCTCACCCAGGTGGCCCCGACGTCCGAGGATCACCAGCAGGCGGCGAGTGGGACCATGGCGGTCGTTGCAGCGGCCCTCAACGACTACGCGATCGATCGGGAGCGCCGCACAGACGCCATCCGCATGGTGAGGGCGGCACTGCACGGCTTCGTCGACCTCGAGTGCCGCGGGGGGTTCGGCCTTCCCGAGGATCCCACCTCAAGCTTCGACCTGCTGGTCGACGCGCTCGACGAGGCGCTCGGCAGGTTGGGTCGCCGGTCTGGTCAGTATCCGACGAGGTCCTCGCCGTCGAGGCACTGCAGCCCGACTCCGGTGGGGACTCCCGCCGACTCGAGTTCCTCGCAGAGCGGTGGCGCCTGCATCACGAACAGCCGCTCCCAGCCGCCACCCTGGTCGGCCCAGATCACCTGGCCGCCGCCGCAGTCGCTTGACTCGCTACCGAGCACGAACCCTGACGGGTGAACGCTCATCACGCTGACGTTGGTGGTGGTGCAGCCGTCCGCGTCTGGGGCGCTCATCGCCGCGGCGACGAAGGTGCGGAAGCTCTCTGGAACGCCGGCGAGGTCGGCCGCCTGGGCGGCGGACGAGGCCTCCGACTCGGTGTCCTGCCACTCTCCCGACCCTGAGGTCGGTGGTGTCGAGGCCGGTGCGCTGGGAGCCTCGGGCGACGGCGTCGGAGTCGGGCTGGCGACCGGACTCGGAGCGACGGGGCTCGGCGAGGCCGAAGGCACCGGGGCCGCGCTGGTGGCAGGGGCGCTCGGAGTCGTCTCCTGCGGCGTCGGCGTAGGCGTAGGAGAGGGTGTCGGCGTCGGGCTCGCGCTGGTCGGCGCGGCCGTAGGTGTGGGGTCTGGCGTCGTCGTCTCGGGGGCGCACGCGGCCAACCCGACGACCAGCAGCGGAGCGAGGATCAGGCAGCGGCGCATCAGTAGTCCTTCGCGTTGTTCTGCTCGTCCAGGCAACGCAGACCCGGAACGCCCGGCGGGATGTCGTTGAGCTCGAAGTCGCGGCACGGCATGGCGTCACCGAACTGCACGATGTAGTTCCACTGGCCCTCGGTGATGCCCCAGATGACCTGGCCGCCGCCGCAGTCCGACTCCTCAGACCCGAACACGAAGCCGTCGGCGTGCACGGCCTTGACCACGACCTCGGTCGTGGTGCAGCCGAAGTCGTCCTCGGAACCGATGCGCGGCACCAGGAAGTCCCGGAAGCTCTGCGGCAGCTCGGTCGCCGCCGAGACCTCCTCGGGGGTCGTGGCGGTGAGGCCGACCGTGGTCCACGGTCCGCCCTGTGCGGACGGCTGCGCGAGCGGCGATCCGCTGGGCGAGGGCGCCTCCTCCGTCGGCGCGAGCGACGTCGGGGCGGCGGCCGGGCTGGCGGGCGCGGGGGTCGCGCTGGACGGCTCCGCATCGTCGGACGGGCCGGCCGGAGGCGGCTCGGTGGGGTCGGGCGTCCACATGCTGGGCGAGGCGGCAGGCGTCGTCTGCGCGGTGGTCAACGGCGCCTCCGCCTCGCCGCTGCAGGCGACGAGGCCGGTCAGCAGTACGGACGCTCCGGCAATGATCAAGGCTCTACGCACGCTTGTGACATTACCAGCGCAAGACACGCCGATGATGTGGCACCGCGGCAGCGGCTCGCTATGGTGAAACCGGAGACCGCTCAACGACGACGCGTTCTCTGATGAGGAGATCGATGTTCACTGAATCAGAATCCCGACCCCGCACCAAGCTGCCCAGCACCGGGCAGGAACCGAACCACCCCAAGCTGCTGGCCTGGCTCGACGAGGTCGTCGAGCTCTGCCGACCCGACGCGATCCACTACTGCGACGGTTCGCCGGAAGAGGCCGAGGAGCTTGTGGAGAAGCTGATCGCTGCGGGAACCATCGTGCGGCTGTCCGAGGAGGCCAAGCCCGGCTCCATCTATGCACGCACCGACCCCGACGACGTCGCGCGCGTCGAGGACCAGACCTTCATCTGTTCCGAGGACGAGCGCAACGCAGGCCCGACCAACAACTGGATGGACCCTGCCCAGATGAAGCGCATCATGACCGAGCTGTACGACGGCTGCATGGTCGGTCGGACGATGTATGTGATGCCCTTCTGCATGGGCCACCTGGACGCCGACGACCCGAAGTTCGGCGTCGAGGTCTCGGACTCGGCCTACGTCGCCCTCTCGATGCGGATCATGACCCGGATGGGCGCGGAGACACTCGCCGCGATGGAGGCGAGCGGCGCCGACTTCGTGCCGTGTCTGCATTCGGTCGGGATGCCGCTGTCTGACGGGCAGAGCGACGTGGCCTGGCCGTGCAATGAGACGAAGTACATCGTCCACTTCCCGGACGAGCGGACGATCTGGTCCTACGGCTCGGGCTATGGCGGCAACTCGCTGCTCGGCAAGAAGTGCTACGCGCTACGGATCGCCTCGGTGATGGCCCGCGACGAGGGCTGGTTGGCCGAACACATGCTGATCCTGAAGCTCACCTCCCCGGAGGGTCGCAGCTTCCACATCGCGGCCGCCTTCCCATCGGCCTGCGGCAAGACGAACCTCGCCATGCTGGAACCGACCATCCCCGGCTGGAAGGTCGAGACCCTCGGCGACGACATCGCCTGGCTCCGCTTCGGTGAGGACGGCCGCCTTTACGCGACCAACCCCGAGACGGGTTTCTTCGGGGTGGCCCCGGGCACGAGTTACGCGACCAACCCCAACGCCATGCGCGCCATCGAGGCAGGCAACTCGATCTTCACCAACGTCGGCCTCACCCCTGAAGGAGACATCTGGTGGGAGGGCATGACCAAGGAGAAGCCGGAGACGCTGTCCGACTGGAAAGGACGCACCTGGCACGGCGCGACCGGGCCGGAGGGAGGTCGGCCGGAGGAGAAGGCCGCCCACCCCAACAGCCGGTTCTGCACGCCGATCGAGCAGTGCCCGATCCTGGCCGACGAATACCACGATCCTCAGGGGGTGCCGCTGGACGCGATCATCTTCGGCGGCCGCCGCGAGAACACCGTCCCGCTGGTCACGCAGTCGCGCGACTGGCGCCACGGTGTCTTCATGGGCGCGACCTGCTCCTCGGAATCGACGGCGGCGGCGAAGGGAGCGGTCGGCGTGCTGCGACGCGACCCGATGGCGATGCTGCCGTTCATCGGCTACCACGTCGCTGATTACGTGCAGCACTGGATCGACCTGGGCAAGGAGGCTGACGCAGACAAGCTGCCGAAGATCTTCTACGTGAACTGGTTCCGTCGCGACGAGGACGGCCGCTTCATGTGGCCCGGCTTCGGCGAGAACTCCCGCGTGCTGAAGTGGATCGCCCAGCGGATCGACGGCCAGGTCGACGCCGAGGAGACGCCGATCGGCCTGTTGCCGACCGCGGACGGCCTCGATGTCGACAGCCTCGGCATCTCCGAGGAGGACCTGCGCGGAGTCGTCGGCTACCGGGAACAGGAGTGGCGCGACGAGGTGCCCCGGATCGGGCGTTGGTTCGACAGCTTCGGATGGCGGCTGCCGCGCGAGATGGTCGACGAGCTGCTCCAACTGGAGACCGCGCTCGGTCGGGAGCCGAGCAGCTTCCGCTAGGCGGGTGCGCCTACCGGCCGGATCGTCGCGATCTTCCGAGCGGACAACGAGCGGGCCCGTCAGACGCTGACGGCGTCGCCTTCCCTGCGGTCGAGGCCCGGCTACGGGCCGGGCCTCGACCCTGGCCTCGGCTGATCGGACGGCCTCACTTGTGGATCACGAGCCCCTTTGCCACGAGCCCGTCGAGAGGCTTCCAGTCGCGCACGGCGGTGTCCTCGGCGAACAGGTCGATGTGTCCGGAAAACCCGGTCAAGGACCTCGCCCCGCTCTCGAAGCTGAAGTCCCTCGCCTCCGTCGGCGTCGCCGAGACCGGGATCACGACGATCGCCCCGCTCACGACGCTTCCCGAACTGTTCGACCTGAGCGTGGGCTACAACCCACGAGCGGATCTCTCAGGCCTTGCGAAGCTGACCCACCTCGACTCGCTCAGCATCGCGGGCAACAACCTGACCAGCCTCGCGCTCGTCGCGAAGCTGCAGAACCTGACGATCCTGACGCCGGCGACAACAAGCTCGCCGACCTGAGCCCCCTTCCCCGCAGCGCCACGCTGACCCAGCTCTACGTCGGGGACAACCAGCTCACCTCCCTGAAGGGGATCGAGAATGCCAAGGGCCTGACCTCCCTGTCGGTCGCCTACAGCGACAAGCTCAAGGATGTCCGGCCCTCGCGGCAGCGCCGAGCCTGACCGAACTCGACGTCTCGGGGACCGCGGTCACCGACCTCGCCCCCGTCGGCAAGCTGACGATGCTCCAGTTCCTCTCGGGCTTCGAGACCCCGGTCGTCGATGTCGCCCCGCTGAAGACGCTGGTGCGCCTCGATCTCCTGCTCGCAGTCGACTACGCGTCGCCGACTGGTCGCCGCTCGACGCCCTGGTCTCCAACCGGCTCGAGATCCTGCGCGACTGAGATGACCTCGGCTACGAGGACGAGGGCTACCTGACCCTCGACGTCTCGCCCTCGCTCGCGGTCACCCGGATCGGCAGCCTCTTGGATGAGACCCGCTGACCGACCCACCTGACGCGCTGCGCCCGGCCCCGGAAGGTAGCGTTGCCCACATGCAACGGTGGATCTGGCTGGTCTGGCTCGCGGGTGGGGTGCTCCTCGCGGGCAGCACCAGCGGCTGGCGGGTCACACCGTGGTCGCTTCTCATCGTCGCCGTGGCGGGCGCTCTCGCCTGGTGGACAAGCCCCAGGTCGCGCGGCCGTTCGAAGAGACTTGCAGATGTGATGGAACTGCCCGAGGACCAGCGCCGCGTCATCGTCTACTGGCGGCCCGGCTGCATCTACTGCGAACGTCTGCGTAGCTCGCTGGGAGCCGACGCCGAACGTGCGCAGTGGATCAACATCTGGCAGGATCCTGACGCTGCGGCATATGTCCGCAGCGTCAACGACGGCAACGAGGTCGTACCCACCGTGGTGATCGACTCGCAACCGCACACCAACCCCGAACCGAGCGAGGTCCAGGCTGCCCTCGCTCGCTGAGCCGAAGGGGCCCAGATGGCACCCACCCGCGAGATCGTGCGCGCCCGCCGCGGCGTCACGATCATGTTCTGGCTCAACGGCGTCGGATTCGCCTCGCTGCTTCCCCGATACCCCGAGCTCAAGTCCGCGCTCGGCCTCGGCGAACTCGGCTGGGGGCTCGTGGTGGGTCTCGGCCCGCTCGGCGGGCTCATCGCAGGTCTCTTCACCGCCCGTCTGATCCGCAGGTTCACCTCCGCGAAGGTCAACCTCGTCACCGCACTGCTCGGGCTGGCGATGCTCAGCGTCTACGGCAACGCCACCCACTGGACGGTGTTCGCGCTCGGCATCCTGCTGATGGCCGGCCTGGACGCGATCAGCGACATCTCGATGAACGCGCACGGACTGCGGGTGCAGAAGCTCTATGGCCGCTCCATCCTCAACGGCCTTCACGGCTGGTGGTCCGTCGGAGCCGTCTCCGGCGGTCTCCTCGGTGCGCTCGCGGCTCAGGCACGGATCCCGATCTGGCTGCAGTGTCTGCTCGCCTTCGCGATCTTCGGCGCGCTCGCGCTCTACGCCCGTGGCCTCCTGCTGAAGGGCCCGGACGCCGCACCTGACCCCGACCGGGCCGAGGTCTCGGGTGGGATTCCGAGGCGCTGGCTGCCGAGGCTCATCGCGCTGGGGCTGCTCGGCGCCTCGGTGGGCCTGATCGAGGACTCGGGCGCCTCCTGGGGCGCCGTCTACATGGACTCGATGTTCACCGTTTCGCCCTTCGTGGTCGGCATGGCCTTCGTCGCGCTGCAGGGAGCTCAGGTGATCGGCCGGTTCACCGGAGACGCGCTGACCAACCGGATCGGGCCTCGGCTTGCCGTCACCCAGGGCGTGATCATCGCGGGCATCGGGATGGGCCTCGCGGTCGCCTTCCCCTCCGCCTGGGCGACCCTTGCCGGGTTCGCCTGCGCAGGCTGGGGCATCGCGACCGCCATTCCGATGGCGATGCACGCCGCAGACGAACTGCCTGGGATGGCGCACGGCAACGGCCTCACCTTCGTCACCTGGCTGATGCGGGTCGGCTTCTTCGCCGGCCCGCCCCTGATCGGCCTCGTCGCCGACGCCGTCGGCATCCGGTGGGCCCTGATTGTCATTCCCGCCGCAGCGCTGCTCGCGCTCCTCCTGACCCCTGCCCTGACCCCGCCCGCCAAGGAGAACCGGTGAGCCACCTGCTGATCCGCGGCGGTCGTCTGGTCGGCTCGGGCGCCAGGGCAGACGTGCTGATCAGCGACGGCGTCGTCGCAGCGGTCGGCGCAGATCTCTCCGACACCCGCGCCGCCTCCGTCGACGCCCACGGCACCTGGCTGATTCCCGGGCTCTGGGACGCGCACGTCCACTTCGGGCAGTGGGTCCGTTCCACGACCTGGCTGGACATCTCCGGGGCGGCCAGCGCCGAGGAGGCGTGCCGCATGGTCGCCGACGCCCCCACCAGACCCGGCAGGCCGCTGATCGGCTTCGGGCACCGCTTCGCCGGGTGGCCACGCGTGGGCACCGTCGCCGAACTGGACGAGGTCAGTGGCGAGCGCCCCGTCTTCCTGATCTCCGGTGACGCGCACAACGGTTGGCTCAACTCGGCCGCGCTGAGGCTGATCGGGGAGTCTCCGCGGAACGGCCCACTGCAGGAAGGCGAGTGGTTCCCCGTCCTTGCCAGGATCGGCTCGCTCCCCGGGGCGGATCCGAGCGTCGACGACGAGCGCGCAGCGGTCGACCTGCTCGCCTCACGCGGCCTGGTGGGCATGGTCGACCTGGAGTTCAGCGACACGTTCCGTGACTGGCCGCGGCGCATCGGCGAGGGTATCGACGCGTTGCGGGTGCGGACCGGCGTCTACGAGCATCAACTCGACGAGGTGATCGACCTCGGGCTCCGAACCGGCGACGCGCTCGACGCCCACCTGGAGATGGGTCCCCTGAAGGTGATCAGCGACGGCTCCATGTCCACGAGGACCGCCTGGTGCCTCTCCCCCTACCGGGACGCCGTCGACGGCGAACACACCTCGGGCATCGCCAACCTGTCCGAGTCCCACCTGCGTGACCTCCTGCGGCGTGC
The DNA here is from genome assembly GCF_001998865.1 of Tessaracoccus flavescens. NCBI lineage: Bacteria > Bacillati > Actinomycetota > Actinomycetes > Propionibacteriales > Propionibacteriaceae > Tessaracoccus > Tessaracoccus flavescens. Next base: position 1,025,519 of record NZ_CP019607.1, read on the forward strand.
GACAGACGGCGGCCTGGGGGTCGCCGTCCATGCGATCGGCGACCGTGCCAACCAGGCCGCCCTCGATGCCTTCGCGGCCACCGGCGCACAGGGATCCATCGAGCACGCCCAGTTGCTGCGCTGGGAGGATGTCCCGCGGTTCGCGGAACTGGGCGTGACGGCGAGCATGCAACCGGCCCATCTCCTGGACGACAGGGACCTGAGCAAACGGATCTGGCCCGACCGCGGCGAGCGCACCTTCCTGGCGAGGTCGCTGCTCGACGCAGGCGTGCGGCTCGCCTTCGGCTCGGATGCACCGGTCTCACCTCCCGACCCGTGGCTGGCCATGGCGGCGGCCGTGCACCGCAGCGGGGATGAGCGCCCGGGGTGGCATCAGGAGCAGGCGGTCACGGCGGCCGAGGCCCTCGCCTCGTCGGTCGACGGGAGACGCATCGAGCCGGGCTCCCTCGGCGACGTGGTGCTCCTGGACGCCGATCCGCTCGAGCCCGGCCCCGCCGACGAGGTGGCGGCAAGGCTACGCGCCATGTCACCTCTCGCGACGGTGTGCGCGGGCCGGATCACCCACAGCCGGTAGGGGTGGACGCGTCGAGCGCGTCTGCGAGAAACGTCCGCACCTCATCGGTCCAGGCGAACGGGTCCGCCTCGAATCCCGAGGCGTGGGTCGCTTCGACCGCAGGCCGAACTGCGCGTCGGTGACGCGCTCGTCGGCCGCGAAGGCGACCGAGACGAGCCCCGCCTCCTCTGCGCACTCAGTCGGGATCGACCCAGTTCCTGCTGCGCGTGGCGACGGCGCCGAGCACCTCGGCGCCGATCCTGCGCTGGTCGCCCACCTCGGCCGCGAGCACGCGCTGCATCATCAGCAGGGAGGCCTGCTCCATGTTCATCAGCGAGGCACCCGGGACGGGGATCACGGCGGAACCGCCGAGGATCAGGAGAGAGGAACCGCCCTGCGGCAGCCTGGGAATCCAGGCGCGCGCCATCGCCATGTGGGCGATGGAGAGCCCGACGAGCCAGCGCTGCCAATGCTGCTCGTCGACCTCCCACAGGGCCTTGCCCTGCCACCAGCCACCGATCGAGGCGACCACGTCGGTGATCTCCCCGTGCTCGGCGATGATCCGATCGGCGAGCTCAGCGGCCGGGTCGAAGCTCGTGTAGTCACCGCCGACGAAGTGCAGGTCGCCCTCCAGGTCGCCCGTGGCCTGAGGAACTGGTCGACCCGCCCCTGCGTCCGCGAGGGGACGATGACCGGCGCCCCCGCCTGCAGCCAGGCCTTGACGATGCCCTCGCCCACGCCGCCGGTCCCGCCCGCAATGACCACCCGACGTCCGCTGAGGTCAGGGAACGTAACCTTGGTCCGATCCTTGTCATGCATACTGGCCATATTATCTGTAACTACAGATATTTGCCTTCTATTCTCGGAGTACGACGATGGCCGACCTGGAACCACGCCTCGAGATCTGGCGCGCCCTTCTGTACGGGCAGCGCTCGATGATGCTGCGCGTGACCCACGAATTGACACACGATTTCGGCCTGACGGCCGCGCAGTTCGATGCCCTGCACAACCTGCTCGAGGCCCCCGACCACGAGCTTGCGGCATCCGAACTGGCCGACCTCCTCCTCTACAGCAGCGGCTCGACGACCCACCTCGTGCGCCGCCTCGAGGAACTCGGCTGGGTGACCCGCCGCGCCTGCGACGAGGACGCCAGGAAGGTACTGATCTCGCTCACCGACGATGGCCTCGACCGTATCCGGCGCGCGAGGCTCGCGTACCAGGAGACCCTGCGCGAGGAGTTCTCCCCGCTCATCGGCGACGACGACGTGGCCGTTCTGCTCGACTTTGCGCGACGGCTTGCCCGGCACGAGGGCGTCTCACCTGCGCCACCTCCCGGCGCGCTGCCCGATGAGGCGCTGTAATAGTCGGATGACCGGAACGCTTCCGACCTCCCGCATCCCCGATCCGAAGGCCGCTCCCCCGCTCCGCTGGGGAGTCCTCGGGACCGGAGGGATCGCAGCCGGATTCATCAGCGCCCTGCAGGCCACGAGGCAGCGGCTCGTCGCCGTGGGCTCGCGCTCCGCAGAGAAGGGGCGCGCCTTCGGCGAGCGCCACGGCGCCGAGCGCTTCTTCGGCAGCTACGAGGAGTTGGTCGGCGACGATCAGGTCGACGTCGTCTACGTGGCCACCCCGCACAGTGAGCATCTCGCCAACGCACTGCTCGCCATCGAGGAGGGAAAGCCCGTTCTGATCGAGAAGGCCTTCACGCGCAATGCCGCGGAGGCGCGCCAGGTCTTCGACGCCGCGCGCGCGGCAGGCGTCGCGGTCATGGAGGCGATGTGGACCCGCTTCCTCCCATCGACCGACATCGTGCGCCAGCTCCTCGCCAACGGTGAACTCGGCGACGTGGAGACGCTCTTCGCCGACCACGGCCAGTGGTTCGCCGAGGATCCGCAGTTCCGCCTCTTCGACCCGGCCCAGGCTGGCGGAGCGATGCTCGACCTTGGCGTCTACCCGGTCTCCTTCAGCCACTTCGTCTTCGGCACCCCCGGCCGGATCCAGGCCGCGGGGACGAAGGCCTTCACCGGCGTGGACAGGCAGATCTCCGCGGTGCTGAGCGATTACCCGGATCACGCGACAGGCCAGTCGCTGGTCAACACGACGCTGGCGTCGAAGACGCCGACGGTCGCGCTCATCTCAGGCACCGAGGCGAGGATCGAGATTCCGGGCGCCTTCTACGCCCCGCAGCGGATCAAGCTGATCGGCCGTGGCGGCTCCTTCGTGGAGTCTGCCCCTCCGCAGATCACCGGCCACATGGGCCTCTGCTACGAGGCGGCGCACTTCGCGACGGTGATCGCCGAGGGTCGCCTCGAGTCGGACCTGCTCCCCTGGGACGAGACCCTTGCCGTCATGGAGACGATGGACGAGCTGCGCCGACAGACCGGATCCGAGCTGCCCGGCGAGACCCTCTAGGGCTCAGCTACCCACGCCGACCCTTACCGGGTACCCAGCAGGGCCGCGACCTTCTCCGCCGAGCCGGGGTTCTGCCCCGTGACGAGGTTTCCGTCGATGACCGCGTAGGACCCGAAGGGCAGCTTCGTCTTCTCGTAGCGGGCGCCGTGCTCCGTCGCCTGCTCCTCCGCGTTGTACGGGACAAGCCTGTCCATGCCTGCCAACTGCTCCTCCCGCCAGGTGAAGCCGGTCATCGCACGGTCGGCGATGAGCAGGCTTCCGTCGGGTTCCGCCGCCGGATCCGGCACGGGGATGACGCCGGCGACGTGGCGCTCGGCGCGCACGAGGCGCGCTGGCTCGACGCCCAGGACCATTCCGGCCTCAACGTCGGAGACACGTCGACCCACGCCCTGTTCGTCGAACTGAAGGAGCCAGGCGACGAGCGTCGAGGCAGGCTGGGTCCCACCTGGTCGTGAGGCTCAGCGCCCGACGCGCGAGCGACGGATGGCCTTGACGATCTCCTCGAAGGCCAGCACCACCACACCCGCGCCGACCGCGACCGCCCAGTGCAGCAGGTCGAGCGAGGCCGTGCCGAACGCGCCCTGCAGGAACGGTACCTCGACCACGAGGATCTGGCCGACGATCACGGCGGCGAAGGACAGCCACAGCCACTTGTTGGTGAACAGATGGTCGAAGGCACTCGCAGTGTCGGCCCGCGAGTTCAAAGCGTTGAACAGCTGCATGAACACCAGCGCCGTGAAGACGGTGGTCCGTGCGACGACGAACTCCTCGCCTGCCGGGGCGAGGTGTTCGAGCCCGCTCAGCAGGCCACCAGGCAGCGACAGATCGAAGATCACGAGGCTGACGATGCCCATGACGAGACCTACGCCGATGATCCGCGACCACATGTGGTGTCGATGATCCGGTCGTCGTAGCCGCGTGGCCGCCGGCCATGACGTCGTCAATCTCGGGGTCGACGCCCATCGCCAGGGCGGGCCCGGAGTCGGTGACCAGGTTGATCCACAGGATCTGGGTGGCGAGCAGCGGGACGACGGTGGCGCCCGGGTTGCCTGGATCGGCCAGCTCGATCACCCCTCCGAGCACGACGCCGAGGAAGACGGTGGCGACCTCGCCCATGTTGGAGCTGAGCAGGTAGCGGATGAACTTCTTGATGTTGTCGTAGATGACCCGGCCCTGGCGCACGGCCGCGACGATCGTGGAGTAGTTGTCGTCGCCGAGGATCATCTCGGCGGCCTCCTTCGTCACCTCCGTTCCCGTGATGCCCATGGCGATGCCGATGTCGGCCGACTTGAGCGCAGGCGCGTCGTTGACCCCGTCCCCGGTCATCGAGACGATCTGCTGCTGCGCCTGGAGCGCGTCGACGATCTTCAGCTTGTGCTCGGGAGAGACGCGCGCGTAGACGGAGGTTGGTTGCGACCGTCTGCGCCAGCCGGCCTCGTCGAGCGCGTCCAGGTCGCGGCCGGTGACGGCCGTCGGGCGGCCCTCCCCCTCGACGATGCCGAGGTCGGAGGCGATCTTGGAGGCGGTGACGGGATGGTCGCCGGTGATCATGACGGTGCGGATCCCCGCCCGGTGCGCCTCGCGGATGGCGAAGGCCGCCTCCTCGCGGGGTGGATCGATGATCCCGACGAAGCCGGTCCACACCAGGTCCCGCTCGGCGGCCTCGTCGAACGTCTCGGGGGTCTCGTCCGCTTCCCGCCAGGCAACCCCGAGCGTGCGGAACCCCTCCTCGCTCAGCTCGACGATGGAGCGGGCGATCTCGTCGCGCCTCCCGTCGGTGAGCGGTCGGGTCTCGCCACCCACCTGTTGCGCGACGCAGCGCTCCAGCAGCACGTCCGGCGCGCCCTTGGAGAAGACGCGGGTGACACCGAGCTCACGGTTGCGGCCGAGCACCGACATCAGCTTGCGCTCCGAGTCGAACGGGGCCTCCCCCTCGCGCTGGTAGCCGGAGACGCGCTCGCTCAGGCCCTCGAGCTTGCGCTCGGCGACGAGGAAGGCGGCCTCGGTGGGGTCGCCCTGGATCTGCCAGACGCCGTCGACCTGCCCGAGCTGGGCGTTGTTGGCCAGCACACCCGCACCGATCACGCGCTGCACCACGTCGTCGTCGTTGTTGGCTAGGAGGCGCACCTCGCCGGTGGGCTCATAGCCCGTTCCCGACAGCTTCACGCGCCCCGACGCCGTCACGACCTCGCGCAGCGTCATCTCGTTCTTCGTCAGGGTTCCGGTCTTGTCGGAGCAGATCACGCTGACGGCGCCGAGGGTCTCGACGGAGTGCAGGTCCTTCATCACCGCGTTGCGGCCGGCGAGCATCTGCACGCCGAAGGCGAGCACGAGCGAGAGGATGGCGGGTAGCCCCTCGGGGACGGCGGCGACGGCGAGCGAGACGCCCAGCAGCAGGATGTCGACGGCCTCGCTGACGGAATGGACCCCGTTGACGTCGACGCCGTGCCACAGCGGCATGGCCATGATGACCCACTGGATCGCCGTCGGGTACACCTCGATCGGGAAGAAGGTGGCCGAGAGCAGGGACATCGGCAACATGATGAAGTACACGAGGTCGAAGTGTTGGAACCCCTTCATATAACTGGTCGCGGTGAGGCCGACGGCGGCGAACCCGAAGGCGACGATCAGTGCGGCCGGCACCGCCAGCAGCGCCGTCCAGGACAGGTTGAGCCCGAGCAGGGTGGTGATCACCATGAACCCGCAGGCGTAGTGCAGGCCGCGGAAGAGCGCGAGCAGGATCTCACCGAGTAGATCGGGAGGGTCTCCAGCTCTGGGCTGAACCGGCGAACGTTCGTCGGCCAAACGGTGCGATCAGAGAGGCGAAGGCGAGGTTCCCGGCCGCGGGCGGCTAGTCGAGCGGGTCGGTGAAGGCCTTCGCCAGCGCGATCATCCTGCCCCGGAACTCGTCCGAGGCGGGGACGTATCTTGCGGCCCAGACGGCGTTGAGCACGAGCCGCACGAACGTCCAGGCCCCGACCCGCTCAAGGTCGAGCCCCGCCGCGTCGGCGACGATCTGGGCACGCAGCCGCGCATGCGTGCGAAGCGAGGTCGCGCGGGCGGCGGCGTCCGGCCGGTTCCACACGATCGGCGCGACCGCGTAGGCCCACTCGCCCGACACCGGCTTGGGATCGATGGCCAGCCAGGTCCGACGAGTCGATCCGAGCACGTTGGCGTCGTGCAGGTCCTCGTGCACCAGTCGACCCGAGGCTCCGCCGACGAGGTCCGCCAGGTGCGAGGCCGCCTGCTCCCGCAGCCTTCGCGGCACGAACTCGGACGGCGCCGACAGCGAGTCCGTCCAGCCGTCGGCGGTGGCCGCGAGCGTGCGGAACTGCGGGGTCGCCGGCCGATCGAGCTCACCCATCAGGTCACCGATCACCTCGCACGCCTCGAGGATCGGGGCCTGCGTGAGGGGACGGTCGGCGTCGAGCCGTTCCAGCAGCAGCCCGAACCCGTGCGGGTCGGCGGAAACGAGCCGCACGGCACCGTTACCGTCCCAGAGCCGCAGCGCCAGGTGCTCCTGGGCGGCCTCTACATGCGGCCAGGTCAGCTTGAGCGCCAACGGGGTCAGCTCCTCGTCGCGGACGGGCACGACGAGCGCGCACTCTCCGTGCCTCGGCGCACCGTCGACGTGGAGCCCCCACCTTGCGAGCGACTCGTCGAGGCGCCGCGGGAGCTGGGCGAGCCACTCGCCTCCGGAGACGCCGTAGTCGGGATCGGCCTCACGCCCCGCGACCGTCGCGATGAGCGTGGCCGGAACGATCACGTCGCCACGCATCCCAGGCTCCTTCCACGGGCTCCGCTGGAGCGCAACGGATCGCTCAGAGCCCGGCCGTGCTCGGTTCGAACATGGTCTGCCTGCCCTCGAAGGCCCGGCCGAGCGTCACCTGATCGGCGTACTCGAGGTCTCCGCCGACGGGCAGCCCACTCGCGGGCCGGGTGACGCGGACACCGAAGTCGCGCAGCATGCGGCTCAGGTACGACGCGGTCGCCTCGCCCTGGGTGTCGGGATCGGTGGCCAGGATCACCTCCTGCACCTCGCCGTCGGCCAGGCGGGTGAACAGTTCACGGGTGTGCAGATCGGAGGGACCGCGCCCGTCGATCGGCGAGATCGAACCGCCGAGCACGTGGTAGAGACCCCGGAACTCGTTGGTGCGTTCGATCGCGACGACGTCCTTCGACTCCTCGACGACGCAGAGGATGCTCCGGTCGCGGCGCGGGTCGCGGCAGACGCGGCAGCGCTCGTCCTGCGAGATGTTGAAACACACCTCGCAGAAACGCGACGACTCCTTGACCTTGCGAAGCGTGTCGGCGAGTGCGAACACGTCCTCCTCAGGTGCGTCGAGCAGGTAGAACGCGATCCGCGAGGCTCCGCGGGGCCCGATGCCGGGCAGCCTGCTGAGCTCGTCGATCAGGTCCTGGATCGGCCCTTCATACACGGGTGGTTCAGCCTCACATTCCCGGAAGCTGGGGCATCTCCGGCAGCGCGGCGGCCATGGCGGCGTCGGCCTCGGACTTCGCGGCACGGAACGCGGCGACGATCAGCGCGGAGAGGGTCTCCGGATCCTCCGGATCCCAGGCCTCGGGCTTGATGTCGACAGAGAGCAGGTCGCCCTTGCCGCTGAGCTTGACCGACACGAGGTCACCGCCTGCGGAGGCCGTGTACTCCTTGTCCGCCAGCTCGGCCTGGGCGCGCTCGAGGTCGTCCTGCATCTTCTGGGCCTGCTGCATGAGGGAGTTCAGATCGAAGTCACCAAACATTTCTTCTCCTGTTCGTCTGGTCAAGCATAGGAGCGCCTCAGCGCTCTTCGGTTTCCCGCACCGAGATGAGCTCGGCGGCGAAGGTATTGCTGAGCAGTTCCTCCGCGTTGTGCGTGGCGTCCAGCACCTCGTCGTCATTGGAGACCTCTGCCTCGACGGCGGGAGGCGGGGTGGGTGCCGAGACGGGTTCGGGCCTCGGCTCCGGTGTGGCGACCGGGGCGCCCGAGGGGCGCTGCTGCGGAGCCTGCTGCTCGGTGGGCGCCTCGCCGGAGGTCACCGTCGGGACGACGCGGAGCTCGACGCCGATCACCTCGATCAGCGAGTCGACGAGGATGTCGACGCTTCCCCCCGCTCCGAAGTTCTCGCGCGGGCCAGGGCCCGAGAAGCCGAGCGTGAGTGCGCCGTCGGCGACCTCGATCACCTGGGCGTGCTGGCTGAGCAGCATGTGGGTGAAGCGACGGCGCCGCTTCACCTCGTCGAGCACCTGCGGCCAGACGCGGCGCAGCTCGGCCGCCGTGAGCTGGCCGGAGCGGGACGTGGCCTGGGGCCGAGGGGCCTCCTGGGTGGGGGGCGCTGCCGGTGCCGTGCCCGCGGGCGGAGCGCCGGCGGCGCGCTGCTGCGGAGCCTCACCCGCAGGACGCTGCTGCGGAGCCTCACCCGCAGGACGCTGCTGCGGAGCCTCACCCGCAGGACGCTGCGGTGCAGCCTCGGCGGGGGCCGGGTCAGGGCGCGACGCGGTCTCGGGCCTGCGGCGCGGCGACGCAGCGGGCGGCTGATCGACGTCCGTCCACTGCTCGATCGGTGCCGCGCCGTCACCCATCATGCCGACCCTGCGTTCGAGCCTGTCCATGCGGGCGTGCAGGCCACGCTCGTCGGTGTCCGCGCCGGGCAACAGCACGCGCGAGCACATCAGCTCGAGGTGCAGCCGGGGCGCGGTGGTGCCACGCATCTCCGTCAGACCGGTGGCGATGACCTCTGCGGCGCGGGTGAGTTCCCCCTGCCCCATGCCTGCCACCTGGGTCTGGAGGCGCTGGGCCTGATCGGCGGCGACGTCGAGGATGCCGTTGGTTGCGGCCTCGGGGACGGCGGCCAGGATGACGAGGTCGCGCAGGCGGCGCAGCAGGTCCTCGGCGAAACGTCGGGGGTCCTGGCCGACCTCGATCACCTTGTCGATGGTCTTGAACACGCCCGCGGCATCGCCCGCCGCGAAGGCGTCCATGATCTCGTCGAGCAGCGCGTCGGGGGTGTAGCCGAGAAGAGCAGCTGCCTGGTCATGGCTCACGCCCTCGTCGCCCGCGCCGCCGAGCAGTTGGTCGAGCACGGAGAGCGAGTCACGCACCGACCCGGCGCCGGCCCGCACGACGAGCGGGATGGCGCTGTGGTCTACCGGCACGCCCTCGACCTCGCAGAGGTGGGTGAGGTAGTCGCCGAGGACGCGCGGGGGCACGAGCCGGAACGGGTAGTGGTGGGTGCGGGAACGGATGGTCCCGATCACCTTCTCGGGTTCCGTGGTCGCGAAGATGAACTTCGTGTGCGGCGGCGGCTCCTCGACGAGCTTGAGCAGGGCGTTGAAGCCCTGCGGCGTGACCATGTGAGCCTCGTCGATGATGTAGATCTTGTACCGGCTCGCCACCGGCGCGAAGTAGGCGCGCTCGCGCAGGTCGCGGGCGTCGTCGACACCGCCGTGCGATGCCGCGTCGATCTCGATCACGTCGATCGAGCCTGGGCCGCCGCGGGCGAGATCGAGACAGGACTGGCACTGACCGCACGGATCGGCCGTCGGGCCCTGCTCGCAGTTGAGGCAGCGCGCGAGGATGCGTGCCGAGGTTGTCTTGCCGCAGCCGCGCGGGCCGGAGAACAGGTAGGCGTGGTTGACGCGGTTGTTGGTGAGGGCCCGCTGCAGCGGGACCGTGACGTGCTCCTGCCCGATCACGTCTGCGAAGGTGTCGGGGCGGTAGCGACGGTAGAGCGCAAGCGGTGCCTCGGGCGCCTTAGGGCGAGGGGCGGAGGCTGCTGCAGCCGGAGCAGCCTCGACGAGGGTCTCGTCATCGGCCTCGGCGAAGGCCTCGTCTTCGTCGGGCTCGGGTTCGATGAGCGGGGCCGGGGGCTCCTCGTCGGGCTCGATCAGGTTATCGGCCGCTTCTGGCTCGGACGGCACCGTCGGCTCGGGTTCAGCCGATGGCTCATCGACCTGGCCTTGGAAGAGGCGTGGCCCGGTCTGCTGCGCGGGCTCCGGCTCGTCGAAAAGGCCTGGTTCATCGAAGAGGCCCGGGCCGTCCATCGGCTCGAAGCCTGGAAGGTCGGCGGATCCGTGGCCCTCATCGAGCGGGGCGTACTCGTCCTGGTCGTTCTCGTCCACCCGTCCACCCTATTCCAGCGCACTGACACTCACGGGGAAAGAAAAAGGGCCCCTCGCGCACCCGGCAGAGCTCACTTACCCTTGCTGCCTTCCGACCCTGGGGGAGTTGGGCGAGGTACCGCCGCGCGAGGAACCTGAGGAAAGTCTAGCCCATCGACGAAGTGGCATCGAAACCGCCGATGCCCTCCCCCGAGCCCAGCCCGGGGTCCGATCACGATGCGCCGCCTCTGCAGCCCGGGGACCCTGCCGCGATTCCGAGCCGCCCACATCACGCGATGGCCTTCCATCTGGCAGACCGGTTCGCGATGCTTGCGCGTGGAGCGGCTGAGCGGACACGGCTAGGGTCTTCCGCATGGTCAACGACACCGAACCCGTGCTCGCCGAGGTCTGGCGAGGCGACTACCTCGAGTCCACGCATCGCGGATCGGTCGTAGTGACGGGGCCGGACGGGAGGGTCCGGCTCGCTATGGGAGACGTCACCTCGCCGATGCTCCCCCGCTCAGCGCTGAAGCCCTTCCAGGCGGTCGCCATGCTGCGCGCAGGGCTCGACCTCGACGGCGCGGAGCTCGCGCTTGTCGGGGCCTCACACTCGGGCGAGCGGTTCCATCGCGAGGCCGTCGTGACCATCCTCGAGGGCGCCGGTCTCGGCGTCGACGACCTGCAGACGACGCCCGGGCTACCGTTCAGCCAGAAGCCGATGGCCGAGTGGCTCGCCGAGGGACACGGCAAGGAGGCGGTCGCGCACAACTGCTCCGGCAAGCACGCCGGGATGCTGCGCACCTGCGTCCGCGCTGGCTGGCGGCTCGACGACTACCGCGAGCCGACCCATCCGCTCCAGGTCGCCTCGCGCGAGGTGATCGCCGAGTTCACCGGGGAGCCGGTCGGCGATCCCGTCGTCGACGGCTGCGGAGCCCCCGCCTTCGCCACCACCCTCACCGGCCTCGCCATCGCCTTCGGGAGGCTCGCGTCGGCGCGCGACGGTGCGGCCCTCCGCGTCGCGGATGCGTTCCGCGCCCATCCGGAGTACGCGTCCGGCACCGATCGGGACGAGCTCGTCTTCCATCGCGAGGTGCCGGGTCTCGTCTGCAAGCTCGGCGCCGAGGGGGCCTTTGCGATCGGCCTCGCCGACGGCACGGGCATCGCCATCAAGATCGCCGACGGCAACCATCGGGGAAACCCGCCCGTGCTGGTCGCTGTCCTCGATGCCTCGGGCCTGGCCACCGACGCGCTGCGGGCACTCGATCCTTATCCGGTGCTCGGCCACGGCGACGTCGTCGGCCGCGTCTCGGCCGCCCCCGGGTTCCTCGACCCGTTGAGCGCCCTCAACGCCTGACCACTGCTGCCGAAGCACCGCCGCGCGCGCCGGCCTCGCCCCTCACATCTGGCAGGCGACCCTGCCGAACACCAGCCACGAAGCGCCCTCTCCGCAAGGAATCTCGGGGAGGGATGCAACCTCAGCCCCACGTCACGCGTATATGGAGGTGAAAGGGGCCACAGGAGCGACGATTACGTCCTGAACGATCGGCGGTTTACGATGGCCCGGAGACATCGCTAGGGAGGATCCCACCACCATGCGCAAGAAGGTCATCGCGGCTGCCGTAGCTGCACTGGCAATGGCGCTCGTCGCGCCCTGGGCTCACGCTGACACCGTGACCACCCCTGAGCCCATCGTGCAGCAGGCTCCGGCGCAGCTGACCCCCGAGCAGGCGGTCTACGTCACCCCGGGCTATCACAAGGTCAACGACCGCTACTGGTACACCTCCTGCGAGATGTACTCCACGACCACGGTGCGCTGCCGCACCCTGATCTACGCCTCGACCGTCTTCCAGAAGTCGGGTCAGTGGTACACCCAGAACGCATGGGTGTTCAACAACCTCACCTACCTCCCGTCGCCCCGCGCCGCCTGGGAGGGCAATCCGCTCGGCAACAAGGGTAAGTGGACCGCGAAGGACGGCCGCAAGTGGCGCACCGAGTGCGACACCGCGGCCACCGGACGCGGCGCCTGCCGCTCGTACGCGCAGGCCTCGACCGCCTCGCTGCAGAAGGGCAAGGTCGTCCAGAAGAGCAACGTCTGGACCTTCAACGGCATCGTCAAGTTCGAGACCGACAAGACCCCCTGGGTCAAGACGATCCCGTCGACCGCCCCGATGCCCGCCGGCGTCCCCTACCCGAGCGCGCCGCAGCCGATCATCACCACCCCGACCACGCAGTCCGGTTTCCGCCTGGACAAGCGCTGCCTCACCGGTCGCGCGTTCTGCGTCTCGAAGAGCCAGCGCAAGATGGCCTGGGTGATCAACGGCCAGATCCAGAAGGTTGTCGACGTCCGCTTCGGCTCCGAGCTGACCCCGACCCGCAACGGTTCCTTCCAGGTCAACCGGAAGTCCCGTGACCACGTCTCGAGCATCTACAAGACGCCGATGCCCTACGCCATGTTCTTCAGCGGCGGCCAGGCCATCCACTACTCGGCCGACTTCGCCGCCCGGGGCTACAACGGCTCCTCGCACGGCTGCGTCAACGTGCGCGACAAGGCTGCCATCGCGAAGCTGTTCAACGCCGCCCGCGTCGGCGACAAGGTGATCGTCTACAACTGATCCACACCTGCATGAGAGTGGGGCGCGTCCGATGGGCGCGCCCCACTTTCGCGTCCGGGCGCGCCTCACGGCGCTCCGACGGCGACCGGCCGAGCCGCCGAACCGGGCGGGCGGCACCTGCGCGGAGACACCAATCCCGTTGCCTCATGTCAAGATGCCCGCTTGGTTTGAGTCGTTGACTCATCTGAGGATGCCCGCTTGTTGAGCTTGGTGCGGGAGAGGTAGACGTGGTTGCGTTTCGTGCGTCGTTGGACGGTGCCGCGGCGTTTTGCGAGGTCGAGCAGGTTGCCTTGGATCAGGGCGGTGTGGTCGCCGAGTGCGATGGGGTCGATGGTGTCGATCTGGTGGTGCAGGCTGGCGAGTTCGTTGGTGGTGAGGGTGTCGGGGTGGTCGCGTAGGAGTCGGTCGGCTGGTGTGGTGGCGGTGTCGTGGTGTTTGGTGACTTTCGCGCCGGTGCGGGTTTTGGAGATCAGTTTCTGGCTGGGCATCAGGAGGTTGTTTCGGGTGTTCCAGGCGGGCCAGAGGTGGTTGAGGAGGTCGAGTTCGTGGGCGGTGTCGTAGCGCCAGTAGCCGACGGCGCGGCGCACGATTGACCAGTTCTTTTGTTCGATGTGGGCTTGGTCGTTGGAGTGGGATGGTCGGCCGCGGGTGAAGGTGATCTGGCGCAGGTTGCAGTAGCGGGAGAGGTGGTGGTTGATGAACTCGGATCCGTTGTCGGAGTGGATTCCCAGGATCAGGAACGGGAACCGGCCGATGAGTTGGTCGAGGCCGGCGGCCACGATGCGTTCGCCTTTGGAGCGCACGGTGCAGGTTTCGGTCCAGCCGGTGGCGATGTCGGTGGCGTTGAGGCTGTAGTGGAAGGTGCCGTTGTTGTCGCCGCCTTCGTGGCCGACCAGGTCGATCTCGATGAACCCGGGTTCGGTGTCGTTCCACTCGGCCCAGGTCTTGAGCGGAATCGAGGACTTCAACAACGAGCCGGGTTTGGTGTGGGCGATGCCTTTGGCAGCGATCAGTCCGGTGCGGTAGGGCTGCAGGTGCCGGTCCATGGTGGCCGGTGACATGGCCAGGAGCTGGTCACGGACCTCGACGCTCATGTCGAGTCGGTCGAGGCGTTCCAGCGCGGCCAGCAACCGTGGCAAGGCGGCTGCGAGACGTTTCGAGGCGATCCCGTCGAGCATGGCCCAGCACCGCACCAATGCTTCGGTGACGTGTGTGTCGTAGCGCCTGATCGCCTCTCGGGGTTTGCGGGGCCCGGGCATCTGACCGGTCGCGGCGCGGCGCAGCATCTTGCGGGCATGATCGCGATGCCAGCCGGTGACCTGGACCACCGCGTCCAGAATCGCGGCCTTCTCCGCCTTGGTCGCCTTCGTCCATGCCTTCGCCTGGGCCGTGGTGATCGCTTTGCGCTGGGCCATCGTCAACTCCATCCTCGTAGCGTGCCGCTACGCGGGCATGTTGAGATGAGTCAACGAATCGACCTACGCGGGCATCTAGCGTGAGTCAACTCGCCAATTTGGGGCGTCGGCGCTGGCTCCGGTACAGTTCTCGACGGAGGATTCGCCTAGAGGCCTATGGCGCTCGCTTGGAAAGCGGGTTGGGTTCACGCCCTCACGAGTTCGAATCTCGTATCCTCCGCCATGCACTAATCACGCTTTGACTAGGGCTTATATCGCCGGGAAGCTAGGGCTACTGTTGAGTGGGCCCCGATCCGGACGCACTTTCGGGGCACACTCGGGGCACGCTATGCATCTTCCTGCCCCACTTTTAACGGCAGACTCATTGCAATGCCTAGCCCGTAAGCACACTCCGAATGCTTGGCGATACGAGATGCTGCGGATTTCTTGAACATCCGGTGCCCCGCCATCAGCTGGGCCTGGGAGACGCCCGGCCCGAAGAGCCGCGAGTTTCGGGAGCACCTGTCTGACGGGTCGTGACTCACCCACCATGCAACCGTTGGTGTGGACATCCCATCAGCCGCTGACGTGCGCGGGCGCGTCGACCTCCAGGCCGATGGTCATGTCCTCGCTCTCATGCCCATCTTTGACTGCCCGCGGCGATGGTCGGCGCCGCCAGACGACGATGTGCCGGTTCCCGAGGTGGAACCACAACTCGTGGATTCTGTGCGACGTAGCGCCCGTTGGACTACCAATCTCCGGGTCGCATCGCGGGGTGTGAGACGAAAGGCCTTGTCAGAGGCTTTGGGGTGCCGACGGGCGATCTCCTTGGTAGTCCACATGGCGCCACGCATCGCCCGTGAACCCTCGACAATGCCCGCGTGGGAACGCAAGCCGTTCGTACGGGTTCTGTACCCACCGGGACACCCCCCGGTGGGATAATGGGCGCGGTTCACCAGACGACGAAGGAGTCCTCGTGCCCTTGTTCCCCGCGCTCACCGATCCCAGCTCGATCCCCACCGGGGACATGCCGGGGGACAAGGTGCACATCACCGATTGGCATCTGGCGGCTGCGGCCACGCTGTACCCCGCCCTGCGCGAGCAGCTCGACCCCGTCCTGGCCGCGGGACGCGCCGTGGTGGCCGTCTACGGCGGCTCGGGCGTGGGCAAATCCGAGCTGGGATCGCTGCTCGGCCACGCGCTCAACACGGACGGCATCGGCGCCTACATCCTGTCGGGCGACAACTACCCGCGCCGGATCCCCTCCGTCAACGACGCCGAACGCCTGCGCGTCTTCCGCCATGCGGGCGCCCGCGGGCTGGTGGACGCCGGGGCCTACGACGCGTCCGTCCGGAACGCCCTCTCCTCCCTCCAGGCTGCGGGGACGGACGCCGACCCGGCGGCCGCAGCCGAGCACCCTTGGCTCCCGACCTACCTCGGCGCGGGCTCCACGGCGCTCGCCGCGTACCTCGGGACACCGAACGAGATCGACTTCGACGAGGTGAATGCGATCATCGCCGCCTTCAAGGGCGGTGCCGACACCCTGACCCTCAAGCGCATGGGGCGCACCGAGGCCGACCAGTGGTATGACCAGGTCGACGTCTCGGGCACCCGCGTGCTCGTCATCGAGTGGACCCACGGCAACAGCGACTTCGTCGAGGGCGTGGACGTGCCCATCCTGCTCAACAGCACCCCGGCGCAGACGCTGGCGCACCGCCGCGCTCGCGCCCGTGACGGGGCGGTCGACAGTCCCTTCACGACGCTCGTCTTGGGATTGGAGCAGGCCAAGCTGGACGCGCAGGCACCCAAGGCGTCCCTGATCCTGTCGAAAGAGGGCGAACTGCTCACCTACGACGCCTACCTGCAGGCGATGGGGCGCCACCTCCCCCGCGATGGCGTCATGCTGAACGCCTACCCCGACAGCCTCGACGGCACCCTGGCAGGCCTGGCGGCGTTCGTGCAGCGTCCCGAGGTCGCCGGCGCGTTCAGGTCGCTGTACCTGCTCCCCAGCGTGTTCAACAGCGACCTCGACCGCGGCTTCAGCGTGATCGACTACGGGCTGAACGACCTTCTGGCGAAGCCCGCCGACCTCGAGGCGCTGGCCGCTGCGGGGCTCGACCTGAAGTTCGACTTCATCCTCAACCACGCCTCGGTGCTGTCGCCCCAGTTCCAAGACATCCTGGCCCGCGGCGAGAGGTCGCCCTACAACGACTTCTTCATCGACTGGAACGCCTTCTGGGCCGGTCACGGCGAGATGACGCCGGAGGGCTACATCCAGCCACGCGCGGACCTGATCGAGCACATGTTCTTCCGCAAGCCGGGCCTGCCGCTGTTGATGGTGCGTCTGCCCGACGGGTCGGAGAAGCCGTTCTGGAACACCTTCTACCAGGAGGTCCGCTACCCCCGCGTGGACGCCCAGGACCTGATGGCGGCCGGCCTGCAGTACGCCTCGGCCGACGAGTTGGCCACCCGGGTCAACGCCACCATCGCGGACGGCGGACGCCCCGGGAATGCTGACTTCACCGGCTTCGAGGCGTGGCGGGACGCCGTGGTCGACCTGGTGGAGTCGCGGCGCACCTACCTGGGACAGATGGACCTCAACATCAAGTCGCACCTGGTGTGGACGTTCTACGCCAACACCCTGGCCAGGCTCGCGGGCTACGGCGCCGAAATCGTCCGGCTGGACGCTTTCGCCTACGCCCCCAAGGAGCCAGGCGAAAAGAACTTCCTGAACGACCCCGGTACGTGGGATCTGCTCGACCAGGTGAAGGCGTTGGCCGACCGGCACGGGGTGAAGCTGCTGCCCGAGATCCACGCCCGCTACGAGGAGGGCATCCACGAGACGATTGCGGCCAAGGGGTTCCTCACCTACGACTTCTTCTTGCCCGGGCTGCTGATCCACGCGCTCGAGACGCACTCCGCCGAGCGCCTGCTCGCGTGGATCGGCGACATCCAGGCCAAGGGCATCAAGACGGTGTCGATGCTGGGCTGCCACGACGGCATTCCGCTGCTCGACCTCAAGGGCCTGCTCAGCGACGACGAGATCGAGTCGGTGATCGCCACGGTGCGCGGACGCGGCGGCTACGTGAAGGATCTCCACGGCCAGAAGGCGACCTACTATCAGGTCAACGCCACGTACTACAGCGCTCTGGGCTGCGACGACGCATCGATGCTGCTGGCCCGGGCGATCCACCTGTTCATGCCGGGCAAGCCGCAGGTGTGGTACCTCGACCTCTTCGCCGGCGAGAACAACCTGGCCGCCGTCGAGCGTGCGGGGTCGGGCGGGCACAAGGAGATCAACCGCACCAACCTGTCGGCCGACGACCTCGAAGCCGGCCTCGCGAGGCCCGTTGTGCAGCGCCAGATCGACCTGCTGCGGTTCCGCAACACCCACCCGGCGTTCGGGTGGGATGCCGAGCTGACGGCGTCCGGAGAAGGCTCGATGTTGATGTTGGAGTGGTCGCGCGAGGGCCACACCGCACGGTTGGAGGCCGACCTCGCGACCCGGGCGTTCCGCATCACCGCGGACGGCACGGACCTCGACAGCCAAGGCTGACCCTGCGTTCGGCGCCCCCGGCCGGCGGGCAGGGTGCGCCGTCGCAGCGCTCAGACGTCCTCGGGCACCTCGATCTCGGTCACGTCACCCCACGCCGCCGGGGGACGCACCACCAGGACCTCGCACGGGGCTTCACGCACGACGGCGGACGCGACCGTCCCGAGCAGGCGTCCGGCGAGACTGGTGTCTCGGATCGCCCCGATCACGATGAGGTCCGCCTCGTGCTGCTGCGCGGCTCTCAGGAGGGCGGAGGCAGCCTCGCCCTCCACCAGCAGCGACGCCTTGACCTGCGCGCCCAGGCCGGAGGCCGTGGATGTCGCGGTCGCCAACGCGTTGCTGGCCGCTTCGCGTCCCAACACAACGGAGGTCCGGGTATCACCGAGGGTGTTCGTCGCCTTCGCACCCTCGCGCATCGTCATGCCCGAATAGGCGCAGACGATGACGAGGTCGGCCTCCTCGGCAGCGGCCAAGAACGAGGCCCTCGCGACGGTCGGGTCTGACAAGGCAGAGCCGTCGGTGCCGACGACGATGCATCCGTACGGAGTCATGCGTGCCATCTCAGGCTCCCTTCGTGGTGACGGTCTCGTCGCCAGAGCCGACCGGCTCGATGTCGCGCACGATCGGGGGCTCCTTGACCCAGAGCATGACCAAGCCGGCGATGCCCAGCAGGATGCCGGCGGCCATGATCGCGTTGTTGGGGTTGTCCCCCAGCAGGTTCTTGTAGATCGCGCCGAACGTCAGCGTCTGGATGAGCATCGGGATGACGATCATCATGTTGACGATGCCCATGTAGACGCCGTAGCGGGTCGAGGGAACCATGCGCACGATCATGATGTAGGGCACGCCCATGATGGACGCCCACGCGATGCCCAGGCCCACGATCGCGACGACCTTAAGCGGCAGGGTCGGCATTTGCGGGAACAAGAGCAGACCCACCGTGGCGCACCACAGGGCGATGGCGTGCACCCACTTCGCGCCCAGGCGGCGGGCCAGGGCAACCAGCCCGAACGCGACACAGAAGGTCACGATGTTGTAGGCACCGTTGATGACGCCTGTGTTCGCGACGGCGAGCTGGTAGCCCTCGGAGTGGGCGTCCGTCGTGCCGTAGAGCGACTGGGACACCGACAGCGACACGTATTGCCAATAGATGTTCATGGCGTACCACTGGAAGAGGTACACCAACGCCAGCTTCCGCATCTCGACCGGCATGTCGACGATGGCGTCCTTGATCTCGGCGATGAAGTGGCCGGGGCCACCCTTGCTGGCGCGGAGCTCGGCGAGTTCTTTCTCCGTCGGCTCGAGCTCGGGCGTTGACAGCACCGAAATGAGCACCGTGGCGATCGAGCAGACCGAGCCGAGGAGGAACGCCGGGTAGACCCACAGCGGGATGCCGACGGACTGACCCAGGCCGAAGACGCCCTGGAAGAACATCAGGCTCAAGTTGGCCAGCGTGATCCCCAGGCCGGTGAAGAACGACTGGGCAAGGAAGCCCTTGCCGAGTTGGGCCGGGGGGAGCCGGTCGGCGATGAACGCGCGGTAGGGCTCCATCGCGGTGTTGTTGGAGGCGTCCAGGAGCCACAGCAGGAGAACCGCCATCCAGACCGCCCACACGAACGGGAACAGGGCCAGGCAGATCGCGCAGCCGATGGCACCGATGAGGAAGAAGGGGCGTCGGCGCCCGCGGAAGAAGCCCTTCTCCACCCATGTTCGGTCTGAGAGGGCCCCGATGATGGGTTGGATGAGCAGGCCCGTGACCGGACCGGCCAGGTTGAGCAGCGGCAATTGGTCGTGTGACGCGCCCAGGAACGTGTAGATCGGATTGATGGCCGTCTGCTGCATGCCGAAGCTGTACTGGATGCCGAAGAACCCGAGGTTCATCAGGAGGATCTGCGGCATGGTCATGATGGGCTTCGTGCGGACGACCGCCGACGTCGTCGGCGCTCCTGCGGTATTCATGCCTGTCCTCCATCCAGGTAGGTGCCCAAGCGGGCCAATTCCTTCTCCCAGCCGGCGGCGTGATACTGCGCCACGGCCGGGTCGTACGGCCCCTGGACGATGCGCACGAGCGTGCTGTCGCCGCCCATGGCGGTGAACTCGACGCGCAGTTCGAGGGACTCGTTCGGGTCGATGCCGGAGTCGCCCGTGATGCGCTGACGCGCGACGAACACGTCCGGGTCGAAGTACTCGGTGAAGACGGCGTCCGTGGTCACGCGGACGCTCGGGTCGTCGTCGCGCACCTTCACGTGATGGTGCTTGCCGCCGGTCCGCAGGTCCGACGTGACGCTCTCCCGCTCGACGTGCCACCCAGGGCTGCCCCGCCACTGGGACATCTCCTCGGGTGCGGTCCAGGCGCGAAACACGCGGGGCCGCGGGTGGGCGAACTCCTGCTCGACCACGACGATGACATTTGCTGACATGCGACCTCCAAGTGGGGGTTGACTCGGCGCTCGGGGGCCACCCGAGGCGGTTGCGCAACCCGCGTTGGCTGCCGGCACCATCATGGCACCCCATCCGGAGCCTGTGCAACGGTCAGGAACGACGATTCTCACCAGGGCGTCGAGAGTCGCTCATCATCGGCAGCGTCCTCGTGGTCGCCTCCCTCGTCCTCATTCGGGATGCCGTCGTGCTGGGCCGCGATCTGCGCCGTGAGCCGCTGGACTCGCGTTCGAGCCCGCCCCCAGCCGCGGGCTCCTCTCCCCCGGCACCGTGTTCGGCTTGGCTGCCGACGTCGGGACGCGCCCCGCAAACGCTCCTCGAAAGTGAATCTGCGCCCCCTCCAGCAGGGGCGAATCACGTTTAGAGGTGCATCTGGCTCGCCTCGGCCACGGCGTCCAGCCGCATCTGGTCGTACTGGCCGTTCACGATCGTCACAACCCGACTTGGCTCATTTAGTGTCGCCTGCGGGCTTGGTGGATCGCGTCGAGCCAGGCTTGGGCGTCGTCGGGCAGGGGGTCCTCGGCGGTGACGATGGTGTCGCCGGCTTGGATGTCGATGGTGCGGTGGCGACGCAGCGTCTTGACGAGGGCCTTGATGCTGACGCCGGTGGTGCTCTCGACCCATCGGGCGACGGCGAGGGCCGCGAACACGATGGTGAGGTGGGCGTCGATCGAGCCCTTCAGGTGGTGGTAGACCGGCCGGGCCTTCAGGTCCGACTTGGACATCCGGAAGGACTTCTCGACCTGCCACAGCTGGTGGTAGGCCCCGATCACGTACTCCGGGGTCGGGTTGGCCAGGTTCGTGATGTAGCCCTTCCAGCCCGCCAGGGTGCGGGCCTTGGCCTCCAGTTCCCGGTTCACCGACTTCTGCGCGCCGGTGAGGGTGATGAACCGGTTCCGCTTCACCGGCGCCTTCCCCGCGACCGCGCGTTCGGCCTTGCCGACCTGCTCACCGATGCCGCGCAGCGTGCGCCGGGCCCGATCAGCCCGGTACTGGTAGTAGATCGTTTCCTTCACCTGCTGGCCGGCCGGACCCCGTGCCCACGGCTGGGTCAGGATCAGCCCGTCAGGCGGCTGCTCACCGGGGTGGGTGTCCATCCAGTGGCGCACGACGTAGGGAATGTCGGGGATCTTCTGACCCACGATGAACCGCAGCCCCGCCCCGGACAGGGCGCGCAGGTTCCCATCCGACAGCATGCCCGCGTCGGCGACCACGGTCACCTCGGGGAGCTGATGGGCGGCCTGGAACGCCTGGATCGACGGGATGATCGTGGTGGTCTCGGCGCGATTGCCCTCGAACGCTTCGACCATCAGCGGGAACCCGCGCGCGTCGGTCAACAGGCCGATGGTGATCTGCGGCTCCAGGCGGCGTTCCTTGCTGTTATGCCGACGTCGGCATAACTCCAATTATGCCGAGGTCTCGCTTATGCCGACGTCCGGGTGGGCGGAGCGGTGTTTGTGCTGGTCAGCGGTCCGGGTGGGGGTCGCTGACGCGGCATAACCCTCGCGGTGGGGGCGTCACAGTTGTTCGAGGAAGGCGATGAGGTCGTCCGCGGGACGGTAACGTCCGGGCTTAGTGCCGGACGCGGGGATTCGGGCGAGGGCCCTCAGCTTGATGGTCATGTCCGCGTGCAGGTAGATGTGCGTGGTCGTTGCGCTTGCGTGACCGAGCCACAAGGCGATCACCGACGTGTCGACACCGGCCGCGAGCAGCGTCATCGCTGCGGTGTGCCGCAGCGTGTGCGGTGTCACATGCTTGGACGCGATCGATGGGCAGACAAGGGCCGCAGTCACCGCGTGTTTGGTGACGAGCCGTTGGACTGCATCGGCAGATAGCCGGGTTCCGCGGCGGGTCGGGAAAACCGGTCCGCTGGGCCCGGTTTGTGGCAGCCATTCATGCAGGACGGCCGCAGTCTGCCGGGTCAAGGGGGTGACGCGCTCCTTCCGGCCCTTGCCCGTGGTGTGCACGGATGCGCCAGGCATGATGGCGGTGACGTCCTGGATGGTGAGCCCGGTCAACTCGGACAGCCGAAGACCGGTCTGCACGGCGGTAAGGAGCAGAGCGTGGTCACGGCGCCCATACCAAGTCGTGCGATCCGGCGCCGCGAGCAGGGCATCCGTTTCGGCGGCCGTCAGGAAGGACACCATGGCCCAGTCATGACGTCGTTGCGGGATCGCGAGCACCTGACTGGCAGTGTGAGCACGCTCCGGGACGAGCGGGAGCGCGAAACGGTAGAAGGAGTGGATCGCGGCCAGGCGGGCGTTACGGGTCGCGGTGCTGTTGTGCCGGTCGCAGTCGAGGTGGGTGAGGAACTCGCCGACGGTGACGGCGTCCAGGTCGTCGATCGTGAGCCGTGAGGGGGGCCTCTTCGTCTTCTGCGCGGCGAACAGCAGCAGGAGACGGATCGTGTCCCTGTACGCGGTGACCGTCTGTGGGCTGGCGCCCAACTGCCGACCCAGGCGCTCGGTGAAGAACCGTTGCAGCAGGAACGTCAGGGTCGGCTCACTCATGAGGCCGGTCCTTCGCTCGGAGTGACCTGAGGGGCGTCGAGCCGGCCAGCGGCCAGCGCGAGCAGTTCGGGCACCGCGTGCAGGTACCAGTAGGTCGAGGCCGGGTCGACGTGGCCCAGCCACGTGGACAGCAGGGGAAGGCGTCCTTGCACGTCATGGCCGTCGCGGTACCAGTCGAGCATGGTGGTCACCGTGTAGGTGTGCCTCAGGTCATGGAGCCGGGGTGGCCTGTGGCCGGGGCGGATGGTGATCCCGGCTGCGGCCACGACCTGTTTGAAGGTGACGCCCAGACGGTCCGGGTCGAGCGCTGCCCGTCGGCGATTCACGAAGAAGGCCGGGCAGGCCCGCACTGTTCCTCCGACCCAGTCGTGGCGGACCTGCAGGTAGTGGCCCAGGACCGTCGTGGTGGTCGGGTGGAGGAACACAAGCCTGGACTTGCCGAACTTGGTGTCCAGAACCTGCACCACACCGTTGGCCAGGTCCACGTCGCCGACGGTCAGGTGGCAGGCCTCCCCGGGCCGCAGCCCTGTGGCGGCCAGCAGACCGATCAGCGTTCGCCAGGTCACCGCCCGGAACCGGGGGGACAAGCGATCGGTTCCGCCCAGGAGCGCGAGGACCTCAGCGTCGGTGAACACGTCGACGAGCGCCCGGTCAGTGCGCTTCTTCTTGCCGGCGAACTCGTCGAACGCCACCACATCCCAATAGCCGACGAGACCGATGCGTCCGTTGGCGTTGTTGACGAAGAGCTTGGGGACGGTGACCTCGCCCCCCGAGATCAGCATCCCGTGGGGCGAGAACTCGGAGAAGATGTGGGACTTGCCGGTGCCCTTGGGGCCGAGCTCGACCAAGTTGTAGTTCCGTTCGACGAACGGGATGAGGCGCACGAGCTGGAAGAACTTCCCGCGCCTGCTGAACATCTCGGGGTTGAAGCCGATGGACTGCATGAGCAGGTCGATCCACTCGTCGGTGGTGAACCCGCGTCGGGACTCCAGGTACTGGTCGACGTCGAATCGCGAGAGTTGGATGGGTTTGATGGAGCCCAGTATCCAGGGCACGACCCGCTGGTCCTCGGTGTGGAAGTACTCGATGTCGCAGATGCACCACACCCCGCCTACCAGCAGCTTGGGGTGGGCTGTGATGATTGGCGAGTCGACGATGACGCCCTTGATGCCGAGGTTGGCGAACTCGGCCTCGTAGACGTCCGCCTTCTCGTTGAGCGTGACCGCGACTTTGTCGATGATCCGGTGGCGGCCACGTTCCTTGATCTTGGACTTGACCAGCTCGGACTCGCTGCGGTGGACGTAGTGCTCGGCGAGGATCTGGCGGACGGTCTCGATGCCGGCCTGGATGGTGGCTTCGTCGTCCGACGCGGCGTACTGGCCCAGCAGATACTCCAGGACGTAGGACGGCACGATGGCGTTGCCCTTGACAGCCTTGACCAGATCTTTGCGCACGACAACACCACCGAACAGGAGGTTGATCTTGTAGTCCAGGTCGCTCTGTGGCGGCTCGCCGGCGTTGTGGGGCTCGTTCTGGGTTTCGCTCATCTCGCCTCTCCTCAGAAGTCGAAGTCTGACGTGAAGGAACGCTTCAGCGTGTAGATGGCCTTCTCGTAGACGCGCCACTGATTTGTGTTGGGGATCCGCTCCTCCAACCGGAATTCGACAGCCCGGTTGTTGTAATCGTTGGCGTCTTGACTGAGCAGCATCCGCGGACTCTGGTACCGGTCACGCGTGTCGGTCGAGATCTCGTCGAAGGTCAGGTTAACGAGGTTCGAGAGCAGCGTTTCGCCGGCGTAGAGCCCCGCTCGGAGGGAGCGCGGCTGGACCTTGTCGCTGACCGGTTCTGACTGGAACAAGCGGACGACGACTTGCCCGGTGGTGATCTTGTCCGACTCAGGCATGATCTTGACATTCACCGGCCGAACGTCGCTCCTGCGCTTCTTGTTGACCGCCAGCACTGGGACGACGATCTCCTGCACGGTCGCCCCACCATGAACGAAGCGCGATCCGCTGCCGGCCAGCCGTAGGCGGTGGATCGACTTGGGAATCTGAACTTCCAGCGCGCTGTCCAGCCCGAGCTGGGCCGCCTTGAAGGTGGTGAAGGCGGGATCGACCTTGAGGCCTGTGCCCAGCACGAAGCGCTTGTTGACGTGCTTGAGGTCGTCGCCCTGGGGCTTGGTCGACAGGAAGAAGGCGTCGGCCAGCGCCTCGTCCTGGAACAGGAATCCGTGGTCGGCCGTGATGAAGATGTTGGTGGCGTTGGCACTGGCCAGCTTCTTCACCAGGTCGACGAGGTCGCGGAGCGTGTCCTCCACTGCCTCGAACACCTGGCGCTCGGTGCCGAGCTTGTCTCCGGTGGCGTCGATCCGGTTGTGATAGACGTACAGGACCCGGTTGGCCTTATAGAGCTCGCGCCGCTCGTCGGCGGTGAGGGCCTGGAAGTCCTCGGCCTGGATCGCCGACCCACCCACCGCCTCTAGGATCTTGCTCCGGAGCGTGGTGTTGTTGGTGGGTTGGTCGTCGGCCAGCACGGTCTTGGCGTCGGCCGAGTGCTTGAGCGTCGAGTGCGGCAACAGGGCGGCCATACCGAGCTGGGTGTAGCTGGGCAGCACACCCAGGACCGCCTCCAGGGTCGCGTCGAAGCGATCCTCCTGCCTGATCAGCGAGCCGAGTTCATCGGCCACCTCGTAGCGCATGGCGTCGGAGATGATGACGACGGCCTTCTTGTCGCCGTCGCGGACGAGCGGTTCGACGTAACGGACGTAGAAGTCGGTCTGGGAGCGCAGTGCAGTTGAGCGCCACGTCTCGACCTGGTCGACCTGCTGCTGCCAGGCGTTGCCCAGCTCGTAGACGTACTTGTTGGTGTAGCGCTTCTCGACCTGCTCACGCAGCGCTTCGAGGGGCTTGGGGTACTCGGCTGTCCGGGCAGCGACGATGAACTGGCGGTAGAGCTGGTCGATGCGGAACCACTCGCGTCGGTAGCGCTCCAGTCCGTTGTCGAACGACTGCATGGCCAGATCCAGCGCGGCCAACTCGCCCAACAGCTCCGAAGCACTCGCCACAGCCGTGTAGAGCCGCCGATAGCCGTCGATCCAGACGCTGCTCTGCCGTGCCCGGACCACCTCGGCAACCTCGCGCGGCGCGACCGTCTGCTCGGCCACCGCGCGCGCCAGGTCACTGATGATCTTCTGGTCGGTCTCCTCGAACAGGTCGACACTGATCAGGTCACGAAAGCTCGCGTTCTCGATCTTCGACTTGAAGTCCAAGTCCCTGGCGGCCCGCTTGGCGAGCGTAGACATGGCTTCCTGGCTGCGCCGGTCGTTTCGCAGGCTCGCGAAATCGAGTTGGATGTTCTGCAGCCCGCCCGGGCGGTCCGACTTGAAGCCCTCCAGGGCTCGCTGGAAGATCCACAACACCAGGTCGTCCATGCTCGGCGTGGGCGATTCGTAGCCGTAGATGCGCGCCACGCCCTGCCAGTAGAAGCTGTCGAGCCCGTAGTCGACGAGGGCGTCGTACTTGGCGTGCGATCCCTTGGCGTTCTCGGTCAGGAGGGTGCGTGTGATCTCCAGCAGGCTGTGCTCCCGCTGGCCGAGCACCACGGCGCTGATCTTGGCGCGCAGCCGAGCCGCGTCGTCCTCCGAGCTGAGCAGTGCCTTCAGGCTCTGGACACGCTTGGCGGCGTTGAAGAACTTCTCGTGCGCCTGCACCACCTCGTCGATGCCCTTGCCCACCAGCCCGAGATCCTGGGCAACGAGCGCGGTACGGTCAGCCGTGAAGACCCCGTAGGCCAGCTCCAGGTCGAGCAGCCAATCCCCGATGCCGCTCGGCACCTGACCTGAGCGATAGACGAGGAACTTGCCCTCCGGCTCCTCGTGCAACAACCTGTTCTTCACGGCGAACTCATCGTTAGCAACACGAATCGTGTGGATCCCCGGAAGGTCGAGGCCGTCGAGATCCGCCGAGTACTGGCCTTCCGGGTCATGCCAGAACACCACGCGGCGGCTGTCAAACCAGCGCAGTAGGTGCGGACGGACGGCAGCGGCGTCACTCATCGCTGGCCTCAAGTCCGGGGATCTTCTTCAGGGCGGTACCGAACTTGGGATAGTTCGCCTTCACACCGTCGTCGAGGTCGATCGCGAGCTGCCGGGACGCCAGCGGGTACAGCACGTCGTGCTCGTACTGCTCCAGCTCCAGCAGCACCCTGCGGAGCCGATCGGCCTCCTTCTGCGCGGCCGCCTGCTGACGCGGCGTCCCACCACCAGCCGCCAGGCGCTCCTGCTGCTGCAGACTCGACGTGAGCTTGGCCGTGAACTCGCGCAGGTACTCGTTGAGCACCGTCGAGACCGTGGACGGCGTGTAGCGGTGCATGTAGATCAGGGCGTTGAACGATCCCTTGGGGCTGGAGAACAGCCAGTAGATCGGGCGCTTCTTGTACCGCTGGACGTGGTCCTTGTAGAACGACTTCACGAAGTAGTCGCGGACGTCCCGCACGCCAAGGGACTCCGTGACGAAACGCAGGTTCTCCTCGAAGTGCTGCTCCCCGAACGCCGCCCGAAGGAAGGTGCGGAAGCGCGCAACAATGTCGTCTTCGAACCAGTCGCCATCCACGATAGGGATGACATTGTCCTTGTCGGGGGGGAACGTCGGGTTAGGCACGTTGGCTAGGTAGTCCTGCACCGTAGCCCCCTGGTCGGCCAGGATGAGCCCCGGCTGGTCCAGGCTGTAGCGGCCGAACATGCACCCAATGGCGTAAGAGACGAGGTCCACGGTTGCAGTGCGCGCGAAGTCCGCTTGGTCGTCGTTCAGGGCGGCCGCAGCGTCGAGGGTGATCTCGTCAATCGCGGCGCTCATGTCCTGAATCTCAGCCAGACCGTATGCGTTGAGGGCGCTTTGATTGAGTGCATGCTCCAGCTCCCTCATCCGTTCGACGTGAGAGCGGCACTCGTCTACGTACTCGCGGAACCGGTCTCGGATGCGTCCGCTAGGCAAGGGGCGCCGCACCAACGGTGAAGTCTTGAAGCCCCAGGCAGTCTCTCGCCGGTCCCAATCCTGCCACGCCAGTCGCACACACTCCTCGGCCCACGAGGCGAACTCAGCAGGCAGCGTGCTGAGGAACGGGATACTCATGACGTGTCCAAGGTTGAAGTCCAGGGTCGGCGCCAGCATCCGCATGAACCTCACAGCCACCGCACTGTTCAGCAGGCCCTGAAGCAGGCGGAGTTCATCAGCCTTGATCGGAAATCCCATTGGCCCCTTGGTGTCGAACATGAAGCCTGGCGGCACGTCACGGACGGCAAAGCCATTGCTCGAGATGCCCGACCACGTGAAGCCCTCGCGGAACGCGAAGTCGCCGTTGAAGTTGTGCGCGCGAATCCGACCAGTCTCTGCGTCGATGTTGGCCTTGACCTCAGAGCCGTCATTGAACCAGTTGACGACGTACTCGTAGTTGCCCGCCCAACGCCGATACTCACCACCCTTCACGTAGGGGAACCATCTACGAGCGGACGGCTCTTCCTGGTTGGCGTGGAAGTCGATGGCGGCTAGGGACACCTCGTGCCACCGGCGGAGGAAGGCGTCGTTATCACCAGTGATCAGACCAACCCGGGTCTCGATGTGAGCTGAGACCGGGTCGGCAGTCTCGAAGAGTTCAAAGTCTCGGGCCGCAGCCCAATAGACGAACGCTCGGCCGGGCACCCGCGCAAGGTGGCGCAGTTCGAGTACGTAGAGGTCCCGAGTGGTCCCGGCCGCCACTTCGCGGAGCTTCGCCGACTTCGTGGCCTCAGACCGACCTTCAACCAGTCGGACGAACACCCCACGTGAGGTTCGCTTGGCAACCTGCCGACAGATCACGAAAGCAGTCGTACCAACTACCTCACCACCAATGCTGTCGAACGCCCGAGCGCCGAGGTGCGCCATCGAGACCACCCGAGTTCGACCGAGAATCTCTGCTCGCAGTGCCTCGAAGTAGCGCAGGTACATCCAGCTCTGCATGGTCACCATGGCGATTAGACCGCGACCAATTGCGAACTTGATGGCCCGCTCGATGAACATCGAATAGAGGTCGGTCTTGGTCGCGGGGTACGCCCTCCTCGCCCACTCGACGAAACGAGCGTTCATGTTGCCGAGACCGGCATAAGGCGGGTTGGCCACCACCACCGCGTAGCGTGGCGACAGGTACTCGGCCTGCTCGATAGCCCTCTCCGCCCACTCGAGCGTGTCGGCCCGGAGGATGTCCCCGCCATCGTCTAGTTGGGAGATGTGTTGTTTGAGGCGGGCGGTGAGCTCGACGTCAGGCTGGATCAGCGACCCGAACATGTCGGCGTGCTCAAACTGGTTCCAGAAAGCCGCCTCAGCATGCTTATCCCCACCGCGGGTCAGCAGGAAGTCGATCTCGGCAGGGGCGAAGCGGATTGGGTCGAGGACGCAGACGTTGGGCTCGATCTGCTTGTTGAAGAACGTGCGCTGCTTGGAGCGGGCTTTCATGGTCAGGGCGAAAGCTGCGAGGGCTCCGGCGCGGGTGTCGATCTCGATGCCGTAGAGGTTGTTGGTCAGGATGAGGCCGGGGATCTCTGCTGGTGCGTAGCCCTCTTCTTCGTAGATGGCGTACAGCAGGTCGAAGGCGTAGGTCAGCATGTGCCCCGACCCGCAGGCCGGGTCGACGACCTTGAGTTCCTCGGGCCGGCTGATCTTGAGGAACTCGGTCTCCTCGTCGACTGGGGCAATGTAGTACTCCATCTGGTCGACCAGGCGGGAGTCGGGGCGGTTGAGCATCCACAGCCGACCGAGGGAGTTCTCGACGAGGTAGCGGACGATCCAATGCGGTGTGAACAACTGGGTGGCAGCGGGGATCTCGTCGGCGCCGGCCTTCTTGTTCTGCTTGAACCCCGCGAAGACCTCGTCCTTACGCTCCGAGATGTAGAACTGGTAGAGCCAGCCGATGACCTCGACGTCCTGGCAGACGTCCTTGGTCAGCACCTTCACCGCTCGGCTCGGGACTGAGTCGTCGGCCAGCAGGTTGCCCGGGATGAGGAGCTCGGTGAAGTCGCCCTCGCGCTCGAACATGAACGGCATGGCCCGGTTCCAGTGGCGGCAGTAGTCCGAAAGCAGCAGAGCGTAGGCCTCGCCTTGGGCATCGGCGCTCCGTCGGGTGCCGTTGAGCAGACAGGCGACGGTTTCGCGGGTCTTGCCCGAGACCACCCCGGTGTCGATATTGCCGCGCTTGGCTTCGGCCAAGACCTCAGGCTGTCCGGTCGCGACGCCGGCCTGCGGAGAGACGACGCCGACACTGGTATAGCCGTTGGCGTCCATGAAGCGCAGGGCGATGATCCGGTTGAACCACGTGTAGGCGACCTTGTCGGCGACGGCAGCCCTGCCTCTGTCGCCCCCACCGCCCGCCAGGACAGCCTTCTCCAGGACTTCCACGGCCTTCGGCTGCTCCACTCGCTCGGGCGAGGCCGGAGCGAGCACGACGGCGATCCGGGCAGTGACTTCGCGGAGGAGCTCCTTGCGTGCCCAGGTGGCGAACGACTTCAGCGGTGCGGTTTCCATCAGAGAGAGATTCGCTTTCCGTTGTTGAGCGTCTTCACCAGCGCAGAGCGCAGGGCATCAAGGTAGCGGTCGATGTCCGCCTCGGTCTCCAGCACTCCCGAGACCCCTGCAGCGGAGATGCTCTTCACCGACACGGTCTGCTTCGGAGGTGACGGCGGGCCGGCTTCCGCTTCGCCGTTTCCCTTCTGCGAAGCGGCCAGTTGGTCAAGCAGGCTCGGGTACACGCTCTCCTCGAAGCCCGAGCCGGTCTCCCGGATGAGGGCGATCTGATTCTGGGTGCGGACACGGGCGATCGTCTGGTCGACGTGGCGCAGCACTCTCGTCTGGGCGTCGGGAGTTGCCTTCTCGTAGAAGGCGCTCTGCTCGATCTCGGCCCTGCGTCCCTCGATCGCCTCGATGACGCTAGCGCGGTTGTCAGCGACGACCTGGTCGACTTGGGCGCGCAGCTGGTCGGCGGCCTGCTTGAGTTGGGCCATCTTGCTGCCGCGGAAGGCGTTCGGGTCGTCGAGGGCAGCCCTCACGGTGGCGTCGCTGCCGGAGGGCAAGTAGCCGAGATTGCCACTGTGGGTGGCGAGGAGGGCAAGGGCGTCGTCGTAGATGGTCTTCTGGCCGCCGCTGAGGAAGGCCTGAACCGGGTCGATGATCGATTCCTTGGTGTCGAGCAGATCGTCGCCGAGGTGGAAGTAGGTCAGGTACCAGTCGTTCGGCTTGCCGACCACTTGGTCGAGCATGTCGATCGGGCCAGAGAGCTGGCTGACGAACGGGTACTTGGAACTGGTGATCGTGGCCTTGAGCTCGTCGCGCTTGGCCTTCAGCTTGTCAGCGCCATGGCGCGCCAACTCCAGCGGGTCCTTGGGGGCGTTCGGCTCGTCGAAGAAGTCGGTGCAGAACTTCCGGAAGGCTGCAACCCTGCGCTCGTCAAAGGTCTTCTGCGGCGACACCACGGCGTGGGCGTGCTTCTGGGTGTTGCGCAGGGCCGTGGCGACTTCGGAACGCTTGAGGAGGTTGCCGTCCACGGTGAGAGTGACCTTGGAGGTCCCGATCAGGAAGGAGATCAGGACTTCGATCGAGGCCAGGTCCCAGCCGTAGGGCTTGGCCGTGAGGCTGTCGACGATGGTCTTCACCGTGACCTGTTCGCCGAGTGCCTCCTTGCGTAGGACGAAGGACAGCACCTCCTCGGACGGTGCGAAGAGCTTGCTGGCCTCGGCGGCGTCAAACAGGCCGCTGTCGGGGTTGGCTGCCCCGGCGACCTGCTGCTCGCTGTAGGTTCGGCCGTCGAGCAGCTTGAGCTGGGTGTAGGTGCGGCTGATCAACTCCTGAAAACCGTCGGTCACCCGGACCAGCGCGTCCTGCGAGCTGGAGCTGATGTCAGCGGCGTTGATCACAAGGGTGGACTTGCCGACCGAGGCCTTGACCCGCTCAATCAGCTCCTTCTCCCGCCCGGTGTTCTGCGCACCCTTGGTCTGCAGGATCTGGCCCTCAATGGCCGAGATCGAGGTGCCCTGCTTGCGCTTGATGTACTTCTCGGTCTTGATCAGCAGCCGCAGGTCCGACAGCACCCGAGCATCGGGCTCGAGAATGACGCGCAGCTCGTCCTTGCCTGCGCTGTGCATGCGGATCTCTTCGGGAGAGTAGGGGTACTCCGGGGAGATGAAGTGGACCGACAGCTCCTTCTGGGAGCCGTGGGCCTGGTCGTCGAGTTTGAACCCGAACGGGAAGTCCTGCCCGTTCTTGGCGTAGCGGATCTTGCTGGTCTTGATGACGTCGCCGGACAGGATCCTGAACAACCGACCGCTGACCTCGGAGCCGTCGATCTCGACGTTCTTGATCTCCTCCTCGATGACTTGCTCTTCGTTGGTTAGGTACTCGTAAGTGTTGCCGTTGCGCTGAACGTAGGTCTGCGTCTCCAGAACGGTCAGTGCTTCCTTGACCTGCTCCGACAGCGCTGGCAGGTCGAGGCCGAACCGGTCGTACACCAGCACCGTCAGGTTGCGGGGGGTCGCCTGGAAGCTCTCGACATACTTGACCAGGAACAACGCCTTGAGCAGCCGGACCGCGAGGGGGTTGTCCAGGTTGCGCTCGGCGACGTCGATCGAACGCTGAGCTGCCGATTTCAGGGAGGCCCGTATGCCGGCGAACATGCTGTCGAACGTGGCGAGGTGGCCGACCTCGACGTTGCCAATGTCCTTGGCGACCTGCTGGACGACGCCGAGCATCGAACGCTCACCGACCGAGCTGTTGCGCCCCTCGAAGACGTTGTGATCGGAGATGCCTTCGATGGCGGCCTGGAAGAGCGGGAACTGGTAGCTGACGAACGGGTAGGTGCCGACGAAGTGGGCCTCGTCGGTGTAGTTGCGGTAGCTCTTGGCCCCGTCGACGAAGTCGAACAGGGTCTTGAAGTTGGCGTGCTGCTCGGCGTAGATCACCGACAGCGCTCCAACCCCGACGTCGTTCTTCTCCAGCAGCCGCTTGCGAATGACCTCCTCGACATCGGCGCTGGTCAGTTTCAGCCGGGTCTTGAACCGTGCCTGGATCTTGGAGAAGTCGTTGCCCTGTTGGCGGGTGCGGTCGCCCAGGACCTTCTCCATGTCCTCTTGGCTGGTCACGAACACCCATGCCCGCCCGCCGCACTTGGTGTTGAGCGATTCGGCGATGGTCTGCAGGTTGAGCATGAGCTTGGTGTCTGAGCCGATGAACTGACCCACCTCGTCGACGAAGAAGTTCAGGCGGAAGGTCGGGTCTGACTGCTTGTCCAGCCAGGCCTTGACCTGGTCGGCAAAGTCCTCGATCGAGACGGAGTACGAGGCGCTGTACTGCTGGATGACCCCATGGTGGTCCTTGCCGTCGACTTCGGTGAAGGCACGATCGATGCTCGGTCCTTCGAGCGCTGTCTGTTCGCGCCCTTGGGCCCACGGGATACCGGAGATGCGCGCAAACGCGTCCTGGAAGGCCTGATACTGGCCCCGGTTGTCGAGCTGGCGCTCGAAGCGAGCGACGTGGCCTTGGTTGCCGTAGTAGCCCTGGGACTCGTCGAAGACCTTGACGAACACCTTGAGCAGGGCGTCGGTCTGGTCCTTGCTGATCAGTGTGGCCTTCTGGTCGATGTTGAACAGCAGGCTCTTGGCGGGGATCAGGTCTGCCTTGTTCAGCAGCCCCGGAAGGAAAGCATCAGGAGCCTTCGATCGGAAGTTGTCGGAGACGTTCTGGCGCGAGAAGTCCTGTCCTTCGACGTCGCCCAAGAGGTGGGCGAGCATCTTGAGCATGTGCGACTTGCCAGAGCCGAAGAAGCCGGAGATCCACACGCCGTTGCCGTTGGTGTAGGAGGTGTACTCCTCCAGCAGGATCTCCAACCCCTTGGCGGCCTCGTTGGTCAGCACATACTCGTCGACCTCAGTGGCCAGATGCGCAGCGTCATCAGCCTTGATGACGCCCTCGATCGGGCGCTGGATGTCCTTGGCGAAGATCTGGTCGAGCTGCATCAGCTCACGCCTCCTGTTCCAAAATGTTCTTGGCTCGGTAGTACTGGTCGTCCCTGAGCCGGCCGAACAACACCAGCGACGAGCCCAAGGTGTCGGACTGCTCATAGCGGCCCGGGAAGAACATCAGCATCGGTTTTCCCTTGACCACCGACTGCAGGTTGTTCAGCACATTGTGGGAGCGGATGTAGGGGAACACCTCACCGATGCCGGTGAGGAAGAAGATGTCGAACTGCTCCTGCGCCAGCCGATCTCGGATCGCCGGGGCGATGTGGAGCTGCGGGTCCAGCATGCCCTGAAGCAACTCGCGGAAGTCGGCCTTGTCCTGGTCGGGCTCGACCGCCAACACCCGATCCCAGACCTTGCGCCCCTTGAGCAGCTCGACCGACAAGTCGTAGAGGTTGATCTCGAAGACCTTAACCCCAACAGCGGCAAGCCGGTTCTTGACCCGCTTCTTCGCCCCCGCCACCTCAAGCGCAGCCTCGGGCGGATAGGGGTAGATGAAGAAGGGGACCTCATTGCCAAGGCCTTCCATCTGCAAGAAGCGATCGCCCCTGAGAACATCGAACAGATGATCCTCCTGGTCCGGCAAGGTCTTCGGGATCACAGTGCAGTCACCTCTCCAGCCATCGCCCGGATGGGGAAGAATCGCAGATCGCTCGGAGTGTGGGAGCTCAGCGCGACCGAAAGTCGCTCCGACAGCAAGGCGGGCATGATGCGCCCAGCCACCGACAGCAACCCTGCCTCCTTCAACATTCCGAACACATTCGACCTCAACTTCCGCAACGTCGAGTCCCTGATTTCCACCAACTCCTCGTGCCACAACGCCTTACTCCGAACGAAGCCATCGAAGTCCTGATGATCCAGAGTCGGCGCCAGAAGCAGGAACCGCTCGTGCAGCACTTCCTCGGCGAACTCCCCAATGAGCTCGTACCGGCGGCAGGCGGCGGCCCACATCAGGTGGCTCCTCTCGGACGCGGTGACCTCGGTCACGAGTGACACCTCGTCGTCGGTCAACACCGAAAGACGCTTGACCGTCTCCCGAACGAGGCGGATCCCAGTGCTGTGGGTCCTCACCTGCAGCACGTTGCTTTCCAACGCCAAGCGGCGGACCTTTTCCCAGTCACGGTGCTGGGCATACAACGGCGCAAGCAGTGCGGCCTCGTGGGCGAGAAGGGTGCCTGTGGTGAAGGACAACGCATAGCGCACAGGGGCCACCGATGATGCTGCGGCGTCGTTCATCGAACCCTCCTCTGCTCGGGTCGTCGTCAGGGGCTCGTCAGCCGATGGCGATGCCATTCACGACCGGCGCGCCAGCTTCCCGGCACGCGCGAGCCCCATTGCGTCTGCTTACTTCTCCCCCGACCCTAGCGGGCCCACCCGACACTTCCTGTCACACCCGCGATCAGGCGCGAAGGCTACGCGTCGGCCCTCCGCGTCCCGCGCGGTCGCGGGGAGACTCCTTTACGCGACGAACCTCACCACCCGCCAGACGAGCCGGCTGTAGTACCCCGTGGTCAGGCTGTCGATGGATACACCGCTGCCGTCGGAGTTCACCATGCGGCCGTCGCCCATGTACATCCCAGCGTGGAACACGCGTCCTCCGGGGGTGTGGGAGAACCCGATCACGTCCCCCGGCCTCATCTGTGCGAAGTCCCTCGGGATGACCTGGCCGCCCGAGTTGTAGGTGATGTCGTGGGCCAGGTGTGGCAGGCGGATGCCGATCTGGGCGTAGGCGTACAGAACGAGGCCGGAGCAGTCGAACCCGGTCACGACGCGTCCGTCCTGGCCTCCGGGTGAGCAGCAGATGCCGGTTGAGGGTCCGCTGGGGGTCCCGCCGCCCCAGCTGTAGCGGGTGCCGAGCCAGCGGAGGGCCGCGTTGACGGCGTCCGTCGCCGGTCCGGTGCCGGTCAGGGGGGTGCCGGCGGTCTCGGTGTCGTCGGTGACGCATGGGTTCTCGGCGACGTCGCCACCGCTGTAGGCGGCCGCGTAGTAGAGGACGTCGTTGACGTACCAGACCGCGTGGTTGTAGGCGAACAGCGCCTTCCGGACGCCGTCCGCCCCCGTCAGCGCACCCGACGCGACCAGGTAGTTGGCGGCGGAGTGGACGCTGTCGGCCTCGTCGGTGATGACCGCGCGTCCGTCGCCGTTGCCGTCGACCCCGTAGAAGGCGAACGTGGCCGGCATGAACTGCATGAGTCCGCGAGCGCCGGCGCTGGAGGTGGCGTTGTTGCGGCCGTGGTTGGTCTCTTCCATGCCAACCCCGGCGAGCAGTATCCAGGGCAGCCCGTACCGAGTCGCGGCGGCCTCGTAGAGCGCCTGCACGGCGGCCGGGATCTCGGTCGGCGGGTTGTGCAGGCTCGCCTGACGCGGGCTCCCGGGCTGCGGCAGACCCGCCGCGGACGCTGGCGGGGTGCAGCTGCCGGCCGCGACAGCCGGGTTGGCGAGCGTGGTGATGAACAGCACCAACGCGAGGGGAACCGTGAGCAGGGCGCCGAGTGAGAGTGCGAGGGCCCAAGCAATCGCCTTCATCGTGAGCTCGTTTCGGTCATTCTTCCGGCGAACTTCTATCGAGCGCCGTCGATGGCCTGGTTGGTGTAGGTGAACGCGGCGGCCGCCGAGTGCAAGACGGTCTGCACCTTGTAGATCTGCTTGCCGACGCACCACAGGGCGCGACCCTTGCGCTGGGTGGCCCAGTCGGCCATCAGATGTTCGGCGATCGGGCCGAGTTCCAGCAGGTCGGCGAGTTCGCGGGCGACGCTGGGGTCCTGGCCGTGGAGGATCTTGAGGTCGGCCAGGTTCAGCAGTTCCTTGGCGATCGCGGTCGCGGCTGAGGTCGACTCGCCGACGGTGAGCATGTCGCCGGGTTTGTGGCCGACGACGAACTGGATCTCACCGTCGCGGCGCGAGAACCGCATGTCGGCGTCCAGGCTCTTGACGGCTTCGAGGCCGAGTCGCATCTGTTTCCACATCTCGTCGCGGATGTTGATCCGCAGGTCGCCAGGGGCCTTGATCTCGCGCATGGCGCGTCCCCACGAGGACAAGCAGGTGAGCGCGATGCCCATGGCCTCGTCGCCGAGGGGTTCGAGGCGAGACAGCGAGAACGACTGGATGGGGGCCGTCCAGTCCACCGCGATGGTGGTCGGGGCGTCGAACAAGCCGGCCAGCGCGCCGGTGACCAACTGACCGAGCGCATCGCGCAGCAGGCGGGTCTCGTCGAGGAACTGCCGGGTGGACGCGTACCTGGAGGAATGATCAAATCCTGTGGATGGTCCCCGGGGGCTGGGGTGCGAGGGACGCACCTTCTCGGGGATGATCTTTCAGTAACAGAGATTCTGATCATGGGCCGACGTTGGAAGCGTTGGTCCGGGAAGGTGCGTCCATGTCCAATGTAGTTCCCGAGGGCTGGGAGGCCAACCAGGGGCAGCCGACCGAGGCTCGAGAGGGAGACGGGCCGGTGCTTGATGAGATCGTGCGTGATGGTGCCCGGCGGATGCTGGCTGCGGCGTTGCAGGCCGAGGTCGACGCTTACATCGAGCAGTTCCAGGCGGAGGTGGACGAGCAGGGCCGCCGGCTGGTGGTGCGCAACGGCTACCACGCCCAGCGGCTGGTGACCACCGCCGCTGGCGCGGTCGAGGTCCGCCAGCCCAGGGTCAACGATAAGCGCGTCGATGAGGCCACCGGTAAGCGGGCAAGGTTCGCTTCGGCGATCCTGCCCAGGTGGGCGCGCAAATCGGCCCAGGTCGCCGAGGTGCTGCCGCTGTTGTATCTGCACGGCCTGTCGAGCAATGACTTCGCCCCCGCGTTGGAGCAGTTCCTGGGCACCGGCAAGGGCCTCTCGCCGGCGGTGATCACCCGGTTGACCAGGCAGTGGCAAGACGAGGCCCGGGCCTTCAACGAACGGTCCCTGGCGGGGTCGGACTACGTCTACATGTGGGTCGATGGGATCCACCTGAAGGTCCGTCTGGACCAGGACAAGGTCTGCCTGCTCGTCATGATCGGCGTCCGCTCTGATGGCCGCAAGGAGCTGATCGCCCTGGCCGACGGGTTCCGGGAATCCTCGGAGTCGTGGGCGGACCTGCTGCGGGACTGCAAACGCCGCGGCATGACCGCCCCCACCCTGGCCATCGGTGACGGGGCGCTCGGGTTCTGGAAGGCCGTCAGGGACGTGTTCCCGGCCACGAAGGAGCAACGGTGCTGGTGGCACAAGACCGGCAACGTGCTGGCCGCGCTGCCGAAGTCTGCCCAGCCGGGTGCGTTGGCCGCGATCCGGGAGATATGGCAGGCCGAAGACAAGTCCCACGCCAAGGCCGCTGTGAAGGCGTTCGCCGCCGCTTACGGCACCAAGTGGCCCAAGGCGGCTGCCAAGATCGTCGACGACACCGACGTGCTGCTGGCGTTCTTCGACTACCCCGCCGAGCACTGGGTCCATCTACGTACCACGAACCCGATCGAGTCGACATTCGCGACCGTCAGGCTCCGTCAGCGGGTCACGAAAGGCCCAGGCAGCCGGGCCGCTGGGATCGCGATGGCGTTCAAGCTGATGCAATCCGCGCAGAACAGGTGGCGAGCGATCCGGGCACCCCACCTCGTAGCCAAAGTCCGAGCAGGCGCCACCTTCAAAGACGGCAAACTCGTCGAACCAGACCCCTCCGACCAAGCCATCCAGCAGGCTGCCTGAGAAGGCTCATCCACAGGATTTGACAATACCTCCGTACCTGCACTCGGTGACGAGCTGCTCGGTGGGGTTGGCGAGCAGCTGCCACAGGGCGGGGATGGTGGTGACGTGCAGGGTGTGGTGCCCGTCGACGTAGCCGGTCAGCTGGGCGAGGGCGGCTTCGACGACGCGGGCGTCTGTGGGTCCGAACGGGACGCGTTGCTCGCCGACGAACTGGGAGCCGA
The DNA here is from genome assembly GCF_001998865.1 of Tessaracoccus flavescens. NCBI lineage: Bacteria > Bacillati > Actinomycetota > Actinomycetes > Propionibacteriales > Propionibacteriaceae > Tessaracoccus > Tessaracoccus flavescens. The sequence continues at coordinate 1,064,019 of NZ_CP019607.1, forward strand.
CCAGCCCGCGGATGAGCGTGAGCCAGCGGCGGAAGATGATGCCAGCCCGGCGCTGGGCTTCGACCCGGTCGAGGGTGTCCCACCCGTCGCCGAGAGGGCCGAAGTCGAGGGGGTTGATGCGGGCGCTCATGCCCGGTCCGACGGCGAAGGGTTGGACGCCGAACGCGCGGCACAGCGGTTCGTACTCGTCCTTCGGGTCGCCGAGGACGAACACCTTGTAGCCGAAGTCCATCATCAGGGTGGCGAAGTTCTTGGTGTTGGTGGACTTACCGCCGCCGGGCTTGCCGAAGGTGATCACGTTGGGGTTGGTGACCGGGACGGTGTCATCGAGCACCCAGCCGAGCGGATCGGCGTAGAAGCTGCCCCCGGAGAGTTCGTCGATGCCGATCTGCGCGCCGGTGGGAGGCAGGGGCGGGTTGGCGATGAACGGCCACCACGCCGCAGCCTGATCGCTGGTCATGCGGTACTGGACGACGGGCGTCCGCGCGGGATTCCACCCGCGGCCGGGACGCCGCTGGCCGCGGCGCGGGGACGCGTGGAAGAGGTACGGCTCCTTGCCGGGCCGCTCGGGTTCGGGTTTGGTGGGCAGGTCGTGGCCGAAGTCGGCCAGCAGCTGGGCGGTTGACCGGCCGCGGGGTGGCGTTCTCATTCGTCCGCCTTTCGGGTGAGTCCGAGTCCGAGCGGCAGGGTGGCGGCGGCGAAGCCAGCGTCTTGGGCCAGGTCGAGGCGCAGCGGTGCGAAGCCGGCGCGCCGGACGGACGCGTCGAGGCGGCGTCCGAACTCGGCGACGCGCATGGTCTTGGCGACAGTGACGCACGCGACCGCGTAGGGGCGGGTGAGGGCGTGGCCAGAGGCGAGCTTCGCGTCGAGTCGGTGGGCCCGGGTCACGTTGTCGCGGTCGCGGGAGCGTTGTCGGATCTGGAGCCGGCCGCGGAGCCCTTCGCCCATGTCGGCGGCCCATTCGCCGGAGGCGGTCTGCCGGTCGGCGCGGCTGAACGGCAGGATCGGGAACACGACCGTGTAGCTGCGCCGTTCTCCCGGCTCGGACGGCGTGAGCACCGGGGCGAGGGCGCCGAGGCACGCGCCCCGGTCGGGGAGCTTGATGGTGGAGCTGATCGAGTTCCAGGCGTCGTGGGAGTAGTGCCGCATCGTGGTGTCGGCGCCGGAGGGTCCGGCCATCGCCCACGGCACGTCGGTGCACACCGTCGGGTCGGTCTGGTGGGCGGCGAGGGCGTCGATGATGCCTGCCCGGTCGGCGGGCGCGAAGCCGGTGCGGACCGCGAGCGCCAGTTGGGGCGAGGTGAGCCAGGTGACGTCGGTCATGCCCATGCCGCCGCGCAGCATTGCGGCGATCTCGTCGGCCAGCGCGTACAGGACGCGGGTGCGTCCCTCCAGGCCGCCGCCGAACTCGCGGGCCTGCTTCGCGATCCGGGCCTCGGGAACCACGAACGTGACGAACGCCTCGGTGCGCACGGCGGCGCGGGTCAGGGCGGTCGCGAGTTCGTCGTTCATCCGCCTGGCGAGTTCACCAGCAGCCCCGCGAGGACGCCGAGCAGCTGAGTTCGCGAGAGCGGTACGACCTCGGCTGAGCTCGTCGGGCGGGGTGGGCGACGGCGAAACATCAGCCGACGCAGCCGTCGCCGAGGATGCCGTTGAGCATCCCGTAGCCACCCATCAGCACCACGGCCAGCACCAGGACGCCGGCGAGGCCGATGATGCCGCCCTTCGAGAGGTGCGGGGAGTGCGTGGCACGTCCGACGAGGATCGCCCCGACGGACACCAGCGCCGCGATGCCGAACAGCCACAGCACGGACCACAGGACCATGCCCGAGATCTGGTCGGTGTAGGCGGCGACGCCTGTGGGAGCCACCGGGCAGATCTTCAGCGGGACGATCAGCGGGTTCATGTCGGTTCCTTTCGGAGGAGGGCGAGGACGTTCTGGGCCGCCTTGAGCAGCGGGGCGGGCAACGGGTCGGGAGTCAGGCCGGTGACCCGCAGGCGTGGGTCGAGCGGGAAGTCGGTGAGGTGCACGCGTGCGGGTATCCCGGCTGCGGCGACCTTGACCGGACGCGGCCACCGCTTGACCGTGGGTCCCACGACCACCCCGAGCGCGTCGCGGCCCAAGAGCTCGGCGCACGACTCCAGGCGGCGGACCCCGGGCACCGTGGCATTCGAGACGAGGACGACGTCGTCGAGCGTGCGCACCACTGACGCCAGCCACCCGCCGGCGCCTGACACCGTCGTCCAATTTGTGTCCACCAACGTCCACTCGACCGATGACTCGGTCGGCACCGGCAGGATCGCCTCGCCGGTGATGGGGCGCTCCAGCAGGACGTCGCCACGACTGCCGCGGCGCCAAGGTCCCTCGGTCCCCAGTTCGGCATTGGCTGTGGCCGAGAAACCGGACGCCAACGGAGAGCAGCACTCCACCACCCGCGCCGACGCTCCGGTCGCGGTGGCCAGCGCAAGCGCCACCGTGGATGCCCCCACTCCTCCGGCGCAGCCAACGACGGCGACCACCCGTTCACGTGGCGCCGGCGTCCAGACTGTCGCAGTTCCCGGGGCGGTGGGCGCGGACCGGGGCCCGTGGGCGAACTCGCCCGCCTCGATCGCGCGCCAGGCCTCTCGCAGTTCGGCAACGCTGTGCGCGGTCACGACGGGTCACCGCCCCGAGGCCGCCGATCCAGCAGCCCGGACAAGAGCATGGCCGGGGGCACCTTGGCCAGCTCGCGTCTGGCCTTCTGCACGTCGCGGAGCCTGCGCAGGCAGCCGTCCAGGTCATCCAGGGTCTCCGGCTCCATGGCCGCGATCTTCAACAGGGCGGCCACTTCGGCCGGGGTGCTGGTCATCTCGGCATCACCTCCGCCATCCCTAACGGGCCGCGCCCGTCATCGGTGGACAGTCAGCCCACGCCGTTCAGGTACTCGCCGGCGGCTTCGCTGAGGGCCGCCACACAGCGAGCGGTGCGACGCCGCACGGTCCGGGCGCACACGCCCCACGCCTGGGCCACGACGGCGCTCAGCTGGCGGCTCGACAGGCCGGCCACTCCGCCCTCGCGGGCGCGACCATCAGCCTGGAGGGTCTTCGCGGCCTCGATCAGACTGACCAGCAGCTCGCGGTCCTCGTAGGTGATGACGTCCTCGGCGCAGGCCCAGGCGAGCAGTTCGGCCAACTCGGCTGCCGGGTCGTCGTCTTCCACGAGCCGATTGTCGGCCGGGTCGACGGGGCCCAGCGAGACCATCGACAGCCGGTGCGGCATGTGGTGCGTGGGCGCCCCGCAGTCCAGTAGTACCCCCTCACGCAGCTGACCGGCGACCTTCGCCGCCACCCAGTGCGGACGCCGCCACGGCAGCCCCCGGACCTCCACCCACAGCTGCGCGGCCAGCACCTCGTCCACCCGATCATCAGCCAGTCCCAACCGGCGGCGGACGCGCAGGGCGGTCGGGAGGAGGAGCCACGCGAGCACCAGCGCTGCCTCCCGGTCGTCGGCGCCATCGAAGGCCGCCAGTCGGGCGAGGCCGAGCAGGACACCGTTGGCGACCGCAGGATCGGCCGATCGCCGCCAGGCGTCCAGCCCGGCGGGGTCGTCGACGTCCCCCAGCCGGGGCTCGAAGGCGACCCATCCCGCCCAGTGATCCTTGACGACGGACTCCATCCGCTCGTCCTGCAAACCCAACATCTCGGTGATGTTCATGGCCGTGGTCCTTCCGCGTGGGTATGCGGGAAGATCACCAATCGGACGTTGTTCCTTTCGTAGTCCACAGGGCTTCGCGGCATCGAACCGCGACCCACGACGCGGCCAACACCGACCAAAGCGCCTAGTCGACCCCGTGTTGCCCCGCGTAGCCCCTGACACGCCCGGCCTGAGGCTGGAGATGCGCTAGCGCGTGAGAAGTCGGCCTGGCCCTTTACGGAAGCAACCACGTGGCCACACCTGCCACGTGCGGAAAGGTTCGCGATAATCAGTGGGTGAAGAACGTGATCGGGCCCGGCGGCGTGCGGTATCCGGTCACGCCAGACATCGAGCGGTTCCTGCGCTCGATGGACCGTGATGCGCTGCAGTCGCTGGTACTCGAGATGGCGGGGTACAGCCCCGAGGCCATGCGATCGCTGCAGTTGCGCGCCACACCCGAGGACGAACCGACCGCCTCCGAACTCCTGGTGACCGTGGACGGTGCGCTGGCCGGAGTCGACCTCGACTACCACGACCCCTTCTACGAAGACGTCGACGACGGCGTCCAAGCGGTCGAGGAGGTCGTCGACGAACTGGAGCGGCACCTCGACGACGGCGCCCACCCCGTGGTGCGCCGAGTACTCCAGCACCTGCTCACCCGGCTCGGCGACCTGGCACGGGACGCCGACAACGACGGCGCCCTGCTCGAGGTGGCCGAACGGGCGTCGGCGCTATTCGGGCGCGCGGTCGCCGGGCATGTCGACCCGGTCAGCCTCGCCCGCTGGGTGGTCGGCTTCCGGGTCGAATACGGCGGCTGGCCATCACTCACGTTGGACGCCGTGGCCCACGCGTTCGACGAACCCGCCTGGGACGCCTACCGCACGAGTGTCGCGACGCTGGGCGGCGGTGGACCGGCAGCAGACCCCTACCGCAGCGAGACCGACCGCATCCTGCTGGAACTGGCCGACCACGACGGCAACATCGAACGGGCCGTCGCCCTGCTGTCCGGAGGTGACCACCCGTATTACCCGGAGATCCTCCGCCGGCTGCATGACGCCGGACGTCCGGCTGACGTCCTCGTCTGGCTGGACCGAGCCGTCTCCCAGGGCTGCGTGGACGTCGCCTGGCGGGCGGGTCCCACCATCGTGCCCGTTGAGGACGCCGTCGACGCCTACCTGGAGGGTGGGCGTCCGGACGCCGCCCTCGCGATCGCGCGGACACTGTTCGACCGCGACCTCAGCGTTGACGCCTTCCGGTTGCTGATATACGTGGCGGAACGGTCCGGGCGCCAGGAGGAACTACGCACGTGGGCGTTCGAGCAGGCCACGCAGCGGGCACGTCGCAGCGGCGGCGCCCACCTTGTCAGGCTCCACCTCGCCGACGGGAACGTCACACACGCGTGGGAGGCGGCGGACGCCTTCGGCTCTGGCCACGCGTGGCGCGAACTCGTGGACGCCTCCGAAGACGGCTTCCCACTCCGGGCAGCCCGCCTGTGCCTGGCTCAAGTGCTGGAGTCCCTCACCACACCCGACTCCAAGCGGTACCCGGCCATCGTCGATCTCCTCGTCAAGGCACGCGCCCTCTACGACAAGGCAGGCCACCGAGCTGAGGCGGACTCCGAGAGCATCCGCTTGCGCGAGGTCTATCGCCGCCGCCCCGCCCTGATGTCGGCCATGGACAGGGCCGGACTTCCCGCCTAACCCCACCCTGACGGCCGGTTGCGCACGAGGGTTCAGCCGCCAGGCTGCCCCGCGCTGCCGCGCACCGCGCGGCAGCGCGAGCGCCGCGGAGAGCCAGCCCGGAAGAAGACGTCGCCGATCGTGACCAACGTCGGGCCCGAACAGTGCGCTGGCGGACGGCCAGTCTGTGAGCCGCCGAGGATAGCCTGCTGCCATGCCTCGAGAGTCCTACAACGTCCGGGTGCTGCGCGCCAAGGCCCTGTCCTCTTTCCGTAGAGGCGTCGCCGCGTTCAACGGTGTGGAAAGCGATGGCAGGGTCACTGTCATCTTGCTGAGCTTCCAGCACGCCTTTGAAATGCTGCTCAAAGCCATTCTCGGCTCTTCACAATCGAGGGTGTAGGTAGCGCTGTTCGGGGTTGCGGCGTGGCGGCTGGCTGAAGGGGTCGAGGCCCTCCGAAGATGGAAGTTCTCACGCTCCCCATCTGGAAGACCTCGACGTGTCCGACGCTACCTTCACGTGCCCTGATCTGACTAGTTTCTGCCGTCTCGACGGCCTCGGGTTGGAAGTCACCGGCCAGCGCATCGAACCCGACCGTGCGATCCTGGCCTGCCGCCCGGTCGACGCCGACGACTGGTGCCGAGACTGCGGCGGCCAGGGCCTCATCCGGGGCTCGGTGGTGCGACTCTTGTCGCATGTCCCGCTGGGGTGGCGCCCTACCGTGCTGCACGTGCGGCTCCGGCGCTATCGGTGCATCGAGTGCGGGCGGGTGTGGCGTCAAGACACCAGTGCCGCAGCCGAGCCGCGTTCGAAGCTGTCGCGCGCGGCGCTGCGTTGGGGACTGGAAGGACTTGTGGTCCAACACCTGAGCATGTCCAGGATCGCCGCCGGTCTCGACGTCGCGTGGAACACCGCCAACGACGCCGTGCTGGCAGAAGGACAGCGCGTCCTCATCAGCGACCTGGCCCGGTTCGACGGGGTCAAGGTGATCGGGGTCGACGAGCATTGCTGGCTCATCACATTTGAGGGTGTAGAGGCGGGGTGATCACGGCGGCGCGTCGGTCCGCGGATGAGGGTCGAGGCCTCCCGAAGATGGAAGTTCTCACACTCACCATCCGGAAGACCTCGACGTGCCCCACGCTACCTTCACGCGCCCCAACCTGACCACGTTCACCCGCCTTGACGAGCTCGGCTTGGAGGTCGTGGGCCAACAGATCGAGCCGAAGCGGGCCGTGTTGGCCTGCCGGGTCGTTGAGCCGGACCAGTGGTGCCGGCGGTGCGGCTGCGAGGGAACGCCACGTGGCACCGTGGTGCGTCGTCTGGCGCACGAGCCGTTCGGCTGGCGACCCACCATCTTGCTCGTCACCGTGCGTCGCTACCGCTGCGGCGAGTGCGGGCATGTGTGGCGTCAGGACATGAGCAGAGCCGCCGAGCCGCGGGCGAAGTTGTCCCGACGGGCGTTGCGGTGGGCGTTGGAAGGACTCGTGGTCGCGCATCTGACCGTAGCCCGGATCGCCGAAGGGCTGGCAGTGTCGTGGAACACCGCCAACGACGCCGTCCTGGCCGAGGGCAAGCGGGTCCTGATCAACGATCCGCGGCGTTTCGACGGCGTCCATGTGCTCGGCGTCGATGAGCACGTGGTGCGCCACGAGGCGCTGTTGTATCGGATGGAGGTGGGAGACCTGCATTGGTTGGCCGTCGTAGCGGCCAGGTGAAGCTGACGGCAGCCTGTCCTGGGGGAACGACTGGGGTGGGTGGGAGCAGCCGTGACAAAGTCAGGACGGTCCGGTACTGCCGGATGGGCCGTGTCTGGTGAGCAAGACGGGAAGGTGTACGAGAGGAACCGGTGTCGTAAAGCCTCTTGATCGTCGCCCAGCTCTAACCCGGTGGATCGGGGCTGGTTTGCGGTGCGTAACCGCTTGTCGGGGCCGTCGCTGATGGCCGTGGCGGGTGGGGAACTGTCGGAACGGTGGTATGTGTCGGGTCCGGCAGGTCGTGGTGAAGGTCTACGGCGTAGCCACGACGATGCCGCAGGGGCAAAGCCGGACGCCTCGCCCGTCAACCGAACAACAGTGAACGTGGGAACCATCCGCATTCCGCTCCCCGCATTGGTGGGGATAGGTGCGTTGCCTGCCGAAGGGTGTGGGTGGGGCGGAGCCGTCGTAGTACTCCGAGGCCGGGAAAGCCAGTCACATGGGGAAGGGCGGCAGTGAGAGAAAGCAGAAGAAGGTGAATGTAATGTCCGAAGACGCGCCGGTGAATGTCGGCGCCTCCGGATGGCCCAGCGATGCCCGGGCCTATCTGGGGGTACGGAGGATGCAGACCAAGCTGCATGGTTGGGCGGCCACCGATGGTGGCCGCCGGTTCGATGACCTGTGGAACCTTGTATGTGATCCGGCGTTCTTGACGATGGCGTGGGAACGCGTCGCCGGGAACAAGGGGTCCAAGACTCCCGGGGTGGACCGTGTCACCGTGGCACGGATCAGTTCCGGGGTCGGGGTGGAGGAGTTCCTGCGGAACCTCCGCGCTCAGTTGAGGGCTGGAGAGTTCAGGCCGGTGCCGGTGCGGCAGGTGATGATCCCCAAGGCCAGCGGCAAGCTGCGCAAGTTGGGCATCCCAACCGTGACCGACCGGGTGGTGCAGGCAGCTTTGAAGCTGGTGCTGGAACCCATCTTCGAGGCCGACTTCAAGTCGTGCTCCTACGGGTTCAGACCCAACCGGCGCGCGCAGGACGCGGTCGCCGAGATCCACCACTTCGCGAGCAAATCGTACGAGTGGGTGCTGGAGGCCGACATTGAGGCGTGTTTCGACATGATCGACCACACCGCCTTGATGGACCGGCTCCGGTGCAGGATCGGTGACAAGCGGGTGCTCGCGCTGGTCAAGGCGTTCCTGAAAGCCGGCGTGCTCACCACGGTGGGCACGACCGAAGGGACGATCACCGGCACCCCACAGGGCGGGATCTTGTCCCCGCTGCTGGCCAACATCGCCCTATCAGTCCTCGATGACGAGTTCGCTCGCCGCTGGGACCATGAGATGGGCACGGCCGGAAAGCGGGCCTGGCGCCGTGACCACGGCAAGGCGTCCTACCGGCTGATCCGTTACGCCGATGACTTCGTCATCGTCGTGAAGGGCAGCCAAGAACACGCCGAGCAGTTGCGTCACGAGGTGGCAGACGTACTCGCCCCGATGGGGTTACGGCTGTCACCGGAGAAGACCCGCGTGGTCCACATCGACCACGGGTTCGACTTCCTCGGTTTCCACATCCGACGGATGCGGAGACGAGGCAGCAACAAGTGGTACGTCTACACCCTGCCCGCGAAGAAGGCGATCGCCTCGATCAGACAGCGGGTGAAGACCATGACCTACAGGCACACCCTGCACCGGGACCCGGGATACCTCATGGACTATCTCGGGCGGGTGCTGCGGGGATGGGCGAACTACTTCCGACACGCGGTGGCCAAAGCGACCTTCGCCGCGATCGACTCCTACACGTGGGAGCGGATCACGGCATGGCTACGCAAGAAGCACCGCCGACTCGGATGGCCAGAACTCCGCCGCAGGTACTGCCTGCCCGGAACCTGGCGCCTCGCTCACAACGGGAAGAGGTTCACCGGCGCCGCGAGCGTCCCGGTGACCAGGTACCGCTACCGCGGCTACCACATCCCTACCCCCTGGGACCGGCCAGCTGTCACCACCAGCTGAACCAGCCCTCTCTCATGGAGAGCCGGATGCGGTGAAAGTCGCACGTCCGGTTCGGCGGGCGGCCTGGGGAAACGGACCGGGAGCAATCCCGACACCGCGCCCCAGGCCGACCCAACTGGCGGCACACCCGTCACGGCGACAAGTACGTCACCGTGATCATCGACCTCACCCCGATCAGGGATGACACCGGCCCGGCACGCCTGCTGGACATGGTCGAGGGCCGCTCCAAGCAGGCGTTCAAGACGTGGCTAGCTGCCCGACCCGAAGCGTGGCGGGCCGGCGTGGAGGTCGTGGCCATGGATGGGTTCACCGGCTTCAAGACCGCCACCACCGAAGAGTTGCCCGAGGCCACCACCGTCATGGACCCGTTCCACGTCGTGAGGCTCGCCGGTGACGCCCTCGACCAGTGCCGGCGCCGGATCCAGCAAGAACTCCACGGCCACCGCGGCCGCGCTCAGGACCCCCTGTACCGGGCACGGCGCACCCTCCACACCGGAGCCGACCTCCTCACACCCCGACAACAAGCCCGCCTCGACGCCTTGTTCACCGGCGACGACCACGTGCAACTGGAGGCCACCTACGGCGTCTACCAGCAGCTGGTCGCCGCCTACCGCGACCCCGACCGAGCCAACGGCCGCGCCCGCATGGAGGCACTCATCACCAGCATCAGCAGCGGGGTCCCCGGCGCCCTACGTGAGGTCATCACCCTCGGACGCACCCTGAAGAAACGCGCCACCGACGTGCTGGCCTACTTCGACCGACCCGGCACGTCGAACGGCCCTACCGAAGCCCTGAACGGCCGCCTCGAACACCTCCGCGGTTCCGCCCTGGGGTTCCGGAACCTCACCCACTACGTCGCTTATGCGGAATTCCGCATAAGCGGTGGTATGTCGACCTCGGGGTTATGTTGACCGACGTCGTGGGGTGCCTGTTCCAGTGCGGGTTGGGGCCTGATCCGGTCAACATAACGATGAATGCTCGGGTCGGGGTTCGCTTGATCTGACCGGGCGATCGTTGGGATCGCCTGGCTTCGGGTCAGGAGGACCAAGATGGTGATTCATCGTGATCAGTGCCGCGCTGACGCGCGGGACGTGCTGGACGAGTTCGAAGCGTGGCTGCTGCGGGAACGGTCCACGCAAGAGGGCACCGCTGCTGCCTACACCGCCCGCGTCGCGGGGTTCGTGGAGTGGCTTCCCGCGCCGGTCGATCAGTCGCTGAAGACGCTGACTGCGGCGATGCTGACGCAGTGGGTGAACCTGGAAGCGGCACGCGGGCTGAAGGCATCGACCCTGAGCAAGCAGCTGGTGATGCTGCGCTCGTTCCTGCAGTTCTGCCACCGGTCAGGGCGGACCGGGCAGGACTTCTCCGGGGTCGTGCCTCACGCGGCGGCATGGCGGCTCTCGTCGATCCCTGACCCGGTCCCGTCCGGGACGATCGAGGCGTTGTTCGGCACTCTCGATCTGCGGTCGGCGAAGGGGATGCGCGACCGGGCGATCCTGATGTTGTTGACCGGTCTGGGCCTGCGGGCCTGCGAGATCGCCGGCCTGCGGCTGGGCGACATCGGTTGGCGCACCGGAACCCTGCGCATCCGTGGGAAGGGCGACAGGGTTGACGAGTTGCCGCTGCCCGAGGATGTCGGGCAGGCGTTGGAGGACTACGTGCTCCACGGCCGCGGAGGCCGGACTGCTGGCGAGGAAGTGTTCTGGACTGTGATCGACCCGGTCCAGCCGCTGACCGCGAACGGTGTCTGCGGGACAGTCCGGCAGATCTGCGTCAAGGCCGGGGTGGAGAAGTTCGGCCCGCACCGGCTGCGGCACACGTTCGCGACCGGGATGCTCGCCTCCGGGGCGACCCTGCAAGAGGTTCAAGGGCTGCTACGCCACGCTCACCTGCGCACGACCGCGATCTACACCAAGGTCGACAAGAACCGGCTGAGCGCACTGGTCACCGAGTGGCCGGCAACGGCATCGGGCAGGTGGTCACGATGAACGGCCTACGCGACCTCCTGGACGACTACCTGGCGACCCGGCGGGCACTCGGGTTCAAGCTGACCGCGCCGGGCAAGGCGCTGGACGGGTTCGTGGGCTGGATGGAAGAGGCTGGCGAGCCCACGATCCGTCGCGACCTGGTGATCGCCTGGGCGGCGCAGTTCTCTCGCGGCACGGTGCTGGAGCGGTTGAACTACGTCCGCCAGTTCGCCGAGCACGTCGCCTGGTTCGACCCCGCGACCGAGGTCCCGATCCTCGACGGGCGCCCCTATGGCGCTCATCGCCCTCGCCCGCTGATCTTCACCAGCGACCAGATCGACACGCTGCTCGCCGCGGCGGGGAGGCTGACCCCGCAGGTCCGGGCCGCGTCCTGGCAAACACTGCTCGGGCTGCTGACGGTGACCGGGATGCGGATCAGCGAGGCCCGGAACCTCAACGACGACGACATCACCACCGACGAGGACGCCGGTGATGGCAGCGGCTGGGCCAAGGTGACCGACACGAAGTTCGGCAAGTCCAGGCTCGTCCCGCTACACAAGTCCACGATGGACGCGATCCGCCGATACCAGCGGCTCCGGGATCGGACGTTCCCTACCCGGGCCACGACAGCGGTGTTCGTCGCCAGGCGGGGCACCCGGATCGCCCGCTCGACCGCGGGGAACACGTTCCGTGAGATCCGCGAGGCAGCCGGGCTGGCCGGCGGTCCGACCGGACCGGCGGCGAGGTTGCACGACTTCCGGCACACGTTCGCCACGACCACTCTGATCGAGCACATCCGTGTTGGTGGTGATGTCGATCAGATGATGCCGGTCCTGTCGGCGTTCCTCGGACACGTCGGCCCGGAAGCGACCTACTGGTATCTGTCGAACACCCCGGAACTGGCAGCGGCCCTCGTCGAGCGCATCCAAGCGAACGGGGCCGGCGATGAGTGACCTCGCGCCGCTGCTGCAACGGTTCTTCACCGACAAGCTCGACCGGCACCTGAACGCCAGCCCGCACACGAAAGCCGCCTACGCCGACACGTTCCGGCTCCTGCTGACCTACGCCCAGCAGGCCACCGGGATCGCCCCGTCGGCGTTGACCCTGGCCGATCTGGACGCGGACCTGATCGGCGGATTCCTCCAGCATCTGGAAACCGAGCGCGGGAACTCCGCCGCGACCCGCAACGCCCGCCGGGCCGCGCTGCGGTCGTTCTTCAGCTACGCCAGCTACCGGGCACCCGACGCGATCGCGACGATCAGCCAAGTCCTCGCGATCCCCGCGAAACGCACCAAGACCACCCTCGTGTCGTTCCTGACCGCTGCCGAGGCCGAAGCCCTCATCGCAGCCCCGGACACCGGCACCTGGTTGGGGCGCCGTGACCGGCTCCTGCTGCACCTGGGCATCCAAACCGGACTCCGCGTCAGCGAGCTGACCAGCCTGCGCGTCGACAGCATCCAGATCGGCCCGCACAGCCAGCTCGAATGCATCGGCAAGGGCCGCAAGCAACGCGTGATCCCACTCCAGAAGAACACCGTCCAACTCCTCAACGCCTGGTTCGGCGAGCTTCCACCCGTACCGGACGGGCCACTGTTCCCGACCCACGCCGGGACACCCCTGACCAGGGCCGCCGTTGGGAAGCTCGTTACCCGCCACGCCGCGACCGCGGCCGAGAGGTGTCCTTCGTTGACAGACAAGAACGTCACGCCGCACACGCTGCGGCACACTTGCGCAATGAGCCTGCTGCACGCCGGGATCGACACCGCGAGCATCGCGCTCTGGCTCGGGCACGCGAACATCCAGACCACGCAGATCTACCTCCACGCCGACCTCGAACTCAAACGACGAACCCTCGAACGCGTCCCCGCGCTCGACGAGCGGCCACCAGCCCGATACAAGGCATCCGACGCTCTCATCGCGTTCCTCAAGAACCGCTGACACTGCGATGGTTATGTTGACCGGCTCAGCCGTTCACGCCCGCCTGGCCACGGCGCTCACCGAGCCGGTCAACATAACCCACAGGCCGACATACCATCGCCAGATCACTGCTCGAGACCGGCGGATTCAGACCCCAACTACACCCTGCATTGTGATGAGCCCCATTCTCGACGCTAAGAAGGTGTCCGTCTTCGACAAGAAGAGCCAGCGATCTATCTCACTCGAAAGCGCGATACGGCTTTGCCAGCAACTGGACGGCGTGAAGCTGAGCGATGAGGAGGCAGGGACAATCCGAGTGTTGGACTCGCTTCGCGATGCTGAGCAGCATTGGTATATCGTGGTAGACGAGGGCCTCCTATACTTGGACGTGCGAGCCGGCGTAACACTGTTCGACGCACTGCTCACGAGGGCCTTTGGGGAGCGATTAGCCGACCATCTTCCAATCCGGGTTCTGCCTATCAGCGCTGAGCCACCTCGGAGCCTCGACCTTCTTGTTGATCGCGAGTTCCAGCGTGTTGCTGACCTGCTGAAGCCCGGCCGGCGGGCTTCAGCAGAGGCTATGGCGCGGATTAGATCACTCCTTGCCACAGAATCATTCACCGACCCGGACGCCGCGGAGGTGAGCGAAGCGGACGTTCGCCGAGTTGCCAAGGGAATTCGTGATGGCAAGTCGAGGTCTCTGGTTTTCCCCAAGCTGTCGGGTCTTTCCTCAGACATTCAGGGTTCAGGCCTCACCGTGGAGGTGCGCATGGTAAAGTCGGGTGGACTTCCCGTCACCTACACCAATGACGCGAGCGCCGACGTGTCGGCCATCAGGACCGTGGATCTCGAGAAGAAGTTCTACATGGGTCCCCACGACTTGGCAGACAGGTGCAGCGTCTCGAGGAACAAAGCGACGGCCTTGAGGAGGCATTTGGGTCTTGACGCTAACGACGATCACTTCTCACACCGATTCGTGTTGGGCAAGACCAAATTGCTGCGCTATTCGGACAATGCGTTGCGAGCGATGAGGACCGCCCTCGAGACGGTGGACATAGAAAGGGTTTGGAAGGCTCACCGGACCGTGCCCGGCAATGCAAGTGACCTGACCCGCCCCCCTTGCGACCAGCCGGGGTGCGTTCTCGTTCTCGGGGCGGGTTGACCAGCAAGATCCACCAACTCGTCGACGGCCGGGGCCCACCGATGGTCGTGGTTGCCTCGACCGGCAAGTCCGATGACTCGGGGATGCTGCCGGTCCTGCACGGCCATGTGTCGGCGCCCCGGATCGGGCAGGGTCGGCCCCGGACGACACCGGACCGGGTCCGGGCGACAAGGCCCACTCCTCCCGTCGAGCATCGCTCGCTGCTCCGGTCCCGGGGATCACCGCCACCATCCCTGAGCCGGCTGACCAGATCGCGAACCGGAAACGCCCAGCCCGATCCCCGCTGGGATCAGTAGCTCCATGTGCCACTTGTGATGTCGGTGAGCCCCACCAACATCACGCCATGCTCCTGGCATGGCGATCGAGTTGAGCGCCTCCACGATGCGCCGTAAGCCATCGTTCAGGACATCGACGCCAAGTACCAGGTCGAAATGAGCAGTGGCCAGGCTGGCTGAAGCCCCTGCAGGCGCATTCGATGTCTTCCATAAGCGTGACGTCCCTGCTGACGTCGGCGTGGGCAAACGCCCCAGGGTCGGCCGCAAGACGCCCGTGAGACGAACTGCTTGCTGATGCTCGCCACGGGGAGGCTCACCCTATGATGGCCCCGCCCTCCCCCAGCCCCTGCTCGTCAGGGTTGACCGCGGGCCAGTTGGCAGCTTGGAACGCGAGGCGAGGACACGCGATGCGGAAAGAAACAGAACATACGTTCGAGCCGCTAGACTGCCACCATGGCCGATAAGAGCGCAATCGAGTGGACAGAGGCCACCTGGAACCCTACGACAGGCTGCGACCGCGTTTCGGCTGGCTGCGACCACTGTTACGCGCTCACGCTCGCGAAACGCCTCAAGGCGATGGGAAACCCGAAGTACCAAAACGACGGGGATCCCCGCACGAGCGGGCCGGGCTTCGGGGTGACGGTTCACCCTGACGCCCTGGCGATCCCGTACACCTGGAAGCGTCCGCGGGTGGTGTTCGTGAACTCGATGAGCGACCTGTTCCACGCGCGAGTGCCCATGGACTTCATCCGGGAGGTGTTCGACGTGATGGCTGAAACTCCCCATCACACCTACCAGGTGCTGACTAAGCGGGCCCACCGACTCACGAGGATTGCCGAGAAACTTGAATGGCCGACGAACGTGTGGATGGGGGTTAGCGTCGAGTCACCGCATCACTACGACAGGATCCATGATCTCGCCAAGGTCCCCGCGGCGGTTCGCTTCCTATCCTGCGAACCGCTGCTGGCAGAGCTCCCGGATCTTCCCTTGGAAGGCATCGATTGGGTGATCGCCGGCGGCGAGAGCGGTTTTCAGGCAAGACCCGTGGACCCCGAGTGGATTCGGGACATCCGCGATCAGTGCGTCAGGGCTCGAACCCCATTCTTCTTCAAGCAATGGGGCGGAACCACGTCCAAGAGCGGAGGGCGCGAACTCGACGGTCGGACATGGAATCAGATGCCCGGGCTAGCCGGTTGAGACACTACTAATTCCAGAACGGTTGTCTTCGTGAGCCTTCCCGTTGCGGGCGTCCGTGCGATGCGGCCTTCATCATGCATGTAGCGAACCCCATCAGCAGCATGTTTAGGCAACCATCTCGCGGTCTCACGTAACAGAAAGTCCCTGATGACCTCCAGGGTCTTCGGTCCACTCCGAAGACTGTCCGCGATGAACGCGAGGAGCTCGGGATCCGGCGCATCGACGTCTTCGAAGAGCGTCGGCCGAATTGCGGCCATGGCCGCCTCTCGCGCAACAGTCGTCCGCGGGTCGCAGAACCGCATCCCGTCTGAACTGTCCACCTTCCACATGGCGTCCTTGAACGCACTTACTGCGCGCTCATGGCCCGTGCCGAAGACTAGGTTGAGCGGTTGCCCGGTCTTCGGGAGAACCTGAAACGGGATGCAGAACTTGAACCCGGCACGGAGAACCGCATCCCGGTACGTCTCTAGCCAAGATCGCCAGCGCTCCTGCGGATCCAAGGACTTGTCGCTTGGAGACCAGTACTGCGGACCGCCGAAGACCTGGTCGAGGGAGTGGGGCTCCTCCTTTTCCCGACGGCTGAACCAGTTCGGCCCGAACGTGACAATGACCTCGCTCGCCGGGTTGGAAGAGATGGTCTCCAAGTGGTGCAAGGGAACACCGACGTTCCCCCAGCTGTCGAATATGGCCAAGATAGGAGAGCCCCACGCACCGACCTGATTCAAGAGCGGCAGGGTGTCAACTTCGGCGCGGCCGTGCTTGACGACTACGTTTACGGGGAGCTCATCAAGCGGACCGAAACGGCGGACCAGCAGTTCGGAGAGGTGTCGGTGCCGCGCTGCGTTTCCCTCGATGAAGATCAGAGTGACCCGGTCACGGGACAGGTTCATTCGAGCGCGGGCGTCGTGGGTAAGCAGACGATCGAGAGCAAAAACCGGCGACCCCTCCTCGCCCTTCTCGTACTCACCCGGGCCAGCGAACGCATCGACGTATGTTACCCGTTCGACCCACGACTGCTGGAGTAAGATGGGAAACCAAGCATCCAAGTAGCGCTTGTAAAGGCGGTGCTTCGCCTCCGTTGCTGGCTCCTGCTGCCAGAGGACATCCATGGTCATACTCCCGGATACTCGCCGTGGGGGTTCCTAGCCTAACCGTTGGGTAGGAGCAGACCCGCGGAGAAATCACCGCGTGGTGTTTAGTCAACCCGATTAACCATCGTGATCTGGAGCGGCCGGCTACGAACTCGCGCCGACGAGCCCCCACGCCTGGTCTCAACGACAACCGGCGAGCGCAGTTGTTCCCAAATCAGGAGCCTGAGGAGGATGCCGGCATGATCGCCCTCCCTCCCAACGACACCAGCGCAACTGGCCGGCTCCGGGTCGCCGCCGACTTGATCGGCATCCGGCGAGGAGATGGAGGAGTGCCATCCACGTGGACGCGGTCTGAGCTGAGTGGTGATGTACCGACCCACGTCGTCGCCAGGTGGGCTTGATGAAGGACACGGTGCCTGGACGCGACCACGTCAAGCACGCCGCTCAACAGGTGTGGGCGAAGACCTGTTCTGGACGTAGGCGTCCGCCCACGGGCAGGTCCACGGAAGGTCCCCGACCAGGCAGCCGGGGTTGGCTGACTAAAGGACGTAGCTCGCCCTTCAGGCGACGCGTCCCTTCTTCAGCCACGGAGCGCTGGCGACGAGTTCGGCGGTTCGCTCTGGTAGGTCATCTGGGGCATCGCCGTCGTCGGCGCGGTTGCTGACGTCGTCTCGAAGTATGCGTTCGGCGGATTGCCGGTCGCCCTCGGCCGCGACGACAGCCGCGAGGTCCAGTCGGGGGGTGTCCTCGTAAGGAGCGGTGAGCAGGGCTGTCTCGGTGGCGCTTCGGGCCAGTTCAAGGTCGCCGGCGTGTAGCGCCGCGATGGTGACCGTGTGTGCCACGTCGACCACGGCGCACACCATGTGCTGATCGATGCGGACACCGTCGGCCAGCCAAGCCCATCCGCGCCCTCGTTGTCCCGTGAATGGCTCTCCCGTAACCAGCCCCAAGGCGACCAGAAGGTCGTTGAGGCCCTCGGTACCGCGGGCCTGGCCACGCGCGCGGAGCCTACGGAACAGGTCGATGTCGGCCAGGACGCCGACCAGCTGGTAAATGCCCATCCCGCGGGCGATGCCGGCCGGGGATTTCGTGGCATCGGGCAGGTAGTTGCCACCGGTCGTGGGGTCGACGCCGAGCCAGCTTCGAACCTTCGACAGGTGAACCCTCATCTGAGTGGCGTCGGAGCCGAAGGCGTCGACGACCTGATCGATCGTGACGCCCTGGGGGTGCAGCACCAGGAACGCCAGGAGCTCGGTGTAGAAGGCCTTGCGCTTCGCGACGGCCGTGGGCTTCCCGGTGGTACCGGTGCGCGCCTGGATGGGACCGAGGAGCCGCAGGTGCGGTCGGGTGCCTGCGGCCCAGGCCGCAAGGTCGGCTTCCAAATCGGGGTCGGCGCCCTCGACCGCTGCCCGGACCTTGTCGGGTACGTGCGGAGCGAGTTGCTGCAGGTCGTCCGTGGTGGTCGCGGCCACGTCGAGGACCTCGGCGTCCGGGGCTGGAACCACCGCCGCACCCGGCTCGGACTCGGGGTCACTGCCTCGGGGCAGCACGAGTTCGTCACGGATCGCTCCGGCGGCGTCCACGTACTCACGCCAGCCGTCGTCGCCGTCGCTGGGCATCTGGGTCGAGCAGGTCCGCGTGGGCCAGGAGCAGGACGCAGCCCTGGGCTTCGGCGGGGGTGAGTCCGTTGGCGATCAGGTCGGGGCCGAGGGACGGGATGAGCACCCGCCCCTGCCCGGTCAGTCGGACTCCGAGGCCACGGACGGGCTCGGTGTCGGCGACCATGACGACGGCCGTACCGGTCCTCTCTGGATGCTCTCCGACGAGTGTGAGCAGCCGGTCGAGCGGGGTGCTCGACAACGCCCCGTTGACTAGGACCACCCAGCTGTCCCACACGTCGCCGCCCAGGTCGTCGACGCGGCCGGCGGCTGCGGTCACGTCATGGTCGGCGCACTTGTCGACGGTCTCGCGGGCCGCTGCGATCGCGGCGTCCAGTGCGGCGCGGTCCTCGAGACGGTGATGGCGGATGCGCGCCGGGTCGAGCGGCTCGGCCTCCGGCGCGATCCCGATGCAGTCGAGCTGGACGTGTCGTGCCCACGGGTTGACGACGATCTCGGCAGCCACGTAGCGGGCGAAGTCGGCGGCGTAGGTGGGGTCCCCGGTGAGGCTGATCGTGCCGAGCTCTTCGAGGTTGACCAGCCACGTGGCGCCGTCGTCGTCGAGTCCCACGGAGACCACCTGCGGGTAGGCGGATCGGGCGGTCGATGTCTGCGAGTTCGAATCTCGTATCCTCCGCCACCGCCCCTGGTCCAGCGCCAGGGGCTCTTTGCTTTCCCGGGTTAGGCCGGGGCAGCGGGCCGCAGCATCGGGACGTGCGCGATGCCGTCCTCGAGATATCCCTCGCCGTCGCGGACGAAGCCGAACCTGCCGTACCAGCCCTCGAGGTGGTCCTGCGCGTGCAGCTCGATCTCGACGGTGGGTCCGCACAGTGCGAGGCCACGTTCCATCAGCCGGGCCGCGATTCCCCTCCCCCTCGCAGACCGCGCCGTCGCGACCCGCCCAACGATCGGGCGCCCACCGTCGGCGTGAAGGATCCGGATCGTGCCGAGCAGTTCCCCCTCCTCCGTCACCCAGAGGTGCACGGTGTCGGCCAGGAGGTCGCGGCCGTCCAGCTCGGGGTAGGCGCACTCCTGTTCGACGACGAACACGTCGGTGCGCAGCCGCAGCAGGTCGTACAGTTCAGCGGCGGCCAGTTCCCCGGCCCGGCGGATCTCGATGCTCACGGCCCCAACACTAAAGGCCCTGCGTTGAGCAGGTCGGGCGACGTTGCGAGGCGTCGTCCCATCCGTTCCTTGAGCAGCCTCCGCCGACGAAGTCGTGCGAGCCGTCGTCGAAAGGAACTGGCCACGTCGAGGAGTTCGAGGACGCCCTGGCAGGCGTCGTGGAAGAGCGCGGGATCCTGCGCGGCGATCGCCAGGACGTAGCCGCCCTGGATGGTCGCCGACATCAGAGCCGCGACCCGCTCGGGGCAGAGCGAGGCGGGGAGCTCGCCGGCGTCGAACGCCTGCGACAGGACCCTCGTGAGCGCGCCGCGAACCTGGGCGAAGGCGTCGGCCACGGGGGCGAGCAGTTCCGGATCGGAGGCCACTTCTGGGTCCTGGGTGAGTCTTCCGACCTTGCAGCCGCGCAGCGCGTCGCGATCCCGCGACAGGT
This sequence comes from Tessaracoccus flavescens, assembly GCF_001998865.1. Classification (NCBI taxonomy): domain Bacteria; kingdom Bacillati; phylum Actinomycetota; class Actinomycetes; order Propionibacteriales; family Propionibacteriaceae; genus Tessaracoccus; species Tessaracoccus flavescens. Next base: position 1,083,896 of record NZ_CP019607.1, read on the forward strand.
AGGCACGCCACCACGCAAGGGGGGTGCCTTCGCCTTCGAGCAGTTCGAGCGAGCCAGGCAGCAGGTCGGCGCAGTTGCGCTCGAGTGCCGCGAGGGCGGGCGGGTGCTTGCCGCTGAAGTGGTGGTACATGCTGCCTTGGCCGACGGTAGAGCGCTCGCGGACCTCGCGCGGGCTGGTCGCCGCGTGGCCGCGCTCCCACATCAGGTCGCTCATCGCGGTGACGAGCCGGTCCCTCGGGGTCTCCATGACCCCGCTGTACATACTTGTAGGTACAGATCAAAGAGGCGAGGGCGCCGACCTGTCCTGCACCCGCTGCGGCCTACCCTTTCCGGCATGAGCGTTCTGGCAGCCACCCCCGGCGTCATCCCCTACGTCGACTTTCCCTACGTCGACTTTCACGACGGCCCGCGACGCATCCTGACCGTCATCTCGGAAGGCAGCGGCCTGATCACCTTGACCAGCAGGCCGGTCATGTTGGTCGACGGGCGGGAGTACCACTGCGTCTGGGGCCCGGTGACCTTCGAGGTCCCCGCCGACCGGAACGTCCATATCGGTGGCTACATCCTCGGCGGCCAAGCCATCACGGGCATGGGCTCGTTCCTGCTCGAACCAGGCAACGACGAACAGATCGTGTTCAGGCACCGCAGCCTGTCGAGCATCGGCGAGTTCCACCGGCTTCCGCCCGCGCAGTTCGGCTACTGACGCACGCCCCCGGAGTCGGAAAGGAACGCGAGGATCGCGCGCACCCTCCGGTTCTCCTCGCCCGGCGCCAGGCCGAGCTTCATGAAGATGTTCGAGACGTGCTTTGCCACCGCCGCGCCGGAGAGGAACAACTGCTCGGCGATCTGCGCGTTCGAGAGGCCCTGAGCCATCAGTTCGAGCACCTCGAGTTCGCGCTGGCTGAGCTCCCCCAGGCCGGAACGGCTGCTGCGCATCATGGAGCGCGCCACCTCCGGGTCGATCACCACTCCCCCGCTGAGCACGAGCCGCAGCGAGGCGATGAAGTCGGCGACCTCGGCGATGCGGTCCTTCAACAGATAGCCGGTGCCGCCCGCCGCCTGGAGCCCGAACAGCTCCTGGGCGTACATCGGCGCCACGTACTGACTGAGCACGAGCACCGCGACCTCCGGATGCGCCGCCTTGATCTGCAGCGCGGCCTTCAAGCCGTCGTTGCTCATCCCGGGCGGCATCCGGACGTCGGTGATCACCGCATCGGGCAGATCTCCGGCCTCCTTCAGCACCCGGATCCGATCCAGGAGTCCGTCGGCGTGGGTCTCCTGCGCCACCACCGTGAAGCCCTGTCGCTCGAGCAGTCCGACCAGCCCCTCCCTGAGCAGGGTCGAGTCGTCCGCGACGACGAGTCGCGCAGTCATAACGCCACCCCCGGTTCCCCTCTGAACAGCAGCAGCGGCACCGACGCCGCCACCTGGGTCGGCCCACCCTCTGGGCTCGAGATCGTCATCTCGCCGCCGAAGGCCGCGAGCCGTTCGCGCAGACCTGACAGCCCGTGACCCGGTTTGATCCGCGCCCCACCCGGGCCCGTGTCCACGACCGAGACCTTGAGCCTCTCATCGGCGACGAGGAGAACGGTCACGCTCGCCCCCGGTGCTTGCTTGGCCGCGTTGGCGATGGCCTCCGTCGCGAAGAAGTAGCTCGCCGCGAGCACCCCCTCGGGCAGCTCGGGCAGCGGGTTCGGGCACACGATCCTCACGTCGGCGGCGGAGCTGGCGGCCACATCGGTCAGCGCCGCGGCGAGCCCCCGCTCGGTGAGGATGGTCGGGTGGATCCCTCGGACGGCGGTGCGCAGGGCCTCGAGGCCGGCGGAGAGCGAGCTGCGGGCCTGGGTCAGGAGTTCCTTGAGCGCCGGGTCCCCGTCGACGGAGGGTGAGAGCATTGCCTCGCCCAGCTTCATCGCGGCGGCGACGAGGTACTGCTGGGTGCCGTCGTGCAGGTCGCGCTCGATGCGGCGTCGTTCCACCTCGTAGGCGTCGACGATGATCCGCCGGGACCGGGCAAGCTCCTCGATCTCCCAGGCGCGCTGTGCCTCGTGGGAGTCGGTCTCCCTCCGCCGTCGAAACGCCACGGCTCGACCCTACTGGATTGCATGGGCGTGGGAAGGTAGTGCCAGCACTACCCGGGAAGCATCGTCGGCACCATGGTGCCGAGCGCGGCCTGAGCGTGAAATGGAGGCATGGACATGACACCGCATTCCCCGAACAGCCCCTCCGCCCCGGCCCAACCTGTGCTCTCCACGCTCGACATCACCAAGCTCTTCGGCCAGGTTCGCGCGTTGGCCGGAGTGAGCCTCGAGATCGCCAAGGGTGAGACGGTCGCCATCATGGGCCCGTCCGGCTCCGGCAAGTCGACGCTCCTGCACTGCCTCTCAGGCGTGATCGTTCCCGACGACGGCGAGGTCCGCTTCGACGGATCCACCCTCTCCGGGCTGTCCGACCGCGACCGGTCGCACACCCGGCTGCGCAGGTTCGGCTTCGTCTTCCAGGACAACCAGCTGATCCCGGAGCTGCCCGCCCGCGAGAATGTCGCGCTGCCCCTCATGCTCACAGGCACCTCGCGCGGGAAGGCACTGAAGGAGGCCGACGAGATGCTGCGCAGGATCGGCATCGCCGACCTCGGCACGCGTCGACCAGGTGACATGTCGGGAGGCCAGGCCCAGCGCGTCGCGATCGCCCGCGCCCTGGTCGGCAGGCCAAGCGTCGTCTTCGCGGACGAGCCGAGCGGCGCCCTTGATCAGGCGACGGGGCACGAGGTGATGCAGCTGCTGACCACGACCGTCTCCCTGATCGGCGCGAGCCTCGTGCTCGTCACGCACGACCCGAACGTCGCGAACTGGTGCAGCCGCCTCGTCGAGATCCGCGACGGGCTCGTCCACTCCGACGGGGTCCTCGCCGCCCGCGGGGGTGCCCTCTGATGAGCACCTCGGCCACCGGGCTGGGCACGCTCAGCCTCCAGCTGACGAAGGCGCGTTTCGTCAGCAGGCAGGGCGAGTCCCTGCTCTATCTCGCCTCCATCCTCGCCTACGCCATCTGCTCGGCGCTCGCGCTGACCGTCGCGGGAGGCACCTGGATGTTCTACAACCGCTGGCAGCACCCGTTCGGCCTGATCGCCGAGGTGCTCGCGGTCGACCCGAGCTACGAGAACTTCATGACGTTCTACTTCGTGCTCGCGGTCATCGCCTGCGGCCTGCTCGTCCCGTCCGTGATCGGGCTGGCTTCGTCCGCGGCGGTGCTCGGAGCGCGTGGCCGTGAGCGCCGCCTCGCGGCGCTGAGGCTGCTCGGGGTCTCCTCGGGAGACGTGACCCGCATGTCTCTGGTCGACACCCTGATCCAGGCGGGCATCGGTGCCGTGATCGGCACGGGCCTCTACTACGCGACGCTCCCCCTGTGGTCGAACATCTCCATGCAGGGCGAGCCCCTCGGCGCGCACGAGATGTGGCTGCCGTGGTGGCTGCTCCTCTCGGTGCTGCTCGGCACGATCCTGATCGGCGTGTTCGCGAGCTGGTGGGGGCTGCGCCAGGTGCGTATCTCCCCGCTCGGGGTCGCGCGACGCTCGTCGATCCCCGGCCTGAAGGTGTGGCGCCTGGTCGCCTTCGGCGTCGCGATCGCCGCGGCCGCTGTGGTCGGCCGGATGCTCGCCACCGCCCAGGCGGCTCTTCCCATGATGATCATGGCCGTCGTGATCCTCCTGGCTGTCTGGGGTCTGAACCTGCTCGGGCCCTGGGTCCTGCAGACCCTCTCGCGCCTCTTCGCGAAGGCGCCCTCGCCGTCGATCGTGTGGGCCGCCCGCCGCATCGAGGCGAAGCCGAAGGCGACCTGGCAGCGGGTCTCTGGCCTGGGTCTGCTCGCGTTCATCGGCGGTTTCGTGGCTCTCCTGCCGATGGAGATCCGCGACTCGAAGGCGGGCTCCGCCGTGACGGACTTCGTCACGGCTGCGCGCTGGGACTTCACCACGGGTGCGATGATCACGCTCGGCATCGGCATGGTGCTCAGCGCCGCGTCCATCCTGATCACGCAGGCCTCTGCCGTCTTCGAGCAGGCCGAGCAGTCAAGGGCGCTGACCAAGATGGGCGCCCCGAGCGGCTACCTGTCTCGCGTGTCCTGGCTGGAGACCCTCGGCCCACTGGTGCTGGCGCTCGCCATGGCGGCGGCGCTCGGCGCGGCCATGGCCGACCCGCTGCGGATGATCGGCGGAACCGACACAAGCACCGGTCTGCTGATCCTGGCCGGTGTGCTCGGTGCGGGCTTCGTGCTCGCTGTCGGCGCCCTCGCCGCCGCAGAACCGCTGCAGCGCCAGGTGCTCGGCGTCCAGCGGCGCCGCAACGACTGAGCGCACCTCTGCGAGCCGTCCGCCGGGATGATCCCGGCGGCCGGCTCGCGTCGCTACACCGTCACCGCCGGGCGCCACAAGGCAGTTTCCGCGACCGCGACACAATCCCCGCCACCGCCCGCATACTTGGCGGGGTGAGCAACACCCTCCCGACCGGCCGCCGTCACCTTGTCGGCGGCCCCCGCCAACTGGCACGCGTGCTGCGCTGCGAGCTGACCGAGGGGCAAGCGGCCGGCGCGCCGACCCTGGTGGTGCACAACCCCGGCGGCATCTCCTTCGACGTGGCACTGGACAAGGCCCTCGACATCGACTGGGCCGATGCACTGGGCATCCCGCTCGCCTGGTCGTCGACGTCGGGCCGGGTCGACGCCCGACGCTACGACGCCATCGGGCGCGGCTGGGGCTCGACCTTCGGCGGTGGCCTGCTCGCCACGTGCGGGCTCGCCAGCACCGGCGCACCCACCGAGGTGGACGGCGTGGCTTACGGCCAGCACGGCAGAATCAGCCACACCCCCGCCGAGCAGGTCACGTGGCAGGTGGAACCCGGAGAGGTGAGGATCACGGGCACCGCCGTCGAGGGCACGCCCGGCGAGCCGGCTCTGCGCCTGTCCCGCACCATCAGCGCGAGCACCAAGGAGGCCCGGCTCAGCATCGTCGACATGGTCTCCAACGAGGGCTTCGCCCCCGCAGGCCACATGTTCCGCCACCATCTCAACTTCGGCTACCCGCTCGTCTCCGAGAACAGCAGGCTCACCACCGAGGTGATCCCGATCGGAACCCGCGACGGGGCACGCCCCGGCCCGCTTTCTGCCGACCAGTTCCTGTTTCGAGTCGCGGACCGCCCTGTCGACGAGATGGTCTGGTACGCAGACAGCGGCGATGGGCGCGCCGAGCTCGTCTCCCCCGACGCCGGGGTGAGGCTCAAGCTCGACTGGTCGATCGACACCTTCCCCAGGTTCATCGTGTGGCGCAACGCCTCCCCCGGAGTCAACGTCCTCGGCCTCGAGCCGTCGACGTCGCGCGACGGCGGACGCGACGAGACCGCCGAGTCCGGGGAGCTGATCATGCTGCAGCCGGGAGAGGCCCGCACCTACGTCACCGAGATCACCGTCGAACGGCTCTGAACCCCCTCTTGGTTACGGTGGCAGTGGGAGGTCCCATGCCTAGGAAGAAGACAGGCCTGCTCGCCGCCGTGATGGCCCTCGTCCTCGGCGGTTGCAGCATTGTGGGGACTCGCGGGCGACCCGCGACATCCAGGCCTGGGTCAGCGAGCATTCCGGGGACTGGCCGGGTGTCACCTTCTCGTCGAAGGCGGGACTGTTCGGGCCCGACGGGGGCGTGGTCAGCGTCGAGGTCGACGACCGCGCCGCGGCCGAGCGCTTCCACGACGAGATCGGGCAGGAGTTCGACCGGATCGGCCGCGACAAGGGCCGCTTCATGGTCAAGCTCGCCTGGTCCATTGACGGGGGCACCGCAGTGCTCGCCGACTACAGCTACCACGATGAGCCGACGGAGGTCTGGGACTGGGCCGAGGCGCCGCTGCCGACCAACGCGACCGAGCGTCACGTCGGCTGGTCGGTGACCGATCAGAAGTTCACCGACTACCGGCCGGTCGTCGAGTACGTCACCGACGACCTCTCCACCACCCTTGCGGCCGTCGATGCCCCTCCCGGGTCCGTGACGACGGTGTGGGAGTCCGAACGCCAGGCGAGTTCAGCGAGGACCAGTTCGCCGAGCGCCGCCGACCTCGGCACCCTCGACGGCGTCGGGGTCAGGCGCACCCGCATCGAGGTGGACAACCCCACCGACATCCCCGGGATCGCCCGCTTGCTCACCTCGGAGTGGACCGTCTCCGACGGTTCACGCACCCAGATCACGACCGGCCGGGAAGACCTCGACTACGGATTGCTCGCCGACCTGCTCGACCGGGCCGACAGCGTCCAGATGGGCGGCACCGTCACCTCGGTGACGGTGGTCGGCCTCCGCGAGTGCCACGACCTGCTGGAGAGTGTCCCCGGCATCAGCGGCACCTTCCCCCTCGTCTGCCGCGGCGACGGGACCGACCTCGACCTGAACAGTGAGGTCAGCATCACGGGTGACTTCGACGGCGTCGCCTGCGATCTCGACATCGCCTGGCAGCTGGCCGTGGACGGGACGAGCCAGCCGCTCGTCACTGCCGATGAGCTGCGCCTCTGGCTGAACGACCTGCCCGAGGACACCAGGCTGGAGATCCTCCGCACGGCCCGGGAGCTCAGCTGGCCGACCGACCGGAAGGTCACCCTCGCCCGAGACGACCAGCTGGTCACCTTCACCTCCTCCCAGCACGGGCCGGCCACCGACGTCGATCACGGCGACGGGAAGGGCCGCGAGGCAAAGGACGCGCTCGTGCGGCTGTGGGACGAGACGGCCTCCTGAACCAGGTCGGTTAGGCTTGCCTAACCTGAACCCCATCGGGAAGAGAGAAGATGCCTCCTCGCCAGCGAACGCTGCGCCGCGCAACGGTCACCTCGACCGAGCGCCTGTCCCCCCAGCTGATCCGGCTCACGCTCGACAGCCCCGATCTCATCGGGGCTGAGCTCCCCTTCACCGACCACTACGTCAAGTTGGTCTTCGCACCCGAGGGGGCGCCCTACAGCTGGCCCTTCGACCCTGAGCAGGAGAAGGCCGCGCATCCGGAGCACCCGCCCGTCACACGGACGTACTCGGTCCGCTCGCTCGACGCGACGACGGGAGAACTCGTCATCGACTTCGTGGTCCACGGCGACGAGGGGCTCGCCGGGCCGTGGGCCGCCAATGCCGCGGCAGGAGACGAGATCGGCTTCTTCGGCCCGGGCGGTGCCTGGGCACCACAGCCCGGCTACGACCACTTCATCCTCGCCGGGGACGAGGCCGCCGCCCCCGCGATCTGCGCCGCCCTCGAGCACATCCCGGACGGGACACGCGCCAGCGCCTACCTGGAGATCGCCGACCCCAGCGCCACGTTCCCCGTTCCCGCGCGCGAGAATGTGGAGGTGTTCTGGGTTCCACGCTCCGGCGCCGCCTACGGGGTCGAGCTCGCACGGGCGGTGCGTGACCTCGACGTGCCCGAGGGCCGGGTCGGCTGGTTCGTGCACGGCGTGGCGGGCATGATCAAGGAGCTCCGCCGCCACCTCTTCGTCGAACTCGGGGTGCCCCGTGCCGACGCCTCCATCTCCGGCTACTGGAGGGCAGGCATGAACGAGGACGGCTGGCAGAGCTCCAAGCACGACTTCGTCGCCGAGATGGACTCCTCCGAGGTCGCCGCCGGAGCGGAGCCATCACCGGAGAAGAGGCCGAAGCGGGCGTGATCACCGTTCCCAGCCAGATCCGAGACTTCGCCGAATGGCACGGCGGCTGCCGCCACGCTCTGGTCTGGGCGCTGGAGATCTCCCCCTCCGAGGTCGACGAGCTGCTGAGCGCAGCGCGCCGTCGGCTCGACGGCATGCTGCTTCCCCGCTACGAGCGCCAGCCCCACGTCACCCTCACCTATGCGGGCCTCGAACCGCGGCAGGGGGCCACGCCCTCGGGACACCTGTACCCACCGGAGCGGCTCGAGCGTGACCTCACGGCACTGCGCCGCCTCATCCCCCACCGGGTCGAGCTGAGCGTCACCGGATGGGGATCGTTCTCCATGGCCCCCTACCTCGGCGTCGAAGGCACCGGGGTGACCGAGCTGCACGAGGCGCTTTCCGCCCCCGGTGAGCGGTACGTCCCGCACGTGACGATCGGTCTCTACGGTGTCGCGGAGCGCATCGACCTGGTCGCGGAGCGCATGGCCGGCTGGCCCGCCGCGGCGGTGCAGGTGGAGGTCGGCGCAGCGTCGCTGCTGCGGTACGAGACCGCGGACATCGCCGGGCCGTTGAGCACCGTCGGCAGGCTCGATCTGACCGACGGCACCTGGTCGGTCTGACCGCCTCGCCCACCGGGCAGCGGCCCGGCGGGTGCTGAGCACGGCCAACGCTGTCCCCCATGACGACGCAGCCCCGCTACACCCACGGCCACCACGAGTCGGTACTGCGCTCCCACCGGTGGCGGACCGCGGAGAACTCCGCCGCCTACCTGCTGCCCCACCTCGACAGCGACACCGTCCTGCTCGACGTCGGGTCAGGACCCGGCACGATCACCGCAGACTTCGCGGGCATTGTCGCAGAGGTCACCGCGACCGAGATCGACGAGTCGGCGCTCGAACTGACCCGCGCCACCATCGCCGAGTGCTGGGTCGGAAACGTCGAGTTCGCGGTCGAGGACGTGCTCGCCCTGTCGTTTCCCGACGACAGCTTCGACATCGCCCACGCGCACCAGGTGCTGCAGCACGTCTCGGATCCGGTCCAGGCTCTGCGCGAGCTGGCACGGGTGACGAGACCCGGGGGCCTGGTCGCCGTCCGCGACAGCGACTATCACGGGTTCGTCTGGTGGCCCCGGCTCCTGGAGCTCGATGAGTGGATGGACCTCTACCAGAGCTGCGCGCGGGCCAACGGAGGCGAGCCGGACGCGGGACGGCGCCTGCTCGGCTGGGCGAGGGCCGCGGGACTCACCGACGTCGTCGCCACATCGAGCACCTGATGCTACGCCTCGGACGAGAACCGCGCCTGGTGGGGAGGCATGTTGGCCGACCGGGTCCTCGACTCGGCGATGGCGCGACAGGCCGTCGACTCCGGCCTCGCTACCCGCGAGGACCTCTCCCGGATGAGCGCGGCGTGGCGCCGCTGGGCCGAGGCCGAGGACGGCTGGTTGTCGATCCTGCACGGGGAGATCCTGGCCCGGGTCTGAGCCTCGCCCCCGACAGACGTGTCGGGGGTCCTCTGCCAGAGATCGTGGGTCTGCGGTGTCTATCTGGTGAAGGCACAGAATCTTCACGAGACGGAGGCAGCACATGGACGACGCGACGACTGACCCGGTTGTGGTGGTGGGCGCAGGGTATGCGGGAGTGATGGCGGCCAACCGGCTGGGCGACGTGCGGCTCCTGATGACGGGCGGGAGTTCGTCGTGTGGGCCCGAAGCACTCTTCGGTCCGATCTCGGTCGCGACCGTGCGCAATCTCCACGCCGACGCCGTGTTCATGTCGGCCTCCACCGTGGCGGGTGGCGTCATCTACCACCCCGCGGCCGAGGCCGCGGAGCTCAAGCGGGAGATGCCGGCCGCGTCGTCGCTCAAGGTGCTCTACGCCGACCACACCAAGTTCACTCGGACAGCACTGCACAAGGTCTGCGACGTCACGGACTTCGACGTCGTGATCGTCGACGCCGAGACCTCTTCCGAGATCACGAACCCGATCGCCGAGGCTGGCGTGCGGGTCGTCCACGCGGGCAGCGGAAAGCGCTGACCGAGGCGGTCAGAACAGGGCGCCCGTGGCGACGGCCGCGCTGAGCAGGAATGCCGCCTGGGTCACCTCGATCAGCGAACCGAAGGTGTCGCCTGTCCATCCGCCGAGCCTGCGCACCAGCCGGCCGCCCCACAGGCGCGCGACGATGCCTGCGACGAGCGAGGCCGCGGACAGCGCGACCGCCCCTCGCCAGCCCGCGCCGAGCCAGCCGAGCGCGACAACCACGAGCGCGGCCACGAGCGCGTTGACGACGGCGGTCGCCGTCGAGGTGACGCCGACGAACAGGGCCCCGAAGCCGGAGACCCGCGCGGACGAGCGCGACACCGTCGCCACCGTCACCGCCAGCCGCGACACCATGACGGCGCCCGCCAGGGCAGCAACCACAAGGGCCGGGGTCGGCAGCGAGGCGAGCGACGCGACGTCCAGGCCGAGCACGAAGACCAGGACGACGACGCCCATAGGGCCGATATCGGAGCGACGCATGATGGCCAACGCCTCGTCTGCCGGTTTGCGCGAGCCGAGGCCGTCGGCGGTGTCGGCCACACCGTCGAGATGGAGCGCTCCGGTCAGCCACGCGAGCAGCGCGAGCCCGACCACGGCGCCGAGCAGGGGCGAGGTCAGCCAGCCGAGGAGCCCCGCAACGGCGCCAGCGGCGAGGCCGAGCAGCAGGCCGAGCACCGGAAGGGCGGCCATGGCGCGCGAAGCGGCGCGCCGGTCGACGTCGAACGGACGCACCGGGATGACGGTGAACAGCCCGACGGCGGCGAGCAGTGCCCTCACGCGAGCCTCCTCGCCACGCCCGCGATGCAGAACCAGACCTCATCGACGGCGGCGGCGACCCGCGCGTTGAGCCGCCCGAGTTCGTCGCGGTAGAGCCGACCGGAGGCGGTGGCGGGCACGATGCCCGAGCCGACCTCGTTGCTGACCAGTACCACCTCGCGGTCCGTGTCCTCGAGCGCCGCGACCAGGTCGGTGACCTGCGTCTCGACCGCGTCACGCCAGCCGGGCGCGTCGCCCCAGGCGCCTGCCGTCATCAGGACGCGGTCGAGCCAGACGGCGAGGCAGTCGATCAGCACCGGAGTCGCGTCGTCTGCCCGCAGGACGGACGCGAGGTCGGTCGTCTCGGTGGTGCGCCAGGCGTCAGGTCGGCGGGCGCGATGCAGGGCGACGCGCTCGACCCACTCCGGATCGTCGGCGCGGGACTGGCTCGTGGCGACGTACTCGACGTCGGCCACACCGTCGAACTGGGACTCGGCCCAGGACGACTTCCCCGAGCGGGCACCTCCGAGCACAAGCGCCGCTCCGTGGCCGCGCGTCATGGGCGCGACCTCGCCGAGCTCGGCCAACTGCAGCAGCAGCGCGCGCGCCGCGTCGTCCGCCGGATCGATCCGCACCATGAACTCCATCGAAGCCTCCTGTGGCCAAACTTAAGTCATGGGCGCTGTCCCATAGGATCGGGGGCATGCGCGATGTTGTTGACGATCTGATCTGGGACGAGGCCCCCGACCACGCCGAGGCGGTGGCGATCCTCGACGCCCCGGCGCTCGTCGAGGACGCGCTCGGCCTGACCGACGACGTCCGCGTCTTCTGCGACGACTGGCGCGACGCCGCTCAGGTCGACCAGGACCTGCTTGTCGAGCACCCGTCGGATCTCGCCGGGGTCGACCTGGCGCTCGCGCGGCTGCCGAAGTCACTCGCCGCGCTGGACGAGCAGGCGGCGTCGGTGCAGGGCGCGCCGGAGGTGACCTTCATCGGTGGCGCACGGGTCAAGCACATGAACCTGACCATGAACGAGGTGCTCGGCAAGCACTTCGCGGCCGTCTCGGCCTCGCTCGGCAGGTCGAAGTCCCGCGTCCTGCGGGCGTGGGGGCCGGAGAACCTGGAGTCGGACTGGCCGAAGGTCAGGCTGCACGAGGACCTCGGCTTCTGCGTTGCGGCCCACGGCGCGACCTTCGGCGGCACGAAGATCGACCAGGGCACCCGCCTCCTGCTGACGGCTCTTGCTGGCAAGGGGAAGCTGCCGGGCATCGAGGCCGAGACGGTGCTCGACTGGGGATCGGGCAACGGCACGCTGTCGATATGGCTGGCCCGCGAGGGGATGGACGTCCTCGCCCGCGACGTCAGCTGGTCGGCGGTTGCCGCGACCACGATCGCCGCCGAGGTCAACGGCGTCGACGTGGAGGCGACCTGGGGCACAGGCCTCGACGGCTACGCCGATGCGAGCCTCGACGCGATCGTCACCAACCCCCCATTCCACCAGGGCGTGGCGAAGGACTCCTCCGACACGATCGCCATGTTCGACGAGGCGGCCCGAGTGATCCGGCCCGGCGGCCAGCTCTGGTGCGTGTTCAACTCGCACCTGCCTTACCGCAAGGAGCTCAACGTCCGGCTCGGCCGCACCCAGGTCGCCGCCCAGGACCCCAACTTCACCGTCACGGTCACCACCCTCCGCTGACTCCCCGCATCCCGACCAACATTCTCTCCACCCGCCTCAAGGAACTCCAGGAGGGCGGGGCGGTGCGCCGCGTCCCCCTGCGCCGATGCGGGCTCGTCTATGAGCTGACGGAGTACGGCCGGGCGCTCGAACCGATCGTGCTCGCGATCGGCCGTTGGGGGTTCCAGGCCATGGGAGAACCGATGCCCGACGACGTGGTCACCCCCGACTCGCTGACGATGGCCCTTCGCACCTCATTCCAGCCCGGAGGCGACGACCTCGACGTCGAACTGCACGTCGGCGACATCGCCCTGCGGATCGTGACCGAGACCGGCAAGCTCCGCGTGGCGCAGGTCTCGCCTCCCCCGACCATCACCGTCGCGCCGCCTCCCGACGGCGACCCGGAGGCGGTCATCGCGGCCGGCCCCGGAATCAGGCTCCTGATCGGCGGCCAGGTGAGCGCAGCCGAGGCGCTCGACCAGGACATCGCGACCGTCGTGCGCGGCGACATGCGGGTGCTCGACACCTTTGCCTCAACCTGCCACATCGCACCGGTGCCGTCCGAAGGGAGCCGGACATGACCGGCCGCATCATCATCGACCTGTTCACCACCCTCGACTGGGTCGCCCAGGCGCCCGGCGCGCCGGACGAGGACACCAGCGGCGGCTTCCCGTTCGGGGGCTGGCAGGCGCCGCTGCCGAGTGAGGCCGTCGGACGACGCGTCGGGGAGGGCATGAAGACCCTTGACGCGCTGCTGCTCGGCCGTCGCACCTGCCCGACCAGCCCCTTCGCGGGGGAGCTGAAAGGTCTAAGCAAAGCATCAGGGCGCTCACAGGAACCTCATAGCTTCGTTCGGTTCTCTTGACTCAACACACGAGGAGACAAGAAGACATGAGCAACGAGCAGAACCCGAACCCCTGGAGCCGCGAAGCATGGAGCGGCACCTCCCCTGAGCAGCAGCCCACCTGGCCACACACCGGCCAGGCCAGCAGCCATCCCTCGACCCCGGCGCAGCCCTCGGCCAGCTACCCGCAGCCGCGCACGGCACCGACCCAGAGCCAGCAGTGGGCCTCCCCCACCTCCGCCTTCGGCACCCCGCAGTCGGCACAGACGGCCACCGCCACCCAGAAGAAGACCGGGAAGGGCCGCACCCGCCTCGCCGGAGTGCTGGCCGTTGCCCTGCTCGCGGCAGGCGTCGGCGGCGGGGCAGGCTTCGCCGCCTCGCAGCTGACCGACCAGGGCGCAAGCAGCGCTGCCACCACCACCACCGGCGAGACCTCCGGCGGGACGAGCACCACCGTGGTGCAGGGCGACCCGTCCAACCCCGACTGGGCGGCAGTCGCGGCCGCCGCCTCCAAGTCCGTGGTGGCGATCGACGTCGTCACCTCGAGCGGTGAAGGGCAGGGCTCCGGCGTCGTCATCGACGGCGAGGGCCACATCGTGACCAACAACCACGTCGTCTCCGGGGCCCAGGGAGGGACGGTCACCGTCCTGCTCGGCAACAGCTCCTACGAGGCGAAGCTGATCGGAACCGATCCGTCGACCGACCTGGCCGTGATCAAGCTGGTCGACCCGCCGTCCGACCTCAACGTGATGGCGTACGGCGACAACAAGTCGCTCGTCGTGGGCGAGCCGGTCATGGCGATCGGCAACCCGCTCGGGCTGGCCGACACCGTCACCACGGGCATCGTCTCGGCCCTGAACCGCCCCGTCACGACCAGCGCGGTGACCGAACAGCAGCAGGACCCCGGCTTCGGTCAGATGACCCGCCAGACGTCCGCCGACACCGTCGTCACCGCCGCCATCCAGACCAACGCCGCGATCAACCCCGGCAACTCCGGCGGCGCACTGGTCAACACCAAGGGCGAACTGGTCGGCATCACCTCGTCGATCGCCTCGCTCTCCAGCGGGCAGGGCCAGTCCGGCAACATCGGCATCGGATTCGCCATCGGCTCGGACCAGGTCCAGTACGTGGCCGACCAGCTGATCGCCAACGGCACCGCGCAGCACCCGCAGCTCGGGATCTCCGCTCGCGACGTCGAGGGCACCGGCCAGCTGGGCGCGGTCGTCGCGCAGGTCAACCAGGGCTCCCCCGCCGCCGAGGCGGGCCTGCGAGCCGATGACCTGGTCACCGCGGTCAACGGCGAGCCGGTCACCTCCAGCGAGTCGCTCGTCGCGCTCGTCCGCTCCGGACGGGTCGGCCAGCCCATGGACCTGACGGTCGTGCGCAACGGCTCCGAGGAGCAGGTGAGCGTGACCCCGGTCGCTGCCGGCGCCTGATCCAGCGCCCGATGACTCCGCCGCCGTCCGTGACCTCCCTGGAACGGACGGCGGCGGTTCCACGTCCATTAGCCTGGGACGCATGCAGATCCGAGTGACGTTCGCCTCCGCAGGCCCCATCCCCGACGCGCTCGTCTCGATGGTGCCCCCGACGGCGAGGGCCACGAGCGAGGAGACCCCCTACGGTCGACGGATCACGCTGCTCACCGAACATCCCGAGCCCGACCTGCTGCGCACCGCCCTGCGTGCCGTGGCGGGCAACGTCGCGGTCGCCGTCGTGACCGGACCCCTCGCCGGCACGCCCGCCCGGCTGATCCTGATGGACGTCGACTCGACGCTGACCACCACCGAGGCGGTGGACCTGTTGGCCGAGCACGCAGGCGTCGGCCTGAAGGTGGCCGAGATCACCGAGCGGGCCATGCGCGGTGAGCTCGACTTCGGGGCCTCGCTCGCAGAACGCGTCGCCACGTTGCGCGGCCTGCCCGCCAGCATCTTCGATCAGGTCGGCCCGGCCATGACGCTCTCCCCCGGCGCCGCCGAACTGGTGGCTGAGGCGAAGGCCGCAGGCGCCCTCGTCGGGGTCACCTCAGGCGGCTTCGTCCAACTGGTCGAGCCGCTCGCGCAGCGCCTCGGACTCGATTTTTTCAACGCGAACGTGCTGGAGACCGAGCTTCTCGACGACACCGAGGTGCTGACCGGTCGAGTGGTCGGCCAGGTCGTCGACCGGGACCAGAAGGCACGCGACCTGCTGCGCTTCGCCCACGACAACGGCATCGATCCCGCGCTCACAGTCGCTGTGGGTGACGGCGCCAACGACCTCGGCATGTTCGATGCGGCCGGCCTGTCGGTGGCCTACTGCGCAAAGCCCGTGACCGCGGCTGCGGCCGACGTGGCCCTGAGCTTCCCGCGGCTGGACGCCGTCGCCGCCTTCGCCTTCTGACAGCGGGGCTCGACCGTCCTGCCCCGGCGGCGTCATGGACGGTCGCGCCTGCTCAGAGGTCGCCGACGTTCCAGGCGACCAGCGCCGGGGACTCCTTCTCGTAGCCCAGGATGCTCACCCCACCGGTGTGCAGCGGGAAGTGGGCGGCCATCCGGATGGGGAAGTCGAGCCAGACCATCGCGAGCGATCGCAGCGCGTGTCCGTGGCCGAACACCAGCGCATCCGAGACTCCGGACTCACGGGCTCGCCTGACGACCCGGCCGAGCCGCTCGGCCACCGCGTCGACGTCCTCGCCGGGCTCGAACTGTCCTTCGCGCTCCAGCTTCGGCGCTCCATGGGTCCACACCCGCCAGTCGGGGATGAGGTCGCGGATCTCCACCGAGGTCAGGCCCTCGCCCGCACCGTAGGACCACTCGACGAGGTCGTCGTCGATCTCCGGATCGGGGAACCCGGCGAGGCGGGCGGTCTCGACGGCGCGGCGCCGCGGGCTGGACAGGACGAGCCCGAACTGATGCGTGCTGAGCCGCTCGCCGACGCGTCGCGCATCAGCCTCGCCCGAAGGAAGGAGGGGCAGGTCGGTCACGGATGTGTGGCGTCCGTTCTCGGACCATCCGGTCGCGCCGTGGCGCACCAGCCAGAGTCTGGTTCGTTCGTCGTTGGCCATGGCGCCAATGTACGGGGGCGGCCCGACCCCGGGAGGTGGTTCGGCGAACGCAGGTGATGTTCCTTGTCAGTAGAGCACACGGGCATCCGGTTCGAATGAGCGGCCCCTGTTTTTCACGCTCGGCGTACCGGTAGGGTGTGCGGCAGCACCGTAATCTTCAAGGAGGACAGATGTCAGGTCGCATCCGTAGCGAGGCGTTCCGGAACAAGGTCATGGCGGCTCACGACGCCGCAGAGCTGGTCGAGAACGGCTGGAACATCGGCTTCTCGGGCTTCACCGGCTCCGGCTACCCGAAGGCGTTCCCGGAGGCGCTCGCCGCTGTGATCGACGCCGCGCACAACCGCGGCGAGGAGTTCCGCATCGGCATGTGGACCGGAGCCTCGACGGCCCCTGAACTCGACGGCGCCCTCGCGCGCACCGGCGGCATCTCGTACCGCGCCCCGTACCAGTCGGACCCCGAGATGCGCACGGCCATCAACAACGGCACGACGTACTACCAGGACATCCATCTGTCCCACATGGGCCCGCAGGTCTCCCAGGGCTTCCTCGGCAAGCTCAACCTCGCCGTCGTCGAGGCGAGCGCGATCACCGAGGACGGCGACGTCGTCCCCTCGTCGTCGATCGGCATGAACCGCACCTACCTCGAGCACGCCGACAAGGTGATCATCGAGGTCAACTCGTGGCAGTCCGAGGACCTCTACGGCATGCACGACGTGTACTACCCGATCGGCGCGCTGCCGCCGAACCGCGTCCCGCTTCCCATCCAGAACGCCGGTGACCGGATCGGCGACAAGGTGATGAAGATCGACGCCGACAAGGTGATCGCGATCATCGAGACCAACGATCCCGACCGCAACACCCCGTTCAAGCCGCTCGACGACGACTCGCGCGCCATCGCGGGCAACCTGCTCGACTTCCTGGGCGCCGAGGTCAAGGCCGGTCGCCTGCCGAAGAACCTGCTTCCGCTGCAGTCCGGCGTCGGCAACATCGCCAACGCCGTCCTCGCCGGCCTGCTCGAGGGACCGTTCGAGAACCTCACCTCCTTCACCGAGGTGATCCAGGACGGCATGGTCGACCTGATCGACTCCGGCAAGCTGACCGTCGCCTCCGCGACGGCGTTCTCCCTCTCCCCCACCGCGGCGGAGAAGATGAACGACAACGCCAAGTTCTACCGCGACAAGATCGTGTTGCGGCCGCAGGACGTCTCGAACCACCCCGAGGCGATCCGTCGCATGGGCGTCATCGCCTGCAACGGCATGATCGAGGCCGACATCTATGGCAACGTGAACTCCACCCACGTGATGGGCTCGCGCATGCAGAACGGCATCGGCGGCTCCGGCGACTTCACCCGCAACGGCTGGATCTCCTCGTTCGTCACCCCGTCGACGGCGAAGGGCGGCGCGATCTCCTGCATCGTCCCGATGGTCAACCACGTCGACCACACCGAGCACGACGTCCAGGTGATCATCACCGAGCAGGGCCTCGCCGACCTGCGTGGCCTCGCCCCGCGCCAGCGTGCGCAGGCGATCATCGACAACTGCGCGCACCCGGACTTCAAGGAGCCCCTGCGCGAGTACGTGAAGCTGGCTGAGAAGAAGGCCAACGGCATGCACACGCCGCACGACCTGGCGACCGCGCTCGGCTGGCACGTCCGGTTCCTCGAGACGGGCACCATGGCCCAGTGAGCTGAACGATTCGGGCCCCGCGCTTCGGCGCGGGGCCCTTTTCTGTGCCTGTTGGTGCTCCTTGACTGCCCGTGTGCATGTGCGCCTCGTGGCTCGCGGCTCGTGTGCCTATGCGCCTTGTGGCTCGCGGCTCGTGTGGCTGTGCGCCTTGTGGCTCGCGTGCATGCGCGCCTCGTGGCTCGCGTGCCTCGTGTGGGCTGTCGGTGTCCGTCGTGTGGGCCTGGTCTGCTGGTGCGTGCGCCCCCGGTGAGGGCCACTCAGGCCGCCGTCCCGCGCGCAAATCTACGGTGAGCGCGACTCGTGCCAATGCTGGCGCGAGTCGCGCTCCTTGTAGATCTGTGCACGGAAGGCGGACCTCCGAGGGCCCGATTAGCGGGACTTGCGTCGCTCATCGGCGCATCCGCCCCGCACCGGAGGCGTTGCGCGCAGAGCGTGACAACACTGCCCGTCGCCTTCGCGGAGGAGCCGAAGTGCACCGTCCGGTCGGTCGGGTTTACAGTGGATCGCCGAGACAGCCTCGGCAGCGCCCAAGAGAACCGGAGTTGGCCCGTCATGGAAGTGATGATCTCAGCAGCGATGACGTTCCTGCTGGTCATGGACCCGCTCGGCAACGTGCCGCTGTTTCTCACCTCCCTGCGCAACACGAAGGCCGAGCGTCGCCAGTGGGTGATCCTCCGCGAATGCCTGATCGCGCTGGTGATCATGGTGACGTTCCTGTTCCTCGGGAAGTCCCTGCTGAACCTGCTCCACATCGAGGAGTCGGCCCTCAAGGCGGCGGGCGGTGTGATCCTGCTGCTGATCGCCATCCGCATGGTCTTCCCCACCCCGGAGAAGAACCTCGCCGAGCCCGTCACCCACGACGAGCCCTTCATCGTCCCACTCGCCGTGCCCTACGTCGCCGGCCCGTCGCTGCTCGCGGTGATCGTGGTCTTCGTGAGCCAGGACGCGGGCAACTGGCCGTGGTATCTGGGCGGCCTGGTGATCTCCTGGCTGGTCACGACCGTGACGCTCTACTTCTCCGGCTTCCTGCAACGCGTCGTCGGCACCCGCGCCCTTGTCGCCGTCGAGCGTCTGATGGGCATGATCCTCGTGCTGCTCGCCGTCCAGATGATGTTCGACGGAACGAAGGCGTTCTTCGTCGGCTGAGGCGCCCGGCCAAAGCTCCACCTTGAGCATTTGCCAGCCCCCTCACTCGGAGGCGTAGCGCGCCTCCGTCGCCGCCTTCGTCGGGCGCCACCAGGACTCGTTGTCGCGGTACCAACTGATCGTCTCCTGGAGGCCACGGGCGAAGTCGCCGTGCCTGGGACGCCAGCCGAGCTCGTCACGCAGCTTCGACCAGTCGATCGCGTAGCGCAGGTCGTGGCCTGGGCGGTCGGCCACCAGGTCGTAGGCGTCAACGGGCCGACGCATGGCGGCGAGGATCAGCTCGATGACCTCCCGGTTGCTGCGCTCGCCGTCGGCCCCGATCAGGTAGGTCTCGCCGATCCTGCCCCGCTCGATGATGGCGAGCACGGCGTCGGTGTGGTCGTCGACGTGGATCCAGTCGCGCACGTTGTCCCCCGACCCGTAGAGGACGGGCCGGACGCCGTCGATGAGGTTGGTGATCTGCCGCGGGATGAACTTCTCGACGTGCTGGAACGGGCCGTAGTTGTTGGAGCAGTTGCTGATCGTGGCGCGGATGCCGTAGCTGCGCACCCATGCCCGGACGAGGTGGTCGGAGCCGGCCTTCGTCGCCGAGTAGGGGCTCGACGGCGCATACGGTGACGCCTCCGTGAACCGTGCCTGATCCACGGCGAGGTCCCCGTAGACCTCGTCGGTGGAGACGTGGTGGTAGCGGCGCTCATGCCTGCGCACGGCCTCAAGGATCCGGAAGGTACCGACCAGATTCGTCTCCACGAAGGGAGCGGGATCCGCAAGTGAGTTGTCGTTGTGCGACTGGGCAGCGAAGTGCACCACGACGTCGTGGTCTGCGACCATTCGGTGGACCAACTCCTCGTCGCAGACCGACCCCTCGACCAGGCGGAACCGCTCCCGCGGAAGAGAATCCAGCGTCGACCGGTTGGCCGCGTAGGTCAGGGCGTCCAGGACGGTGACGTTGTCGTCGCGCCGTCGCAGCAGCGAACGCACGAAGTTGCCCCCGACGAACCCGGCTCCGCCGGTGACGAGGAACGATGCCATGACGGGAGTCTAGCCCCGCCCCCTCCGCGCATTTTACGAAGGACACGTCACATGAATGCCCTTGTCGGCTTAGCCCGACCCGGCTCGGGATCAGGCACCTCCGGTGTAGTCTTGTCTGGTCAGACCAGCTCACAACGTCCGTGAAATGGGGAACCCCTTCCATGTCGGTCACCACCTCCCGAGCCCACCTAGACCCGACGAACCAGGCCGGAGTCCAAGCGCTCCGCGCCGCTCTCGGCGACGACGCCGTCAGCACGCGCGAACTCGACCGGATCGCCCTCGCGATCGACGCCTCGCACTACATCCACACGCCCGACGCGATCATGCGTGCGAGCAACGCCGACGAGGTCGCCACCGCGATGACGGTCGCGCGTCAGGTGGGCTGGCCGCTGACCTTCCGCGCCGGAGGGTCCAGCCTCTCGGGGCAGGTGATGTCGATGGGGCTGACCGTCGACGTGCGCCGCCACTTCCGCGAGATCGAGGTCCTCGACGGCGGACAGCGGGTCCGCGTGCAGCCCGGCGCGACCATCCGTCAGGTCAACGGGGCCCTTGCCAGGTACAAGCGAAAGCTCGGCCCCGATCCGGCCTCCGAGATCGCCTGCACCATCGGAGGGCTCGTCGCCAACAACTCCTCGGGCATGACCTGCGGCACGGAGAAGAACACCTACCGCACGCTCGACTCGATGACCCTCGTGCTGCCCTCGGGCACCGTCATCGACACCGCCGCCCCCGACGCGGACGACGAGCTTCGCCGCCGCGAGCCGGCGCTCGTCGAGGTGCTCGAGCGGGTCCGCGACCAGCTGCGTCGCCCCGACCTGAAGAGCGACCTCGAGCGCCGCTACGCGATCAAGAACACGATGGGCTACGGCCTCAACTCGTTCATCGACCACGACCGCCCCGTCAAGATCCTCGAGCATCTGATGATCGGCTCCGAGGGCACACTCGGGTTCGTCGCCGAGGCCGTGTTCCGTACCCTGCCGCTGCCTGCGAAGACCGCGACCGGTCTGCTGCTGTTCGACACACTCGAGGCGGCCACGACGGCGCTGCCGCACCTCGTCTACTCGGGCGCCGACGTCGTCGAACTGATCGACGCGGCCTCGATCAGGGCCATGGGCGAAGACGCGAAGGACGTGCTTCCCGCCGGCTTCGTCGCCACTCAGCAGGCCTCCCTCCTCGTCGAGTACCAGGCCGACGACGAGGCGGGCATCCAGGAGCGGATCGCCAGAGGCAACGCGACCTTCTCCGACCTCGGCGGGCTGGCCTCGACACCCGAGATGACGCAGGACCCGAAGCGCCGCAACCAGATGTGGGTGATGCGCAAGGGCCTCTACACGAAGGTCGCCCGGAACCGCCCGAAGGGGACGGCCGCGCTGCTCGAGGACGTCGCCGTCCCGATGGAGACCCTCGGTGGCGTCTGCGCCGACCTGCAGGTGCTCTTCGATCAGCACAACTACGCCGACGCCGTCATCTTCGGCCATGCAAAGGACGGCAACATCCACTTCCTGGTCACCGAGGACTTCGCCGGCCCAGAGTCGCTGAAGCGCTACGAGGACTTCACCGAGGACATGGTCCAGCTCATCCTCGACAACCAGGGCACCCTGAAGGCCGAACACGGCACCGGCCGGATCATGGCCCCGTTCGTGCAACGCCAGTACGGCGACGAGCTGTACCGGGCGATGTGGGACGTCAAGCTCGCCTGCGACCCGGACCAGATCCTGAACCCCGGCTCGGTGCTCACCGAGGATCCGGAGCTGCACCTGAAGAACATCAAGGCCACCTCCCCGGTCCGCGAGGTGATCGACGACTGTGTCGAGTGCGGCTACTGCGAGCCGGTGTGCCCGAGCCAGCACCTCACCACGACCCCGCGCCAGCGAATCGTCGTCCAGCGCGCGATCGACGAGGCGAAGGCGGTCGGCGACACCGAACTGGCGGACAAGCTGTTCAAGCAGGAGACCTACGACGTCGTCCAGACCTGCGCCGTCGACGGCATGTGCTCGACCGCATGCCCGGTCCAGATCAACACCGGCGACCTGATCCGCGACCTGCGCAAGGAGCGCCAGAACCCCGTCCTCGACTTCGGCTGGGACGTCGCCGCCAAGCACTGGGCTGGGGTGCTGCGGATCGCCTCGACGGGCTTGACCGTCGTCGACCACGTCCCGACGCCGCTCGTGCGCGGGGCGCTGGGCGTGGCCCGCGCAGTCGTCGGCACCGACATCGTCCCGACCCTCTCCGGGGAACTGCCCAGAGGCGGCCCCGTCCGCACCGCGCAGGCGGCCAACGACCCCGCAGCGATCTTCATGCCCGCCTGCGTCGGCACCATGTTCGGTAGCGACCATGCCTGCGGAACCGGGGTCGCGGGGGCCGTGCGCCAACTGGCCGCCGCCGCCGGGATCCAGCTGAGTACGCCGGAGGGCATCAAGGCGCTCTGCTGTGGTACGCCGTGGAAGTCGAAGGGCCTCGCAAAGGGCTACGAGACGATGACGAACAAGGTCGCCGAATGGGCGGTCGCGGCCACAGACAACGGCAAGCTCGACCTCGTGTGCGACAACGTCTCGTGCACCGAGGGCGTCGAGGTGGCGTTGAAGCACCGCGGCATCAGCACCATCCGCGTCGTGGACGCGACCCAGTGGGTGGCGGAGAACGTCGCGCCGAAGCTACCTCCGGTGACGAAGGCCGCCTCGGCGGTCCTCCACCCGACCTGCTCCTCGACGCTGATGGGCGTCAACGACCACCTCACTTTCCTCGCCGGCCTCGTCGCCGACGAAGTCATCATCCCCGAGGGCTGGGGCTGCTGCGCGTTCGCGGGCGACCGCGGCCTGCTGCACGAGGAGCTGACCGCCACCGCGACCAAGGACGAGGCGCGTCACGCCAAGGAGGCCGACGCCGAGCTGTACCTGTCGCTCAACCGCACCTGCGAGCTGGGCATGACGAGGGCGACAGGCAAGACCTACACCCACGTCCTCGAGGAGCTGGCGGCCCGCGTGGTCGCGGCGAGCACCGGCAACTGATCCCTCCAAGAGGGCCGGGTCCGCTTCTGCGGGCCCGGCCCTCATCTTGCCTGTGACTCCGCCGGCTGGGCCCTTGCCACGTGTCGACCGGGGGCAGCAGAGTGGGTCCATGCGCATTGCCCTCGCCCAGCTCGGCTCGACAACGGACCCGCAGGCCAACCTCGTGCTAGTCCGGGACGCCGTGGCGACGGCGGCCGCCGAGGGGGCGGAACTCGTCGTGTTCCCCGAGGCGACCATGTGTTCCTTCTCGCGCCGCTCCTCGGAGGTGGACGAGGCCTTCGACGGACCCTGGGCGGAGTCGGTCCGTCTGATCGCTCGCGAGTCGGGAGTCACCGTGATCGTCGGGATGTTCACCACGGCCGACGACGGCCGCGTGCACAACACCCTGCTCGTCACCGGCGAGGCCGAGGTGCGCTACGACAAGATGCACCTCTTCGACGCCCTCGGCTACACGGAATCGAGGCACATCGCCCCAGGGCACGACCTCGTCTCGCTCCCCCTCGGAGACGCCAGGCTCGGCCTTGCCACCTGTTACGACATCCGCTTCCCCGACCAGTTCACGTCCCTCGCACGGGGCGGCGCGTCCGTCATCGCCGTGTGCGCCTCGTGGGCACCCGGCCCGGGGAAGGTGCACCAGTGGAGGACGCTGGCCACGGCCAGGGCGATGGACTCGACCTCGTACGTGGTGGCGGTGGACCAGGCCGCCGACGGTGACCCCGACGAGCCGGGACTGCCGACCGGCGTCGGGCATTCGATGGTGGTGGACCCGACCGGTCGCATCCTGCTCGAACTCGGCACCGGGCCCGAGGTGGCGTTGATCGACCTCGATGCCGAGCTCGTGGCTGAGACCCGCAGGGCCCTCCCCCTGCTCGGTCACTGAGCCGCCAGCCGGCGCACCCCCTCGTCCAGCACCTCGTCGCGCTTGCAGAACGCGAACCGCAGCGTTGAGCGCCAGGGTTCGGGGTCGTCGACGAAGGCGGTGACGGGGATGGCCGCGACGCCCCGCTCCCGGGGAAGGTCGCGGCACAGCTCGGCCGCGTCGAACCCGTCGGCGTCCGCGCAGACGAAGTAGGTTCCCTCGGAGCGGAAGGGCGCCAGCCCGGTGGCGGCGAGCGCGGAGGTCAGCCGGTCCCGCTTGACCCGCAGGGAGGCGCGCAGGTCGGCGACCCACTCCTGCTCGTGGCGCAGCGCGTGCGCCACGGCTGGTTGAAAGGGTGAGCCGCCCGCGAACGTGAGGAACTGCTTGGCCGCGAGCACGCCGTCGAGCAGGGGCTGGCTGGCGAGCGCCCAGCCGATCTTCCAGCCGGTGACGTTGAAGGTCTTGCCCGCACTGCTGACGGTGACCGTGCGTGAGGCCATGCCGGGCAGGCTGGCGATGGGAACGTGCGGCGCGTCGAAGGTGAGCCGCTCGTACACCTCGTCGGAGAGGACGAGCAGGTCGCGTTCGACGGCGAGCTCGGCGATGGCGGCGAGCTCTTCCGGGCCGAAGACGTGGCCGGTCGGGTTGTGCGGCGTGTTGACCACGATCATGGCCGTGCGGTCGGTGACCGCGGCGCGCAGGGCGTCGACGTCGAGCACGAACCCGGCGGCGTCGCGCACGAGCGGGACGCTGACCCGACGCGCCCCGGCCATCGCGACCGCGGCCGCGTAGGAGTCGTAGTAGGGCTCGATCAGGATGACCTCGCTGCCGGGCTCGACGAGGCCGAGCATGGTGGCCGCGATGGCCTCGGTCGCCCCAGCGGTGACCAGCGCCTCGGAGGCCGGATCGTACTCGAGGTCGAAGGACTCGGCCCGATCCTCACAGATCGCCGAACGGAGATCGGCGGTGCCTCGCCCCGGCGGGTACTGGTTGACCCCCGAGGCGATGGCCTCGCGCGCGACCTCGAGCATCCTGGCGGGGCCGTCCCAGTCGGGGAAGCCCTGGCCGAGGTTGACGGCGTCGTAGGCGCGGGCGAGCTCGGTGATCTCGGCGAAGATGGTGCCGCCGAAGGGCTGCAACCGCGCCACTGCGGCCGATGGGGCTGTCATTGGTCGAGTCTGACACGACCGCACCCGACGCCTCGGGCCCGTCTCACCGTCGGGTCAGTCCCGGTCGTCCTTTGTGGGACGACCTGGACGCCGGATCGGGGCGGCCTTGACGTCGCGCCCCGACTTCCTGAGGGCCTCCCGCAGGAGCAGCTCGATGTGGGCGTTGACGCTACGCAGGTCGTCGGCCGCCCACTTGGCCAGCGCCTCGTGGACGGCCGGATCGAGCCGCAGCAGGAGCGACTTGCGTTCCCGCCCCTGCCGCTTCCCGGCGCCCGGCTCGCCCCCGGGCGCCGCGCCATCGTCTGCAGTCATCACCCGTATAGCGTCCCTGTATTGATCACCGGTGTCGAGCGGGAGTCGGAACACAGCACCACGAGCAGGTTGGAGACCATGGCCGCCTTTCGCTCGTCGTCGAGCTGGACGACGTCGTCCTCCTCGAGCCGGGCGAGGGCCTGCTCGACCATCCCGACAGCCCCCTCGACGATCTTGCTGCGGGCCGAAAGCACGGCGGAGGCCTGCTGCCGCTGCAGCATCGCGTGGGCGATCTCCGGTGCGTAGGCCAGCGACGAGATGCGGGTCTCGACCACCTCGAGGCCCGCGATCGCGATCCGGGCCGCAACCTCCTCCGCCAGCTCACGCGAGACCAGGTCGGTCGAGCCACGCAGGCTCTCCTCGCCCGGGTCGGCGAAGTCGTACGGGTGCGACGAGGCGACGTGCCGCAGAGCCGACTCGGCCTGCACCGTCACGAAGTTCTCATAGGCCTCGACGGCGAACACCGACTTCGCGGTGTCGGCCACCTGCCACACGACGATCGCCGCGATGTTGACCGGGTTGCCGTCCGCGTCGTTGACCTTGAGTTCGTTGGTCTCGAAGTTGCGCACCTTCACCGACACCTTCTTCTTGGTGGTCAGCGGAACGGTGAGCAGCAGGCCCTGCTTGCGGATGGTGCCGAGGTAGCGCCCGAAGAACTGTGTCACCTTCGTGTCGCCCGGCGAGACGACCGTGAGCGACGAGAGGATCACGAGCATCACCAGCATTGCGAGCACCGACGCGGCGGTGAGCCACACGTTGACCGGTTCGCCTGCGTCGTCCTGCAGCGCAGCCCTGACGATCCCCCAGATGCCGAATGCGAGCAGTGCGACTGCGAGCAGCAGCGCCAGCGCGCCCGACATGGACCAGGCCGTGCGTTCCTCGACGTTGACGCGGGTCCCCTCGTGGCCGACCGGCCGACCGGCGGCCTCTCCTGCGATGGAGGACTCATCGACGGGGACGGAGTTCTGGGTCATCACACCCTCCTAATATCTGACAGCTAAGTGATATCAGATTAACAGAGGGACGGGGCCGCCCCGAGGCGGGGGTCGCTAAGGCGTCGCGGCGTCCCGGGCGTCGGCAGGCAGGCGCTCGAGCGACCTCACCTCTGCCCGCAGATCACCCATCTGCCGGTCGAGCGAGGAGGCGACCCGGGCGACGTCGCGCAGGTTTTCCTGCAGGTGGGTCGGGACCTGGCCGGCGTACTTGTAGTGGATCTGGTGCTCGATGCTCGCCCAGAAGTCCATCGCGATGGTGCGGATCTGCACCTCGACCGGCACCTGGATGGAGCGGTCGGACAGGAAGACCGGCACCGAGACGATCAGATGCAGGCTCTGGTACCCGTTGCCCTTCGGGTTGACGATGTAGTCCTTCTTCTGCAGCAGCGTGATATCGGGCTGCTGGAGCAGGATCTCCGCGACGCGATAGGTGTCCTCGACGAAGGTGCACACGACGCGGATGCCCGCGATGTCGCGGATCCGCTCGCGGATGGCGTCGAAGCTGCGGGGGCAGTCGGTGCGGGTCACCTTGTCGAGCAGCGACTCCATGGACTTCAGCCGGGTCTTGACGTGCTCGATGGGCTTGTACTGGTGCGTCTGGTCGAACTCCTGGCGCAGGATGTTGATCTTGGTCGCGACCTCGTCCATTCCGCACGAGTACTCGAGCCGGAACTTCGCCATGTCGGCCTGCAGCATGCGGATCGACAGCTCCGCGTCGTTGTCCGACGCCTCCAGGTAATCACGGATCATCGGCGGCAGCGTGGGCGCGGGGTCAGCCATGCCTTCCAGTGTGTCGCTCGACACCAAACCTCAGGCGCCCGGACCGTCCCGCCACCGCCTCACGAGTAGTGCCGCGTGGCGCGCTCCGCCGCGGCCACGACGTCGCCCCTGAGCCAGGCGGGCTCGACGAGGGTCAGCGAGGGTGCAGCAAGGACGGCCATGGCGGCGATCACATCGGTCTGCCGCACAGGCAGGCGCCACCTGAGCCGCCCGTCACCCTCCTGCGTCTCGACGATGACGCCGCCCGCGACCAACTGCATCGACAGGAGCCTGCGAAGGCGGGGCGCCTCATCGGGGTCGACGAGGACCTCGATCCCGGTCGATCCAGTCTGCGACTCGAGGGCGCTTCGCAGCTCGCGCCACACCTCCAACACCGGACGGCGTTCGTGCGGCTCGGCGCGCTGCCGCAGCACCTCGACCTCTGCGACGCGCGAGACGCGGTAGGTCCTGACCCTCCCCCGGTGCTCGGCGACCAGGTACCAGCGCCCGGCATTGTCGACGAGCCCGATCGGGTCGAGCGTCCTGGCACGGGGCGCTGCCGACTCGGCGGAGGTGTAGCGAATCCGGAGCCGGCGGTGGGCCGCCAGAGCCTGCCGCAACGCCGGGAGCGCCGTGAGCGTCTCCTTCGCCCCGTACCAGGAGCGGCGATCGGCGGCGACGACGTCTGCCATGGCCTCCGCTCCGGCAACGGCATCGCTCGGGGCGGTGGCCGCGATCTTCGCAAGGGCCCCGGCGAGGTCGGCGCCGAGACCGAGGTCGGTCGCGGTCTCGCGGGTCGCCCAGGCGAACAGCGCCTGGGCCTCACCTGTGGTCAACCCGGAGGCCTGAGTCGTGTAACCCTCGACCAGCACACATCCTCCACCCCTCCCCTGCTCCGTGAACACGGGGACGCCAGACGCGGAGAGCGCCTGCATGTCGCGCAGCACGGTCCTCTCACTCACCTCGAGGCGTTCGGCGAGCCAGGACGCCTTCGCCCTGCGATGCCGCTGCAGCAGCATCAGGAGGCGGATCAGGCGGTCGGCTCGCATGCCAGAAAATGTGCCACAGAAACCAGACAGTGGATGTCTGGTTTGACGGATTGACTTGGTTTCGACACCACATCCGGTGTCTCGACGAAGGAGATCCACCATGTCCGGTTTCGACCCCCGCCCCCTGCTCGGCAAGGCCCTCGACCAGATGGGAGAGCTCATCACGACCACCGACGACTCCCAGCGCGACCTGCCGACACCCTGCGCCGACTACACGGTCAGCCAGCTCATCGATCACATCCAGGCCGTCGTGCGGCGCATCGGCGCCGTGCTGTCCGGCCAGCCCTTCTGGTCGGTCCCCCAGTCGATCGAGAGCACAGACTGGCCCGCCGACTGGGCCGAAGGAAGGGCGGCCACCGACGCCGTGCTCGCCGACGACGCGATCCTCACGCGCGAGGTCCAGGTCCCATGGGGCCAGTCGGACGGGGCGGCGGCGGCCGCCTCCTACATCGGCGAGCTCGCCGTGCACGCCTGGGACCTCGCCGCCGCGACGGGGAGGTCGGAGCGACTCGATCCCGAGCTGGCGGCAGCGGCACTGCCCGCCTACCGGGCGAAGGTGCCCGCCGAACCACGCGGGGGTGACATCCCGTTCGGACCGGTGGTCGAGATCGGGGACGACGCCGGGCCGTACGAGAAGGTGGTCGCATGGACAGGCCGCGACCCGCAGTTCGCGGCCTGAACCGGTCAGGGCCGGGCGACGGTGAACAGGTCGCCCGGCTGGCAGCCGAGCACGTCGCACAGCGCGGTGAGGGTGCTGAACCGGATGGCCTTCGCCCTCTGGTTCTTGAGCACGGACAGGTTGACCTGGCTCACCCCGACGGCCTCCGCGAGAGCCGTCAACGTCATGCCCCGCTCCGCCAGGAGCTCGTCGAGCTGGCAGACGACGCGGTGCGGATCGTCGACAGGCATCAGATCAGCCCTTCGACGTCGCCCTCGAGCTTCACACCCCTGGCGTAGGCCTCGGCGACAAGGGTCACCACCAGCCCGATGCCGACGAACACCATCGCCACGCCGCTCTCCAGATAGAAGAGGCCGTCGTCATCGAAGGCGGCACGCATGAGGGCCGCGGTCACGAATCCATCCACCACCATGTACACCAGCGGGCCGAACAGCAGCACCCACCCCAGGAGCCTCAGCCTGGTCAGGCTGCGCTCGACGAACGGAGCGGCAAAATCCGCGACGAGGCCGTAGACGCACCACACGACGCACAGTCCCACCGCGACGACGACGAGTCCGGGCAACAGCGAGGCCAGCCGGAGCCCCACCCCGGCCTCGAACCGCGCAAAGACCTCAGTGACGTCGACGTCCGGGACCCCGGACTCCACGTGGTTGCCCGGCAGGCTCACACCGGAAAGGGCCGGGAGAACGCGCCGATGGCTGGCAGCACCAGCCCCAGCACGACCAGACCGATCCCGATCACCACCAGCTGCACCCGGGTGAGTGCTGCATCGACACTGTCGAACCTGAAGAGTGACTTCTTCTCAGACATCTCGTCCACTTCCTTTCTATCGAAAAACGAAAACAACGATTATCGATAGGTTCAAGGGTTCCGAGCAGGAAGCACGCGTCCGCTGCTGACGAATCGGGCGGCGACGAGGCGCCGCGTCCGACCAGAGCGGTGGGCCGCAGACGCCGTGCGGTCGGGATGCGGTAGACAAGGACCATGAGCATCGACCTCGTCGCCCTCCGCCGCGACCTGCACCAGATCCCCGAAGTCGGCCTGCAGTTGCCGCAGACCCAGGCGAGGGTGCTCGAGGCACTCGAGGGCCTCCCCCTTGAGATCACGCTCGGGCGGTCGGTCTCGTCTGTGGTCGCGGTACTGCGCGGCGGCCGCCCGACGGAGGGCAAGCGACCCGTCGTCCTGCTGCGAGAAGACATGGACGCCCTTCCGGTCGAGGAGCTCACCGGCCTCGACTACGCCTCCACCAACGGCAACATGCACGCCTGCGGACACGACCTCCACATGTCGATGCTGGTCGGCGCCGCCCACGAACTGTGCGCCCGCCGGGAGGAGCTGGCAGGCGACGTGATCTTCATGTTCCAGCCCGGCGAGGAGGGCGTGGACGGGGCACGGTACATGCTCGAGGAGGGCGTCATGGACGCCGCAGGCTCACAGCCCGACTGGGTCTACGCGATCCACGTCTGGTCGGCGCTCGACCCCTGCGGAACCTTCTCGACCAAGCCGGGGACGGTGATGGCGAGCTCCGACGTGGCGAAGGTCCGCGTCGTCGGGAGGGGCGGCCACGGCTCGACGCCCCAGCGCGCGGCCGACCCGGTTCCGGCCCTCGCCGAGATCACCACCGCGCTGCAGACGATGGTCACGCGCCGCTTTGACGTCCAGGACCCGGTCGTGGTCACGGTCGGCCTGCTCCAGGCGGGCACGATCGCCAACGTGATTCCCGAGGACGGGCGTCTCGAGGCGACGCTGCGCACCTTCTCCCACGAGGCTCGCGACCGGCTGATCGAGACCATCCCCCAGGTGGTCGAAGGGATCGCCTCCGCGCACGGCGTCACCGGTGAGTTCACGCTGCTGGAGCAGTACCCCGTCACGATCAATGACGACGCGGAGGCCGATGTCGTGGCCGCCGTCGTCACGGAGCTGTACGGCGAGGACAGGCATGCGCGCTGGAGGCACCCCCTCGCCGGCGCCGAGGACTTCTCCCGCCTTCTGGAGCTGACCCCCGGGTGCTTCATCGGGCTCTCTGCCTGCCCGCCGGACATCGACCCGGACACGGCCCCCTTCAACCACTCCGCCTACGCGCGTTTCGACGACTCGGTGGTCGAGGACGGGGCGCACCTGCTCGCGGAACTGGCGCTGCGCAAGCTGGGCTGACGCTCACTCCAGGCCGGGCTCCCACGGCCGCGCAGAGATCTCGGGGCGGCTGTCCCACGCCTGGTCCATCATCGGCGAGGAGATCAGCATGTCCGCCGTCGCGGTGTTGCACGCCATCGGGACGTTCCAGACCGCGCCGATGCGCAACAGCGCCTTGACGTCGGGGTCATGCGGCTGTGGTTCCAGGGGATCCCAGAGGAAGAAGAGCATGTCGATGCGGCCCTCGGCGATCATGGCGCCGATCTGCTGGTCTCCGCCGACCGGGCCGGACAGCAGCCGCGTGACGGGAAGTCCGAGCTCGTACTCGAGCATGGTGCCCGTCGTGCCCGTCGCGTACAGGTGATGCCTGCTCAGGGTGCCGCGGTTGAACGCGGCCCAGCGGAGCAGGTCGTCCTTCTTGTTGTCGTGCGCCACGAGGGCGATGTGGTGCGAAACGCCTGCCATGTCGTGCCTCCCCTTCGAGGTTGCGCCCATCGTACCGGGGCGCGGAGGCTGGGGTGGTCGCACGGGGCGAGGTGCGCTGTCACGCCCGGTTTCCCGTCCACATCGACGCCGATGCGCGAGCGCCGCGCGGCCCGGTAGGGACGCGCGGCGCCTTCGCCGGCACTTCGGCCGAGCCTCAGCCCTTCAGGCCAGAGGTGGCCCACCCGTCGATGACGCGCTTCTGCATCGTGAAGAACAGCAGGAAGATCGGGCCATCGCCATCACCGGGGCCGCCATCATGAGCGCGTAGTCGCTGGTGTGCTGACCCCGGGAGCGTGGCGCTGCCGACGCTGAGCGCCATGTTGACCTCGCGACCACCGCAAGCGTGTACAGAGCGTATGCCCTGGGATCGAGCAGCGGACCTGGGCACTATCCCGGCTCGATGGCTACACATCAACTCCAGTCGAGCCCCTTGACACGTGGTTCCTGGGGGCGTTGACTGCTAGCGATGGGGTCGGCGTCGGAGAGGCCTTGCCAGAAAGACATCGAGCAACACACTCGGATCGGAATAGAGATGAAAGCAGTGGTGTACGAGGGGCCCCGTCAGGTCAGCACGAAGGACGTCCCGGACGCGAAGATCGAGCGACCCACCGATGTCCTGGTCAGGGTGACGACGACAAACATCTGCGGCTCGGACCTCCACATGTACGAGGGGCGTACCTCCTTCGAAGTAGGCCGGACGTTCGGTCACGAGAACATGGGGGAGGTCATCGAAGTCGGTAGTGGCGTGGAGAAGGTCAAGGTCGGAGACCGGGTTGTGCTCCCGTTCAACATCTCGTGCGGATTCTGTAAGAACTGCGAACGCGGCCTGACCAACTACTGTCTCGCCACCCAGCCCGATCCATCATTGGCCGGAGCGGCCTATGGGTTCGCCGACATGGGTCCCTATGGCGGTGGCCAAGCGGAGCTGCTCCGCGTGCCTTTCGGTGACCACAACGCGCTGCGCCTGGGCGAGGATGCGGAGGAGAGGGAGAACGATTACGTCATGCTCTCTGACATACATGATGGTAGGCGTCTTGGGGAGTCGTGACCCTGCCTCTGACTGGTGCCCTGCTGGGCTACCGACAAATTGATCCGTCCGGCTCTCCAAGGCATGGGTGACGACCGCCCGGCCATGACCTAATACGAGCCTGATCACGAGTCCGGTGTATGTCCTGTCTGACCAGACGGCCGTCACTCGACCCATCCCAGCGTTCAGGAGTAGGCCATGACCATCATGACAAATCCCGGCGACCATGTCGCCGGCATCGATTCACACAAGGACACCATCCACATCGCGGTGATCACCGCCACCGGCATCGAGGTCGCCGACCACGAGTTCGACACCACCACCGCGGGATACCGTCAGGCAGTGGCCTGGCTGGTCGCTCACGGCCCGATCACCGCTGTCGGCGTGGAAGGAACCTCCAGCTACGGGGTCGGGATCACCGCCACCTTGCGCCGCAACGGGATCGGTGTCGTCGAGGTCAACCGCACCCGCCCCGCCGAACGGCGCAAACAAGGCAAGACCGACCGGCTCGATGCCTACCGCGCTGCCCGGGCAGTCCTGTCCGGTGAGGCCACCACCGCCCCCAAGCACGACACCATCGAGCCCTTACGGGCGCTGGTGATCACCCGCCGCAGCGCGAACAAGGCCCTTCAGGCCTGCTGGCGTCAGATCAACAGTGTCCTGGTCAACGCCAGCCCCCGACTCCGCGACAAATACCGTGAACTGGGCCGCGACAAGCTTGTCGACCAGTTGGCCAGCACCCGCCCCGACCAGATCAAAGACCTCCACGACGCCACCAGCCTGCGTGCCCTGCGTAGCCTCGCCCGACGTCACCAGTTCCTCCGCGCAGAGCTCGATGACCTCGATACGCAACTCGACGAGCACACCACCGCCCGCAACCCAGGCCTGCGCGCTATCCACGGTATCGGCCCGGCACTGGCAGCGATCTTGCTGATCACCGCCGGTGACAACCCCGACCGGCTACGCAGCCAAGCATCCTTCGCTGCCCTCTGCGGCACCAGCCCCATCCCCGTCTCCTCCGGCAAAACCCAACGCCACCGCCTCTCCCGCGGAGGCGACCGGCAAGCCAACTGGGCACTGCACCAAGCGATCAAAGTCCGCATGTCCCAGGACCAACGTACCCGCGACTACCGCGACCGCCACCTCGCCACTGGCAAGACACTCGCAGCCGTCTACCGCAGCCTCAAACGCGCCCTCGTCAGAGAAGTCTTCAAAGCCCTCACGGGCCACTGCGAGATCCCCAACTACACCGACCTCAGACCAGCCCGACAAGCCAAGAACCTCACCCTCACCAACGCCGCCGAAGCCTGCCACACCTGGCCAGCACGCATCTCCGAAATAGAACTCGGCAAACGCCGAGACGACAACCTCGCCCACCGCTACCGCGAATGGCTCACCGCCGCTTGACACCACATAGGAGCATCATCTTCCCCACCGGCTACCACGCCACCGAGATGGCCGGCGTGATCCCCGGCGACAGCGTTGTGATCGCCGGGCGGGTCCGGGGGGGATTGATGGCCGCCCTGTCCGCGACGATCAAGGGCGCCGCAAAGGTGATGGTGGTCGATCGCCACCCTGACCGGCTCGCGCTGGCCGAGCAGATCGGTGCGATTGCCATCGACGACTCCAGGTCGACCCCGTGCAGGCTGTGCTGGACGAGACGATGGGGCTCGGAGCTGACCGTGGTTGCGAATGCGTGGGCTACCAGGCCCACGATCCCCAGGGCAACGAGGACAACGCCGCCACCCTGAACATGCTCATCAACTCGGTCCGCTTCACCGGAGGAATCGGCACCGTTGGCGTGTTCGTCCCCCAGGACCCGGGGGCCAAGGACGAATTGGCCAAGCAGGGCAAGGCAGCCATCGACTTCGGCACACACTGGTTCAAGGGGCAGACCATGGGAAGCGGTCAGGCCCCGGTCAAGCGGTACAACCGCCGGCTGCGAGACTTGATCGCGGCCGGCAAGGCGACCCCTTCCTGGATCGTCTCCCACGAAATCTCGCTGGATCAGGCCGCCGATGCCTACAAGAACTTCGACGCCAGGTCCAAGGGTTGGACCAAGGTCCTCATCAAGCCCGGCATGTCAAACGGAAAGAAGGAAAACTGATATGGCAGCAGATCTTCAGGGCAAGAGGGTCGCGATCCTCGCCGCCGACGGAGTCGAGCGCGTTGAGCTCGAGCAACCCCGCGAAGCACTGGAACGGGCCGGCGCTCAGACCGAGGTCCTCTCGATCCACGACGGCGAGATCAAGGCCCGTGAGAACGACCTGGATGAAGCGGGCACGTTCACCGTCGACGGGTTGGTCGCCGATTCCTCGGCGGGCGACTACGACGCCCTGCTGCTTCCCGGCGGCACGGTGAACCCCGACCAGCTCCGGGTCGACGAGGACGCCGTCTCCTTCGTCCGGGACTTCGTCGAGAGCGGCAAGCCGGTGGCGGCGATCTGTCACGGGCCGTGGACGTTGATCGAGGCCGGCGTGGCCGCCGGTCGCACTCTGACGTCCTTCCCGAGCATCCGCACGGATCTGCGCAATGCCGGCGCGAACGTCGTTGACCAGGAGGTCGTGGTCGACAAGAATCTCATCACCAGCCGCTCGCCGGAGGACCTGCCGGCGTTCTCCGCGGCGATTGTGTCCCAACTCGCGGGCACCACGACAAAGGAAGAGGAGAAGTCATGACTGTGACCAGGGGACTGCTGGTCAGGTTCGACGCGCTGCCCGGCAAGGAGGACGACGTGAAGGAGTTCCTTGACAGCGGCCGTGCTCTTGTCGAGGACGAGCAGGCGACCACCGCGTGGTTCGCGATCCGCCTCGGGCCGACCTCGTTCGGGATCTTCGACGTGTTCCCCGATGACGCCGGACGTGACGCCCACCTGTCCGGCCCTGTTGCGGTCGCTCTCGGCGAAAACACCGGCACGTTGTTCTCCGAACCGACGATAGAGAAGCTCGACGTGTTGGGCTCCAAACTTCCCGCCTGACACCACAGACGGGGAGTATTGACCCCGACATGAGGGGTCGCTGCGCGGTGATTTCGGGCTGACACAGTCCGTTGACGTCGTGGCAGCGGCCCCTTCTCTTGCGGCCTATCGCACATCCCTAGCAGATCGAGGAACCGCGATGACAGGAACTGACGACGGCGTTGCCCCGACGCGTTCACCCGAGGTAGCAGTGATCGGAGGGGGGATCGTCGGTCTGTCGACGGCGTACGCGCTGCGGGAGCAGGGGGTTCCGGCGCGCTTGTACGAGGCCGGTGTGCCCGGAACGGGTCAGTCCGCAGGCGAGTCGCGGATCTTCCGGCATGCCCACGACGACCCGCGCCTCGTCGCTTTCGCGCGCGAAAGCCGCGGCGTATGGGATGAGTGGGCCGAACACTTCGACGTCGAGCTGGTCTCGTCAGACGGTGTCGTGGCGATCGGCGACAGCGCCCTGGCGCGGCTGCGGGTGCTCGACCAGGTCGGCGGCGTGGAAGCGCACGAGATCGATGCAGCCGAGCTCGCCCAGCGAATGCCGCTGCTCGCTGGGTACTCGGGGCCAGCGGTGCTCGACGAGTCGGGCGGCGCGATCCGCACCCGCACCGCGATCACGGCACTCGCGGGTGCCCTCGCAGATGCCGTCACCACCGCAGAGGTCATCTCCATCGATCCCCGCGCCGACGGGACGGTCGAGGTGCGCAGCGTCACCGATCGGGCTGTCTACTCCAAGGTCGTCGTGTGCGCCGGCCGCGAAACCGCCCGCCTGGCCCGCAGGGTCGGCCTGTCGCTGCCGGTTCGCCTTGCCGCACACCTCAGGCTGACCTTCGACGTGAAAGCCGCCGCCCCGGCACGAGTCGCGTGCCTGCAGGACAGCAGCGGCGTCTTCGGCGAAGTCGGCGTGTACGCGACGCCGTTACCGGGCAACAGCAGTTATTCGGTCGGACTCAGCGAAACCGTCGGCGTCCGCGACGACGGAACGTTCATCGACCCGGCGGCGATTCGATCGCTGGACGAACGCGCACGCGAATACGTGACACGGGCGCTGCCCGGTCTCCACCCAGAGCCGCGCGACTTCCTTCACTGCTGGGTGACCGACCTCCCGTGGAGTGAGGACGGCGTGGCCGTGTGGGAGAGAGGCTCTGTCCTTTTCGTGGCCGGTCACAATTTGTTCAAGCAGGCGCCTGCGCTGGGTCGCGCTCTTGCCCGAGCTGCGACCGGCGGCGGTCTCCGCGCCGAGCTCACGCCCGAAGCGCGCCTCGGCGAGGCCCAGAGCTAGGACGGTGCTGAATAACCCGCGCGTCGCGGGGTGCTGATCGGGGTGGGCTTGCGATCCTTGTTTCATGCAGGGTGAGGCTGATCGGCAGCGGGAGCTGTTGGACGTGGAGGCGTTGGCGGGACATCTGTTGGTGCCGGGGAGCGTGTTCGCGTTCCTGGCCGAGCACCGGTTGCGGTTGTTCCCGCCGGAGCTGTTCGCCGACCTGTTTCCCTCGGGGCGGGGTCGGCCCTCGATCCCGCCAGAGGTCATCGCCTCGGTGCTGGTGCTGCAGTCCTTGTACGGGCACTCTGACAGGGAAGCGGTCGAGGCGCTCACGTTCGACCTGCGCTGGAAGGCCGCGTGCGGGTACGCGGTCGACGGGGCCGGGTTCCACCCTTCGACGTTGACGTACTGGCGTAAGCGGCTGGCCGCCAGCGAACGTCCGGACCGGATCTTCGAGGCGGTCCGCGAGGTCGTCATGGCTACCGGTGTCCTGTCGGGCAAGACGCGGCGGGCGTTGGACTCCACGGTGCTCGACGACGCGGTCGCCCGGCAGGACACGGTCACCCAGCTGATCGCCTCGATCCGCCGGGTCGGCCGCGACGTGCCGGGCGCGCACGCACT
This sequence comes from Tessaracoccus flavescens, assembly GCF_001998865.1. Taxonomy (NCBI): domain Bacteria; kingdom Bacillati; phylum Actinomycetota; class Actinomycetes; order Propionibacteriales; family Propionibacteriaceae; genus Tessaracoccus; species Tessaracoccus flavescens. The sequence goes on from NZ_CP019607.1 coordinate 1,121,089, forward strand.
GGTGGTCCAGGAGTGCACCCGGTTGGCCGAGGTCACCGGCGGTGACTACACGGTCGCTGGCAAGCCGCGGATCGCCTGGGAGGACGAGGCCGCCCGGACCGAGCTGGTGAGCGCACTGGTGGGCGACGCCCTGGCCCTGCTGGCCGCTCTCGACGCCGCCCACCACGACGAGCACGGCGACCCGGACGGCCTGGCGCTGCTGTCCGAGGCGGGTGGGAAACCGGCCGAGGCCCTCGCGCTGCTGGCGTTGGTCGCCGGGCAGGACGTCGAGCCGGCGGAGGGTTCCGACGGCACCGACGGGCGGTGGCGCATCGCCCGCAAGACCGCGCCGGACCGGATGATCTCCACCGTCGACCCCGATGCCCGGCACGCGCACAAGACCCGCGAACGGCGTCAGGACGGGTTCAAGGCCCATGTCGTCGTCGAGCCGGACACCGGGCTGATGACGATGGTGAAGCTGACGAAGACCAACGGGGCCGAGCACTCCGACGCCGCGGTGGGTGCCGACCTGGTCACCACCGACTCCACCCTCACCGCCACCCCTGACGCGCCGGTGCAGGTGCTCGGCGACTCCGCCTACGCCTCCGGTGACATGCTGGCCACGCTCGATGCCCGCAAGTGGGAACCGGTCCTCAAACCCTGGCCGCTGCGGCCGGCTGTCGAGGGCGGGTTCACCCTGGACGACTTCATCCACGACCCGGTCGCCGGGACGTTGACCTGCCCGGCCGGGCTCACCCGCGGCGTCAGTGCCAAGGGCAAGGTGACCTTCGGCGCCGCGTGCGCCGGCTGTCCGCTGCGGCAGCGGTGCACCACCGCCGAACGTGGCCGCAAGGTCACCCTGGGTGAGCACCACCAGCTCCAACGACAGCACCGCGAACGAGCCACCGACCCGGACTTCCAGGCCGTCTACCGACGGCACCGGCCGATGGTCGAACGCTCCATCGCCTGGCTCACGCGCGGAGCACGCCGCGTGCCCTACCGGGGCGTGGCCAAGAACGACGCCTGGCTGCACCACCGCGCCGCCGGTCTCAACCTGCGACGCCTCCTCAACCTCGGGCTCACCGTCCAGGACGGGACCTGGGCCATCGCCTGAGGGTGGGACCGGGGGCCGCTGGGCCCTTGCCACGCCGCCCCGATCGAGCGCAGGATGGCCTCAGGCGGGCGGAACGACCCCGACTGTCGCACCCCAGGGTGCTGACCTCACTGCCGCAAAGACGGCCTTGGCGGCGCTCCGCCCGCCCCCCTCACGCCATACCCGCCTCAGATCACACCTTGTTCAGCGCCCTCCTAGGTCAGGAGGCGTTGGCGAAGCGCTTCGCCGAACGGGCCTTCGCCTTCTCGGCCTCGGTCTCGCGGTCCTTCGGAGGCGCCGGGGTGACGAGGTCCTCGAGCAGGTGCGCGGTGATGTGGGCGATCTCCTCGACGGCGCGGTTGAAGACCTCCTCGTTGGCCTTGCTCGGCTTCGTCGCCCCGGAGACCTTGCGGACGTACTGCAGCGCGGCGGCGCGCACCTCGTCCGAGGTGGCGGGCGGCTCGAAGTTGTTCAGGGGGCGGATGTTGCGGCACATGCCTTCAGCCTACGTCGGCGTCGCTCGATTTCGGCTCGGCGGCGGCTACAGCTCGTCGGGATCGGCGCGGTTGGCCTGTTCGACGCCCACCACGCCGGACAGGTCCATCAACTGGGCCATCACGTCGCGCGTCGAGGGCCCGCCCTGGAAGCGCATCTCGGCCCGGATGACCCTGTCACCGTCCTCGCCCTTCTTCTGCTTCGTGGTCAGCAGGGTGGTGCGGCAACCCATCGCGGTCGCCTCCTCCAGGATGGTGCGCAGCACGCCCTTCCCGTCCTCATAGGTCACCACGACGGTGGAGTGGTCGCCCGCCTGTGGCATCAGCCGGGCGATCCGCGGGCCGAGCAGAGCGGCGACGAAGTGGAGCAGCGTGGCAAGCACGGCGAGCGGGATCAGTCCGGAGCCGCAGGCCATGCCGATCGCTGCCGCAAGCCAGATGGAGGCGGCGGTCGTGAGGCCGCGCACCACGTCGCGGTTGACGAAGATCAGGCCTGCGCCGAGGAAGCCGATGCCGCTGACGATCTGCGCGGCGATGCGCGAGGGGTCTCGTGTCACCTGATACTCGGCGAGGTAGACGAAGCCCTCCACCGAGATCAGCGTGAACACGCACGCCCCGAGGCCCACCAGCGCATGCGTGCGGATGCCCGCCGACTTGTGCTGGAACTGGCGTTCCATGCCGATGACGGCGCACAGGACGAAGGCGATGCTCGCGAGCAGCACCTGGGTCGGTACCTGTCCCCAGTCGAAGAGTCCCATTGGAGCACCCTAGCGCCGCTCCCAGGCGCTCAGCCCGGGGCGTCACCTCCCGTTACCGAACCGGGTGGCGCTGCTAGGCTGGCTGGCGCCGGGGTGCCCCACACGGGGGCTGAGATCACACCCGCAACACCTGATCTAGGTCGTGCTAGCGAAGGGAGCAAGATGAGCCAGGTCACCGCCGTCCTCGAAGAACTGCAGAGGACAACGCCGTTGGTGCACTGCATGACCAACACCGTCGTGCCGGAGGTGACGGCCAACGTGCTGCTCGCCATCGGCGCGGCACCGGCCATGATTGACCTGCCGGAGGAGGCCGAGATCTTCGCGGGCATCGCCTCGGCCCTTCTGGTCAACGTCGGCAACGGCTCCGCCGAACAGCATGCGGGCATGCGCCGGGCCGCGCCTGCCGCCGTCGCCGCGGGGAAGCCGTGGGTGCTCGACCCGGTCGCCGTCGGAGCCCTCCCCGTGCGGACGGCTCTGGCCCGGGACCTCCTCGCCGACCGGCCCACCGCCATCCGAGGCAACGCCTCCGAGATCCTCGGCCTCGCAGGCACGAGCTCAGGTGGGCGAGGCGTCGACTCGACGGACGAGGCCGAGGCGGCGCTCGACACGGCCCGTCAGCTCGCCGGCGACACCGGCGCGATAATCGCCGTCTCCGGTCCGGTCGACCTGGTCGTCTCCGCAGGCCGGGTCACCCGCATCGACGGCGGAAGCGCCATGATGCCGCTGGTGATCGGCACCGGCTGTGCCCTCGGCGCGACCGTCGCCGCCTGTCTCGGGGCGGCCCGCCCGGCCGGCCTGGACGAGCATGACGCGGTCGTCGCCGCCCATGCCCTCTTCGGCATGGCAGGCAGGATCGCCGGCCACGAGGCGGTCTCGCCCGGCTCGTTCCGGACGGCGTGGATCGACGCGCTGCACGGCTGGAAGCCCGGCGACATCGGTCAGTGGACCACGATCACGGAGGCGTGAATGCAGGCGAGACCTGATGAGGCCGCGAAGATCGACTGGCGGCTCTACTTCGTCACGGACACCGCGCTGTGCGGCGGCCCCGACCGCGTCGCACACGTCGTCGAGCAGGCCGTCCTCGGCGGCGCCGGAGTCATCCAGATCCGCGACAAGACCATGACCGACGACGAGTTCGCCCAGCTCACCCGCGACTGCATCCTTGCCACCGACCGCGCCTTCGACGCCACCGGCCGCAGGGCGGCGGTGTTCGTCAACGACCGGCTCTCCATCGCCGACCGGTTCGGGCTGCACCTGCACCTGGGGCAGAGCGACGGCGATCCCGAACACGCGCGCCACGTGATGGGCGAGGACACCCTGATCGGGCTGTCCATCTCCAACGACGACCAGCTGGCCGCCGAGCTCGCCGACCCGACGGCCGACGTGCTCGGCATCTCCCCCGTGTGGGCGACGCCGACGAAGAAGGACACCGACCCCGCACTCGGCCTCGACGGCGCCCGCCGGATCGTGCACACCACCGCCGGGCGCGCCGTCACCGTCGGCATCGGCGGCATCAACCTCGACAACGCGGCCGACGTGATCGCGACCGGGGTGGACGGCATCTGCGTCGTCTCCGCGATCGCCGCCGCGCAGGCCCCACGGGCGGCCGCCGCCCGACTTCTCTCCCAGTGGAGGACCTCATGAACCCAGCCATCGCGCTCAGCATCGCCGGCTCCGACCCGAGCGGCGGCGCAGGCATCCAGGCCGACCTCAAGACGTTCACCGCGCTCGGCGTCTACGGCGCGGCCGCCCTCGCCGGGCTCACCGTGCAGAACACCCAGGGCGTGCTCGCGGCCCACCCAGTCGACCCGGACCTCGTCCGCGACCAGATCGTCGCCATCATCGACGACCTCCCCGTCGCCGCGACGAAGCTCGGCATGCTCTCCGACGCAGCGGTCGCCTCGACCGTTGCCGACCTGCTCGAACGGCGGAGGGCCGACTTCGGCCTGGTCATCCTCGACCCGGTCATGGTCGCCACCTCTGGGGACAAGCTGCTGCGTGACGACGCGATCGCCACCGTCCGCGAACGGCTACTGCGGTTGGCCGACGTGGTGACCCCGAACGCCCCCGAGGCCGCCGTCCTGCTCGGCACCCAGCCCGCCCGCGACACCGACGACCTCACCGCCCAGGCGCTCGCCCTGCGCGAGCTCGGCGCCCGTGCCGCCCTCGTCAAGGGTGGCCATCTCGAAGGCGAGGTGATGACGGACGTCTACGCGACGGCCGATGCCACCTCACTGCTCAGCGGCCCCCGGGTGGAGACCCGCAACACCCACGGCACGGGCTGCACCCTCAGCTCCGCCATCGCCGCCTGTGCCGCACGACGCGGCCACACCATCGCCTCCGGGGTCTCCCTCGAGGCCGTCGAGGAGGCCCGCGACTACCTGCTGCGCGCCATCGCCTCCGGCGCTCGCTGGCGGCTGAGCCGGAGCCCGGAGACGGGGCACGGTCCGGTCGACCATCTGGTCGGCCGCTCGGAGCTCGGCTTCGAGTCGTTCGAGGTGAGGCTGTGACCTGGACCACCCGCTCCTTCAGCCGCCGCGTCTGGGAGGAGACGGAGCCTACCCGTCGGGCGATCGACGCCCTCCCTCTCCTCGCAGAACTCGCCGACGGCTCGCTCGAGCCCCACCGCTTCGCCGAGTACCTCGCGCAGGACGACTTCTACCTGCGCGGCTACGCGCGCGCACTCGCCATGCTCGCCACAAGGGCACCGACTGCGGAGGCGTCGGCCTTCTGGGCCGTGAGCGCGAGCGGCGCCGTCGCGGCCGAGGTCGACCTGCACGCCACACTGATGGCCGATCCCCGTCTCGCCGGTCAGCCGCGCGCCGCAGCCGCCTCCCCCACGACGCGCGCCTACGTGAACCTGCTCCAGACGGCGGCGGCCTACGAGCCCTACGCCGTCGGGGTCGCGGCCGTGCTGCCCTGCTACTGGGTCTACGCCGACGTCGGCGAACGGCTCGCCGGGACGGCGGCGACGATCGCCGAGCATCCGTACGGAGCATGGGCGGCCGCCTACGACGACCCGGCCTTCCGCGAGGCGACGGTGACCGCCATCTCGTTGATGGACGACGCGGCCGAGGCGGCCGACGACCAGACCCGCGACGCCATGGCGGAGATCTTCGCCGCCGCCACCTGGTACGAGCACGAGTTCTGGGCGCGCTCCTATGCGCTGGAAGCGTGGCCGCTGCCCTGAGCCTCAGCAGCCGTCGTAGGACACCTCGTCGGTGAACGGTCCGGCCGAGATCTCCACGACCTCGTCGCCCGGCTTCGGCGCCTGGAGCGGGGCGTGCCAGCGACCGCCGTGGCCGTCGGGGCCGCCCTCGACCCGGAACAGCAGTTCGCGGCCGCCGGAGCGGACCGAGCCAAAGTACTGGGTGACGCCGTAGTTGTCCTTCGCGACGGTGCGGAAGGCCGACCCGTACAGGGCGCGCCACTGCCGTCAGCATCCCCCGGAGCCGCTTGGTCCCATGTCATCCCCCTTAGACGATGGCCACGACGATGCCACGTCGCGTCGCGTCACGAACCGGAAAACCGGTAGTCAGGAGGAAAGTGAGTCCCGGCATGAGACGCAGGTGCCACTCCGGTCCGGTCACCAGGCAAGGGTCGAGGGCGGCCGCACGACCTGCGCGCGACCGCCCTCGGATGGCTTCGGGATCAGCAGCCGCCGTGGCTGACGTCGGTCAGGTAGTTCTGGGAGGTGATCTCGATCACCTTGTCGGAGTCCTTCAGCGGGGTGCTCGGCGTGGGCGTCGCCTCGGCCGTCGACGCGGAACATGAGTTCGCGGTCGCCGACCTTCACAGAGCCGAGGTACTGCGTGACGCCGTAGTTGGTCTTCTTGACGACCTTGAACGCCGACCCGTAGAGGGCCTTGAACTGGCCGATGGTCATGCCCGCGTGGGCTCCCTTGTCGGTCATGATCTTCGGGTTCGTCACCGCGACGTCGCCTGCGATGTCGATCACCGCGACCCCCAGCCCGCTGAGCAGGTCGCTGTTGCCGTAGTGCTGGGCCACGCCGAAATTGGTCTTGGTCCGCGAAGCGGACCAGGTTGTCGAACACGAACCCCTTCTTCGTCACGAGCGGACGATCTGGTTGCACGTTTTCTGCAGAACACGGGGCTTTCCCGCTCCCGGACGTCTCGTGACACGCCCCGGTATGGACCAGATTGGATCGTGCCAATTACTCTAAGGGCATGCCAGAGATTGAGCAGCCGGTCGGGACGACGCTTCCGGCCGACGAGACCCCGAACACCGACACCCGCAGCTTCGGCCCAGCGTCGACACCGACCCACCCCTTGGCGACAGCGCCGGTGGGCATGCCCTCGCATTCGGTCGACGGATTCGTGCGCGAATTCCTCCATGAACTGAACACGAACCAGGGGGTGACGCTTTCCCGCTCGAGCGTCAACGACCAGTACCTCGCGCTCGCGAGCACCGTCAAGAACTACCTGATGGCGCGCTGGCTCGAGACCGGCCGCAAGACCCGCGAGGCGAAGGCGAAGACGATCGGCTACCTGTCGGCCGAATACCTGCTCGGGCGCCAGCTCGGCAACGCCCTTCTCGCGACCGACCTGAACGAGGTCGCGAGCAAGGGCCTCGAACTGTGCGGCCTCGACCTCGCCACCCTCCGCGCGCAGGAGGTCGAGCCCGGCCTCGGCAACGGTGGCCTCGGTCGCCTCGCCGCGTGCTTCATCGACTCCCTCGCGACGATGGACGTCCCGTGCATCGGCTACGGCATCCGTTACGAGTACGGCATCTTCCGCCAGACCTTCGTGGACGGACGCCAGGTCGAGCAGCCCGACACGTGGCTCGCGCTCGGCTCCCCCTGGGAGTTCCCGCACCCGGAGGCCTCCGTCCAGGTGAACTTCGGCGGTCACACCGAGAAGGCGACCGGTGCCGACGGCAAGGAGCGCACGCGCTGGGTCCCGGCGTGGAACGTGCTGGGCGTGCCCTACAACTACATGGTCCCCGGCTACCTGAACGGCCGCGTGAACACGCTGCGCCTCTGGTCGGCCCAGGCGACGAAGGCCTTCGACCTGCAGATCTTCAACTCCGGCGACTACGCGCAGGCCGTCCGGGCGCAGACCTTCGCCGAGAACATCTCGAAGGTGCTCTACCCGGAGGACTCGACCCCGCAGGGCAAGGAGCTGCGCCTCCAGCAGCAGTACTTCTTCGTGGCCTGCTCGCTGCGCGACTTCATCGACAACGAGCTCGAGGAGGACTTCGACCTCCACAACCTGCCAGAGCGGATCACCTACCAGCTCAACGACACCCACCCGGTGATCGCCGTTCCTGAGCTGATGCGGCTCCTGATCGACGAGCACGACTTCGCGTGGGACGAGGCGTGGGAGGTCACCCGTCATTGCTTCAACTACACGTGTCACACGCTGCTTCCCGAGGCTCTCGAGGTGTGGCCGACCGAGCTGCTCGGTCGCCTGCTCCCGCGCCACCTGGAGATCATCTACCAGATCAACGAGGAGTTCCTCGACGACGTGCGCGAGGCGTTCCCCGGTGACGAGATCCGCGCCCGCCGCATGTCGATGATCGCGGAACACCCCGAGCGAGGCGTCCGGATGGCCTACCTGGCCACCGTCGCGGCGAGCAAGGTCAACGGCGTCGCCGAGCTGCACTCGCAGCTGCTTCGCGACAAGGTGCTGCCCGACTTCTCCGAGCTGTGGCCGGACAAGTTCACCAACGTGACCAATGGCGTCACCCCGCGCCGCTTCGTGAAGCTGGCCAACCCGCGCCTCTCCGACCTGATCTCCGACGCCATCGGCTCTGGCTGGGTCACCGACCTCGAGCGGCTCAAGGAGCTGGAGCCCTACGCGGACGACCCGGAGTTCAAGGAGAAGTTCCGCGAGGTCAAGGCGGCCAACAAGACCCGCCTGACCACCCTGCTGAAGGCGCGCGACGGCATCGAACTGCCCGACGGCCATCTGCTCGACGTGATGGTCAAGCGGCTCCACGAGTACAAGCGCCAGTCGCTGAAGCTGCTGCACATCGTCAGCCTGTACGAGCAGGTCACCTCGGGGAAGCTCTCGGCCTCCGACCTGACGCCGCGCACCGTCGTGTTCGGCGCGAAGGCGGCCCCCGGCTACAAGATAGCCAAGGACACCATCTACCTGATCAACAAGGTGGCGGCGAAGGTCAACGCGGCCCCCGAGCTCGAGGGACGCCTGAAGGTGGCCTTCCCGGCCAACTACAACGTCACTCTCGCCGAGGAGCTGATCCCGGCAGCCGACCTGTCCGAGCAGATCTCGCTCGCGGGCATGGAGGCCTCCGGCACCGGCAACATGAAGCTCGCGCTCAACGGCGCGCTCACCATCGGCACGGATGACGGCGCCAACGTCGAGATCCGCCGCCTTGTCGGCGACAAGCACTTCTTCCTGTTCGGCATGAACGAGCCGCAGGTCGCCGAGCTCAGCGCGAAGGGCTACGACCCGGGCAGCTACTACCAGTCGAACGAGCAGCTTCGCTCGGCGCTGGACCTGATCCTCTCGGGCCACTTCTCCGACGGCGACCAGCACCAGTTCGACTCGGTGGTGTTCAACCTGCTCAACGAGGACCGCTTCATGGCGCTGGCCGACTTCCAGTCCTACATCGACGCCCAGGCGAAGGTCGAGGAGCGCTACGCCGACCAGGAGGCGTGGACCCGCTCCGCGATCCTGAACGTGGCGCGCACCGGCTACTTCAGCTCGGACCGTGCGATGCGCGACTATCTGCAGCGCATCTGGCACACGACGCCGATGATCTGATCCGTCACACACAGAACCGGGCCGTCACCCTGCTGGGTGGCGGCCCGGTTCGTTTCGGGCGGATGACCGACGCTGCGTCACTCGGAGGCGGGGACGTCCTTGAGGATCAGCGCCTGGAAGCCGAACGGACGCAGCCGCACCTCGAAGCTGCCTGCTTCGCCGTCAGCCTCGACTACCGCGACCTCCTCGGAGGTGCCGAGGTCGACGACGGTCGCACCGGCGGGAAGCTCAGCCGAGCGGACGACCGAAGCCACGTCGCGCTCGGAGAAGTTGAACACGCTGAGCTGCACGGCGCCGATCGCGAGCCGGTTGACCAGCACGAGGATCGCGTGGTCGTCGGGCTCGGGCACGTCGAGCAGCGTGCCGGTGGCGATGCCGTGGGCCTCGCGCAGATGCAGCATCGAGGCGAGCCTGCTCGCGAACGAGTCCGGATCCTCGAGCTGGGCGCCCAGCGGACCGTACAGCGTCCGCGCGCGGGGAAGGCCGGAGGCCGAGCGGGCCGCGTCAGGGTTCGACCCCATCAGGTCGAAGGCGCCACGCTCGATCCAGCGGGTGTCTCCTCCGGAGATCAGCTCGGCGACGTCATCCCTGTCGACGGGGAGCGCCCCCACCAGATCCCAACCGGACAGCGCGAACACTCCCGGCTGGAGCGCGTTGTAGGCGGCGAGCAGCAGGTGCGCGTCGCGGATCCGGGGCAGGTCCTCGTCGGTGATGGTGCTCAGGTCGGAGATGCCGAGGCTCGCGGTGATCACCGAGGCCGTCGTCGACGCGATGCCGTTCTGGGTGAAGATCGCGTTGTAGGGCGCGGCCGGGCCGGCGATCCGGCGGCGCAGGTCGTCGCGGATTTTCTCGGCGAGGTCGGCGCCAAGATAGTCGACGCCCCCGAGCCGGTAGGTGTCGCCGCGGTGCACGGTTGCGAAGTGGACCAGTTCGTAGGTGAGCTCGTCATGGTTCTGCAGCGCGTGCACCAGCGAGGCCTGGTCGATGCCGATCCCCAACCCCTCGCGCAGCGTCAGCCGCAGGAAACCGGTGTCGGCCATGGCGAGCGCGTGCTGGTAGGCGGGGCGGGTGACGAAGTCGTAGGACAGGTCGGGCCCGGCGGCCGAGGTGGCGCGGATGGCATCCATCGACAGGTTCAACTCCTGGAAGGTGAAGCCACCCACCTTGCGCACCATCGACCCGATCAGCTGGTTGGCAGCGACGGAGAGCGGGTGGCCCTCCGACCATGCGACGCCACCCTCGTCGTCCTCGCTTGCGCGTTCGACGCCGAGGAAGCCGTTGGCGTCGAGCCGCAGCCCGCCCGCGCCGAGGTCGGTCAGGGCGTGCAGGGCGTCGCCCATCACCAGCCGCATGCCCGCGAAGGTCGGGTCGAGCCAGTTGATCGACGGCTGCCCGTCCTTGAAGTAGTGCAGGTAGACCCAGCGGTGCGGTTCGCCGTCGGTGTCGAGCACCTCCGCCGTCGCCGACCAGTTGGTCTCCTTCACCCCCGGCTCGTAGAAGATGACGCGCTGCAGCTCGCCGATGATGTAGCCGGCGTCCTTCAGGCGACGCTCGGCCTCCGCGTCGAGGTTGACCGAGTCGCGGCCCGGCGGCACCTCGGGCAGCAGGTGCCAGGCCTCCTGCGGGATGTCGATCATGTGGTAGACGCCGGGGTAGTCGCGGTAGTTCATCTCGGCGAGCCGGAAGTCGGCGCCCTTGCCCGTGTGGGCAGGGACGAGGTCGTCGATGACGGTGCCGCCGTGGGCCGCCGCGGAGGCATGCATGGAGCGGTAGTCGTCCTCGTTGCCGAAGAGTGGGTCGATGGTCATCGAGATCCGGTCGAAGTGGCCGTCGATCGACGGCGTCTGCTTCCAGCCGGAGATGCCTCCGGCGAGCTTGACGGGGCCCGTGTGCACGGCGCGGATGCCGATCCGCGCGAAGGCAGACCACAGCGCCTCGGAGCCGAGGCCCGCGAGGAAGGACTCGCCGTCGCCGGTGATCTGCGAGAGCGGATAGGCGGTGAACCACACCGACGCCGTGTCGACGGCGCCGCGCGGGTGGGGACTGGCGTAGGCCTGGCTCCACATCTCCGGCTGCCCGGAGAGCTGGCGCGCCATCGTCTTGGCGTCGCCCAGCATGGAGTGGTTGACCAGCCACTCAACATAGGCCTTGTTGGTGGCCACCGGCTCGAACGGAGGGGTGAGGGAGCCGGTGAAGGAGAGCCGACGACGGGCCTTCGGCCTCAGGCTGCGGGGCCTCGCCGGGTAGAAGGCCTCGTCGAAGTTGACCTCATGCTCGACGGCCTCGGCCACCGCGGGGTACGTGTCCGCGACGCCCGGGGCGGGGATCGGGATCGTGTCGGTGTAAGGCTCGTGCTCTTCGATCGGCTCGCTCAACTCAGGTCCTTCCATTCCGTCTGGAACCAGCCTATGGCCTCGTGGCCGAGGTTGAGCCACCAGCCTTGAAGGATCAGGGATGCCGAAGGCGACGTCGTCGAGACGATCGGCTGATCAGAGCGTCCGCAGCGACCTGCCCGCGGCCAAGATCACGACCCGCTGCCCCCAGCCGAGCGTCAGGCGGTCGTCCTCGATGCCGTCGCCGAACGCGACCAGCGTGTCGGACTCGACGACGAGGGCAAGCTCCTCCCCCGGCCCGAGCCGGCCGCTGGTGAGTTCGACGCCTGTGGTTGGCGAGGGCCACGCCTCGCGGACGAACCAGGCGAGCGCGGCCTCGTCGGCGCCCGGGAGCGGGCTCTGCGGGTCGACCACCCGCTGCAGCGAGGCGCACCAGCCGGTCGATCCGGTTCCCGTCCCGACGATCACCCCGGACGACGACTGCCGCTCCGCGCGGCCGCCCACCTCGAGCCGGTACCTGCTGGACTGGTGGGTCGGTTGGCCGAGGTAGATCTCGTTGAGCGCGGTCAACTCCTGGCCGTCGTCGGTGCGGATGGAGACCATCGTGCGCTCCCGTGGGCGGGCGGTCGCCACCGAGGCGAGCAACCGGGCGCAGTCCTCTGGACGGTGCGGCACGAGCACCCCGGCATGGCCGCCAGGGTTGATGCCGATCACGACCTGACCAGCCAGGTACTTGGCGACGTTGGCGACCAGCCCGTCCTGACCGACGACCACCACGACATCCTCCGGGCCGAAGACGAAGCGGTTGACCTCGGAGCGCTCCGTCTCCGCGCGTCGCCAGTCGGCCGGGATGGACGCCGCGACCTTTGCCCTCGCCGCGGCCTGCGCCTCATGTCGACGCTCCAGCTCGTCGAGGCTCCTGCCGCGGTTGGCCAGGAAGAATGCCGCCTGCCCCCGCGTCCCGTGCCGCGCCAGCAGCTCCTCGTATTCGGTGGCTCGGTGCACCACCACGACCCTCGGGCTCGCCACGACGGCCTCAGTCCTGCTTGTCGGCGGTCAGCTTGCCGAGCATCCCGGTGAGCAGGTCCGGGGTGAGCACCAGCTGGTCGACCTTCGGGAGGTTCGCCGCCAGTTCGCGCAGCGCGAGGGCGAGCAGCACGTCGCGGCCCGCCGCGTTGTAGGCGGTCAGCTTCGCCGCCTCGGCGTCGGCCTCCGCAGCACCGAGGAGCCTTGTCGCCTCCGCCCTCGTCTCCGAGAGCGTCGCGGCCCGGCTGGCCTCGGCCTTGACGCGGACGCTGTCGGCCCGTGCGGCGTCCTCCGCCTCCCGGCGCGCATTGGTTCCCTTCTGGGTGATCAGCTGCTCCTGCCTGCGGGCGAGCTCGATCTGGTTCGCCAGTTCGTTCTCGCCGATGGCGGCCTCGCGTTCGACGGCGAGCGCGCGCCGCTCGAACGTCGCCTTGTCAGCCTCCTGCTGCACCTGCTCGCGGGCGGGGAGCTGGAGCGCGCGCTCGACCTCCGGCTCGGGCCGAAGCAGGGCAAACCGGATGCCGATCACCTCGATCCCGATGGCGGTGAGCCGCTGGTCGGCCCGCAGCCTCGCGAGCGCCTCGTCGGCCAGGTCCGCGACGTCCCTGCCGAGCACCTCGCGCAGGGAGTAGCCGGTGAGGATGCCGGTGACGGCGGCGGCTGTGGCGCCATGGATCATGGCACCCACCGTCTCGAGCGGGGACTCGAGCCACTCCCCCGTCGCCGGGTCGATCGAGAAGTCGACGCGGGTGGCCGCCTGGGAGGGCGAGGCGAAGCGGTAGGTGATCGTGGCCGGGGCGGTGATCTCCTGGAGGTCGGAGGTGCGCACCCGCACGACCGCCTCCTGCTCCCGGTCGTCGATCGGGATCTCGCTGATCGCAGAGGTCAGCGGGCGGAACCAGAAACTCGCACCGACGCCTGCGTTGCTGCGACGGCCGTTGGTGAGGCACTCGGTGTAGGTCGTCGCGGTCCCTCGCAGGTGCCGGACGAAGGGGAAGCGGGTGATCGTTGCCATCGTGGTCTCCTCAGAACACTTATCGTGTTATTGACGATAAGCGCTGTCCGGGTTCGATGTCAATCTGACGATAAGTCTGGGGTAGGGTTGCGGCATGCAGGAGTTCTTCGTCACGGTCGACCTGGTCGTGCTCACGATCCGCGACGACCGCCTTCAGGTGCTGGTGGTGGAGCGCAAGTACCCGCCCTACCAGGGCGACTGGGCCCTTCCCGGGGGCTACGTGGGCGCCGAGGAGGACCTCGAGGCCGCCGCCTATCGTGAGCTCGCCGAGGAGACGGCGATCGGCGCCGGCGTCCACCTGGAGCAACTGGCCACCTACGGGGAGCCTGGCCGCGACCCGCGCGGCCGTACGGTCACCGTCGCCTGGCTGGCCCTCGTGCCCGAAATGCGCGACCCGTCCGCAGGCACGGACGCGGCCGCCGCGGCCTGGCGACCGGTCGAGGACTTCGAGGCCGGCCGGCTCACGCTGGCCTTCGACCACGACCGCATCCTCGCCGACGGCATCGAACGGGCACGCGCGAAGCTCGAGTACTCCCCTCTCGCCGCGGCGTTCTGCCCTCCGGAGTTCACGGTCGCCCAGCTGCGTGGCATCTACGAGGCCGTCTGGGGACACCGGCTCGACCCCCGCAACTTCCACCGCAAGGTCACCCGCAGCGCTGGCTTCCTCGAGCCGACCGGGCGCACGAGCACCGTCGACGGCGGCCGCCCTGCCCAGCTGTACCGTCGCGGCTCACTAGACACGCTGAACCCACCGATCACCAGGGCAACGCAGGCCTGACCCCGCGAGATGACGAAGGCCCGGCCCCCTTTCGGGGGCCGGGCCTCATCGGTTGGTCAGTTCACCACTGGTCACGCAGGCGCGGATCGTCCGCCTTGTCCACCACGTCGTCGACCCGCTCGGAGGCCGACTCGGCCTTCTCCCCGAACGCATCAGCCGCGCGCTGTGCGGAGTCGCCGAACTTGTCGGCGGCGCGGTGGGCGCCCTCGTCCGCCTTGTCAGCCAGGTCGGCTGCCTTGGCGGCTGCCCTGTCCGCGAGGTCGGCTGCCTTGTCCGCAGCGTCCTCGGCTGCGACCTTCGAGGAGGCGCGGCCTCGATCGGCGAGGTCGCGGATCGTGGTGCCGATGTCGCCGACGAAGCGGTCGACCTGCTCGCCGAAGCGCGAGATGACGTGCTTGGCCTCAGGCTCACCCTCGAGGTCGGGGTGCTCGTCGGCGTAGTGCTTCTTCTGGTCGGCGTAGAACTCCTTGACCCGGTCGCTGACCAGGCCGACGAGGCCGATGGTGGCGTAGGCGGCGTCCGCCGCCGCCCGGGCGAGGTTCTCGGCGAGCTGGTTCAGCTCGACGGTCGCCTTCTCAAGCTTGTCGTGGCCCTCCGCCTTCGCCTCTTCGCCGGGTGCGTCACCCGCGTCGACGATGGGTTCGTGCGGATCGACGACGGGCTCGTCGATGCTCTCGGCTTCGACGTAGGCGGCCTCGTCGTCAAAGTTGTGCTCGTTGTCGGGTCGCTGGTTGTAGTCGCTCATGTCGCTCCTCATACGCGTGGTCTCCCTATCCAGTGTGCATCGAGTGGGCCCCGCCCAGTAGGGAAATGCCCCTGGGATCATCCCTGACACGCCCCTGAGCGGCCCACTATCCTTGCCGGATGAAGCAGAGCGCGCTCACACTGTCGAACGCCGACTCAGCTGCGGCGCGACGTTTGGATTGGCATGGCTGTCACCGGGCGGTCGGTCCGCTCTGGGCGGACCCGTGCCGCGCGCCATGGCGATCCGGCTGCGGTGCGTCTGCTCACGGACTTCGCGCTCCTGCGGCCGCGGTTTGACCAGTCCGGCTACCTCTTCGAAGCGGCGGTGGGCGCGCTCGCCATCGGGCCGGCGTCCGATCGGGGAACCATGCACGACATCGTGGCCTCCTCCGCCACGGGCAGGGTCACCCGCGAGACGTGCTACGTGATCCGTCTGGCCGCCCGCTACTGGGACGGCGACCTGGCGGTAAGGCTGCGTCGGCTGGCCACCGCTAGAAGCCGAGGCTCGCGGCGACGGTGCGGATGTGGTCGGCACTGTTCTGCAGGCCGACCAGTTCCTGGGCGGAGACCGGAAGTTCGAGCGGCTTGATCACGCCTTCGCGGCCGACGATCTGCGGCACCGACATGCACACCCCGGAGATCCCGTGCCAGTTGTGCAGCATGGAGCTGACCGGGAGGACGAGGTGCTCGTCGCGCAGCACGGCCTGGATGATCCGGGTGCCCGCGAGGCCGATCGCGTAGTTGGTCGCCCCCTTGCCCTCGATCACCTCGTACGCCGCGCCGACGACCCGCTCCGCGATCTCCTTGCGGCGCTGGAAGCTCAGCTGGCCGGTCTGCTCCTCCCACTGCCGCAGCGGCACGCCACCGATGGTGGAGGTGGACCAGAGCGGGATCTCCGAGTCGCCGTGTTCGCCACAGATGTAGGCGTGCACGTTGCTCATGGCGACGTCGCACTCCTGCGCGACCAGCCAGCGCAGCCGCGAGGAGTCGAGCACGGTGCCGGACCCGAAGACCTGCCCGTCCGGCAGCCCGGAGATCTTCAGCACCGCCTGCGTGGTGACGTCGACCGGGTTCGTGACCAGCATGAAGACGGCCTCGGGCGACTGCTCGACGAGGCCGGGGACGATCTTCTTCATCAGTGAGACGGTCTTCTCGGCGAGGTCCATCCGCGTCTCGCCAGGCTGCTGCTTCGCGCCCGCCGCGATCACGACGATGTCGGAGTTGGCGGTGACTGCGACGTCATCGGAGCCCTCGATCTTCGCCGGGGGCAGGAACTGGCTGCCGTGGGCCATGTCGAGCGCCTCTGCCCTGACCTTCTTCTCGTTGATGTCCATCAGGGCGACCTCGGAGGCCGCTCCCCGGATCAGGGCCGCGTAGGCGAGTGACGTGCCGACCGCCCCCGCCCCGACCACCGACAGCTTGCTTCCGCTTCGCTTCTTCACGTGAGGCTCCTCCCAGTCTTCCCGCCTCACATCCTATCCCTACGGCGCGCACGAAGCTGCCCGCCTCGGGCGACCGGCTGGTCTAGATTTGGCCCCGTGGATGAGCGAGGCGAGCCGGACCTGCGGATCGACCAGGACGGCGCCGAGCCGCCCTATCAGCAACTGCGAACGCAATTGATCGACCAGATCATGCGTCGCCTTCTCCCCGCAGGGACCAAGCTGCCTGCCGTGCGGACACTTGCCGCAACGCTGGGTCTAGCCAACAACACCGTCGCCAAGGCCTACCGCGAGCTGGAGGCGGAGGGCTACGTCGTGACCGCAGGTCGCGCCGGCACCGTCGTGGCCGACATCGCCCCGGTCGACGAGGCAGCGGCGCTCCGCGCGGGCGAACTGACGCTCGACTACGTGCGCGCGATGCGACGGCTCGGCCTCGGGGACGACGCGATCCTCGGCACCGTGCGCCAACTGCTCTGGGCCGGACACGCGAAGGGCCCCGCGATCTGAGACGGGTTCTAACGGTGGTCGCGGGGCCCCTTCACTCAGTTCAGCTCACAGACGGCGGCAGTGCCCTCGGCGTGGCGGGCCGGAACCGTCCGGTGTGGACGGCTCCCGACGCCTCGGCGGTGAACACGCGGCTCGCGCCGTCCTCCTCCCGGAGGCGACGCACCATGTCGGCGAGGCGCTCGACCTGTCCATGCAGCGAGTCGACCTCCGCCTCGAGGGCGAGGATCCGACGGATCCCTTCGAGGTTGATCCCCTGCTGGCTCAGGTTCTGCACGTGGCGCAGCCGCGCGATGTCGCGCAGCGAGTAGCGACGGCCACGCCCGCGGGCCCGCTGGGGAACGACCAGACCGAGCCTGTCGTAGCCGCGGAGGGTCTGGGCGTGCATGTCAGCCAGGGACGCGGCCACCGACACCGGGAAGACCGCGGCCTCCGGATCGAAGGGCTGCAGATGCTGGCTCATCGGATCACGCGCCGAACAGCGCCTCACGCGGGTTGGCCTGGTGGGCCTTCTCCGCGTACTCCTCCAGCGCAGCCTTCGCCTCCGGCGACAGGCCGTCTGGCACCTCGACCTTGATCGTGACCAGCAGGTCGCCCATCGAGCCGTCGGACTTCCGTGCGCCCTTGCCGCGCACGCGCATGGTGCGCCCGTTCGGGGTGGCTGCCGGGATCCGCAGCTTGACCTTGCGGCCCTGCAGCGTCGGGATCTCGATCTCGGCTCCGAGGGAGGCCTCGGTGAAGGTCACCGGAACGTCGAGCGTGAGGTTGCTCCCGCTCCTGCCGAAGAGCTTGTGCGGCGACACGTGGACGAGCACGTACAGGTCGCCGGAGGCGCCGCCGTTCTCGCCTGCGGCCCCCTTGCCCTTCAGCCGGATCCGCTGACCGTCCTGCACACCCGCGGGGATGCGCACCTGCATGGTCTTCGACGACTTGCCGCGGCCCGACCCGTCACAGGTGGGGCACGGATCGTCGACGATGAGGCCACGGCCGAGGCACTCGACGCACGGCTCGCTCATCTGGAACACGCCGCCCGCCTGGGTGGTCTGCATGCCGGAACCCTCACAGCCCGGGCACACCCGGGGAAGGGTGCCCGCCTTCGCTCCGGTCCCGCGGCACGAAGGGCAGGGCTCGTCGGAGATGGTGCGCAGCGAGATCGTCGCGCCCTCCACCGACTGCTCGAACGAGATGGTCGCCTCGCCCTCGATGTCCGCCCCGCGGCGCGGGCCACGCTGGGTCGCGCGTCGCTGGGTGGTGGGGCCGCCGCCGTTGAAGAGGCCGCCGAAGATGTCGCTGAACGACCCTGCGTTGCCTCCGCCTGCGGCGTTGCGGAACAGGTCCTCGAAGCCAGCGTTGCCGCCTCCCGAGGGCTGCCCGCCCCGGTTGAACTTGAACCCGCCACCGAAGAGGCTGCGTGCCTCGTCGTACTCCTTGCGCTTCTCGGCGTCACTGAGCACCGCGTTGGCCTCAGAGGCCTCCTTGAAGCGTGCCTCGGCCTTCTTGTCTCCGGGATTCGCGTCGGGATGGTTCTCCCGGGCGATCTTGCGGAAGGCCTTCTTGATCTCCACACGCGTCGCGCTCTTGGAGACGCCGAGAATCTTGTAGTAGTCCTTCTCGAGCCAGTCCTTCGTACTCATTTCCCGCTCATCTCCTTTCTGATGACGACTGCTGGGATCAGGGGTTGGCCACGGCCACGCGCGCCGGCCGGATCACGCGACCCTTGAGCTGGTAGCCCTGCTGCATGACCTGCGACACGGTGACGATGTCGACCGGCTGCTCGAGCGGCACGGCCATGAGGGCCTCATGCAGGTTGGGATCGAACACGTCGCCCACCTCGCCGAAGGCCACGAGGCCGTGCTTGCCTGTCACCTTGTCCAGCTCCTCGGCGACCAGACGAAATCCTCCGTCGATGTCACCGTGCTGCTTGGCGAGCGAGATCGCGTCGAGCACCGGCATGAAGTCGGTGAGCACCGACTCGACACCGCCCTGGCGGGCGAGGTCACGGTCGCGGTCGACGCGCTTCTTGTAGTTGATGTATTCCGCCTGAAGGCGCTGCAGGTCGGCGGTGCGCTCCGAGATCAGCTGCTCGAGCTGAGCCTCGCGCTCTGCCGTCACGTCCTGCTCAACGCCCTCGGGTGAGGGCGCCGAGTCGACGCCCTCACCCGTGGTTGCGCGGTCCGCATCCTGATGCGAATCGGTCACTTGTCTTCCTTCTCCTCATCGACGATCTCAGCGTCGACGACATCGCCGTCACCCGAGTCCCCCTCGGTGGCAGAACCGGTCTCCGCACCCTCGCCGTCGGCAGGAGCGGACTCCTGAGCCTTCGCCTGGGCCGCGGCGTAGATCGCCTGACCCATGGATGCGGCCTTCGTGTTGAGGTCGTCGATCGCAGCCTTGACCGCGTCGTTGTCCTCGCCCTTCAGGGCCTCCTTGAGCTTGTCGGTCGCCTCGACCACGGGGGCCTTGACGTCCTCGCCGATGGTATCGGCGTGCTCGCTCAGCAGCTTCTCCGTGCGGAACACGAGCGCGTCGCCCTCGTTGCGCATGTCGACGGCCTCGCGACGCTTGCGGTCCTCCTCGGCGTGAGCCTCGGCGTCCTTGACCATGCGGTCGATGTCGTCCTTGCCGAGGGCGGAGCCGCCGGTGACGGTCATCGACTGCTCCTTGCCGGTGGCCAGGTCCTTCGCCGCGACGTGCACGATGCCGTTGGCGTCGATGTCGAAGGTGACCTCGACCTGCGGGACCGAGCGGGGGGCAGGAAGGATGCCGGTCAGCTCGAAGTTGCCGAGCGACTTGTTGTCGCGCGCGAACTCGCGCTCGCCCTGGTAGACCTGGATCATCACGGAGGGCTGGTTGTCCTCGGCCGTGGTGAACACCTCGGAACGCTTGGTCGGGATCGTGGTGTTGCGCTCGATGATCTTGGTCATCACGCCACCCTTGGTCTCGATGCCGAGGCTGAGCGGGGTGACGTCGAGCAGCAGCACGTCCTTGACCTCGCCCTTGAGCACGCCGGCCTGAAGCGAAGCGCCCAGTGCGACGACCTCATCCGGGTTGACGCCCTTGCTGGGCTCCTTGCCACCGGTCAGCTCCTTGACAAGCTCAGCGACGGCGGGCATGCGGGTCGAGCCACCGACGAGCAGGACCGTGTCGATCTTGTCGACCGAGGTCTTCGCATCGGAGATGACCGCGTTGAACGGCGCGCGGCAGCGGTCGAGGAGCGGCTGGGTCATGCGCTGGAACTCAGCGCGGGTCAGCTTCTCGTCGAGGTGCAGCGGGCCCTCCGCCGAGGCGGTGATGTAGGGCAGGTTGATCGTGGTCTCCGAGGCGGAGCTCAGCTCGATCTTGGCGCGCTCGGCGGCCTCCTGCAGGCGCTGGCGGGCCATCTTGTCCTTGGACAAGTCGATGCCGTTCTTGTTCTTGAACTGCGTGACGAGCCAGTCGACAACGACGGCGTCCCAGTCGTCACCACCGAGGCGGTTGTCGCCCTTGGTGGCCTTGACCTCGAACACGCCGTCGGCGATGTCGAGCAGGGAGACGTCGAACGTGCCGCCACCGAGGTCGAAGACCAGGACGGTCTGCTCGAGGTCGGACTTGTCGAGGCCGTAGGCCAGGGCGGCCGCGGTGGGCTCGTTGATGATGCGGTCGACGGACAGGCCCGCGATCTCGCCGGCCTCCTTCGTCGCCTGACGCTCGGCGTCGCCGAAGTAGGCCGGGACGGTGATGACGGCGTTGGTGACCGACTCACCGAGGTAGGCCTCAGCGTCGCGCTTCAGCTTCTGCAGCACGAAAGCGGAGATCTGCTGGGGACGGTATTGCTTACCGTCGATGTCGACCTGCCAGTCAGTGCCCATGTGGCGCTTGACGGAGCGGATGGTGCGATCGGGGTTGGTGACCGCCTGACGCTTGGCGACCTCGCCGACGAGGACCTCGCCGGACGGGGTGAACGCGACGACGGACGGCGTCGTGCGCGAGCCTTCAGCGTTGGGGATGACAGTCGGCTCGCCGCCCTCGAGGACAGCGACGACCGAGTTGGTGGTGCCGAGGTCGATACCTACTGCACGAGCCATGTGGATTCCTCCTGGATGGATAAGTTTCTGCTTCGATTCCCTTGAGCGGGGTTGACTCAAGTTAAGCATATGAGTCAGTCACGCTCAAGTTTCAGGTTGAGCCGGATGGACTCAAGTTGGTTTATCAGTAAAACGGCCCCGCGTGGATGGGTATTCCCGGATCGGGCGAAACTTCTGGCGCGTGTCTGGAGTAGTCGTGCCTGTCCTGCAAGGATCGGAGCATGGGATTGGACATCTACGTGGGCCCCTTCACGCGCTACCTGACCGGCGACTGGAAGACCGTCATGGCCCAGGCCGCCGAGGCCGAGGGCATCGAGTTCACCACCATCCGGCTCGACGACACCACCCCCGAAGACGCGCCCGACACCGACGAGGTCGTCGAGATGGTCCACTCCTGGCAGAGCGCCATGACCGAGGCGCTCGGCGTGGAGAAGGCGTGGGACGACAACCCGGACGCCCCCTACGCGACGGACCAGCCGCACTGGCTGGGCTACGGCGCCCTGCTCATCCTCGCCGCCCGGCTCGAGCGGCCGCAGCTTGCCTCTGCCACCGATGACCCGGCCGACTTCCAGGCCTCCGCCGCATTCCAGGCCTCCCAGCAGGACGGAAGCGCCATGTTCCCGAGCCTGCTCGGCGGGGCTCAGTGGTGGCTGCCGCTCGCCGGCCTCTCCGCGACCTTCACCGGCAGCGGCTTCCAGGGCGAGATGGTGCCGATGAGCACCCTCGACCTGCTGGAGAACGAGCTCGACACCCTGAGCAAGGGGCTCGGCGTGCCCGGTTCTGCCCTCGCGGAGGCCCTGCTGCTCGGTGGGCCCGGCGTCGACGGGCCGCCCACCCCGGAGCAGGCGCCCGAGTACCTGACCGCCTGGGGCGTGTTCGGGCTCGCCGTCTTCCGTGAGCTCACGCACCAGGCCCAGCGGATGCAGCTGCCGCTGCTGCTCGACGCCTGACTCAGCGGCGCCGCCTCCGGCGGACGTCCTCGCCCGCGACCCGGACGTTGTTGCCTCCCCACCACAGGAAGCCCTTGAGCACGAGGGTGCCGTTCGAGCCGTCGCCCAACGCCTCGCGCTCGATGTCGTTGCCCGCCATGATCGCCAGCGACTGGTCGACCACGCGCACCCCCTCGGGGACGACGATGTCGTTGCCGCCCATCACGGCGTTGAGGGTGAGCGTGACGATCCGTCCCGGGCCCATGGCGTCGGTGAGGTCGTAGTTGTTGCCTCCCCACCAGGCGAAGTTGCTCAGCGTCCGGGTTCCCGACTCCACGCGCACGTCGCGGCCGGACATCACCGACATGGTGAAGCCTGCATCGCTCGGGGCGGTCTCCGGGACGCTCGTGCGGTAGTCCTCGACCGGCTCGACCACGGCGCCCTCACCGAGCGGGGCGAGCCCCCTCCCCTCCGGAAGGTCCGCCACGATCTCGGGGAGGTCGTCGAGATAGGTGGCCCGCAGGGCGAGGTCCTGGCGGTCCTTCATCTCGGAGAGATCGAGCCTTCCCGCCTCATAGGCGCGCTGCACGACGGTGAGGATCTGGTCACGCTCCGCGTCGCTGGCCCGGATCCGACGCTGTGGCAGTTGCTCTTCCATGGCTCAACCCTAGGGCGCGACCGTGCCACAACGAGCCCCGCGGTCAAACCCGGCGGGGCGCGGGCGCTGGTCACGCTCGGCCACGACGAGTACTGGTCGCTCGCCATGCGCACCAACCTGCAGACGCTGCGCGACTGGGGGATCAACCTCGTCTTCCTCGGCTCGGACACCATGTACTGCCGGATCCGCTGGAACGCGGACAACACGAGGGTCACGTCCTGCAAAGTCGCCGAACTCGATGCGATCCAGTCCCCGGAGACGACCACGACGTTCCAGGCAGGGCTGGAGCGACATCACCTACTACGTCGCGGCATCAAAGGCCGGCGTGTTCAACCTGGGCACCATGGGCTTCGCCAACGCCCCGACCCCCGGCATCACCTACCCGAGCCAGTCCGTCGCCTTCGCGAAGAAGGTGATCGCAAACAACATCGTGCGGTTCAGCTGAGCTCGGGCCGCGACCGCCACTACACGCCCGCGCGCTCCTCGATGATGGCGCGCACCGCGGCGGCGTCGTTGGGCGCGTCGATGACGTGACGCGGCAGGTCCATCAGGTCCTCGAAGCGCGCGGGAAGCGGTGGCACCATGCCGATCGCCTCGACGATGGTGTCGGAGAACTTGACCGGCAGCGCCGTCTCCAGCACGATGATCGGCCCCTCGACCCCTGATTCGCGGGCGACGTGCACCCCGTCGGCGGTGTGCGGGTCGATCACGACCCGGTCCTCGTCGTAGACGCGGCTGATCTCGGCGAGCCGGTCGGCGTGGGTGGAGGCGCCGGAGACGAAGCCGAAGCGCTCGACCTGGCCGCGGAACTCGTCCGAGTCCGCCAGGTCGAAGGCGCGGTCCTGCGGGAGCCGTTCACCGAACAGCTCCGCGGTGCGGCCGGGGTCGCGGCCGAGCAGGTCGAAGACGAAGCGCTCGAAGTTCGACGCCTTCGAGATGTCCATGGACGGCGAGCTCGTGGCGAGCGTCTCGTTCGCGTCGCGCACGCGGTAGGCGCCGGTGCGGAAGAACTCCTCCAGCACGTTGTTCTCGTTGGTGGCGAGGATCAGGCGGTGGATGGGCAGTCCCATCTCGCGGGCGATGTGGCCTGCCGCGATGTTGCCGAAGTTGCCCGACGGGACGGCGAAGCTGGCCGGCTCCCCGTCAGAGACCTGCAGCCAGGCGGCGAAGTAGTAGACGATCTGGGCCATCAGGCGGGCCCAGTTGATCGAGTTGACCGCGCCCAGCCGGTGGGCTGACTTGAACTCGGGGTCGGAGTTGAGCTGCTTGACGATGTCCTGGCAGTCGTCGAACACCCCGTCGACGGCGATGTTGACGATGCCCGGATCGTCGATGGAGAACATCTGCGCCTGCTGGAACGGCGTCATCCTCCCCTTCGGCGAGAGCATGAAGACCCGCACCGCAGGCTTGCCGAGCAGCGCGTACTCGGCAGACGAGCCGGTGTCGCCGCTGGTCGCGCCGACGATGTTGATGCTCTGGCCCCTTCGTTCGAGCTCGTACTCGAACAGCTCGCCGAGCAGCTGCATCGCCATGTCCTTGAAGGCGGCGGTGGGACCGTTGCTGAGGTGGGCGAGCCACAGCCCACCCGACAGCTCGGTGACCGGCACGACCCCCGGGTCGATGAACTTGCCCGGCTCGTAAGCGCGCTCGACGATGGCGCGCAGGTCGGCTTCGTCGATGTCGTCGACGAACAGCCGCACGATCTCGAACGCCAGCGCCGCGTAGCCCTGTTCGGCCAGCAGCGTCCGCCACCGTCCGAGGGTCTCCGCGGAGACCTGCGGATAGCTCTCCGGCAGGTAGAGACCGCCGTCGGCCGAGAGCCCCTCGAGCAGGATGTCGCTGAACGGCTTGCCCGGGGCGGCCGAGCGCGTGGAGACGTAACGCATGGCACGGATTCTAGTGGGGACGCGCACGACGATCGGGCCGCTGACCAGGCTCAGCCCTTGACGTCGCGTCGTTCGAACACGAGGCCGGCCACGACGGCGAGCACCGCGATCACGCAGAGGTGGAAGATCAGCGACTCCCCGCGGGTGACCACGCCGAAGTTGGGGCCGTCGGTGAACGGGTCGGTCAGGTCGGAGCGGCCGTAGATCATGGCGATGGCGTTGCGCAAGGGAAGCAGGTGGTAGACCCACGCGTCGCGACCGGCCACGCCCATGTCGTCGATCAGCAGGTTGACCACGAGGACGGCGACCGCCGCGGCCATCGACAGCGGCGTGCTGCGGATGGTGAAGGTGACCAGCGCCGCGATCAGGCCGACGATGAACCCGTAGAACATGGTCGAGGCGATCAACTCGAGCAGGCCATGCGCGGGCCCGATCGACCCGATCCCGTTGACCGCCATGTAACTGACCACCATGGAGGCGACCGTCGTGCCGATCCCGACCAGCGTGAGCACCGCCCCGAGCACCCCGCAGGCGAGCGTGCGGGCAGCGAGCAGGATGCCGCGCTGCGGCGTGAAGGTCAGCTGCGTCGCAAGCGCCCCGGACGTGAAGTCGGCCCCGACATAGGTGACCACGATCATGAACGCGATGAACGCCAGGACGAGGGCTGCCTGTGGCAGGACGGTGACGACCGCCTCGTCGAAGGTGAGGAAGTAGACGACGTTGTCCAAGGTGCAGTCGGGGCACTCGCCAGTGGCCTGCATCCTGACCAGGTCGACCTGGGCGAGCAGTATCTCCTGGCTGCCTGGCTGGCGGATCTGGTCGGCCCACGACGCCGGGAGGAACACCCCGGCGAGGATGACCAGGATCACGCTGCCCCAGGCGCGGCGTCGGTAGCGCAGCCTGGAGAGCTCGGAGCGCATCAGGTTGGTGAACATCAGCGCCTCCCCGACTGCGAGCTGCCGAGGTGGGCACCGGAGGTCAGGTGCAGGAACACCTGCTCGAGGCTCCTGCGTTCCGTGGTCAGTTCCTGGGGCCAGAGCCCCACCCGGCCGAGGGTCTCGGCGATGACGGCGGCATCGGGCACCCCTCTGTCGCGCGCGGAAACCCGGAGCCCGGACTCGTCCGTGTCGACCTTCCAACCCGCGGCACGCAGCAGGTCGGTCGCCTCGAGGGCACGCTCGAGGCGGACCCGCACGTGGGGCGCGCCGTCGCTGAGGAAGTCCGCGATGGAGCCCTCGGCTACCACCCTCCCTCGCGCGATGATCGAGACGGAGTCGGCGATCTGTTCGATCTCGGAGAGGATGTGCGAGGAGACGAGCACGGTGCGGCCCGCGTCGGCGAGCCCGCGCATGGTGGCCCGGATGTCGTGGATGCCGACGGGGTCGAGGCCGTTGGTCGGCTCATCGAAGATCAGCACCTCGGGGCGCTTCAGCAGCGTCGCGGCGATCGCGAGGCGCTGCTTCATGCCGAGCGAGTAGGTGGTGAAGTGGCGCTCGGCGTCGGCGGTCAGGCCGACCTCGAGCAGCACCTCGCTGACCCGGCGGTGCGGGGCTCCGATCGAGTCGGCGAGCACGTTCAGGTTGTGCCGCCCAGACATGCGCGGCGAGAACTTCGGCGACTCGACGATCGCGCCGACCTGCCCGATCACCCTCGGCAGCGCCTTCGGGATGGGGTGGCCGAGGATCTCGACGCTTCCTCCGTTTGCCCGCACCAGCCCGAGCATGATCCGGATGGAGGTCGTCTTGCCAGACCCGTTGGGTCCGAGCAGGCCGTGCACTCCACCGCGCGGGACGTTGAGGTTGAGCCCGTCGAGGACGGCCCTACCCCCGTAGCGCTTAGTGAGGTCCGTCGCCTGGATCGCCCACTCGGAGGCGCGCTGATTCCAGGGGACGGCAGACATACCGGCGAGACTAGCCTCGCCACCCGAAACGGACATCACACCGGGGTCTTGAAGGGGTCGCGCTCCGGATCCGACGCAGGTAGCGGGTCGATTTCGCGGCGGGCGAGGGCGCGCCAGGCGAACCAGAGCGGCACACCGACCACGGCCATCGACACGTACGAGGGGAGGATGTCCTGCAGCGGCGCGAGCAGCGCGAAGGCCGCGACGACCACGAGCCAGACCCGGTTCCACCCGGGGCCCCCGCGCAGGAACACGTACAGCGGGAGGAAGAGGGTCAGGTACCACGGCTGCAGCGCGGGCCCTAACACGTTGAAGGCGGCGAGGACGAGGACGGTGAAGAGCCACGGTCGGCCGATCCTCGCTCCCGTCGGCCCGACCCGGACCCAGACCAGCACGATGGCCACCACCATCAGCACCGTCGACAGGCCGGTGACGAGCGCGTTGGCTGTCGAGTGCGGCAGCAGTTCATTGTAGCGCAGGAAGGAGGCGACCCACGACAGCGGCGCGTTGCTCGTCGCCTCGACCGGGCTGCCAGCCGTCGGGTTGCGCCAGCCCAGGCCCCACGACAACGAGGAGACGAGGAACGTGGCGATGGTGATCAGGCCGGGCACGACCGCGACGGCGATGAGCCGCGGCCAGCCCCCGACCTTCTCCCCGTCGCGGAAGCGGAGCCCCCACCCGACGGCGACCACGCCGAGCCCGTACAGGGCGGCGGACTGCTTGATCCCCATGGCAAGGCCGAGCAGCACGCCGGCCACGACGAGGCCGCGCCAGCCCCGCCAGCCGAGGTCGGTGGCGGCGAGCAGCGCCGCGACGCCGAGCGCCACCATCAGGGCGTCGTTGTGCACGCCGCCGACCCACTGCACGAGCATGATCGGGTTCAGCAGCCCCGCCCACAGCGCGAGCCGCGGGTCGATGCCGAACCGTCGCGCCAGCCGGGGCAGGCAGAAGGCCAGGATGGCGAGCGCGAGCAGGCTCGGCAGCCGCAGCGCGACGAGGGTCCAGTACAGGTCTCCCCCGGTCATCTGCGAGATCAGGCCGAATATGTCGAGCGAGAGGGACGGGTAGACCGACGTCGTCTTGTACCAGTGCACGCCGACCAGCAGCCCCGCGAGCCCCGCGTCGCCGATCGGCGTCTCATACGGGTTGATTCCGTGCGCCACCTGCCAGCCCGTCGCAGCGTAGGCGTAGGCGTCGCGGGAGTGCATCGGAAACGCGAACAGCATGGGAGCGATCCAGATCGCGGCGGTCAGCAACGGATGTCGCCAGGTCGGGCCGAGTTGCCACCATGCAAGCAGCAGCAGCCCCGTCGCGGGCACGGCGATCAGCGGCCGCCACCAACTGGCGCGGACCTCGAGCAGGCCAGCCAGGTCTGCGGTGTGGGCCCCGATGATCACGACGACGGCCAACAGGCCGAGGGCAACCCACAGCCATGGGCGCCCCGTGACCGCCGAAGGGCGGGTCCGCAACCACGGCAGTCTCACACGCTTCCCCTCTGTCTTCGCCGGAGGGTCGGGCACCGTGCGCCGCCACTCCGAGCCGGACCAGCCTATCCTGCCGCGGATGGCAGGGGATCTGAGATCGGGGCCGGTCGGGTTAGGCTTGGAGGAAACCACACCGTCGCGGGCGACCCCGTCGGGTCGCCCGTAGACACGACTCGGGGAGGACGCATGACCCGCAAGCGCGTCGTGATCATCGGTTCCGGCTTCGGAGGCCTGTTCGCCGCGAAGGCGCTCAAGCACGCCGACGTCGACATCACGCTGATCGCCAAGACCACCACCCACCTGTTCCAGCCGCTGCTGTACCAGGTGGCGACGGGCGTCCTGTCGGAGGGCGAGATCGCCCCCGCCACCCGCGAGATCCTGCGCAGGCAGGCCAACGTCCAGGTCCTGCTCGGGCTGGTCGACGACATCGACCTGACCAACCGCGTGGTCAAGTGGCGCTTCCACAATGACTACCACGAGACGCCCTACGACGAGCTGATCGTCGCGGCAGGCGCCGGGCAGTCGTACTTCGGCAACGACCATTTCGCCACCTTCGCCCCAGGCATGAAGTCCATCGACGACGCTCTCGAGCTGCGCGCCCGCATCTTCAAGGCGTTCGAGGTCGCGGAGTTCACCACCGACGAGGAGGAGCGACGCCGTCTGCTCACCTTCGTGGTCGTCGGCGCAGGCCCGACGGGCGTCGAGATGGCAGGCCAGATCCGTGAGCTCGCCACCTCGACGCTGCGCAACGAGTTCCGCTCGATCGACCCCACCACCGCGAAGGTGGTCCTGATCGACGGCGCCTCGCAGGTCCTCCCCCCATTCGGCCCGAGCCTCGGAAAGAAGACCGAGAAGGTGCTGGAGAAGCTGGGCGTCGAGGTGATGCTCAACGCCATGGTCACCGAGGTCGACGAGGACGGCCTCACCGTGAAGCTGAAGGACTGCACCGTCAAACGCATCGAGGCCACCTGCAAGGTGTGGGCGGCAGGCGTCAAGGGAAGCGAGCTCGGCACGATCCTCGCGGAGCAGTCCGGCGCCGAGCTCAACCGCGCCAACCAGGTCGTGGTCAACGAGAACCTGACGCTTCCCGGCCATCCCGAGGTCTTCGTGATCGGGGACATGGCATTTGTCGAGGGCGTGCCCGGTGTCGCCCAGGGCGCCATCCAGGAGGCGAAGTACGCCGCGAAGACCATCAAGGCGCGGCTGTCGCACACGGACCCGCCCGGTCCGTTCAAGTACTTCGACAAGGGCTCGATGGCCACCATCTCGAAGTTCTCCGCGGTGGCGAAGATCGGCAAGTTCCACCTGACCGGCATCCTCGCCTGGTTCGCCTGGCTGTTCCTGCACCTTCTCTACATCGCGGGCTTCAAGCAGAGGGTCACCACCCTGCTCAGCTGGGCATTGACGTTCGCCACCAATGGCCGCTCGCAGCGCGTGGTCACCAACCAGCAACTGGTCGGAAGATTGGCCCTTCAGCGGCTAGGCTCCGGTGTGTCGGGCAGACTGATGCACGGCGAGGACGTGGCGCCGAAGCCTGAGGACGCCCAGCCGCAGTAGCCGAGGAGGCGCCAGTGGAAGCATTCCTGAGAGTCGTGCGCGACATCGCGCTGCTCATCGCACGGATCGTCACCGGCGTGATCCTCGTGGCCCACGGCTGGTACCGCTGGCAGATCACGGGCGTCGACCTGCAGGTCGTCGTCCTCGAGGGCTCCGGCCTCCCCGCTGCGCAGGGCCTTGCCATCGCCACCGTCATCTTCGAGATGGTCGGCGGCGCGCTGCTCGTCTTCGGCCTCGCGACCCCGCTGGTCGGGCTTGGCATGGCGGTGATGAACGTGGCGATCATCCTCACCACGCGGGCCGACGGCGGCTTCTACGTCCACGAGGGCGGCTGGGAGTACAACGCGGTCCTCGCGGCCATCGGGCTGCTGTTCCTCGCCTTCGGCTCCGGCCGGGCAGGCCTCGATCACCTCTTCATCCGCCCCTCGGGAGGAGACGGCGAGCTGATCCAGGAGGATCCGCGCTACGTGCGCGACGCGGCCTGAGCTCACAGGATCGGCACAGCTTTCTCATAGCCTTTCCCGGTTCTGCGGTGCGAGAGTAGAGCCATGGCCATCACGGAACCCCTCTCCCGCCCCGACGGCACGCCGATCCGCATCCTCACCGTCGACGACGAGCCCAGCCTGATCGAGCTGCTCTCCATGGCGATGCGCTACGAGGGCTGGGACGTGCACACGGCCGCCTCCGGGAGCGAGGCGGTGAAGGTCGCGCGCGAGGTCCGTCCGGACGCGCTGGTGCTCGACATGATGCTTCCCGACTTCGACGGCCTCGAGGTCATGCGCCGGATCCGCACGGAGCAGCCCGACGTGCCCGTGATCTTCCTCACCGCGAAGGACGGCGTCAGCGACCGGATCAACGGCCTGACCGCCGGCGGCGACGACTATGTCACGAAGCCCTTCTCGCTCGAGGAGGTGATCGCCCGGCTGCGCGGCCTGCTGCGCCGCTCGGGCGCGACGACCGTGCGCCCCGACACCCAGATCGTGGTTGGCGACCTGATCCTCGACGAGGACTCGCACGAGGTGACGAGGGCGGGCGAGCCGATCCATCTGACCGCGACCGAGTTCGAGCTGCTGCGCTTCCTGATGCGCAACCCCAAGCGGGTGCTGTCGAAGGCGCAGATCCTCGACCGGGTGTGGAACTACGACTTCGGCGGCCAGGCCAACGTCGTCGAGCTGTACATCTCGTATCTGCGTAAGAAGATCGACGCCAACCGTGAGCCGATGATCCACACGATGCGCGGGGCGGGCTACGTGCTGAGGCCGGCCGCGGCATGAGCCCTCGACGCGGCGGCTCGCTCGCCGCCCAGCTCCAGTTCCGCATCGTCGTGACGGTCGCCGTCATGGCGTTGCTGATGTGTCTTGGCACCGTGTTGTCCGCGCGCGTGATCCTGTTCGACCAGTTGGACCGTGACGTCCTGACCGTCAAGGACCGCCAGATCGGCGGGATGCGCCCGGACGATCCGCTGGCCGGGCTGCACTCCTCCTCCGGCATCCCCGACGGGACCGTCATCCTCGCTCCCACGGAGCGGGGGCCGGTCCCCTTCATCCTCGCCCCGGAGGGAACAAAGCCGCCGAGCGCCGATGATCTGCGGAGGGTTCCCGCGGACGGAAAGCTGCACACGGTGAACCTCCAGGTCGGAGGCAAGTACCGCGCGCTGGCCTACGACACCCCCTTCGGCGAGGTCACCGTCGGCGTCCCCGTTGGCCGCGTCGAGACCACGCTCCTGCGGTTGACCACCTTCAGCATCGGCCTGTCGCTGATCGCGCTCGCCGCGACCGCTATCGCCACCCGGACCGTCCTGACCCGGGCGACGAGGAACCTGGTGACGTTGACCAACACCGCCGACGAGGTGAGCCAGCTCGAGCTGGTGCGCGGCGCCGTCGAGGTGCCTCGGGTCGAAACGGCTGAGGCGCACGAGAACAACGAGG
This sequence comes from Tessaracoccus flavescens, assembly GCF_001998865.1. Classification (NCBI taxonomy): domain Bacteria; kingdom Bacillati; phylum Actinomycetota; class Actinomycetes; order Propionibacteriales; family Propionibacteriaceae; genus Tessaracoccus; species Tessaracoccus flavescens. Next base: position 1,152,408 of record NZ_CP019607.1, read on the forward strand.
TGACGCGACTGTCCTCGGCCTTCAACCGGATGCTCGGCAACGTCGAGAGCGCCTTCACCGCCCGCGAGGCGTCGGAGAAGAAGCTGCGCCGGTTCGTGGCAGACGCGTCGCACGAGCTGCGCAACCCGCTCGCGGCGATCCGCGGCTACTCCGAGCTCGCCCAGCGCGCGCCGGACGCCACCGACTCGCAGTTCGCCATGGGCCGCATCGAGTCGGAGTCGACGCGGATGGCGAAGCTGGTCAACGACCTGCTCCTGCTCGCCCGGCTGGACGCGGACGCACGGGTCGAGCCGCGGCCCGTCGACGCCGTCGAGGTCGTGCTCAACGCCGTCTCCGACGCCCAGGCCGCCAGCAGCGACCACCGTTGGCTGCTCGACGTGCCCACCTCGGAGATCACCGTGCTCGCCGACCCCGACCAGCTGCACCAGGTGATGGTGAACCTGCTCGCCAACGCCCGCACGCACACCCCGCCCGGCACGACGGTGCACACCAGCGTGCGGATCGTGGACGGCAGGGCCGTGATCCAGGTCGCCGACGACGGCCCGGGCATCCCGGAGGACACCCTCCCTCGCGTCTTCGAGCGGTTCACGAAGGCCGACGAGGCCCGAGCCCACACCGCCACCCAGTCCACCGGCCTCGGGCTCGCGATCGTCAAGGCCATGGTCGAGGGCTGGGGCGGCCTCGTCGACGTGGCCTCCCGCCCGGGCCTCACCACCTTCAGCGTCGGCCTGACCCTGGCCGACGCCGAGAACGTGCCCGCGGTCCAGACGACCGACTGACGGCCTCAACCAACGGGAAGGCCCCCGACTCCTTGCGGAGCCGGGGGCCTTCCTGTGTGCCGTTCGGTGGGTCACTTGAACATCACGATGTTGTTGAACACCCACTTCTGGGACTCGGAGAAGGTGTAACCCCCTCCGGCCTTGGCCTTTGCCGAGTACACGGTCGCGAGCGTGTAGGAACGGCAGGCGTTCTTACCGGTCGTGGCGGTGTCGCACTCGGTCCTCCACTTGCGGCCGTCGGTCGACGTCCAGGAGTTGGTGTAACCGAGCGGGTTCTTGGCCCACTGCGCACGGGTCATGTACGGCAGGTAGGTCAGGTTGTTGAACGCCCAACCCTGCTGCAAGGTGTAGCGTCCGCGCGAGTCCTTCGTGACCGTCGTCGCCCAGATGTCGGTGCGGCAGCGCTCGGTCTGCGAGTACGCCTCACACTGGGTGAACCACATGCGGCCGTTCAGGTTGTGCAGGCCCGCGAGGGTGTACGGAGCGGTCCGCTCGAAGTTTAGCTTCGGCTTGGTCGGAGTCGGCTTCGGGCTCGGCTTGGCCTCCGGGGCGACGGTCAGCTTGAGGCCGATCGTCGTCTCGTTGCCCTTGGCATCCTTGACCGTGACCTTGACCTGGCTTGCGCCCGCTCAACAACGAGCCAACACACTGTGCGAAAGGCTAGGAGGGGTCACAGTCTCTGTCGCCCCTTCAGGCGTGTTCGCTCGTTTCAAGTGCCCGTAACCGCCTCATTCGCTCACGCTGACTGCGCTTTTCAGGGGCGGTACGATGCCCCAAAAGGACCCGCGAAAGGACCGACATGGAGATCACCCGTTCGGCACTGGCTCAGATGATCGACCACACCCTGCTCAAGCCCGATGCGACGCACGGACAGGTCTCGGCCCTGATCGCGGAGGCGCGCGAGCTCGGCACCTACTCGGTGTGTGTCTCGCCCTCGATGCTTCCGCTCACCGACGACCTCGGCGAGGTGAAGGTGGCGACGGTGTGCGGCTTCCCCTCCGGCAACCACACCCCCGAGGCGAAGGCCTTCGAGGCGGCCCAGGCGTCGAAGAACGGCGCCGACGAGGTGGACATGGTGATCAACGTCGGCCTGCTCAAGGAGGGCCGCGCCGACCTGACCGAGGCGGAGATCCGCGCCGTGCGCGAGGCCACCACCGGAGTGCTGAAGGTGATCATCGAGTCGGCCGCCCTCACCGACGACGAGATCGTCGCGGCCTGCAAGGCTGCGGAGGCCGCAGGAGCCGACTTCGTCAAGACCTCGACCGGGTTCTCGCCCGCCGGCGGCGCCAGCGTGCACGCCGTCGAGCTGATGAACGAGACGGTCGGCGGTCGGCTCGGGATCAAGGCGAGCGGCGGCATCCGCGACTACGCGACGGCCAACGCGATGATCGAGGCGGGCGCGACGCGGCTCGGTCTGTCGAGCAGCTCAGCCGTGCTGGACGGCGCTGACGGCGTCGAGGTCGAGGCAGAGGGCGACTACTGAGTCGCACTGACTGAGTCGGGGCGGCTGCCCCGGCTCAGTCCGCCTCACCGGCCTCGAGCGGCGTCTCGTCGAACTGCGTGAGGTACAGCGTCGAGTACTGTCCACCCGCGGCGAGCAGTTCATCGTGGGTTCCCCGCTCGACGATCCGGCCGTCCTCGATGACGAGGATCTGGTCGGCGTGGCGCACCGTCGACAGCCGGTGCGCGATCACGATGGAGGTCCGCCCCTCGCGCGCGGTGTCGAGGGCATTTTGGACGAGCGACTCCGATTCGGAGTCCAGATGCGCGGTCGCCTCGTCGAGGACGAGGATCGGCGGGGCCTTCAGCAGCAGCCGTGCGATGGCGAAGCGCTGCCGCTCGCCACCACTGAGCCGGTAGCCCCGCTCCCCCACGACCGTGTCGAGCCCGTCGGGCAGCCGCCGCACCAACGCGTCCACCCGGGCCGACCCGAGCGCCCGCCACAACTCCTCCTCGGTCGCCTCAGGCTTCGCGTAGAGGAGGTTGGCGCGGACGGTGTCATGGAAGAGGTGCGCGTCCTGGGTCACGTAGCCCACCTCGTCCTGCAGCGACCCGAGCAGCAGGGAGCGCACGTCGTCGCCCGCCACCCGCACGGCGCCGCTGTCGACGTCGTAGAGCCGCGCGATCAGGTGCGTGATGGTGGTCTTCCCGGCCCCCGATGCCCCGACGAGTGCAACGGTCTGGCCGGGCAGCGCCTCGAAGCTCACGCCCTTCAGCACCGGCTGCGACGCGCTCTCGTCGACTGCGACGGCCGGCTCCAGGGAGGCGAGCGAGACGTGTTCGGCGTCCGGGTAGGTGAACCACACGTCGTCGAACACGACGCTGGGCGGCCCCTCGACCGGGCGCGCGTCGTCTGCGTCCTGGATCAGGGGCGTCAGGTCGAGCACCTCGAAGACCCGCTCGAAGCTGACCAGGGCGGTCATGATGTCGACGCGCAGGTTGCTCAGCTGGATCAGGGGCCCGTAGAGCCGGGCGAGCAGCGCGACGAGGGCCGTCAGCGTGCCGACGGTGAGTTGCTCGCGGACTGCGGCGACGCCTCCGAAGCCGTAGAACAGGGCTGTCGCGAGCGCCCCGACGAGGGTGAGCGCGGTCATGAAGACGCGCGAGGTCATGGCGATCCGCACGCCGGAGTCGGCGACGGCCTTCGCCTGGCCTGCGAAGACGGCCTGTTCGGTGGCGAGGTTGCCGAAGAGCTTGACCAGCAGGGCGCCGGAGACGGAGAAGCGCTCCGTCATGGTGGCCGACATCTCTGCCTGCTCCTGCATCCGCGTGCGCGACAGGTCGGCCAGCCTCCTGCCGACCAATGAGGCGGGCACCATGAACACGGGAAGCAGCACGAGGGCGGCGAGCGTCAGCGGCCAGGAGAGCGCGAACATCGAGCCGAGCACGAGGATGAGGGTGACGCCGTTGCTGACGAACGTGGAAAGCGTCGAGGTGAAGGCCTGCTGGGCGCCGTTGACGTCGGACTGGAGCCGCGAGACGAGCTTTCCGGTGTGGGAGCGGCTGAAGAAGGCGATCGGCATCCGCAGCACGTGGTCGAAGATCTGGGTGCGCATCGAGTAGATCAGCTCCTCCCCGATCCGGGACGAGCACCACCTCTCGACGAGACCGACCGCGGCCGAGCCGATGGCCATGCCCGCCACGGCGAGGGAGAGGGTGACGATCAGTCGCACGTCGCCGCCGAGGACGCCGTCGTCGATGATCCGTTGGAAGAGCAGCAGGGGCACGACCGACAGGGCGCTACCGACGATGGTGGAGATCAGGAACACGACGATCAGCCCGGTGAACGGGCGGCCGTAGGCGATCACCCGGCGGGCCGTGCCACGGTCGAGTTTGTGCGACCTGATGCCGGGGTCGGCGGCGAGGCGGCCCATCATGCGGCCACCGCCCATCCCGCGTCCTACGCTCATCCCCGCCCGTCCTCTCGTCTGCTCCGCGAGATTAGCGCGCACTCCCAATGGTCCGGCCCGTCGCGCGGCCCACGGACCGGTAGGCTGCCGATCATGTTGTTGAGCGACCGCGACATCCTGACCGAAGTCTCCGAGGGTGGCATCCGCCTCGACCCGTGGGACCCGCAGATGGTCCAGCCGTCGAGCGTCGACGTCCGGCTCGACAAGTTCTTCCGCGTCTTCGAGAACCACCGCTACCCGTCGATCGATCCCTCGGTCGAGCAGCCGGAGTTGACGCGCATGATCGAGGTGAGCGACGAGGAGCCGTTCGTGCTGCACCCGGGCGAGTTCGTGCTCGGCTCGACCTACGAGCAGGTCACCCTCGGCTCGGCCGTCGCCGCGCGCCTGGAGGGCAAGTCGTCGCTCGGCCGGCTCGGCCTGCTCACCCACTCGACCGCAGGCTTCATCGATCCGGGTTTCTCGGGCCACGTGACGCTGGAGCTGTCGAACATGGCGACGCTGCCCGTGAAGCTGTGGCCTGGCATGAAGATCGGTCAGCTGTGCTTCTTCCGGCTGAGCTCACCTGCCGAGCATCCCTACGGCTCGGCCGCCTACGGTTCGAGGTACCAGGGCCAGCGCGGGCCGACGCCGTCGCGCTCGCACCTCAACTTCCACCGCACGAGCATCTGACGGTGCCGCCGCGCCCCCCGCGTCAGAGGGCGGGGCGGCGCAGCACGGTGAACCACCGGTTCCCGTAGGAGACCTGCTGCCCCTCGCGGATCCGCACCTGGGTGCCGGACGGGCACGGCTCCAGTTCGCCGCCCGCGGCGACGAGGGCGGTGCCGTTGGTCGAGCCACGGTCCACGACGTAGACGCCGCGCGGGTCGGTGCCGATCATCACGTGCGTGCGCGAGATCATCCGGCCGTCGCCGGAGGCGGGCACCAGGTGCACCTCTTCCGGGTCCTCCGCCGTCTTGTGCGGGTTGCGCCCGAGCAGGACGGTGACGCTCAACTCGACCTCGCGGCCGTCGTCGAGTCGGATGTACCAGCCCTCGTCACCGGGGCGGGAGGTGCCCGCAGCAGGCAGGTTCGCGATCCGGGTGCCCTCGTCGTCGTCCACCTCGCCGAAGTCGCGGGGGCGGACGCGGACCTTGCGCGACGGCTCGATCACCGACGAGGCCGAAGGCAGCGGGATCCAGTTCTGGGCGGGCTTATGCGGTGAGGCCGGGCCCTGCGGCTCGGGAGCCTGCTGCTGCCACGGCTGCTCGGGCGCCTTCCACTGCGGCGCCTGTGGCTGCTGCGGCTGGGCGGGCTTCGGCTGCTGACCGGGCCAGGACGGGCCGACCTGTTGGCCTCCCCACTGCTGGCCGGGCTGGGCTGGGGGCTGCGAGTTCCACTGCTGTGCCGAGGACTGCGACTGGGGCGAGAACTGCTGGCCTGAGGACTGCGGCTGCGGGAACTGCGCCTGGGCGGCGGGGAGCACCGGCTCGGGCTGGATGCCGGGGAGCCAGTCGGGGGCCGGGGCCGAACCCGCAGACGAGGAGGTGCCAGGCTGGGGGCTGAACGAGCTCGCGAGATGGGGAGGCAGGCCGACGGTGCTGCTTGCCACCGCCTTCTTCTGCGGCGTCGGGGCCTTCGCCTCGGTGCGCTTCGGCTCCACCATCACCGCCCCGCCGACCATGTCGTGCCAGCCTTGGCGCCGCTCGTGGATGACCAGGAAGATCAGCAGCGCGATGCCGCCGATGCCGGTGGCCATGAGGGCGTAGAAGACGACCTGGCGCAGGAAGAAGCGCCACCAGCCGATGGGTTCGCCGTCGCGCATGGAGACGAGCCGAAGCCCGGTCACGCGGGCGCCGATGCCTGCCCCGCGCGTCGCGTAGGCCCACCACTGGTAGAGCGCGTAGCCGGCGCCGAGCACGCAGGCACCGATGATGGCGACGAGCCGGATCGCGGGCGAGGTGGTCAGGCCGAGCACCAGCACGGCGACCCCCGAGATCACCGCGATCGGCAGGGCGTCGACGAGGGCGGCGAGGAACCGCTTCCCCAGCCCCGCAACGACGGCGCCGCGCGGAATGAGTCGACTCACAACCATCCTCCTTGCATCCAGCAGGTTCGGCGCACCAGCCTACCGCTCAGGGGTTCGCCGGAGGGGTGGCTCGTGACGGCTATCGGATCCGCCGGAACGACTTGGTGGAGAGATACGACGCGAGCCAGCGCAGCCAGTTGGTGGAGCGCCGCATGCCGCGCTGCACCGAGGCGGCAGACGTCCAGTACTCCTTGGCCCTTCCCTCGCTCGGGTCGCCGGGAGCGAAGACCAGCCAGTCGGCCTCCTTCGCCAGCCCGACGGGATCGCTGTTGTCGCGCAGGTTCGGGAAGTCCTCCTTGAACCCCTCGGCCTGCTCGGAGCGGGTGGCAGAGGCGGACGGCGAGCGTCCGACGTCGCGCGCCCTGTCGACCAGCTCGGACCATGCGCCCGCGATCCGGTTCGCCACGACAGGGTCCCCGCGGCGACGGGCGCGACGGCGCAGCTTGAGGCCGATGATCAGCACGATCGGCGCCACGATGGTGAGCAGCGGGATGCCGGTCAGCAGCGCGACGGCGCCGACCCGGGCCCAGTCGATCTGCTGTTCGTCATCGGGCGAGGCGGCCTGCTCGATCGGGAGCTGGTCGTCCGGCGGGGGCACCTCAGGCCGCATCGGCGGCGGGGGCGGGTTCTCGACGAAGGGCTGCTGCTCCGGCGGCTGCGGGGGGAGCACCTCGGGGAGGATGCGGTCCTCGTCGGGGGTCGGCCGGAAGGTGACCCAGCCGAGGTCCTTGAGGTAGAGCTCGGGCCAAGCGCCGACCTGCGCGCCGGAGATGGTCTGGCTCGCGCCGACCTCGTAGCCGTAGATGACGCGGGCGGGGATGTCGAGGCTGCGCGCCATGAGGGCCATTGCGACGGCGTACTGCTCGTGGTCGCCGACCATCGAATCGGCGGTCAGCAGGGTGATCAGGCGTCGCTCGGAGTGTCCGGGAAGCGAGAGCGCCTCCTTCTGGTCGAGCTGTCCGTGGCTGAAGTAACCCTTGCGCAGCTCGGCCTCGATGGCGAGGGCCGCGGCACCGGCGGTCGGCTGGGTGCCTGCCCAGGTCTTCGCCTTCGCGGCGATCTCCTCGGGGACGTTGACCATCTCGGGCAGCTCGAAGGTTCCAGCCTCGGCTGCCCGGATCTCCTCGACGGAGGGCTGCTCGGGGACGCGGGCCTGGAGCAGGTAGTGGTCGCCGCGCTCGAGGCGTGCGGTGTCGAGACCGGTGCCCGAGGAGCGGTTGTAGTAGAAGTTCTCCGACAGCGCGATGCGCCGCTCGCCGTCGAACTCGACGCCGGTGGTGCGGCCGAGCGTCGGCACCCAGACTCCGGAGTAGTCCTCGACGGTGACCGAGAGGGAGCGGTCGGTTCCCTCGGTGTCGTCTGCGATCCACTGGCCGACCCGGGTGAACGTCGTGGCCTCGACCGCCTTGTCGTCCAGCGACGAGACGGTGTAGCTGAGCCCGTCGTACTTGTCGAGGGTGGCGACCCGCAGCACCTCGTTCTCCTGCGCGCCTGCGACGGTGAGCAGGGTGTCCTCGCGGTTCTCGGTGATGTTGGCGCGGTAGGCCTGCAGCGGTGAGGCGTACTGCTCGAGGTCGATGGGCGGCTCCATCGCGGCGCGCAGGTTGTCGCGGTCCCCCGCCCCGGCGATCACCGGCACGAGCGCGACGGCGAGTGCCCCCGCGACGGCGAGCACGGCGACGCCGAGCAGGGCGCGCAGCGGCTTGAGCCGCGACGAGGTTCCCGTGGCGAGGCTGCCTCGCACGACGGCGCGCCGGTAGCTGGTCCACAGCAGCACGATCAGGAAGAAGGCCACGCCCACGGGAACGGGCTGAAAGGCGACCTGGGAGCCGACGATGACGCCGATCAGGTAGCCGAAGGCCGCAGGCACCCAGGCGAGCATCGGGGCGCGCGAGCGCAGCGAGATCAGGCCCCCGAGCAGGCCTGCGAGCAGGGCGACCAGGCCGGGCACGGTGAGCAGGTTGAAGGTCTCGCCGATCGGCGGGTCGAGGGTCAGCATGTCGCGCCACGCCGTGACGGGGCCGACGAGCAGCCCGAAGAGGGTGCGCGGCGTGGGGACGACGGCGGCGACGGTCGACGACGGCATGGCGAGCAGGCCGCCGAACAGGAACCAGGCGGCGAGCGCGATGCCACCGGTGACGATGGTGCTCAGGCGGCGCAGCGCCGAAAGCACCGCGATCCCCAGGCCGACGGCCCCGAAGCCGAGCACGGTGACGAACAGCCACGGCGTGCCGTAGACGGGGTAGAACGCGAGCGAGACGAGCCCGAGCAGCGCGAGCAGGGCGACGACATCGACGGCGAGCCAGATGCCCCGCTGCCGCTGGGAGCCGTCGGCGAAGGAGCTGTGTTCGGTGCTCACGCCCCGCTTGCCCGTCGTCATTCCATCGCCTTTCGCATGGCCCGTGGCAGGTCCTCGAGGTCGCCGAGCTGCATCACGGTCACGTTGCCCGCGGCGCGCACGCGCAGCTCGGTCCCCTCGTCGATCCGGATGCCGACGACGCGGGCGTCGACGTCGAACCGGGAGCAGGCCCGGCGCAGGGTGGCAAGGCTTGAGGACGACCCGGTGATCACGAACACGACCGAGGAGCCGGGGGCCCTGCGGATCGTGGAGTGGACGAGGTCGGAGATGCCCCCGCGCGTGCTCTGCTCCACCACCGACATCTCGTCGAGGGTCCTGGTGGGGGTGACCGAGGCGAGCGTGTCGCGGGAGGTGAGCAGGGTGAGCGGCGAGTCGGAAAGCAGCGTCTGGACGGCGACCGAGGCGGCAACCGAGATGCCCAGCTCGAACTCGTCCTCGTCGAGGTAGGCGGCCCGGCCCGTGTCGAGCGAGACGGCGACGCGCGACATGCGCGACTCCTCGAACTGACGCACCATCAGCTTGCCTGTGCGGGCGGTCGAGCGCCAGTGCACGTGGCGGCGGTCGTCTCCTGCGACGTAGGGACGCAGCGCGTGGAAGTTCATGTCAGAGGACGTCAGGTGGGTGCTCGCGTGCCCCTCGAGGTCGTGCACGAAGCCGGTCTGCCTGCCTGGAAGCGCGACGGTGCGGGGATGCACGTAGAGCTCGAGCTCGTCTGTCCACCTGCTTTCGCGGCCCGTGAGCGAGAACGGGTCGCCCTGCACGGAGTGCGCCGGGCCGACCGTGACGAGGCCGCGCCTGTCGGTGGGGATCCGGAAGCCGTCCGAGATCACCTCGCCCGGCCTGAGGCCGGGAAGCGAGAAGCTGGCCGCGCCCTCGCCGACGGGCAGGTCGAGCCGGGAGCCCCAGTGCCTGCGGGCCGACGCGTTGCGCACATGCAGCTGACCCGAGGCCCGCTCCCCCACGACGACCGAGCGGTCGGTCAGCTGCACCCACACCTCCAGCTTCGGGCGGCCGATGGTGAACAGCAGGCAGATCAGAACCGTCACGATGGCGAGCACGCCCACGACCGTGAACTCGAGCCAGCCGAACACGATGCCGAGCACCAGGCTGAGGATGCCGCCAAGCAGCGCGATCCAGCCGGCCGTGCGCATGCCGGTGACGTCGCAGAGGCGACGGTACGCGTTGCGGAGCCCCTGCGTCGAAGGCGGATCGACGACCTCAGGCGCTTCCCAACGCGGCTGGACGGCAGTTGTCATCAAGCGGGTTGACGCTCGGTCGGCGGGGGAACGCTTCCGACGACCTCGGCCATCACGTCGACGGCCTGGACGCCGTTGAACTCGGCCTCCGGGTCGAGGATCAGGCGGTGTGCCAGGCACGGGATCGCCAGCATCTTGATGTCGTCGGGGACCACGAAGTGGCGGCCGAGCGAGGCGGCCCACACGCGGGAGGCGCGCACGAGCGCGAGGGCGCCTCGGATGGAGACGCCGAGGCGGACGTCGTCGACGGTGCGGGTGGCGGCCGTGAGGCGGGCGATGTAGTCGAAGACCGAGGACTCGATGTGCACCGAGTTGGCCAGCTGGCTCATCTCGGCGACCTGGGAGGTCGAGATGACCGACGGGAGGGCCGTCGAGCGGGGGCGGCTGCCTCCGGTGGCGAGGATCCGCATGGTGGCCTCGTGGTCGGGGTAGCCGAGCGTCGTCTTCATCAGGAAGCGGTCGAGCTGCGCCTCGGGCAGCCGGTAGGTGCCCGCCTGCTCGATCGGGTTCTGGGTGGCAATCACCATGAACGGCTGTCCCACGGTGTAGGACTGGCCGTCGACGGTGACCCGCGACTCCTCCATGACCTCGAGCAGCGCCGACTGCGTCTTGGGCGAGGCGCGGTTGATCTCGTCCGCGAGCACGATCGAGGCGAAGATCGGCCCCTGGTGGAACTCGAACTCGCCGCTCTTCTGGTCGTAGATGGTCACGCCGGTGACGTCGGAGGGCAGCAGGTCCGGGGTGAACTGGATGCGGCTGTTGGTGCCCTGCACCGACTGCGCGAGCGCGCGGGCCAGCGTCGTCTTGCCTGTGCCCGGGTAGTCCTCGAGGAGCAGGTGCCCCTCTGCGAGGAGGCAGGTCACGGCGAGTCGGATGGCCTCGGCCTTGCCGATGATGACGCGCTCGACATTGCCGACGACGTTGGCGAAGTTCTCGCCAAACCAGCGTGCTTGTTCGGGGTTCATGAAGTCTCTCTGCTCAGAAGTCGTACTCGTAGGTGCTGCCGCCGTTGACGCTGCACTTCGCGGTCCCGCTGACGGCGGGCGAGGTGGTCGGGCCTGTGGTCGGGGGGGTCGGGATGGGGATGGCGGTGAAGTCGACCGTGCCGGAGAGCTTGCCGCTGGAGGCCGAAACGCTCTGGGTGGCGGTCCCGTCCTCGGCGTTGACGGCCGTCAGGACACACTGACCACTCAGCGCGTAGGGGAACGAGAAGGTGACCTTTCCCCCGTCGAGCTCCGGCTCCGCGACGCCGTCGATGAGACGCTCATACCGGACGGGGTCTGAGCCGCGAACCTTCCAGTAGATGAAGTTGGTCTCACCCGCCTCGAGCACCCGCGGGAGCGTGGAGTTGAATCGGCTACTGGGACACCCCCCTGCAAAGGTCGAGGTGCAGAAGGTGTAGGCGTCGATCCCCCACCCGCCCGTCTCAGTGAGCGAGTCCTTCATGTAGGCGCGGACCTTGTCGGGCAGCACCAGCTCGTAGCGGTCGACGGCCGGAGGCGGCGGGGCCTTCGTCTTCGGCCGCAGGTCGTTGCCGACGGTCCACGTGTTGGAGCTGGTGCCCGCCAGCTCGACCCGCACGCGCAGCGTGTAGTCCTCGCCGTTGGTGAGGCCAGAGATGGTGCCCGTCGGGCCGCCGAGATCGCGCCAGTCGCCGCCGTTGAGGGAGTACAGGTACTTCACCGGGTCGCCGGCGGCCACGTTGGACTCGATCCTGCTGATGCTGATCGACCCCTCGCCCGCCGTCGCCGTCACTCCGGTGACCTTCGCCTTGGGGTAGGCGATCTTCGGCGGGGACGTGACGCCGACATCGGAGGTGCCCGACCGGTTGGTCGCGGTGATCACGAAGTGGGTGGCCTTGCGGCCCATCCCGTACACGGGCGTGGAGTAGGCGGTCGTGGAGGAGGCCTTCAGCGCCACCTGCTTGGAGGTCTGGCGGGCGCCGTCGAAGACGGGCACCACCATGTACTCGGTGATGTCGGCTCCGCCGTTGTTCACGTTCGCGGTATTGAAGCTGACGGTGAAGCCGCCGCCGATCTCATCCTCGATCACGGTGGCCACCGGGGCCGAGTTGCCCGACGGGGGCGCCGAGGGCTTCTCGGGTACGGACGCGGGCGAGAAGCCCGACTTCTTGCCCGTCGAGTTGGTCGCCTCGACCTCGAACATGTAGCTGGTGCCGTTGGTCAGGCCCGGCCACGTGAACTCACGCACGTTCGGTGGCACCGTCTTGGTGCCTGTGGTGCCGCCGGAGATCCGGATCTCGTAGCCGGTGAGCGGGCTTCCTCCGTTGGGCGAGGTGTAGATCGGCTCGTGGGTCCAGGAGAGCGTGAGTTCTCCGTTGCCGAACTGCACGCTCGGCTGGCCGGGGACGCTCGGGTTGGTGTCGGGCGTCAACGGGGCTGAGGCGGGCGAGAAGTCTGAGTCTCCGACCTGGTTGGTCTCCTTCACCTTGACCGTCCACGGCACGCCGTTGGAGAGCCCTGCGATCTGGCAGGTCTGCGCCGAGCAGGTGCCGCTGACGTCGCCGCGGCCGGGCGAGCTGGCGACCGCGACGGCCGAAAGGATCTCGGAGCCGCCGTTGCCGTTGAGCTGTCGGTACTGGATGGTGATGGTGCCGTCGCCGGGCACGCCGCCGTAGGGGGTGGACGGCTGGCCGGGCTTGGCGATCACGTTGATCCGGATCTGTCCGGTGGTCTGCCTGTCCGGGTCGCCGGTGGCGTCATTGACGGTGTAGCGGGCGGTGAACATCCCGCTGAAGCCCTCCGCCAGCTTCACCGTTACCAGGCCGTTCTGCTTGTCGACGTTGGTGACCGTCCCACCGGGTCCGGTGGCGGTCGCCTCGACCAGGTTGACCTTCGGGTCGCCAAGCAGGTTCGACTTGTCGTTGCCTGTGACCGGGAGGGTGACGGTGCTGCCTGCGATCTGGTCGTCGAGGGTGTCGTCGGCCGTGGAGACGAGCGGGCGGGTCGAGCGGGTGACCTCGACGGTCACGGTGAAGTCGAGCTCGATCCCGTCGGCGTCGACGATGGTGCCCGCAAGGACCTTGTTGGTGCCCACCTTCGCCGTCTCGGGCGCCTCGGCCCTCAGCAGCTGCGCGTCGCGGGTGATCCTGACGTCGGCGTCGCCCGAAACCTCGCGGAGATCGCCGACGAGCGTCATGGAGCCACCTGCGCCGTCGGGGTCGCGGAAGAGGCTCAACAGGTCAAGCGTCCTCGGCCCCTCCCCTGCACCGACCTGCAGGCGCGGGTCCGAGACCACAGGGACCGGCGGTTTGCCCGCCGAGTCGGTCGGGCCCTCGTCGCTTCCGCCCTCGCTGACGGGGGCGGGCTGGACGTCGAGCGGGACGGTGATGACGCTTGTCTTTCCCGCCTCCTTGTTGTCGCCGGGGACGTTATCGCGGACCTCGAAGGCCACCGAGGCGGGGCCCTGGTGCCGCACGTCTCCCACGTACTCGACCCGGCCGGGACCCTCCGGGCGGGCGGTGCCCCAGGTGCCCCAGATCCGTTCCGCGTTGGTCACGGAAACGTCACGGCCGTCGACCCCGACCACGAGCTGGTTGACGTCGATCGTGAACGGCTGGCCAGCGGTCGGCTTGAGTTCCTTGTTCGGGTCCTTCAGGTAGGGCGCAACGTCGCGGCGGCCCGGCACGGTGACAAGGCCGTTGGTGCGGTTGTCGTCGGCGTCGACGACGGTGTAGCGGATCTGCTGCATGGCGTCCTTGACGGGGATGAGCAGGCTCTTGCCGTCCTCGTCCACACGGACGGAGTTCTCGGGGTCCTCCTCGGGATCCTTCACGTCGGGCACCTCGACGCGCAGGTCGTCCTTCGCGCCGTCGGGGTCGTAGTCGTTGTCGAGCACGCCGACCTTGACGAACTTCTCGTCTGCGATGGCGGCCGCGCCGACGCTGTCGTCGCGCGCGATCGGGGCGATCAGCTTCGCCTTCGGGTCCACCTCGACGATGAACTGGCCGTAAGCCTGCTCGCCGCGCACGTCCTGGATGGAGTACGAACCGGTGTAGAGCCCCTCCTCCTCGGGCGCGGTGAGCACGATCTCGCGCTCTTGCACCTCGGCCTTGATCCCGCCGTCCATCTCGATGGCTGCGCCGTTGGTGTAGCCGAAGTTGTCGCCATCGGCGTCGAAGTCGTTCTCCAGGGCGGAGATCCGCACCGGACGGCCGGGACGGACGCTGATCCGGTCCTGTACCGCGACGGGCTTCACGTTCTTGGGGTTGACGGGGACGACGCCGATGCGTGCCTCGCTGATGCCGGTCGCCCCGTGGGCGTCGACCACCTCGTAGGTGAAGGTGTCGGTGCCGGACTTGCCAGCGAATGCCTCGTAGGTGAGGTACTCGTCGCCGACGGAGGTGATCCGGCCGAGCTGCGGGCCGGAGGCGATGCCGACCAGCCGGACGGCGTCGCCGTTGGCGTCGAGGCCGCTGAGCGGAACCGCGATGCGGGTCTCGGTGCCCGCGAGCACGCGGTCGATCACCGGCTCGGGCTGGGGGGCCACGTTGTTGGCGTCCTCGGGGATGACCTCGACGTTGATCCGGGCGGGCGCCTGGTTCTGCTTCGCGTCGGCGACCCGGTACGGGATGCTCGTCACGCCTGCTGGGCTGCCTGCCGGGACGGTGACGCGCACGCGGTCCCCGTCGATCCAGGCGCGGTCCTTGAACGGGTTGTCTCCGAGCGACTCGAGGCTGAGCTTCATGCCGGTCGGTGAGGAGTCGTTCTCCAGCGGGGTGACGGTGGCGGTCGTGCCTGCGCGCACGCGGATCGAGTCGTTCACGGCGTTCGGCAACTGCGAGCCGCCCGAGGTGGGCACGACGACGATCCAACCGGTGACGATGGAGGATCCGTCGGAGATCGTGTATGGGAACTGGACCGGCCCGTCGAGCGGACGGCGCGCGGAGATCGTCATCACGTGGCGCCGCTCCATGACGACCTCGAGCGAGTCGGGGGCCTCATAGGTCTGGACCACGAGCACGTCGCCGTTGGGGTCGGTGTCGTTGAGCAGCGGGTCGAGGGTGACGGTGCCGTCCTCGGGAAGCAGCGCGACGTCCTGGGCGGCGACGGGGCGGCCGTCTGTCGACTCGGCGCGCACGTCGATGCGTACCACGCCGGTGGCGACCTCGCCGTCGACGATCGTGTAGGGCAGGTAGTAGACACCCGCCTTCGAGGCCGAGAACGTGAAGTTCTGCTCGCGGTAGTTGGTCTCGAGCCTGCACTCGGCGCAGCCCTCGATGGCGGGCACCTCGGTCAGCGTGGCCGTGCTGGAGATCTGGTCGTTGGCGAGCGGCTCGACCCGCACGGGCGTGGAGACGGCGGTGGTGACGAAGTCTCCGTAGGCGACCGGGGCGACCGGATCCTCCTTGACGACGATTTCGACCTCGCCCTTCGTGTCGCTCACCCCGTCGGAGACCACGACGTTGATCGTCTTGGGGCCGGTCTTCTTTCCGACGTCGATGAAGGTGATGGTGCCGTCAGGCGTGAACGAGACCATGTCGCCCACGTCGCCTGCGACCGAGGCGTCCTTGAGCATGAGCGGATCGCCGTCCGGGTCGCGCCAGTCGAGCAGCACCCGCTTGGAGACCTCGCTGTTGAGCTTGACCTGGAGCGGCTTGATGCCGCCGGGGCGGTCGACCGGGGTGGGCGCCTTGTTGACGCTGCGGTCGGCGGGCAGCACCTTCACGGTGGCGACCGCGGTGTCGGTGCCCTTGCGTCCGTCGTCGATCGTGTACTTGATCTCGTAGGTGCCGGTGGCCGCGCCCTCGAGCGAGATCTGCAGGCCCGCTCCGTTGTTGATCGGCTGCAGCGACATCCCGCTCTGGTCCTCCGACGCGATGATGGTGAGCACGTCGCCGTCTGGGTCGGTGTCGTTGTCGAGGACGTGCAGGATGGTGGAGGTGCCCGCCCGTGCGGACAGGTTCGGGTCGTCGTTGGCGACCGGCGGGCGGTTCTTCTCGGAACGTTCGGGGACGACGTTTGTCTCGGTGCTCTCCTGGTTGTCGTCCTCCTTCTTGTCCTCGGGGACGATGTTGCGCCAGTCCTCGGGGTGGATGATGAACATGTCCTTGTCGACCATCCACAGGGTGCCGTTGGAGAGGTCGTTGAGGGCGACGACGCCGCGGTTGACCTGGAAGTCGATGGCCGAGCCGTCGGAGGTGATGGACTCGATCGGGACGCGGATCGGGTCCTGGCCGCGGCATTTCTTGACGAAGGTGCCCTCGGTGCCCGAGACGCCCGCCCCGTAGACGCAGTCGCCGACCTGGACGGGCGCGACCGGGGCGTGGTCGATGCGGCCGCTGACCGACTCGAGCCCGTCGGTGGTGACGCGGTTGAGGCCCGCGGTGTTGGCGAAGATGGCGCGCGCGCCGTCCTCGCCGCCGAGCGCGGAGGCAGCGGGTTCCATGAGCTCCGCGGAGGCCGCCTCGGAGACGGGGAAGGCCTGATCCATGCCCTCGACCCAGATCCGCGAGGAGGTGCGGTCGAGCACGACCGCCTTGTTCCCGACGGCGGAGAGTTCGAGCACGGAGTCGGTCTCGAGTTGGAAGGGCAGCTGGGTGAGCGTCTCCTGGTCCCCGTCGTGACGCACCAGCGCGGAGCGGCCGGGGTCGAGTCCGATCACGTCGCCGTCCGCGGTGAGCGTCGCGATGCCTCCCTCACCGATCTCGAACTCGGGCTTCTCCTTGTCGAAGTCGAGCGCGAGCATCTTCTTCAGGTCGCCCGACCAGATGGCGCCCGACTCGGGCCGGTAGACCAGCAGCGTCTCGCCGACCAGCTGGACCCCCGCGTTGGGCGGCAGCTTCGTGGGCGAGGCGGTGATGTTGCGGGCCGCGTCGAACGCGACGAGGGAGGAGGACTGCGGAAGCAGGAGCAGGACGGTGTCGCCGCTCTGCAGCACTTCGGAGCGCTGGTCACCGATGGGCGCGGCGTTGGAGAGCTGCTTGATCTGGGAGTTGACCGTGCCGAGCAGCTCGTCGCCGCGGTTGATCGCGTAGACGTTGCCTTCGTCGAGCCGTACGTCGGCCTCGACGAGCCCAGGGCTCAGGTAGGCGGCGATGCCGAGCGCGATCGCGAGCACGGCGACGAGCAGTCCCTGCCATGACTTCCGCAGGAACCGCCCGATGAGTCGTAGGGGACGCGCAGTGTGACGCTCCAGCTTCTCCTCCGACACAGTTACCCCCTCAGCCGCGTGGCGGCTCGATACGTAGCGAGACGCCGTCGCCCAGGTCGAGCACGGTGCCGAGCTCCACCTGGACGGAGGCCCCGTCGCGAAGCGTGAACGGCGCCTCACCCGAAGGCAGCACGGTCGTCCCGTTGGTCGAATGCAGGTCGGTCACGTGCACGCCCCAGTCGCGGGTCGTGACGAGCAGATGGTTGCGCGAGATGTCGCTGCTCGGGCTTGGCACGCGCAGCAGGTACGCGCCGCCTGGGCCGTTGGCCGCGTCGGGCGCGCGCCCGATCACGACGCCGTCGACGATGTCTACGAAGTCGCCCTGGTTGGTGTGCACGCCGGCAAGGGTCGGGCGGCGGATCAGGCGCGGGTTCGACGAGTCGACCGGGCCCTGGCAGATGCGGCAGGTGCGCGAACCGGGCGGGTTGGCGTGGCCGTTGATGCACGGCACCGCCAGCACCTGCGGGTCCTGGCGCTGCTCAGCCTGCGGCGCGGGCTTGTGGGTGGCGGCAAGGCCGGTCGAGAAGATCGTGCCTCCGGCGTCGTCGTCGATCTCGCCGAGCTTCGGGGGGATTACGACGGGGGCCGAGCGCTGCGGGGCGACCGCTCCGACGGCTGCACCTGCGGCGGCCGCTGCGTCACCGACGGGTTGGTCCAACTCGGGCGCGACCGGGACGACCGCCTCGGGCGATGGCGGTGCGGCGATGGCACCGGCCGGGTCGGTGGCGTTGTCGAGCGGGAGCTCGTCGCCGAGGCCCGGGAACTCGGGGGCGGCCTCATCAATGGCGGGCTCCTGTGCCGCTTCCCCGTCGACGGGCGCCTCGTCCGGGGCGACGACGGGGCCGACGTCGGTCGCCGCGTCGTCGCTGTCCTTGGCGACCGGTTCCTCGGCGGCGACGAACTGCGCCTCCTCGGCCACGGCGGACTCCTCGGCCACGCCCTCCTCGACGGGGGCGGGGTCGACGATGTCGGTGTCGGAGGCGGGGGGCTCAGGGTTGGCCGCGGACGGCTCGTCGATGACGGTGACGGCCTCGACCGCCGGCTCGACTGCGTCGTCGCGTCGGCGCTGGCGGGGGCGGACGCCGAGCACGGGGATCTTCGGGAGGACGCCGAGCTGCTCGTAGCTGGGGAAGCGGACGAGGGTCTCGGGGTCGGTGGTCAGGTAGACGGCAGAGACGGAGGCGGCGCCGACCACGAGCGGAAGCTGCAGCACCTCATTGTCGTCGACGGGCTCGAGGTCGATGCGCAGGTGGCGCGTGCCGCCGAGGCTCTGTTCGTCCCAGAGCACCGAGCCGGTCCCTTCGAGGGCGACCTCTCCGGTGTCGGTGTCGACGACGCGGACCCGGCCGCGGCTGAGCCCGTGCAGGCCGTTGTTGTCCCAGAAGAAGGCTCCGAAGTCGGGCATCGCGTCGAGGCCGACCTCGCCGACGAGCTTGAGCAGCCCGTCCACGGATTCGGCGGCGACGATGTCGCTCCAGAGGTCGTTGATCAGCTTCGACGCCCGCGCCGGTGCGGGCAGCATGACCACGAACATCGTCGGTCCGGACAGCACCAGCCAGTTGCCGGGAGTGTAGGTCACTCGCCAGGCGGCCATGGGCAGCGTCATCTGATCCTCCTCAGGTGGGCACTAAGGAGAAGATTACGAGGTCACGGGGTCGAAACCTAAGCGTTGCGTGTAGTCGGCCGCCACGCTGCGGGCAAGCACCCCGGAAACCGACCGGTCGCCGATCCGGCTCAGGCGCCGCCCCCGAGGGTGGACGCCGTCGCGGCCATCCGGGCGACCGCCTCGGCGATGATCTCGTGCGACGTGGCGAGGTTGACCCGGACGAACTGGGCGCTCTCCTGTGCGAACTCGGAGCCGAGGTTGAATCGGACCCGGCCGACCTGATGGAACTCACGCCCCGGGTTCTCGAGGCCAAGCGGTGAGCAGTCCACCCATGCCAGATAGGTGCCCTCGGACGGGGCGTAGCTGAGCTGCGGCAACCGTTCGCCGAGCTGCTGCGCGAAGTAGGCCTTGTTTCCCGCGATCTCCTCCGCCGCCTCCGCGAGCCACTCGCGGCCGCCGGTCAACGCGGCCGAGTGCGCGATGACGCCGAAGTAGCTCGCACCGTCGGAGACCATCGGGCGCAGCTTGGCGCGGATGGCGGCGGGGCCGATCACGAGGCCCGACTTGAGCGCCGCGAGGTTGAACGACTTGGACGCCGAGGTGACGATCACCGCGTCTTCTGCGACGTCGAGGTAGGGGACGTGGCGGGCGCCTGCGAGCGGGGCGTGGATCTCGTCGGAGATCACCGTCACGTTGTACTTCTCGGCGAGGGCTGCGACCCGTTCGAGCTCCTCGCGGGTGTGGATGGTGCCGGTCGGGTTGTGCGGCGAGCACAGCAGGTAGGCGGTCGGCTGCTCGGTGCGCAACGCCTCCTCGAGACCCTCGAGGTCGAGCCGGTCGTCGACCATGGCGACCTCGACGATGCGCCGGTCGTGGCACACGCCCCTGAACGGCGGGTAGATCGGCGGGTTGATCACGACGGCGTCGCCCGGCTCCGTGACGGCCACGAGCACGTCGCGCATGCCGGTCACGACGTCGGTGACCAGCGTCGCGTCTGCCGGGTCGGTGTTCCAGCCCCATTGCCACGCGGCGTAGTCGGCGAGGGCCTCCTGGTAGGTGGGCAGCTCCGGGTAGCCGGTGTCACCGATGGCGAGCGCCTGCTCGAGCTTTTCCCGCACCGCGGGCGCGAGCATGCAGTCCATCTCGGCCACGAACAGCGGGAGCACGTCCGGCTCGAACCGCCTCCACTTGATGCTTGATCGCCTGCGCAGCTCGTCGAGGGGGACGTCGAAGATGGCCATGGGACCATCTTGCACCACCCGGCTCAGCGGCCCATCAGCGTGACGAGCTTGTGCAGGAAGGAGAGGTAGTCGTCGACCCGGCCGGGCCCGATCGGGCTCTCGGTGATGACGGCGGCCACGTCGCGCTCGAACCAGAGCTGGGCGAACTTCGGGACGAACGGCTCGGCCATCAGCTTCCAGACGGCGGGCGTCAGGGCGGCCCGGGCGCTCTCGGGCGACTCGGAGGTGACGCGCCAACGCTCGTCGAAGTCGGGGTCGCCGACCTCGATGTCGCCGCTGCCGACGAGTTGGGTGAGCGTCGGGTTGTCAAGGGTGACCCGGACCGGTTCGAGCTTCATGCCTGGCTTGCGCACGCAGATCACCTGGCGGATGTTGGCCTCGGTCCCCGCGCCGGTGACGGTGCGCCAGCCGAAGACGGGAAGCTCGCCGAACTTGCCCGCGAACGCGTCGACGTGGCGGCCGCCGGGGAGCGGGCCGTGGTTGAACCGTTCGGCGATCTCGCGGCCGTTGGGGTAGTACAGCCAGCCGCGCCGCGAGCTCCACAGCGCCCACTCGTTGCGCGGGGCGAGCCTCGGCTCGGAGAGACGGGGCGTCGAAGGCAGCGGAACGGGTGCGCGCATGGGAAGTGGCCGCGGCGGCAGTGGTCGCACCGGGTAGTAGCCGGGGACGGCGCGCGTCGACATCGGCGCCGCGCCTGGCACCATCGACAGCCCGGGCGCCGGTGCAGACGGGCTGCCGCGCAGGGCGTTGAGCACGCGTGTCGGCATCTTGTCGACGAGGCGGCGCAGCAGGTGCAGGTACCGGTCGAGCGACATGGCGGAGACCTCGCCGCGGGCGCTGAGCAGGACGGCGTCGCGCTCGAGCCAGATCTGGGAGAAGTCGGGCTGGATGTCGAAGAGGACCTCCTGCAGCGCGGTGCCGATGAGGTCGCGGGCGAACTTGTGGCTTGGCGCGACGACCTTCCAGCGCAGGTCGAAGTCGGTGTCGATGGGCACGCCCGGGTCGTCGCTGAGGAAGGTGGCCTCCATCATGGTCAGCGGCGGGAACGTGATGCCGGGAAGCTGCACGGCGACGACGTGGAGCGCGCCGTCGGGGTCACGGCCCGCCGCCCCTTGGAATCCGAAGACGGGCAGACCGCCGAGCGTCCCGGACCAGCCGTTGGTCAGTTCGCGGTCGCCGCCGTCGAACATCTCGCCGCCCCGGAACAGTCCGCGCATCGACGGCCAGAGGGCGTAGAAGCGCATGTTGCGTTCGCGCGCCCATCCCTCGATCTCGCCACTGATCACCAGATTCCTCCTTGACACCCTCCATCGTGCCAGCCCCGTGGGGCCGTGCGCCGCCGTGCGTCGCGACCGGACTGCGGGCGGGCCTGCGTGACCCGTCGCGTCGTCCGCGGGACGGCGATCGGCACTGTTGGCATCAGGGAACCTTCCGACGACGACGGCTGAGGGGTTTGAGCCTATGCCCCGCGCGGCGCATAATAGGTGCCACCGCACGACGTCGATGGGGCCATCACCCCGGAGTTGCCGGAAGAACGGTGCCTCGCGGCACTCACTAGAACCGGCGGCGGTGAGTCAAGAGTGGGGCGCCTTCGGCGTCCAAGGAGGGTGGTACCGCGGGCCGAGGCTCGTCCCTTCAGTAGTGACGCTGAAGCAAGGACACCCAGATGACAACCTCCCCCGGCTACAACGCCGTGCCTGCACAGGTCGACTTCCCGGCGATGGAACACGACATCCTGAAGCTGTGGGCCGAGCGCGACACGTTCGAGGCGACCCTGCGGCAGAGCGAGGGCGGCCAGCCCTGGACGTTCTACGAGGGCCCGCCGACGGCGAACGGCATGCCTGGCACCCACCACATCGAGGCGCGCGTCTTCAAGGACCTGTTCCCGCGCTTCCGCACGATGCGCGGCTACCACGTCGAGCGCAAGGCCGGCTGGGACTGCCACGGCCTTCCCGTCGAGCTCGCCGTCGAGAAGGAACTCGGCTTCTCCGGCAAGCCCGACATCGAGGCGTACGGCGTCGAGGCGTTCAACGCGAAGTGCCGCGAGTCGGTGCTGCGCCACGTCGACGCGTTCTCCGAGCTGACCGAGCGGATGGGCTACTGGGTCAACCTCGAAGAGGCCTACGTCACGATGGACCCCGAGTACGTCGAGTCGCTGTGGTGGGCGATGAAGCAGATCCATTCCAAGGGTCTGCTCGAGGAGGACTACCGCGTCGCCCCGTACTGTCCCCGCTGCGGTACCGCCCTGTCGGACCATGAGCTGGCCCAGGGCTACGAGGAGGTCGTCGACCCGTCGATCTTCGTGCGCTTCCCGCTGACCTCCGGCCCGCTCGCCGGCCGCGTCGATCTTCTGGTGTGGACGACGACGCCGTGGACGCTCGTGTCGAACACCGCCGTCGCGGTGCACCCCGACGTGACCTACCGCGTCGCCTCGCACGCCGACCAGAAGCCGCTGCTGATCGCCGAGCCGCTCGCCGAGAAGGTGCTCGGGGAGGAGTGGACGCTGGGCGAGTCGTTCCTGGGCCGTGACCTCGAGCGCTGGGCCTACCAGCGTCCGCTGGAGCTGGTCGAGTTCCCCGAGCCCGCACACTTCGTCGTGCTCGCCGACTACGTCACCACCGAGGACGGCTCGGGTCTGGTCCACCAGGCGCCCGCCTTCGGTGAGGACGACATGGCCGTTTGTCGCGCCTACGGGCTGCCTTTCGTGAACCCGGTGCGCAAGGACGGCACGTTCGAGGAGGAGCTCGACCTCGTCGGCGGCATGTTCTTCAAGGCGGCCAACACCCCGATCGTTGCCGACCTCTCCGAGCGCGGGCTGCTGTTCCGCAAGCTCGACTACACCCACACCTACCCGCACTGCTGGCGCTGCCACACCCCGCTGCTCTACTACGCCATGCCTTCCTGGTACATCCGCACCACGAAGATCAAGGACGAGATGCTGGCCGAGAACGAGGCCACCAACTGGCATCCGGACAGCATCAAGCACGGCCGCTACGGCGACTGGCTGAACAACAACATCGACTGGGCGCTTTCCCGCAGCCGCTACTGGGGCACGCCGCTGCCGATCTGGCGCTGCGAGGACGACCATCAGGTCTGCGTCGGCTCCCGTGCGGAGCTGAGCGAGCTGACCGGCAGAGACCAGAGCGAGCTCGACCCGCACCGTCCTTACGTCGACGACGTGGTGTTCGCCTGCCCGACGTGCGGCAAGGAGTCGCGCCGTGTGCCCGAGGTGATCGACGCGTGGTTCGACTCCGGGTCGATGCCGTTCGCGCAGTGGGGCTTCCCGCACGCCGAGGGCTCGCAGGAGAAGTTCGCCGACCGCTACCCCGCCGACTTCATCTGCGAGGCGATCGACCAGACCCGTGGCTGGTTCTACTCGCTGATGGCCGTCGGGACGCTCGTGTTCGACAAGTCGGCGTACCGCAACGTCGTGTGCCTCGGCCACATCCTCGCCGACGACGGCCGCAAGATGAGCAAGCACCTCGGCAACGTGCTCGAGCCGATCCCGCTGATGGATCAGCACGGAGCAGACGCCGTCCGCTGGTTCATGGCGTGCTCGGGTTCGCCGTGGTCGGCGCGTCGGGTCGGCCATCAGGCGATCGGCGAGACGGTCCGCAAGGTGCTGATCACCTACTGGAACACCGTTGCCTTCCAGTCGCTTTACGCGCGCGCCGCGAACTGGACGCCGTCGGGCGGGGCGCCCGCGGTGGCCGAGCGGCACGTGCTCGACCGTTGGCTGACGTCTGCCACCCAGCAGCTGATCCTCGAGACCACCGAGGCGCTGGAGGGCTACGACACGCAGCGCTACGGGCAGGCGCTTTCTGGCTTCATCGACGCGCTGTCCAACTGGCACGTGCGCCGCTCCCGCCGCCGCTTCTGGGCTGGCGACGAGGGCGCGCTGTGGACGCTACACGAGACCCTCGACACGCTGACCCGCCTGCTGGCGCCGATCATGCCGTTCGTCACGGAGCGCGTGTGGCAGGACCTGTTCCACGCCGCCGACCCGGAGGGCCCCGACTCGGTGCACCTCACCGCCTGGCCGGTCGCCGACGAGTCGCTGATCATCCCCGCGCTGTCCGAGGCGATGGAGATGACCCGCCGCACCGTCGAGCTGGGCCGCGCCGCGCGGGCCGAGTCGAAGGTGAAGGTGCGCCAGGCGCTGCGCAGGATGCTTGTGCCTTCCGCGATCTTCGAGAAGCTCTCCCCCGAGCTGCAGGACGAGATCAAGGCGGAGCTGAACGTCGAGTCGATCGAGTCGTTCGCCTCCGCAGGCGACCTGGTCGACCATTCGGCGAAGGGCAACTTCCGCAACCTCGGCAAGCGGTTCGCCCAGCGCACCCCGCTGATCGCGAAGGCCATCGCCGAGCTGGACGCCGAGTGGCTGGCCACCCAGCTGCGCGACGCGGGCCGCGCCGTCCTCGAGTTCGAGGGCGAGCAGCTCGAGCTTGGCCCCGACGACGTGATCGTGACGGAGCGTCCGCGCGAGGGCTGGTCGGTCGTCAACGAGCAGGGCGAGACGGTCGCGCTCGACCTTGAGCTGACGCCCGAGCTGATCCAGTCGGGCCAGGCGCGCGAGGTGATCCGCTTCATCCAGGAGGCCCGCAAGCGCGCAGGCCTCGAGGTCTCGGACCGGATCCGGATCGTGCTGGAGGCCGGCCCCGAGCTGACCGCCGCGATCGCCGCGCACCGCGACCTGATCGCGGGCGAGGTGCTCGCCGTCGAACTGATCCAGGACGAGGTCGACTCGGCCACCGACGAGGACGAGGAGCTGAACCTGCGCCTGCGGCTGGTCAAGGCCTGACCCGGGAGCATCCCGGCACCCGACGGGTGGTGTGTGTCCACGCCACGCACCACCGTCGACACAGCTTCGCGAGGATCTGAGCGTAGCGACAGCGCGTGGTCAGCGCAGGTCGGGAAGGGTGGCGTCGACGTGCTGGATGCCGGAGTCACGCAGGCACTCCTCCAGCACCCGCATCACCTCGAGCGTGTCGCTCAGCGGCATGGTCGGCGACTCCGTGGCGCCCTCGGAGATCCGCTTGGTGGCCTCGGCAAACTCGTGGCTGTAGCCGCGGCCCGACGGTGCGGCCTCGATGATCCGCGGCAGCACCCCGGCGCGGTGGACGGTGATCACCGACGGGTGGTGGAACCGCGGCTCGATCTCGATCCAGCCCTTCGTGCCGACGACGATCATCCGGCCGGGGCCGGGACCGTCGAAGCCGCACGACAGCGAGGAGAGTCCTTCGCCCACGTGGGACAGGGTGATCGCTGAGGCCTTCTCGACGCCGGTCGGGTAGAGGCGGGTGACGCACTCGACGCTCTTCACGTCGCCGAGGAACATCTGGGCCATGTTGACCAGGTAGACGCCGAGGTCGAGGATCGCGCCGCCGCCGAGCTTCGCCTCGAACAGCCGGTTGCCCGCCTCGTACTCACGGAAGGCGTACAGGTCTCCCTGGACGGCGATCGCGTCGCCGATCCTGCCCCAGGCGACCACTTCGCGTGCGGCGGCGACCGCCGGCAGGAAGCGGGTCCACATGGCCTCCATGGCGAAGACGCCGCGGGCCTGGGCCGCGTCGACGATCTGCCTGGCTCCGTCAAGGGTGGCCGCGAAGGCCTTCTCGACCATGACGGCCTTACCCGCCGCGATGGCCGCGAGGGCGACGTCGCGGTGCTGGGGATGGGGGGTGGCGATGTAGACGGCGTCGATCTCCGGGTCGGAGATCATCTCGCGGTAGCTGCCGTAGGCGGCGGGGATGCCGTGGTGGGCCGCGAACACGTCTGCCTTGTGCTGGGAGCGCGATGCGATTCCGACGAGGCTGGCCCCGGGAACGAACTGGAAATCGCCCGCAACCGAGCCCGCGATGGATCCTGCTCCGACTATTCCCCAACGCACCGTACTCATGGCCCGAGCCTATCGGTGTGGGGCCGTTTCTGAGCAGGGTTCAGGCGACCCAGGCAGGCGACATGGCGGGTTCGGGGAAGGCTTCGCGGACCGCGCGCGGCGGGTCCGTCGAGGGCAGGGTGGGGCCTCGGAGCCGGTGTCGTCGGTGGAGGCGCGGCCGCCGTTGCGGATCGAGGTGCCGGGGTGCGGTGAACAGCGGCAGTCTCGAAGCCTCGTCGAGGTGGATCTGCCACTGCGCCTCGGGCGGCTTCAGCGGATCGGGTTCGACCAGCCGGTGGTGGTAGGCGCAGACGAGCACCCCGTTGCTGAGGGAGGTTTCGCCGCCTGCCCACCACGGGATGATGTGGTGCGCGTCGCAGGCGGAAGGGGTGGCATCGCAGCCGGGGAAGGCGCAGCCCTGGTCGCGGTGGGCCAGCGCCCTGCGCAACGTTCCGGCGAACAGCCGACTGGAGCGACCGACGTCCAGTACCTCGGACTGTGCGCCGAGGACGGCGGGGATGAGGTGGGCGTCGCAGGCAATGCGCCGCGCGTCTGCGGCGGTGAGGCGGACGCCGGTGGGAACCGAGGAGACCGCGCCGACGCCGCTGGCGAGGGTCTCGTAATCGAGGGTGATGAACACGTGGGGCCTGTCGCCCGCGCTGACGGGCAGACTTCCGGAGGCAGCGGCCAGGGCGCAGAGCCTGACCAGCGCATCGGCCCGGCGGGCGGCGCGGGTGGGCAGGTCTCCGGTGTGCTGGTACGACGCGGCCGACGGCATCAGGGCCTCGAGCTGGGCGAGGAGGGCCTCGCCTTCCGCGACGGGAACCTGGCCTCGGATCAGCATCGAGCCGTGATGGTCTGGCACGACGACGAGGGTGCGGGCGGCCTGCGCGACGCGGGCCTGGCGGGCGAGGTGGTCTGCCTCGACGGCCTCTGCGTGCTCCGGATCGGTCACCTCCGCCATGCGGGTGGCAAGGCGGAGGAGATCGTCTGGATCGAACTGGGCGGCGTAGCCGATGAGATCTGCCTGGCGGCGCTCGTGCCCCTCGGCGCTGAGCGCAGCCGGGGCCTTCTTCAGGCCGGAGACGATGGCCCGGGCCTGCGCCTCGGAGATGGTGCCCGCCGACCATGCCCGTCCGATCAGCTCGAATCGCTCGGACAGCTCCGCCGCGAGGCGGACATCCGCGTGCGCCCTGCGCCGGGTGATCCGGTTGGTGGCGTGCAGCTGATCTGTGACGTTGTGCCCCGGCTCGGCGGTGAGGGCGGCCTCGTGGATGAGGCTGAGCCGGGTGGCGGAGAACTGGGTGACGGCGACATCCAGGGTGGCCACGAGCTCGAGCTTCTGGGAGCTGGAGAGCGCGGCCGACGATGCCTCGCGCAGGGCGACCCAGACGGCTTCGATGCGCCGTTCCAGCTCGTCCACTGCGATGTGTTCCATACCCTTATTCTCCGCGACGCCACTGACAGTTTTTCACCTATCCACAGGGCATTGACAAGGAAATTCGATGATTCTTCCAGCCTCTGCATCTCCCTCACGCGGGGTCTCGCAGACCGCTGATCCGACAAGCCCCGGGCGGCGTTGACTGCAAGGTGTGGACGCCCTCGCCCGCATGGCGAACAGACCCACCTACCGAGGCAGGCCCCGTGCAGCAAGAGCAGGCCGTCCCGGCACGACAGACGCCCGAAGCCGCGGGCCAGAACTCGGCCGTCGCGGCGCGGTGCACCCATCAGCCCGGCTCATGCGCCCAGACCAGATGCGGCTGCTGTGCTGCGCGCCTGCCCGGATCGACCAGCGGACCCGGTCGGCCAGCCCCCGCGGGTCACGGCTGGAGGCTGCCACCCACGCAGCCAGGTCGGCAGGCCCCGCCCCGCCAGACCCGACCCATCCTTCCCCCACGACCGGCGCGGTTCGGTCCTGGCAACGCGCTTCCCGCCTACTGTCCGAGCGAGGCCAGCAGGTGCCGACCGCCGACCCGCCAGCCACCGCGACGACGGCACGGCTCCAGGCGCCTGGCGCTCGGAACCTGGCGACCCACCCGGTTCTCCTCGGCGAATCCCACCCGAACGTCGATGCCGCCATCGCGGGGGCTGGGCGCGTGAGGGCCTCGTCCACCCACCTCCACGCAGAGCCACCGGTCTGTTCCGGCGACCCTCGCACGGCCTCACGGGCCGTCCCCTGTGGCAGGCTGGGTCGAGAGTCCCGAAGGCGAGGTGGTGATGGTGATGACCGGTGCCGAGCACTTGCTGATCACCGAGGGCGCACCCCTCAGCGAGCGACACCGCAGAGTCCTGAAGAGCATCGTCGCGGTGGTGGTGGCAGGCCTGTGGGCATTCACCCTCTACCTCCATGTGCTGCTCGCGGCCATCTTCTTCCTCCCAAGCGACGAGATGCCCGATCGCGGCGGCGTGCAGCTCGGCTTCGGGGTCGGATTCATCGTGATCGGCTTCCTCGTCGCTGCCTCGACCACCTGGCTCAGCCGACGGCTCGGGCCGACCGCATTCGGGCTGACCAATGTCGTCGTCATGGCCCTGCTCTTCATCCTCACCTGGCTGTAACCGGCCGGCCACCGTCCGGACTCGACGACCACGACGGCGTCGCGTCGGAGCTCCTGGGAATCCAACCGCCCCTTAACCAACAGCAACAGAACCCGGCCTCCGCATGGCCTCGTATTACCGTGCAGAGACAAGGAGGACTCCATGGGGAGCAGCCGGACGGACGAGGAGTTCGACGCTTTCGTGCGCAGCTCGTTCGCGCGGCTGACCCGCACGGGTTACCTGCTCTGCGGCGACTGGCACAAGGCCGAGGACGCGGCGCAGACGGCCCTCCTGCGACTCCACAAGCGCTGGGCTCGCATGGGCAGCGGCCGTGAGGCCTACGCCCGCCGGGCCGTCGTCACCATCCTGATCGACGAGTCCCGCCGACCTTGGCGGCGCGAGTCGCCGCAGGACGACATCAGGGACGGCACAGTCGCGGACTGGTCGGGAACCGTCGACGACCGCGACCAGCTCACCCGGGCCCTGTCCCAGCTCACCCCGCGCCGACGGACCTGCGTGGTCATGCGGTTCTACCTCGACGCGTCCGTCGCCGACACCGCCGAGGCCCTCGGCTGCTCGGAGGGCAACGTCAAACGGATGACATCGGAGGCGCTGCACGCGCTGCGCGACATCCTCACCCCCACCAGGAGTCAGACATGAACGACAACGAACACCTGACACACCTCATGCGCAGGAGCGTCGACGACCACGAGATCACCACCCCCGACCTGCTCCCCCGCGCGAAGGCGTCGCGGACGAGGCGGCGGGTCGGCGGCGTCGCGGGCGTCGCTGTGCTGGTCGCGGCGGGCGCGTTCGCCGTGAACTCCACGCTCGCCTCGACGAACGTCGCAACCCCCGAGCCGGCCGAGCCTGCGCCGTCGACGGCGCCTGCCGAGCCCGCCCCGTCCGTGCGGCCGACGGAACAGGCGCTCTCCAACGAGGAGGTCGCGCTCCGCTGCCAGTCGCAGCTCGACGCGTACAACGCCGACCCCGACTACGTCCCCGAGGGTTTCGCCTACCCGGCCTGGCAGATCGCCCACACCGACCAGCAGTACCGGGTGGGCGACGCCGTGCTGTTCCTCGACCCGAGCAAGGACTTCCGGTGGCCGCTCTGCATCGTGCCCGCCGAGGGCGATGCGCCGACGGAGATTCCCGACCCGGCCCCCAGTCTCGACAACCCTGAACGCCTGCTCGGACTCTGCTCCCAGTACCTCCACAACGTGCTGCCGCCAGAGAGCGACGAGCAGTTCATCGAGGGAAACCCGACCCGCCACTACGACTTCGAGACCCCGGATCTGCGAGGCGCGACGATCGTGGCGGGGGCGGAGGAGGCAGGTAACGTCACCGCCCTGCTCAAGCTCGGCGACGCCTTCTACACCTGCGACCAGGCCGGACTCGACGGCGACCTGCCAAACAGCGTCACCCGCGAGCCGTCCTATGCGTCCGGCGACGAGTTCCCGGGCGCGGGCCTCGCCTACTTCCTCCCAGGCAACGGCAAGAGCGACGACCCGTCCGTCAGGCCCTACCTGGCAGGCTCCGGCCACGTCCCGGTCAAGCGCGCCACGAGCTTCGTGATCGACGGCCACCTCAGCGTCGAGATCGCCGAGGACGGCAGCTACGCCTTCATCGAGCACACCCAGCCGAAGCAGAGCGGGGCGATGACGATCGACTACCTCGACGCGGAGGGCAACGTCCTCCACACCTCGACCGACGGCGGGGATCCCTACATCGTGCCGTGACGCGGCGTCAGGGGCGCTGGGCGAGGACGAAGAGACGATCGGTGTCCTCGCCCACCTCCACGTACGCCTCGATCTCCACGAGGCCCGCCGCGGCAAACGCCGCCCTGACCTGCGCCGGATCGTGCCGCACCCACGGCGTCGACACCTCGTGCCCGAGCCACTCGTCTGTCGTCTCGACGGCGGCGCCCGCGTGCAGCGCGACCGCGAGGATCCCCTCCTCGTCGAGCAGGTTGGCCAGGTAGGCGACCTGCTGGGCCACCTCGTTGGGCGTGTAGTGGATCAGGCTGTACCAGGCGGTGATCGCGCCCCAACCCGCCGCGGCAGGCGGACGGAGCAGCGTGCGCTGGTCGGCCAGCTCGAAGGCGAGGTCGGGGTGCGACCGGCGGGCGACGTCGAGCATCTCGGGTGAGAAGTCGTAGCCGGTCACCTGGGCGCCGGCCCTTGCGAGGGCGGCGGTGATCGCGCCGGTGCCCGCGCCGACGTCGGCGACGGGCCGGTCCCACGCAAGCTCGGCGACGCGCTCGATCAGCCAGCGCTCGATCGGCCGCTCGTCGAGCCAGGTGCCGAACTGCTCCTGATACTCCTCGGCGACGGCGGCGTAGGTGGCGCGGAGTTGGTCGTCGCGCTCCCCCGCACCCTCGGCGAGGATCTGCTCCCGGTCAACGTCCGCCACCGGGCCGGGCGCCGCCGGCACCTCCCCGAGCAGATGTACCCACCGGGCGTCCTGCTGCCCGGGGCGTCGCGGAAGCTCGACGACGAGCGGCTCCTCACGGGCGGCCATCCGCTTCAGCGTCGCCTCGACGTCGGCGCGGTCGGCGAAGCCGTGCAGCCGGTCGGTGCGGGTCTTCAGCTCGCCGGGGGCCTGTGGTCCGCGCAGCAGCAGCACGGTGAGCAGGGCCCGCTCGTCCGGCGCGAGCGCGAGCACCTCGACGGCGACCTGCGCGTACTTGATGGTGCGCCGTCCGTGGTCGGCCCACGTCGAGCCGGCCAGGCCGTGGTCCTTGAGCGCGCGCATGCCGTCCTGGACGGTGCGGTCGTCGTACTCGACGACTGGCTCGCGGCTGCTCGTCTGGTTGCAGGCCGTGCGCAGCGCGTTGAGCGTCAGCGGATAGCTGGCCGGCACCGTCACCTCCTTCTCGAGGAGGCATCCGAGCACACGCTGCTCGACGGGTGTGAGGTTCGGCAGGCTCATGTCTGCAGAGATTACCGGCCGTCGTCGCGGACGCTGTCGTCCAGATCACGCCGGACGACTAGACTCTTGGAGGTTTCCCAGGAGGTTATGCATGGGTCGCATCGTTCAGAAGTTCGGCGGATCGTCCGTTGCGGACGCCGAGTCCATCAAGCGCGTCGCGCGCCGGATCGCCCGCACCCGCGGCGAAGGGCACGACGTCATCATCGTCATCTCGGCGATGGGTGACACCACCGACGACCTGATGGACCTCGCCCTCAAGGTGTCGCCGCGGCCCAAGTCGCGCGAGCTCGACATGCTGCTCACCACCGGGGAGCGCCAGTCGGCGGCCCTGCTGGCGATGGCGCTGTCCGACCTCGGCGTCGCAGCCGTCTCCTACACCGGCTCGCAGGCGGGCGTCATCACGACCCCCACCCACGGCAACGCGCGCATCATCGACATCACGCCCGGCCGCGTCGAGAAGGCGCTCGGTGAGGGCAACGTCGCGATCGTGGCCGGCTTCCAGGGCGTCGCGCAAACCACGAAGGACGTCACCACGCTCGGCCGTGGCGCCTCCGACACCACCGCCGTCGCGCTCGCCGCCGCGCTGGGCGCCGACTACTGCGAGATCTACTCCGATGTCGACGGCGTCTACACCGCTGATCCGCGCATCGTGAAGTCCGCCCGACACGTCCAGGAGATCGGGTACGAGGACATGATGGAGATGGCCGCCTCGGGCGCCAAGATCCTCCACCTGCGGTGCGTCGAGTACGCCCGCCGCGAGGGAGTGCCCGTGCACGTGCGCTCCTCCTTCTCCGACCAGCCAGGCACCTGGGTCAAGAACCAGGACGAGATCACCAAGGACGACACCATGGAAGAAGCCATCATCACCGGCGTCGCGCACGATCGCGGCGAGGCAAAGATCACCATCGCGGGCGTTCCCGACAAGGTCGGCGAGGCCGCCCGCATCTTCCGCGCCGTCGCGGACGAAGACCTCAACATCGACATGATCGTCCAGAACATCTCGCGGCTCAGCGACGTCAAGACCGACATCTCGTTCACGCTTCCGATGTCGGACGGGGCGAAGGCCATCGCGGCGCTCGAGGCGGTCAAGGACGAGGTCGGCTTCGACGAACTGCTCTACGACGACCAGATCGGAAAGGTCTCCGTCGTGGGCGTCGGGATGCGCTCACACCCTGGCGTCTCGGCCACCTTCTTCGACGCCCTCGCCAAGGCCGACGTGAACCTGCAGATGATCTCCACCTCCGAGATCCGGATCTCCGTGATCGTCGGGGCTGACGACGTCGACCGCGCCGTCCGTGCGGCCCACACCGCGTTCGGGCTCGACGCCGACTCGGAGGCCACCGTCTACGCGGGCACCGGTCGCTGAACCACCGCCACCCACGTCGAGCAGCCGACCCGCAGCGGGTCGGCTGCAGTGTGTCGTAGGGTGGTCTGACTACCAGAGGAGTCCCATGCAGCCGATCAGCCGCCGACACGTGCTGTCCGCGCTCGCGCTGGCTCCGCTGGCGGCCTGCACCCCCGACCCGACCCCTCCGTCGACGTCCCCGACCCCGAGCGCGACGCCGACGCAGTGGCCTGAACGCGCCGGGGACAAGCTCAGCATCGACGCCGCCGTCTTCGACGGTGCCTTCGGGACGGCCTACGTCCAGCTCGCCGCCGACCTGCTGACGAAGGCCTACCCGAGCGTCACCACGAAGGTCACGGCGCTGGAGAAGGTCAACGAGGAACTCAAGGCCCGCTTCGCCGACGGCGCCACCCCGCCCGACCTGATCGACAACTCGGGCGCCGATCCGCTGCCGGTCGCGGAGATGCTCGACCAGTTCCTCCCCCTCGACGACGTGATCGCCGCCACCAACAGCCAGGGCGAGGTCATCTCGGAGACCCTGCACACCGGGGCTCTCAACCCGGGGAAGGTCGGCGACGACCTGATGGCCGTCAACTACGCCGTGTCGGTCTACGGCCTCTGGTACTCGGCAGCGCTGTTCGCCGCCGAGGGATGGGCCGTCCCCACCACCTGGGACGACCTGCTCGAGCTCGGCGACACCGCGCGCGGCCTCGACAAGTACCTGTTCGTCTGGGGCGACGACGCGGCCACCTACTACCAGGAGCTCGCCGTCTCGTCGGCGATCAAGGAGGGCGGCCACGACGTCCGCAAGGCCCTCGACAACCTCGACTCCGGCTGCTGGGAGCATCCGGCGGTGATGGGCGTGCTGGAGCAGTTGGAGCTGTGCGTGAAGGAGGGCTTCTTCCTGCACGGCGGCCCGTACCTCGACGCGCAGGCCGAGTGGTCGGACCGTCAGCTGGCGCTGCTGTACCCGTCCGGCGCCTGGATCGCGCACGAGATGATCGAGCGGACGGCAGAGAACTTCGAGATGACGGTCGCGGCGGCCCCGACGCTGACGTCGTCGCCGACGCTGCCGATCACCGCGATCCACTCGGCGTCGATGGAGCCGTTCGTCGTGCCCGCGAAGGCGTCGAACCCTGATGGCGGCAAGGCCCTGTTGAAGACGATGCTGAGCCCCGAGGTCGCGCAGGAGTTCACCAGGACGAACCTGATGCCGACGATCGTGCGCAACTCGATCCCGACCGACCTGAAGTCGTCTGCCCTGACGTCGCAGACCCGCCTGCTCGCCGACGCTGGCGAGGACGTCTTCACGTGGCGGTTCAACGACTACTACGGCTTGAACCTCGAGCAGGGCGAGTTGTGGGCGCGGTTCCTGTCGAACCAGCTGTCGGCGGCGTCGCTGGCCGAACAGCTGCAGGAGATCACAGACCGGGTCCGCAACGACCCGAAGGTCGAGCGCTACACGGTCTCGTAGGTCCGCCCAACCCGTTCCTCGAGCAGCCTCGGCCGACGAAGTCGCGCCAGGCGTCGTCGAAAGGCACCCACACCTACAAGCAATCCCGACCGAAGACCCCGCGCATCGTCACGAACCTTTCGACAACGGGCGATCCCGCTCTGCGGGGCGGCCCTGCTCAAGGAACGGAAGGGACAACGCGCGCCGTGCCCGGCCCTGCCGAGGGACCGGGGAGGGACAACAGGCGCTGCTCCGCAGGGTGGGCCCGCTCTAGTAACGGGAGGGACGAGTACGCCGCCGAGCGTTCCTCCTCCCGGAACGGACGGCGTCACGGGCGTTTCGACGTCAGCGCGAGCGGCGGCCAGTTCCGAAGATGCTGCGGATGATCTCGCGGCCGGTGGTGCGGACCAGGTCCTTGAACACCGTCGACTTGGTGACCTGCTCCATGAGCGAAGGGTTCTCCTTCTCCCACTTGCGGCGGGCCGCCTCCTGGGCGCGCTGTTCGCGCTCGAGGCGGGCGCGCTCCTTCTCGGCGTCGCGCTGCTGCTTCTCGAACTCCTTCTCGAGCCGCGCGGCCTCCTTTTCGGCAGCCGCTGCCTGCTCGGCGCGCTCCTTCTCGAGGCGCTCCTCCTCGGCGATGCGGGCGCCCTCGGCGAGACGCTTGGTCAGCAGCTCGTAGGCCGACTCGCGGTCGATCGCCTCGCCGTAGCGGGCCTTCATCGGAGACGCGTCGACGATGGCCTGCATCTGCGGCTCCGGCGTCGGGCCCATCTGGGAGGTCGGCGCCCAGATCTTCGTCCAGGCGACCGGCGTCGGCGCGCCCTTCTCGCTCATCACCGTGACGATGGCCTCGCCGATGCCCAGCTGCTGCAGCAACTCCTCGAGCTCGTAGTCGGAGTTCGGGTAGGTCGCCACCGTCGCCTTCAGCGCCTTCGCATCGTTCGGCGTGTGTGCGCGCAGCTGGTGCTGCACGCGCGAGCCGAGCTGGGCGAGCACGTCGTCAGGCACGTCCTTCGGCGTCTGGGTGACGAAGAACACGCCGATCCCCTTGGAGCGGATCAGCCGCACCGTCTGGGTGATGGCGTCGAGGAAGGCCTTGGAGGCGCCGTTGAACAGGAGGTGGGCCTCGTCGAAGAAGAACACCAGCTTCGGCTTGTCGATGTCGCCGACCTCAGGCAGGTCGTTGTACAGGTCGGCGAGCAGCCACATCAGGAACGTCGAGAACAGCGCGGGGCGCGAGGCGAGCCTCGGCAGCTGGAGCAGCGAGACGACACCGCGACCGTCGGGCGCGACCCGCATCAGCTCGGACGGGTCGAACTCCGGCTCGCCGAAGAACACGTCGGCACCCTGGTCGGCCAGCGTGATCAGGGAGCGCAGGATGACGCCGGCGGTGGCGGTGCTGACCCCGCCGATGCCCTTCAGCTCGGCCTTGCCCTCGTCGGAGGTCAGGTACTTCAGCAGCTCGATCAGGTCCTTCAGGTCGAGCAGCGCGAGGCCGGCCTTGTCCGCATAGTGGAACACCAGACCGAGGGAGGATTCCTGCACCTGGTTGAGGTCGAGGACCTTCGACAGCAGGATCGGGCCGAACGCCGTGATGGTGGCGCGGACGGGGATGCCGATGCCCTCGCCGCCGAGGGCGTAGAACTCGGTGGGGAACGACGTCGGTTCCCACGGCTGGCCCTGGCCTGCGGCGCGGGCGAGGATCTTCTCGCCCGACTGGGCTGCCGTCGCCATGCCGCTGAGGTCGCCCTTGATGTCGGCCGCGAAGACGGGCACGCCGGCGCTGCTGAGCGCCTCAGCCATCACCTGGAGGGTCACCGTCTTGCCTGTTCCGGTGGCGCCGGCGACGAGTCCGTGGCGGTTGAACATGGAAAGGGGAATGCGGATCGGGGCGTCGACGACGGGCTGATCGTCGGCGATCAGGACACCGAGGGTGGCCGACGGAACGTCGAAGGTGTAACCCGCGCGGATGAGGTCGACATGTGCTGCATCGTTCACGCGCCTACCTTCCCACATCCCGCCTCCGGAGCGCCGCGATCACGTTCACTTCCGGCTGCCCGGCAGGGTGACTCTGCCGGTCGACGGCAACCTCTCAAACGGTTGCGGGTACTGTGGGGCCGTGATCTTCAAGCGCGTCGGCGACAATCGCCCCTATCCGGACCACGGCTACACCCAGAAGCAGTGGATCGCGATCGCACCTCACCAGGTGCGCCTTGACGAACTCACGACCACCAAGAGGACCCTGGATCTGGAAGCGCTGCTCGAGGAGGATTCGACCTTCTACGGAGATCTGTTCGCCCATGTCGTCGCCTACAGGGGTGAGCTTTATCTCGAGGACGGGCTCCACCGTGCTCTGCGCGCTGCACTGCAGCAGCGGCAGACAATGCACGCCCGGGTGCTCGAATTGAACTAAGGTTTCCTCCCAAACCCCGACGAAGGCGGCACGAGTGCGCATTTTCAGGCTCATCGCTACCCCACTGATCCTGCTGGGGCTCCTCGGCCTGCTCGCTTGGGGCGCATTGTGGGGCTGGAAGGCCTTGACGGCACCG
Organism: Tessaracoccus flavescens; assembly: GCF_001998865.1. Taxonomy (NCBI): domain Bacteria; kingdom Bacillati; phylum Actinomycetota; class Actinomycetes; order Propionibacteriales; family Propionibacteriaceae; genus Tessaracoccus; species Tessaracoccus flavescens. The sequence continues at coordinate 1,188,988 of NZ_CP019607.1, forward strand.
ATTCCGTCGCCGTCGCCGACGCCGTGCGTGACGCAGACCGTCGAGACCCTGACGGGACAGTCGGTTTACGTGCGGATCTTCAACGCCGGCTTCACCACCGGGGCGGCGGGCCGCCTCCGGGACGCGCTCGAGTCGCGGGCCTTCAACGTGATCCGGATCGACAACGTCGAGGAGAAGTACAAGAAGGTCACGATCAAGGGCAACACGAAGCACGGCGGCCAGCTCCGCCTGCTGACGCTCCAGTTCGCACCCGACACGTTCGAGGTGCAGGACGACGGACGCATCGACGGCACCTTCGACGTCTACCTCCCCACCGATGGCGTTGAGATGGCCGAGACCCCGATCTCTCAGATCGCGGGCGGCGAGGTCTGTGTGGTTCCGCCCAAGACTCCGACCCCCAAGCCCTCGCCCGAGCCGAGCCGAGAGCCGTAAAGCCACGCCCATGTCACGCCGCGGCGAGCCTTCTCGGGGTTTCGAGACTCAGAGGTGGCATGGGAGCAAGCGTTCCTCGCTGCGCATCTGTCTGAGCGTCGGTGTCCTCCTGCTCGCGGTGTCCTTCCTGCTGGGTCCCGCCCAGCCGGTTCCGATCGCGCTCGACCTCGTCCCCGCCCGCTTCTTCGGGGAGCTGTGCGAGACGAACCCGGCCTGGAAGACGACGTGGGTCGTGATCAGCGCGATCCTCAGCCCCGACACGTTGCGGGTCATCGCGGGGGTGCTGCTCGTTGCCTGCCTCGTTGTCCCGCGCCGAGAGGGCGCGCCGGGCGAGGCGCTGAGGCTGCCGACCGTCGTGTGGAGCGTGATGCTGTTGGTCGCCTCCGTGTTGCCGCTGGCGATCAAGGTCTTCGTCGACCGTCCCCGTCCGGGGCTCGCCGCCGTCTCTGCGTTCGGCTCCGCCTACCCCTCATCGCATGCGGCCGCGATCACGGCGGCTGTGATCGGCGCCTGGCTCGTCTTCGCGCCGCTGTTCCGGGTGCACCCGTGGCTGGTGTAGGCCGCGGTGGCGCTGGTGTGGCTGGTGTCGTTCGCGCGGATGGCCCTGGCCGTGCACTACGTGACGGACCTCGTCGGCGGGATGGGGCTGTCGCTGACGTTCCTGTCGATCGCGCTGATGGTGATCACTGCGGTCGAGAAACGCTCTGCAGCCTCGGCCTGACCCGGGTCCGCGTTTGCCGTGACCTCGCCTCGCCGCCGCCCTGAGGAATGCTCCCGGGTCCGGCTCGGGACGTTGCGATGCAGTCGGCCGGGATGGTCGTGATGAGCAGATCAACGCCTGAGCCGTGGCTGGCGGGGGCCCCGAGGCTCGCATCGGGACGGGAGGACGCATGAGAGAAGCCCCGCACTGCTGCGGGGCTTCTTCTGGCGGTGATGGAGGGATTTGAACCCCCGGTAGGTTTCCCTACTCTCGCTTTCGAGGCGAGCACTTTCGGCCGCTCAGTCACATCACCGAGAGCGATTTTACCGAGTCGCCTGCCGTTTGACCAATCGTCGAGTTGACTCACGCTAGATGCCCGCGTAGGTCGATTCGTTGACTCATCTCAACATGCCCGCGTAGCGGCACGCTACGAGGATGGAGTTGACGATGGCCCAGCGCAAAGCGATCACCACGGCCCAGGCGAAGGCATGGACGAAGGCGACCAAGGCGGAGAAGGCCGCGATTCTGGACGCGGTGGTCCAGGTCACCGGCTGGCATCGCGATCATGCCCGCAAGATGCTGCGCCGCGCCGCGACCGGTCAGATGCCCGGGCCCCGCAAACCCCGAGAGGCGATCAGGCGCTACGACACACACGTCACCGAAGCATTGGTGCGGTGCTGGGCCATGCTCGACGGGATCGCCTCGAAACGTCTCGCAGCCGCCTTGCCACGGTTGCTGGCCGCGCTGGAACGCCTCGACCGACTCGACATGAGCGTCGAGGTCCGTGACCAGCTCCTGGCCATGTCACCGGCCACCATGGACCGGCACCTGCAGCCCTACCGCACCGGACTGATCGCTGCCAAAGGCATCGCCCACACCAAACCCGGCTCGTTGTTGAAGTCCTCGATTCCGCTCAAGACCTGGGCCGAGTGGAACGACACCGAACCCGGGTTCATCGAGATCGACCTGGTCGGCCACGAAGGCGGCGACAACAACGGCACCTTCCACTACAGCCTCAACGCCACCGACATCGCCACCGGCTGGACCGAAACCTGCACCGTGCGCTCCAAAGGCGAACGCATCGTCGCCGCTGGCCTCGACCAACTCATCGGCCGGTTCCCGTTCCTGATCCTGGGAATCCACTCCGACAACGGATCCGAGTTCATCAACCACCACCTCTCCCGCTACTGCAACCTGCGCCAGATCACCTTCACCCGCGGCCGGCCCTCCCACTCCAACGACCAAGCCCACATCGAGCAAAAGAACTGGTCGATCGTGCGCCGCGCCGTCGGCTACTGGCGCTACGACACCGCCCGCGAACTTGACCTCCTCAACCACCTCTGGCCCGCCTGGAACACCCGAAACAACCTGCTGATGCCCAGCCAGAAACTGATCTCGAAAACCCGCACCGGCGCGAAAGTCACCAAACGCCACGACACCGCCACCACACCAGCCGACCGGCTCCTTCGCGACCACCCCGACACGCTCACCCCAGCCGAGCACGCTGCCCTCCACGACCGCCTCGACACCGTCGACCCCATCGAACTCGGCGACCAGATCGCTGTGATCCAAGGCAACCTGCTCGACCTCGCCAAACGCCGCGGAGCCGTCCAGCGACGCGCGAAACGCAACCACGTCTACCTCTCCCGCACCAAAATCACGCGGGCATCTTCAGATGAGGCAACGACTCAAACCAAGCGGGCATCTTGACATGAGGCAACGGGATCGTCGCCCGAGCATTGGCGCTCGTTCACAGGCCCGCTCGCAACGTCGACGCGGCCACAGACCGCTGGCTCTGCCCCTCCGACTGATCGGCCGAGGCCGAGCGACGCAGGGAGCGCTCGCAGAACCCCAGCCGACCGAGCGGCCAGGGCAGCAGCCCATTCCGGCTGAGACCCCCCGGCCAACTCCCGTGCACAGACCTACAAGGAGCGTGACATACGCCACTATCGGCACCAACCGCGCTCACCGTGGCACTGTGCACGTCCCCCCGACGGGCTTTAGTCGCGGGCGACCTCGACGGTGAACCCGCTCATCGCCGACGGTCGGGTCGCCACGTGCACCGAATCCCAGACGACTGAGCGGCACAGGCAGCCGCCACTCTGGGCGAGACCCCCGTGGCCCGCTCCCGTGCACAGACCTACAAGGAGCGAGACACACGCCACCATTGGCACCAACCGCGCTCACCGTAGAACTGTGCACGTCAACCGGGTCGCAAGCACCCTCCGCATCGAAGTGGGTCACGATGGGGCCGAGGAGCCGAGGGGCACCCCCAGGTCAACAGCATCGACATGGTCACGATGGAGACGAGGTGTCGCGGGGAGCCCCCCAGGTCCACACCATCGAGGACCCTCGTGCCGGGGAACTGCCGGACGATCCCGCTCGGACCGAGCCGCCATTGCGACGCCCGGAACGACCCGGACTGCGCCCGCTGGCCCCGCTGGCGGCCGGGGCATAGAGTGTGCCGGTGCGTGACTTCGTGACCTTGATGAAGATTCCCGGTCTCGCTCTCGTCATCGCGACCCAGCTCGCCGCCCGCTTCCCCGCAGGCATGTACTCGCTTGGCCTCCTGATGCACGTCGAGCACACCCAGGGGAACTACACCTCAGCAGGCATCGTGCTTGCCGCCTTCTCGATCGGCATGGCCATCGCCGGGCCGATCGTCTCGCGCCAGCTCAGCCGGTTCGGGACGATGCCGGTCCTCGTGGTGACGCTGGTCATCTCCTCGGCCTCCTTCGGGCTGCTCGCGGCGCTGAACCTCCCCCTCGCCGGCCAGGCCGCGCTCGCGGCGATCGGCGGCGCGGCGATGCCTCCGGTCATCCCCGCCGTCCGCACCCTGTACCCCGTCATGGCGCCGCAGCGGATGCTCACCGCCCTGTTCAACCTCGACGCAGCCCTGCAGGAACTGATCTGGGTGTTCGGACCGGTCCTGATCACCCTCCTCGTCGCGGGCTTCGGCACGTCGACGGCGCTGCTGGTGGTCGTCGCGATCCAGGTCGCCGGAGGGCTGCTGTTCGCGCTCGCCCCGCGAGTCCGCCGACTCGTGATCCCCGCAGCCACGCGCAAGCTCGGACGGGTGCTGCAGAACCCGTCGGTGGTCCTGATGATGTTCGCCTCGATGCTGATGATCGGCTCGTTCGCCTCGATCGAGGCCGCGGTCGTCGCCACGTTCGGCGAGGGTTCCGTGAACGCGGGCATCGTGCTCGCCATCTCGTCGATCGGATCCCTGCTCGGCGGCCTGCTCGCCGGGAACCGTCAGCTCACCCGTTGGTCGCTCACTCTGCGACTGCTGGTGGTCGTCAGCGGTTTCGCGGTCGCGACGGCGACGTCGGGCTTCGTCGGACTCTCCATCGCGCTGTTCGTCGCCGGCCTCGGCATCGCCCCGGCGCTGGCCGCGGTGTCCTCGGTGATCGCCCGCGCCGTCGACCTCTCCGACACCGCCGAGGCGTTCGGCTGGATCGGCACCGGCCAGTTGATCGGCACCTCCATCGGGTCGGCACTGGCAGGCATCGCCATCGACGCGCAGGGCGGCCACGGCGGCATCCTGGTCAGCGTCGCGATCTGCGCGCTCGCCGTCGTGGTGTCGGCCGTGTTCCGGAAGGCCCAGCCCGACATGAAGCTGCCGATCGAGGACGACCTCTGACCAGCACCCGGTCGGGCGGTGCGACGCCCGAACGGCTTGGGGACAATGCCCTGAGAAGGAGGTCGACCGGTGGCTGACGATCATGGCTCCCACGCCTGCTGCTCCGGTGACGTGTCGTCGTTCGCGGAGCGCGCACCCGGGACGGCGCGGATGGCTGCCGGCCCCGTCGGCCGCTCGGACCACCTTCCCGAAGAGGTCGAGCTGCCCGGCGGCACATTCGCGATGGGCGACTCCTCCGGCGACGCCAACCGCAGCGACGGCGAGCTGCCGGTGCGCCAGGTCGAGGTCGAGCCCTTCGCGATCGACGCCACCTCCGTCACCAACGACGCCTTCGCGGCCTTCGTCGACGCCACCGGCTACGTGACCGACGCCGAGGACCTGGGCGTCTCGGCCGTCTTCCACCTCGCCGTCAGGGCCAGGGACGAGGACGTGCTCGGCGCCGTCCCCGGCACCCCCTGGTGGTTGGCCGTCCGCGGCGCCGACTGGCGGCACCCGGCCGGGCCGGAATCCGCGCTCGAGGGAATCGGCGACCACCCCGTCGTCCAGGTGAGCTGGGCCGACGCTGCCGCCTACGCCGGTCGTCGGCTCCCCACTGAGGCTGAGTGGGAGTACGCCTCCCGCGGCGGCCTCGCGTCGAAGAAGTACCCGTGGGGCGACGAGGAGGTCGACGAGCGCGGCTGGCGCGCCAACATCTGGCAGGGCCGCTTCCCCGCCGTCAACACAGTCGAGGACGGATTCCTGACCACCGCACCGGTGCACAGCTTCGAACCGAACGGGTTCGGGCTGTGGCAGACGGTCGGCAACGTCTGGGAATGGTGCTCGGACGTGTGGCGGGCCGGCTCGGACAAGTCCGACCCGGCGGTCAGCCGCGTGATGCGCGGCGGCAGCTACCTCTGCCACATCTCGTACTGCAACCGCTACCGCAACTCGGCGCGGACGTCGAACACCGCCGACTCGGCGTCGGGCAACGTCGGCTTCCGCACGGTCCGCGCGCTCGGTTGACGGACGCCCACCGTTCCTGACGCCCCTGCTGCCGGGCTTCGGATCGTGACCTGCATGCCGCCGAGAGTCGCCGGTTCCGGTTGCCGAGACGCAACCTCCCCGTGGGGGGCCACTCGTCTTCGGCCCCGACGCGTGGCAGCGCTTGACCGCCTACCGGCGAGCGGCGAAGAACGCGTCGAGCAGCGCCGTCGACTCCTCGGCCAGGACACCGGTGGTCACCTTCGGGCGGTGGTTCAGGCGAGGGTCCCGCACGACGTCCCACAGCGAGGCGACGGCCCCCGCCTTCTCGTCGTAGGCGCCGAAGACCAGGTGGCCGATCCGGGAACTGACGATCGCGCCTGCGCACATCGTGCACGGCTCGAGCGTGACCACGAGCGTGCAGTCGGTCAGCCTCCACTCCCCGACGGCCTCCGCGGCGCGGCGGATCGCGACCACCTCGGCGTGCGCCGTCGGATCTGCGTGCAGTTCGCGTTCGTTGCTCGCGCGGGCGATGACGACGCCGGACGGGTCGAGCACGACGGCGCCGATCGGGACGTCGTCATGGCGTGCGGCAGCCTCGGCCTCCTCAAGGGCGAGGCGCATCGCGGGGTGCCAACGGGTGGCCACCGCCGCTCCTAGTCGTCGAAGGCCTCGGCGGCCCGCTCGAACTCGTCGCCGACCTTGAGTCGCTCGGCGATCCGGCCGAGCAGCTCGTCGGAGTCCTCGTCGTAGTCGGTGGTGATCGCCTCGAGTTCGAAGGCGCGCAGGCCGCTCGCGGCGTACATCTCCATGTCGCCGAGCGGGGCCGGCTCGTCGTCCTCGTCGGGAAGCTCGACACCGAGGTAGTCGACCACGTCGCGGGCGATCGGCCAGTCGTTGGCGGCGGTCACGTCCGAGAGCAGCACCTCGACGGAGCGTCCGCGCACCCGGCAGATCACGAAGAACTCGCCGTTGATGGAGACCCAGCCGTCGGCGCCGGAGTCGCCGGGAAGGCGGTTCAGCTGGCGGATCAGCTCGTCGAGGTCGTTGGCCAGGTCGAAGTCCATAGGCACGATGGTCGGCTTGCCGTCCTCACGGTAGAGGGCAACGACCAGGTCGACATCGTCCTCCGAGGCGTCCTCAAGATCGTCGTCGTAGTCGTCCTCGTCGCTGTCGGCGTCGTCCTTCAGATCGAACGGCTCCGCGTCGTCGTCGAACACGTCCACGGCTCTCTCCTTCCAACGCGACCACACGTGAGTTCCCATCCTTGCACGCCTGCCCGGAAGACACACCTCCTACCCCCTTCCGGTCACTACCGGCGCCGGATGTGGGACAGTTGGTCCGTGGAAGTACGCGTCGTTCAGCATCCCCTCGTCGATCACAAGCTCTCGCTGCTGCGCAGCAAGACGACCCCGCAGCCGAATTTCCGGAAGCTGGTCGACGAACTGGTCACCCTCCTCGCCTACGAGGCGACGTTCGGAGTGCGCGTCAACGAGGTCGACATCGAGACCCCGATCACGATGACGAAGGGCACCCGCCTCGCGAACCCGGCCCCGCTGGTCGTCCCCATTCTCCGCGCTGGCCTCGGCATGCTCGACGGCATGCTCCGCCTCGTCCCGACGGCAGAGGTCGGCTTCCTCGGCATGATCCGCGACGAGGAGACGCTCCAGCCCATGACCTACGCCGAGCGCCTCCCGCAGGACCTGTCCGGGCGCCAGTGCTACGTCCTCGACCCGATGCTCGCCACGGGCGGCTCGCTCGGCGGGGCGGTGCAGTTCCTGGTCGACCGCGGCGCCGACGACATCACCTGCATCTGCCTGCTCGCCGCCCCCGAGGGCATCGAGAAGCTGCAGGGCCTGCTGTCCGACCTCAAGGTTCCGTGCAGCCTCGTCGTCGCTGCCGTCGACGAGAAGCTCGACGAGAACGGCTACATCGTGCCCGGGCTCGGCGACGCCGGCGACCGCCTCTACGGCCTGGCCCAGTAGCAGCCCGCAGGTCGGCCTGTGCCGTGAGCCGACGCGGCTCCCGCGCACAGTTCTACGGTGAGCGAGACAGGTGCCAATAGAGGCACGAGTCGCGCTCCTCGTAGATCTGTGCACGCCACCCCCTGACATCCAGGGCCACGTCGGTAGGTCCCGCTGCCACTGCAACTCAGCCCGGTCGCCGCCCGAGGCCACCGCAACCCAGAACCTCGCCTAGCGCAGCTCCCGAGCACAGTTCTACGGTGAGCGAGATCGCCGCCAATAGAGGCACGAGTCGCGCTCCTCGTAGATCTGTGCACGCCAACCCCGACAGCACAGGACATCCCGGGCGACCTAGGCCAATCCGCCGCAGCCTGCCCAACCGCGGGGTCTACCACAGGCGACGGTTCACCCCGGGCCTCTCGGACGCCGGTCCGCGACTTTGCGTCACCCAGAACCGCCCTGACGACCAGGTATGCCTAGACCGACGGCGCGTCCCACCAGCCGAGGACCCGCAGGGCGTGGAAGGTGACCCACTTCGACGGCTCGCCTCCGTCGACGTCGACCTCGAACCACACCGCGCCCGGATGCCTGCGTGCCTGCAGCCAGGTGCCGTCGCTCTGCCGCGCCGCCCGCACCACGTCGACGGCGTCCGCCAGGCGCGGATCGGGCGCGACGCCGTCGTGCAGGGAGGCGGCCCGGAAGTGGTCGAGCGCCGTCAGCGCGTTGTAGAACGACCTGAACGGCCAGGCGAACTTGTCGACCCACGGCCCGATCGGTTCGCCGTCGGAGAGCCGCCACAGCAGCCGACGCTCGAGCAGATACTCCTGACCGCGCTGACGCGCCTGCCGGAGGGTGTCGTCGCCGGTCCTGATCTCGTGGTCGAGCATGCCCTTCACGCCGTTGAGCGTCGAGACGACCGACGAACGGGTCGCGCCCTCCACCCACTCGCAGTTCCAGCCGCCGTCGTCAAGCTGGTGAGCGGGGAACCAGTCGCGCAGGCCGGACATGTCGCGACCCAGCCACGCCCCGTTGGCGAGGGTGAACGCGTTGATGCAGACGTCGACCTCGCCGTCCCAGTAGGGAAGATCGTCGTACTCCCACCGCGAGTTGCGCTCGATCCTGTCTCCCGTGTCCCCGAGCACCGAAGGGTCGAGGCCGAACTCGCGCAGAAGGTTCAGCGACCACGTGGTCGCCGTCCACGGCTGGCCAGGCTCCGGATTCTCGAACTCGAAGCCGGCCGGGAAGAACGCTCCGCCCGCCCATTGTCCGTCCGGGTCCTGGAGGGCGAGCAGCCGCGCGCCGAAGCCCTCGGTCGCGACCCGTGCGCGCGTGCGCTGCCATTGATCCTCGGGACGGCGCAGCAGGTCGCGCTCGACCTGCCAGCGCAGCGCCGGATCGGAGTCGAGCAGCCACTCATGGACGTCGTCGTTCATGGAGGAAGCGTAAACACAGGGGCCGACGGTCCGGCCGACAACGCCTCGGATAGCGTGGCCACGTGGCCGGTACGAAGAACTCTGGTTGGGTTCCGCAGCAGCACGGGGCATGGGCGATGATCGTCGTGCCCTATCTCACGGGCCTCGCGCTCGCAGCCCCGCACCGCCAGCTCGACCTCGGCGACCTGTTCCTCGGTCTCACCTGGCTGGTCGGTTACTTCGCCTTCAACGCCGCGACGCTGACCCTCAAGTCGCCCGCCAAGCGGCGCGCCCGCTACTACGTTCCGCTGGCGACCTACACGGGGGCCGCGAGCGCGTTCGGCCTCGTCACCCTCGTCTTCAAGGGCTGGCCGCTGCTGTGGTGGGTGCCGCCCTACGCCGTCGTGCTCGGCACCTCGCTCTGGCTGGCGGCAAGCAAACGGGAGCGCAGCCTGCTCTCCGGGGTGCTGACCATCGTGGCGTCGTCCGGCCTGATGGGCGTGCTGCGGCTCTGGCCGGGGGCCCCGGCGCTGGAATGGCGCGAGTGGGCGGTGATGGCCGTCGTCACGCTGTACTTCATCGGGACGGTGCTGCACGTCAAGGCGCTGATCCGCGAACGCAACGACCCACGCTCGGCGCCCCGCTGCATCGCCTACCACGCGGTGCTCGCGGTGTTGATCGTCGGCGCCGTCGCCGCCGGCTGGCTGACCTGGTGGTGGACCCCGTGGGCGCTCCTGCTGGTGGTCCGCGCATGGTGGATGCCGAGGGCGCGGAGGAAGCCGGGCGTGATCGGCGCCGTCGAGATCGTGAACTCGGTGCTCCTCCTCGCGCTCGTGTTGTTCGCCTGAGCACAGCCTCGCTCACCTGCATCGCGACCTGATAACGATGCGGAAAAGACCATTCCGCTGGGCTGACCAGCGTGGTAGCGTCCGTTTATGGTCGATGGTGATACAAATTCGGCCCTGCCAAGAATGAGCGGGATCGTCAAGCATTTCCCCAGCGCGAAGGCCCTCGATGGCGTGGACCTGGAAGTGTTCCCCGGCGAAGTGCACTGCCTGCTAACCCACACCACCTCACCAGCCACCCGAGAGGACTCACGACATGCCCCTGAGAGAAGAAGACAGCCGCGCCGCGGTCAGGCCCAAGCGGTCCTCCAAACTCCCAGACCAAGGTCCGGCGCATCACCGGAAAAGGAACGAACTCATGACGTCACCAGGCGACGACTCCGATACTCAGACCCCGACACCCCCGAACCAGCCCAGGCCAGACATGACCCTCACCGACGAGCTGGGTATGCAGATCGCCAGCGAGATCAAAACGATCAAGGGACTCATTGGCCAGCTCCACCAAAGACTCACCTTCCTGGAAGGGCAAGGGCAAGGCCCAACTGCAGGCGGACAGGACGACACGGACAACAGCCTCAAGGCACCGGGCAAGTTCGACGACTTCACCGAATGGCTCGACTGGCTGTTCGTCACGTACTACCTACGCGAAACCCTCCTCGAGGAACTCAGCACCAACACCGGCCTGCAAGAAGAATTCAAGGCACTCTACGTGGCGTACTGCTCAGTGATTGGTGAAGGCAACGCATCGTTCGCGTGGGTCCGCTGGCACGAGGCATTCGCCTCCCTGCAACACCGCATCAGGGACATCAGCGACCGGCATCGCACCGCAACATCAGCCCTGCCTGAGCAAACCTAACCAGCCCACCGACCACTTGCTTTGTAACACAGAATCGAGCCCGTAAGCTTGGATTGTATCTCCCAGGCAGATACAATCCAAGTATGAACCTAGCGGAGAAGCTCAGACGGCTAGCCGAGGTCACCTCCACACAGTGGGGGATGATCACGACCGCCCAGGCGAAGACGCTTGGCGTCTCCCGAGTCGACTTGGCGCGGATGGTCGATGCCGGGCACCTCGAACGCCTCGCACATGGTGTCTACCGCGACAGCGGTACCCCAGACGACCGCTGGAGCGAGCTGCGCGCAGCATGGCTCAGCACAAGCCCGAAGCTTCTTGCGGAAGCGAGGGACCGCCGAGGCGGCGATGTCACGGTCGCTGGCGAGTCTGCGGCTCTCCTCAACGGAATCGGCGACCACCGGGCCCACCGACACGAGTTCGTCGCCCCACAGCGGCGGCAGACTCAGCGCAGCGATATCCGTTACAGGCAACGAGAACTCGACCCCGTCGACGTCACCCTGGCCGAGGGGCTGCCCGTCATGACGATGGAACGCACCATCGCAGACCTCCTCGAAAGCAACATCGACTTCAGCCTCGTCGCTGACACCCTGCGTGACGCTGTCAGTCGGCGCGACCTCGACCAGGAGCGCCTTATGGCGCTCCTGGCCCCGCTGGCCGCCCGCAACGGACTGCCCACGGGTGACGCCCAAGGACTCTACGACAAGCTCGCGGAGACGGCTCAGATCGACGCCGCCGAGGCAGGCGAGATGATCCGGCGCATGTCCACCCGCCCCGCGCTGCAAGAGGAACTCATGAAGTTGGGACTGGCGGGCTACGCGGCGACACTACGGGCGGAGCATCTCGCATTGCTTGAGGCGATCCGGCCAGTGCTCATCGAGAGGGTCTTGCTCGGAGAGACGCTTCAGCTCGCCGGGCTTGGGGATCTTCTCACAGAGACGCCTCAAGATCTTCTCGGAGAGACGCTTCAGCGCGCCGGGCTTGGGGATCTTCTCAGAGAGACGCCTCAATATCTTCTCGGAGAGACGCCCGCAGCTCGCCGGGCTCGGGGTCTTCTCGGAGCGACGCCTCAGCTCGGTCTACCCGGCCCCGAGCTGATCCCACACGACAACGATCCTCGTAGCATGACTGGGCCAGCAAGCGAGAGCGAGACGACAGGTGATGAGTGACCACTATCCCAATTCCAAGGGCGTCGCGCACGCGATCACACTGGCTGCGCGCGCACATGCAAAGCGCACCGGTCGCAGTGTGCAGATGCTCGTCGAGGAGGAAGTACACCGCCGGTTCCTGAGTCGAGTGTTCTCCGAAGGTGATGAGTCGCAGTGGATCCTGAAGGGCGGCGCAGGGATGCTCGCCCGCGTCCCAACTGCTAGAGCAACGACAGACCTTGACCTCTTCCAAGAGGGATACTCCCTCGAACAGGCGCTGGAAGATCTTCGCCGTCTTGCTGCGGTCGATCTGGGCGACCACTT